>JANLYX010000086.1:0-9125 GCA_031365865.1 Hyphomicrobium sp. | reverse complement strand
CTCGCCTTCACCCGATTGGTACGCCTCAACTTGTTCCAGATGCGATCCATTCACGATCTTCTTGACGCCACAAGGCTCCGAAGACCCGGCGTTGAAGCACAACTGGATCTGCAAATATGCTAAACCGGACAGCCGTGGGTCAAGTCCGGCTATTGCGGCCATGGAGTAAGGTCACTGCCGCAACGGCGCGGGCTGGGCCGGTAGCCACGACGGCGGCTTGCCGCCGGAATCCAATGCGCCACCTTCTTGAATGGTCGCGGCATCGACAAACTGCACGCCGACCCGGTCGCCATAGTGATGGCGGATTTCACAGCCGAAGACTTGGCCCGTTCCCTCAATGGTCAGCAGGAAGCCGTAGGGCAAACCTTGCGGCTGATCGAACACCAGCAGCGCGCCGCCGATAGAAATATTTCTCAGCGTGCACGTGACCGCTGGACGGCCCGGCAACTTGATCCAGCCGTGCAGAAAGGATTGGCGCCGTCCGAATTGGCGCCGGTCGTGATGATCGTTGCTGTCAGTCATGGCAAGATACTCTGTCTCCAAAAACTCAGAAGTTTTGCCCGCCCGGAGAAACATAGTTGAATTTCGTTTCACCTCCCTTAACGCGCGTTAGCAATTTTGAATCGCGCTTGAACAGAAATCGCGGCAAAGGCTGCAAAAATTGCAACAACCAGGGAGACTACACGCACCGTCCGCCGTCGACCTCCATGGCGACGCCGGTGATGAAGTGGCTGGCGGGATCGGCAAAAAACAATGCCGCGTTGGCGATGTCGGACGGTTTCGACATGCGGCCCAACGGAATCGTGGCGAGAAATCTCGCGCGGTTCTCGGGCGTGTCATCCACCCCCATGAATTGCGACAGCATGCCGGTTTCGCCGATCACCGGATTGATGGCGTTGACGCGAATATTTTTGGGCGCGAGTTCGGCGGCAAGCGATTTGGTCAGCGTGATCGCCGCGCCTTTCGAGCCGTTGTACCAGGTCAACCCGGGCCGTGGCCTGACGCCGGCGGTCGATGCCGTGTTGATAATGACGCCGCCGCCGCGCTTTTCGAACTCAGGGACGGCCACCAATGTTGAAAGATAAATGGCTTTGACGTTGACGGCATAGATGCGGTCGAATTCCTCTTCGCTGACCGTCAGCAGAGATTGATTGCGATGGGTGTAGCCGGCGTTATTGACCAGGATGTCGAGACCGCCGAAGCGTTCGACGGCAGCCGCGATCATGGCTTCGACGTCGCGGCGCTTGGTAACGTCGGTGGTCACGGCGATGGCGCTGGCCTCGCCGATGGCGCGGGCGACATCTTGCGCACCCAAGACATTCAAATCCGCGATCACGACCTTGGCGCCGTGTTCGGCAAACAATTCCGCGATGCCGCGCCCAAAGCCGGAGGCTGCGCCCGTGACAACGGCAACTTTGTCTTTAAGACGCATATCAATCGTATTCCTAGCTTCGAGCGTTTCAGCAGATCCTATCGGCGCGACCGAGGTCTGCCGCTTCTTTGCGATAGGGGCTGGCGGGATAAGTTCCGAGCAAGGTGATCTTGGTTGAAAAGAACGACAGCTCCTCAAGCGCCAATTGCACCGGGCGATCGACGGGATGGCCTTCGACGTCGGCGAAAAACATCGTGGCGTTGAACGTCGCGCCGCTCTGATAGCTCTCGAGCTTGGTCATGTTGACGTTGTTGGTCGCAAATCCGCCGAGTGCCTTGTAGAGCGCGGCGGGCACGTTGCGGACGCGGAAAATGAAGGTGGTGATGACGGGACCATTCTCCGGCTCGGCGTCGTCGGGTTCCTTGGCGAGAACGACGAAGCGGGTGGTGTTGTGATCCTCGTCTTCCATGTCGCTTTTCAGAATTTTTAAGCCATAAATTTCAGCCGCGAGCTTCGAAGCAATCGCAGCAGTGGCGAGGTCTTTGGTCTCCGACACCATCCGCGCGGACCCAGCCGTGTCGGCTTCGGGTACCGGTTTCAAACCGAGCTTGCGCAAAGTATTGCGGCATTGCCCGAGCGCCTGGGTGTGGCTCATCGCGCGTTTGACGGTTTCAAGCGAGGCCCCGGGAAGCGCCATCAGCTGGTGGCGGACGCGCAGGAAATATTCCGACACGATGAAGAGGCCGGCATCTGGCAGCAGGTGGTGAATATCGGCAACGCGGCCGGCGACCGAGTTTTCAATCGGGATCATGGCGTAGAGGGCTTCACCGGTCGTGACGGCGGCGAGTGCATCCTCGAACGTCGGATAAGCGGCCGCTTCCATATCGGGATAGGCTTCCAGTGCCGCGAGGTGGGAATTTGCTCCGGCCTCGCCCTGGTAGGCGATGCGCGCGTGGCTTGAGGATTTAGGTGAGTTCGGCATGGCAATCGAAAGCCCGTGGCTGAAGTTGAAGAAACAGAATTTATGCCGGCGCGAGCAGCCGGCGGGCTTTCTCGAGATCCGCGGGAGTATCGACACCGAGCGGAACCGTGTCAACGAGCGCAACGTCGATGCGCATGCCGTCTTCGAGTGCGCGCAACTGCTCGAGCCGTTCGCGCAACTCGAGGTGTGACGGCTTTAAGGATACGAAACGCTCGAGGCTGCGGCGGCGGTAGGCGTAGATGCCGATGTGATGATAGAGCGGGCCTTCGCCCGATGGCGCAGTGGCGCGTGTGAAGTACAGCGCCCGCAAGCGCCCGGTACTGCCTTCCGGCGTGCCGACAACCTTGACGACGTTGGGGTTGGTGCGCTCGTCAGGGTCGCGAATTTCCGCAGCGAGCGTTGCGATATCGACGTGGCGGTCTGTCAGAGGTTCGAGGCAGGCCCTTATCAGATTAGGATCAAGCGTCGGCAGGTCGCCTTGCAAATTGACGATATGATCGATGTCGCCGTCGGGGTCGACGCGCGACACGGCTTCGAAGACCCGGTCCGAACCCGATTGATGATCGGCGCGCGTCATGACCGCTTCCCCGCCTGCGTCCCGCACCGCCGACATGATCTCGTCGCTGTCGGTTGCGACGACGACGCGGCCGGTATCCGCCGCCATGGCCCGCTCCCAGACATGCACGATCATCGGCCGTCCATCGATGAGCGCAAGCGGCTTGCCGGGCAAACGCGTTGCCTGCATGCGGGCTGGAATTACGATCAGAGAAAGCGCCATCGCGGATCTGGCCTTTGCGCAGGTGACAATTGGTCTCGTGATCAGGCTCTAGACCACAGCGTTCGCCTATTGCAAGGGCGGGCCGCTTTCCTGTAGTCGAAAGCGACTGCGTCGTCGGCCCAATCAGCATTCAATGGGCCGGGGCACGAGAGGAAAAAGACCGCAATGGACCAGTTGGAATTTACAAAGATCGCCGGCGCCATTCTGTCCGCCCTGTTGTTGATCTTCGGTACCAAAACCATCATCGACACGCGCCTTGAGCACGCCGAACAAAAGGTTGGCTACGCGCTCGGCGGCGCTGAGGCCCCCGCCAAGGAAACCGCGGCAGCCCCCGCCAAAGAGGGCGCTGCTCCGGTAAAGCCGGTAGCGGCTAAAGAAGCTGCGGCTCCGGCGAAGGAGCCAGCTGCGACGCCAACAAAAGAGGCTACCGCTCCGGCAAAGGAAGCCGCGCCTAAAGAAGCAGCCGCAGCCAAGCCTGAAGCGGCGGCAGCGGTCAGCGGTCCAGGCGGCGATGTCGTCGCCCTGCTCGGCAAAGCCAATGCCGAGAACGGTCAAGCCATCTTTAAGAAATGCCAAGTGTGCCACACTTACGAAAAAGGCAAGCCCAAAGCCATCGGACCCAACCTCTACGGAATCGTCAACCGGCCCAAGGGCTCGTTCGAAGGCTTCGAATACTCGGCTGGCATGAAGGCCAAGGGCGGCAACTGGACCTTCGAAGATCTGGCGAGATTCATCACCAAACCGAGCGCCTACGTTGCCGGCACCAAGATGGTCTTTGCAGGGCTTTCAAACCCCGCCGAGGCGGCCGACGTCCTTGCGTATTTGGCGACGCTCGCGGATAGCCCCGTTCCGCTGCCAAAATGACAGCAAGTTAACTCGCTTCATTTCCGATTTTTTGCGACCCTGCCGCCGTGCGGCTTTCTGGCCTTGCCGCCCCGCGGCAGGGTCATTTTTTTGTGGGGAATTAACGATAGGCCAAGTTATCCCCGTCATCTGCGGGCGTGGTAGACTGGCAATAGGATCCTTAATCGGAAAGACAACTGGGTTAACGAAGGCAAGGAAAACGTCGGCACATGCGCACGGTATCACACAAGCCCCACCCCGTTCTTTTCGCAGCCGCTTTTTTCGGCTTTTTGTTCGCCGCCCCCGTCATGGCCTTGGCAGAGGAGCCAGCGTGCCGCCATGCCGTGTCTCTGGTCGGTCCGCCGAAGCACCCTGCTGATTTCAAGAATTTCGATTGGGTCAATCCGGATGCGCCCAAAGGCGGCACGCTGCGGGAGTTCGCGCAAGGCACGTTCGATACCTTGAACCCGTTTTCGGAAAAGGGCGTCAAGGCCGCGGGTCTTGGCCTCGTCTTCGACAGTTTGACCGCGACCAGCCCAGACGAACCGTCCGTTGAATATGGTCTGATCGCGGAATGCCTATCCTACCCGGATGATTTTTCGAGCGTCACCTTCAAGCTGCGGGAAGCGGCGCGGTTTCACGACGGCAAGCCCGTGACACCGGAGGATGTCATCTTTTCACTCGAGGAACTGAAGAAGGCCAATCCGTTTTACGTTTTCTACTACAAAAATGTCGTCAAAGCCGAGAAGACCGGCGCGCGGCAAGTCACCTTCACCTTCGACACCAAGAACAACCGGGAGCTGCCGATGATCGTCGGGCAGATGTCAGTGCTACCGAAGCACTATTGGCAAGACAAGGGCGCCAACGGCGAGGCCCGCGATTTATCAAAAAGTAGCCTCGAGCCGCCGGTGGGCAATGGAGCTTACAAAATCAAATCCTTCGATGCCGGCCGCAAAATCATCTACGAGCGCATCGCCGATTATTGGGCCAAGGATTTGCCCGTCATGAAGGGCCAATACAATTTCGACACGCTCGAGTTCACCTATTACCGCGATCGTACGCCGGCCTTTGAAGATTTCAAAACCGGCAAGATCGACATCTGGACCGAGAATATGGCCAGCGCTTGGACCACCAAATATGAGTTCGAAGCTTTGGCGAAAGGCTTCGTCAAAAAGGAAGCCATCAAGGTCGAGCGGCCGGCCGGCATGCAGGCTTACGTCTTCAACGAGCGGCGCGAAAAGTTCCAGGATGTGCGGACGCGTCAGGCTTTCAACCTGCTTTTGAATTTCGAGGAAGCCAACCAGAAGCTGTTCAACAATCTCTATGTCCGAACCTCCAGCTATTTCGAGAATTCGGAACTGCGCTCAAAAGGCCTGCCCGAGGGCCGCGAGCTCGAGATTCTCAACGAGGTCAAAGACCAGGTGCCGCCTGAAGTGTTCACGACCGAGTGGAAAAATCCGGAGAACAAGGAAGCCGGCGATTTCCGCAAGAACCAGCAAGCGGCGTTGAAACTTTTGAATGCGGCCGGCTGGACGCTTGGGGCCGATCACATTCTGAAGAATGCCAAGGGCGAGCCTTTCAACGTCGAAATTCTGCTGGACGGCGAGACGTTTCAGCGCCTGACGCTGTTTTACATCGAAGCGATGAAACCGCTTGGCATCAATGTCACGGTTCGGGCGGTCGACGATGCGCAGTACAAACTGCGTGAGGACAAACGCGACTTCGATATCATCATCGATTCCTTTGGACAGTCGCTCTCGCCCGGTAACGAGCAGCGTCAGTACTGGGGCAGCGATGCCGCTGACAAGGACGCCAGCAAAAACACCGCCGGCATCAAGCACCCGGCCGTCGATAAGTTGATCGACAAGATCATCTGGTCGAAGGACCGCGCCGATCTCGTCGCCGCCACCCGCGCGCTCGATCGCGTGCTGTTGTGGAATTACTACCTCGTGCCGCATTGGCATTACCCGTATGACCGCCTCGCGTGGTGGGACACGCTCGGGCGGCCGCAAAAACTGCCCTCGCAAACCGCAGCGCCCATGCAGGTCTGGTGGTACGACGCTGAAAAGGCCAAAATTGCAGATGCCGGCCGGATGAAATGATGGGCAAATTCGCCAATAAGTTCACCCGCAATGCTATCGGCATTTGGCTGACCGCACTGGCGCTGGCCTTGGCGGCGCCGGCCTCAGCCGAGCCGCGCCACGGCTTGTCGATTTTCGGCGACTTGAAGTATCCGCCGGATTTCAAGAATTTCGATTACGTCAATCCCGATGCGCCGAAGGGCGGGCGCATTGCGACGATGGGCACGGGCGGCGCGACGACATTCGACAGCTTCAACAACTTCATCGTCAAGGGCGACGCCGCGCATGGTTTGGATTTGCTGTTCGACAGTTTGATGACGCGGGCCGTGGACGAACCAGATTCCGTTTACGGTCTGGTTGCGAAGTCGGCGGACGTCGCAACCGACGGCATGTCGGTGACGTTCAACCTGCGCGAGGAAGCCAAATTCGCCGACGGCACGCCGGTTACCGCCGATGACGTGATCTTTTCATTCACGGCGCTGAAAGAAAAAGGCAACCCGGCAATCGGACTGGTCTTGCGCGATGTGACGAGCGCCGAAGCTTCCGGCACAGCGACCGTGCGCTACGCCTTCAAGGGCACACAGACACGCGACTTGCCGCTGATCCTGGCCGGCTTGCCCGTCATCTCCAAGGCATTCTATACGGCGCATCCGTTCGAAGAAACGTCCCTCTCTCCGCCCCTGGGATCGGGCCCTTACATCATCAAGGATTTTTCACCCGGCACTTACGTCAGCTACAAACGGCGCGAGGATTATTGGGCCAAGGATTTGTCTGTCAACCGCGGACGCTACAATTTCGACGAGGTCAGATACGAATATTTCCGCGACCGCAACGTCGAACTGGAAAACCTCAAATCCGGCACCTTCGATTTTCGGGAGGAGTTCACGTCCGTCAATTGGGCGACCGGCTACGATATTGCGGCCGTCAAACAGGGCCGCTTGATCAAGGATACGCTGCCGGATGACAATCCCTCGGGCGCACAGGGCTTTTTCATTAACCTGAGGCGCGACAAATTCAAGAACGTGCGGGTGCGCCAAGCCCTCGATCAGGTTTTCGATTTCGAGTGGTCGAACAAAAAACTTTTCTACGGGCTCTATACGCGCACCCAGAGTTTCTTTGAGAACTCCGACATGAAAGCAAAGGGTCCGCCGTCCAAAGAGGAGCTGGCGCTGCTTGAACCTTTCAAGGACAAGCTGCCGCCGGCGGTTTTTGGCGACGCGTATTCCCCGCCTGTCACCGACGGCAGCGGCGACAATCGCGACGGTTTGAAAAAGGCCCGCGATCTGCTCAATGCCGCCGGCTGGCAGGTGCGCTCCGAAGTCATCGACGATCCCAATTGCGGGCTGTTCTGCAAAATCTTGACCGCGGTTGGCCTCAAATCGAAGCCTTCAATCGTCATGGCGCGCAACGCCAAGGGCGAATCCCTCGACATCGAGATTTTGATGTTCGAAGAGGGCTTCGACCGTATCATCCAACCCTATGTCGGCAACCTGAAGCGCATCGGCGTCAACGCCTCGATCCGGCGCGTCGACCCGGCGCAATACGAGCGCCGCGTCAAAACCTTCGATTTCGATTTGACCGTGCAGCGGTATTCGCTGCGGTTAAATCCGGGTGCGGAACTGCGCGGCTATTGGGGGTCGGAAGCGGCCAAAATGGACGGTTCGCAGAATTTGTCGGGCATTGCCGATCCCGTCATCGACGACCTGATCGAAAAAGTCACCGCCGCCAAGTCGCGGGCCGACCTGGTTACCGCCACCCGCGCCATCGACCGGGTGTTGCGGGCCAGCCATTATTGGGTACCGCACTGGTATAAAGCCGCGCACAACGTCGCTTATTGGAATAAATTCTCGCGGCCCGCCACAATGGCCAAGTATGATCCGGGCGTCATAGATACGTGGTGGTACGATTCTGCCAAGGCCACTGCACTTGCCAAGCCGTAGCCTGCGATTGACCGGAGCTTCAAGGATCTAACAGCACCGCATGGCCCAATATCTTCTCAAACGCTTCCTGCTCATCATCCCGACGCTGTTTGGGATCATGCTGTTTTCGTTCGTCATCGTGCAGTTTGCGCCCGGCGGACCGGTCGAGCAGATGATCGCGCAGCTGATGGGGCATAACAATTCGCGCGCCCAAAGCATCGGCGGTGGCGGCGGGGATTCTCTTGGCGGCGGCGCCAACGGCGCTGGCCAGCTTGGCGCGGGCGGCGCGGACGCCATATCGTCGAAGTATCGCGGCGCGCAAGGGTTGGACCCCGAATTCATCAAGAGCTTGGAGAAGCAATTCGGCTTCGATAAGCCGGCGCACGAGCGGTTTTTCCTGATGATGAAGAACTACGCCACTTTCAATTTCGGCAAGAGTTATTTCCGCGACGTGCCGGTGATGCAGCTCATCAAGGAGAAACTGCCGGTTTCGATTTCGCTCGGGCTGTGGATGACGCTGCTGACGTATCTGATTTCGATACCGCTCGGCATTCGCAAGGCCGTCAACGACGGCACGCCTTTCGACACTTGGACCAGCGTGGCGCTGGTGGTGGGGCACGCCATTCCGGGCTTCTTGTTTGCCGTATTGTTGCTGATCCTGTTTGCGGGCTCGTCGTTCCTGCAGTGGTTCCCCTCGCGCGGATTGTATTCCGACAACTGGAACGAGCTGTCGCTGATCGGCAAGGCCGCCGACTACGCCTGGCATCTGGTCTTGCCGCTGACCGCCATGGCGATCGGCTCGTTCACTGTCATGACCTTTCTGACCAAGAATTCGTTTCTCGATGAAATCCGCAAGCAGTATGTGGTGGCGGCGCGGGCCAAGGGCTTGAACGAAAACCAGGTGCTCTACGGCCACGTGTTCCGCAACGCCATGCTGATCGTGATCTCGGGATTTCCAGCTGCGTTCATCGGCGCGTTCTTCGGCGGCTCGCTGTTGATCGAGACGATTTTTTCGCTTGATGGGCTTGGGCTGTTATCGTTTGAGAGTATCGAAAAGCGCGACTATCCGGTTGTGTTCGCCAATCTGTATGTGTTTTCGCTCATCGGCCTGCTGGTCGGCATTCTCTCCGACTTCGTCTACACACTTGTC
>JANLYX010000046.1:0-1672 GCA_031365865.1 Hyphomicrobium sp. | reverse complement strand
GTCAAGCCGTGCGCTTTGCCGACGATGGTCACGGCGACACCGTTGTTCAGGGCCTCGTCAGCCATCATTGGGTTGACGTCGTCATGCTGAAAGGCGTCGACGCCGCGCATGCCAGCTTCGACATTCTGACCTAAAGTCAGCGCATCATTTGAAAAGAGCGCTAGCCTTTCAAAGGCTGGCGCTCTTTTTTATTTCTAGCTAATTCGCGCACGTACAACGCTTGCTCTGATCCCCTAACGCTCACCGATACGGCAAGCCGGTATCTGATCGAGGCTCGCATCGTCGAACCAACGTGGGCGGGCGTCAGATGCGCACTTGAGCAGGTATTTTCAGAGGTTGGCTTGCCGGATGCGATACGATCAGACAACGGATCGCCATTCGGATCGACGGGCGCGGGCGGCTGTCGGTCCTGTCGGTGTCGTGGCTGAGGCGCGCCCCAATAAGCGGACGCGGCCGGAGACGGCCATAGGGTCGCCGATCACCGCGCGGCCGAGGGCCGCTTTCGTATTTTGCCGCCCAAGAGCCAATCGCAGCGATGGGAAAGAATTGACATCGTCCAACATTCCGCGGGAACTGGCCGAAGAAGCTCATCAGTTAACGCTCGGAAGAGTATTATCTAAATTGGCACTCGATCGGAGGCCCGACATGACACGCGAATTGAAAAACAAACTTCTCAAGCTTGCATTGATCGCCTTCGGCGTAGTGTTCTGCCTGGTCTATCCTTTGGGGTTTATCTGGCCTTCGGGCTGGGTTTGGCACGGCGGACAGGGCAAGTACTACTTGCAAATGATCGCTGGGATTTATGCCGTCCTCGGTGTGTTCCTCATTATCGCGTCGCAAAATCCGAGCGAACATCGCAGCATGATCTCCTTTACGATCTGGTCGAGTGTGGCGCATGCGGTGATCATGGCGGCTCAAGCCATCAGCGATGGGCATGAACTTGGTCATCTTATAGGTGACGTGCCGGCGCTGCTGTTGGTAGCTGCCGTTCTCGGGTATCTGATGCCGGATGCCCGAGCAGTGCGCATGCCTGGCGCGTGACTATCCGAGGTCGTCGCAAATTGTATTGGGTTAAGGACGCCGCCGGCAATCACCGCGCGAGAAGGCAGATTGCTTCTGTATAGGCGTGCCAGTCACCACCACGCCGTGGAGAAGGTCGACGGGACCGCGTTCTTCTGTAGTCAGTTCGAGGCCTGGGACGTCGCCGTCGTAGAAGCACGCCCGGCAACGCATCGGCCGCACCTGTCGGCGTGCTTCTCCCCACCCCTAACCCTCCCCGCTGGGGAGGGGGATGCACCGCTCGTGCACGCTGGAACTTCAGGCAAAAAAAAAGCGTCAGCCGCTCTAAAGAATGAAACGCGATAGATCCGCGTTTTTGGCGAGGGCGCCGACCTGGGCTTTGACGTAGGCCGCATCGACATTAAAACTTTGCCCATTGCGATCCGAAGCATCGAACGAAATTTCGTCGAGCACTCGCTCTAGAACCGTTTGCAGCCGCCGCGCGCCGATATTTTCGACAAGAGAATTCACTTCGACCGCAGTATCGGCGAGGCTATCGATCGCGTCTTCCGTGAATGACAGTGCCAAACCTTCCGTCGCCATCAACGCTATGTATTGCTTGATCAGGCTCGCTTCAGGCTCGGTCAAAATGCGGCGGAACTCCGCCCGCGTC
>JANLYX010000032.1:0-1740 GCA_031365865.1 Hyphomicrobium sp. | reverse complement strand
CAGACTGCTCTGAGCATTCACCCAACGGGTGATCAACTTCCGGTTGAGTACGCGCCGCCCGGTGCGACGACGCTCGACACGTTCGCCGGGCCGGTGAAGGTCGAATGGGGGGCGGCCAGCGCGCTGACGGCGCTCGGGCAGATGCCGTTTTTCATCGAGCTCCTGAAGGTCTCCGGCCGCTTCGACGGCTGGGTCGGCGACTGCCCGCTGGAACGGACCAGTCCGAACGCCTCGCTGGTTCGCGATCTTCTCGGCACAACGATGTTGTCGATACTGTCTGGCCATAAACGATACGCTCACATCACAGCGTTGCGCGGCGATCCGGTGCTGCCGGAGCTGCTCGGCATGACAAAGATCGTCAGTGAAGACGCGGTCAGAAATGGACTGAAAGCGGTCCCTGAAAAAGAGGGTTCCGGGTGGATGCAGACACAGATCGACAAGTGCGTGGAGCCATTACTCGGCGAGGATTATATCATCGATATCGATACGACGGTGAAACTGCTTTACGGGCACCAGGAAGGTGCGGTTGTCGGTTATAATCCGAAAAAACCAGGTCGGCCCTCGCATGTATTGCACACGTATATGCTGGCAGGGCCGCGGCTTGTGATGGGCGTTGAAATGGCGGCCGGTAACGAACACACGGGAAAACATTCCGCTCCTGGACTCTGGTCGCTGATCGACCGCACGCCGCGTGATTGCCGGCCAAGACTTTTGCGCGGAGACTCAGGGTTCGGATCGGAGGGCGTGCTGCGCGAAGCGGAGCAGCGGGGCATCGATTATCTGTTCAAGCTACGCTTGACGGCGAACGTCAAGCGACTGATAAAAAAGGCTTACGCGTACAGCGGATGGCAGGATGCGGGCCAGGGTTGGCGCGGGCTGGAAGCGACCCTGCGACTGGACGGATGGAGCCGCGAGCGCCGTGTCGTGATCTTGCGCCGCAAGCTGAGGGATGGCGTCGTTGCAAGCACCCGCGACGACCACGATCAGTTGCGGTTGAGTTTTGCCGAGATCGAGGGCGATGCGGAGCTATATGAATATGGCGTTCTAGTTACGTCGCTGGAAGCAGAAGTATTGACATTAGCCCAGCTCTATCGTGATCGCGCAGATTGCGAAAATGTCTTCGACGAATTGAAGAACCAATGGGGCTGGGGTGGATTCACCACGAAAGACCTCGCGCGTTGCCGGCTGGCGGCGCAAATGGTGGCGCTGTTATACAATTGGTGGAATCTATTCGTGCGGCTGGCCGAGCCCGACAAACACCTGGAAGCGATCACCAGCAGGCCGTTGTTATTGTCCGCCATCGGCGAACGCGTCCGGCACGGTCGTCAGACGACGCTGCGCGTCGCCTCGACACATGGCCGGGCCGACTGGGCGCGCACCGCGCTCAGCGGCGTCGCCAGGTTCTTGCGCAGTCTGATCGAAACTACGGAGCAGTTGACGGTGGACCAGCGCTGGTCGCTGATCCTGTCGCGGGCGCTGAAATCGTGGCTGCATGGTCGGCAGTTGCGCGCGCCACCCCGGCTGATGGCGCCGGCCTGACCCCGGCCAACACACCATAAGGTTGAAACGCCGCCTCAAATTACGAGGCCACGGGATCAACTGCTTTTTTTAGGATAAACCTAAAAAAAGCAGTCGGGTGAGTGCCTGATGGGCGAGAATCGTGCATTTTCAGTGGTATGACCCAGGATCAGACTGCTCTGAGCATTCACCCAACGGGTGATCAACTTCCGGTTGAGCACG
>JANLYX010000068.1:0-2715 GCA_031365865.1 Hyphomicrobium sp. | reverse complement strand
CGCCAGAGCCGCGATGCCCGCGCCCCGCCAAAATGTCAGCGACCTGCGCAAACGGCGGCGGTCAAGCACGGTTTCAGTTTCGAGCATGGAGGCAGCCTTATGTTGGGCACACGCCGTTAGTCCGCGGGCCGTTGTTCGTTCCTATTCTCGCAATTGGTGCGAACCTAGGCAAGGTTCGTGCCCGCAGCAACGGGTGATTTGATGAAAACTGAATAGCGGCCCCTATAAGCGCGTGTGCCAATTTGAGTTGATGCAAGGGAGCTACCCTCTCAACAACTTGTCCAGCTGCTGCTGCACCGTCCGCCCAATCTTAAAGTTGAACTTCCGCCAGAACGCATAAAAGGCATCCTCAGTTACGAATTCGCCCTTGCCTGCGCCGAGATCGGCAATCGAGACGACGGCACCAATGTATTCGCGCGTCGTCGATGAACGCTGCTTGGAACCGATGCGCCATGTCTCATGTGCGATGAGTTTGAGGTCTTCGATTCGTCCGTGGCTGTCCTCGTTCAGCGTGTAGATGGCGATGAGCGAGACGTGCGAACCGTAATCCTGGAACGGGCGAAATGTCCCCGGCCATTTCAGTTTCGGATATCGGAAGTACGTGTTGCCGGTATAGAGCGTGATGCGGCTTTGCGTGTTGATGCTCACGGCACCCGTTGCGCCGACCTTCCGCCGCGCGCACTTGATATCTATTGCGTGCGGAACATCGCCAAATGCCTTGCCGGTCACTTCAATATCGGGATAGCCGCGCTCCGTCCCGCGCGTGGCGTTAGAGTTCGGTGCTTTGGCCAGCTCCTGTAGCAAAAATTCCGAAAGAGAAACCTCAAGCACATTTGCAAGCGCCGCAGGCTCTTTGGGAAGTGGCAGGAAATGTCCACCAGCATGCAACTTGGTCTGAAGGTCGATCTCGTTCTTCGCGGTCAGCGGAAATTTCGGCGTATTGCCGGCACGATAGACGGCGATTGGCTCCAACTGGTAACGCGCACAGGCATCGCGCAACCAAACGAGCAGCTTGTCGCGCCCGTCTTTCGCCGCCTTCGAGCGTTCGGCCATTGCTTCCCCCGTGGACATCTCGGCGCCCGACCGCTGCAAAGCTGCCGGGCGGTGTAGGCTGCCGAACGGTGCACCGATTCGAGTGCGGGGTCGCGCGCCAGCAGTCAAATAATCGGTAGGCATCAATTGACGCCCGATGCAAATTGTTCTATTTATGTTCTCATGTTTGGAGCGGGCCCAAGACGGTGAAAATGTTAAAAGCAATCAGCCTCTTCACAGGTATTGGCGGTTTGGACTACGGCTTTGAAATCGCCGGGTTCGAGACGTCCGTCGCCGTCGAGCTGGATGCCGTCTGCTGCCGTACACTCCGGCTCAATCGCGATTGGCGGGTGATCGAAGGCGACATTCACTCTGTTACATCCAAGATTTTGTTGAAAACGGCCAAGTTGAAAAAAGGCCAGGCCGATGTGCTGATCGGCGGCCCGCCCTGTCAGCCATTTTCGAAGTCGGGATATTGGGCGCGGGGCGACGCGGCGCGGCTTGATGATCCGCGCGCCGATACGCTGACGGCCTATCTACGCATTCTGCGCGACACGCAGCCGAAGACTTTTCTGCTCGAAAATGTCTCTGGCCTTGCCTACAAGGGCAAGAGCGAAGGGCTCGATCGCATTCTTCATGGCATTAAGCGCATCAATGCCGAGACGGGCAGCAACTATCGTCCCGTCTGGCAGGTGATAGATGCTGCGAGTTACGGCGTGCCGCAACACCGCGAGCGTGTGTTCATCGTCGCGAGCCGCGATGGCAAACTGTTCAAGTTTCCAAAAGTCACGCACGGCGAACGCGATGACTTGCTGCTCGGTGCGGATATCGAGCCTTACCGCACAGTCTGGGACGCGATCGGCGATTTGTCAGCGCGGTCAAATGATCCGAAGCTGAAGATGACGGGCAAGTGGGCCGATCTACTGCCAACTATTCCAGAGGGCGAGAACTACCTGTGGCATACGCCTCGCGGTGGCGGGAAACCGCTATTTGGCTGGCGGACACGCTATTGGAGTTTCATGTTGAAACTCGCGAAAGACCGCCCATCATGGACAATCCAGGCGCAGCCAGGACCGGCGACGGGCCCGTTCCACTGGTCCAATCGCAAACTCTCAGCGCACGAACTCTGCCGGCTGCAGACATTTCCGGACAGTTTGGAGTTTGACTGCGGCCGCAATGATATTCAGCGGATGCTTGGCAATGCGGTACCGTCGCTCGTCGCCGAGGTGATCGCGCGCGAAATCCGCGCGCAATTTCTTGGCAAGCCGGTGAAAAAGAAAAAGCCGGAATTGCTCCCGCCGCACAGAGCAAAGACACCTGCAGCCGAGAGGGCTCTTAAAGTACCTGCGAAGTATCTGCCGCTCGTCGGCAACCATGCCGAACATCCCGGCGAGGGTATGGGCAATAGGGCACGGCAAAGAGTGGCGGTGTAAAACGTACGATATGACGTTAGGTAGAGGTACCTCGTCATCACCGCATGAAAAAAAAGCGCGCGGCAGTTGCCTGCCGCGCGCTTAGAAAGTCCTTTCAAACGTAAGAAATTACTCCGCCGTCGTCTCGTCGTCGGTCGTTTCGCGCTTCTTGATGGCGGCCTTGAAGATGTCGCCTAGCGATGCGCCCGAATCGGATGATCCGTACTGCGCGACAGCCTGCTTTTCTTCGGCAATCTCGAGAGCCTTGACC
>JANLYX010000066.1:0-11525 GCA_031365865.1 Hyphomicrobium sp. | reverse complement strand
AGCTATCGGCGCCCAGATCATCGATAAAGCTGGCGTTCTCGATGACCTTGTCGGCCTCGACGCCCAGATGCTCGACCACGATTTTCTTCACGCGCTCTGCGACATCGCTCATTTTCGTTCTCTCGTGTCCCTGTTGAAGTCCTTGACGGCCAGTCGTCTTCGTAATCGGTGACCAGCGCGTCTGCGCGCCAAGCCTTTATGACGTCAAATCCAATTGCGTCGGCACCATGTAAGGGATAACGCCGCCAAATCAAGCCCGAACCGTAAGACTGCTTCGGACAAAGTGAGCGCACACGGGAAATACCCTGGTTTGTCCCCAGGTTCCCATGCGCTTGCGCCATAGGCCCTAACTTGACGGGGTCGTTAACATGTTTGGGGTGGCCTGGCCAGCATCCGGACCGCGAGCGCGTGCGACAATATCGGCGGGCTGAACCCGCCAAATCGGGCGATTCGGCGCTCAAACCATCGCCATTCCACCGTTAATGTGCAGGGTCTGGCCGGTGATATAACCGCCTTCGTTGGACGCCAGATACAGGCAGCCGGCCGCAATATCGACAGGTGAGCCAAAGCGCTGGGCGGGGATCATATTTGAGATTTCAGCTTTCTGCTTGTCGTTCAACACATCCGTCATGGCCGTTTGAATGAATCCCGGCGCGATGCAGTTGGCGGTAATTCCGCGCGAGGCGACTTCGCGCGCCAAGCTCTTGGTCATGCCGATCATGCCGGCTTTGGATGCGGCGTAGTTGCCCTGACCTGGATTACCGAACACGCCCGAGACCGAAGCTATATTGATGATCCGGCCGTAACCCGATTTAGAACGCACCATGTGGCGCGATCCCGCCCGGCACAGCATAAACGTCGAGGTCAAATTGACGGCGATGACGTCGTCCCACTGCTCGTCCTTCATCACCATGAATAGATTGTCTTTGGTGAGGCCCGCGTTGTTGACGAGAATATCGAGCCGCCCGCCCAGCGCTTTGACGGCCTCATCGATCAATTTGCCGACAGCTGCCCGGTCAGCCAAATCGCACGGCACGATTGTTACGCGGTCGCCGAGCTCTTTGGCCAAGGCCTCAAGTGCTTCAACCTTGCGGCCAGAAATCGCGACTGTCGCGCCCGCCTTGTGAAAGACGCGGGCAATTTCTGCCCCGAGCCCGCCCGTCGCGCCTGTGACCAGCGCCGTCTTACCTGTGAGATCGAACATCTTAGTCCTTACTTTTTGAATGACACGCTGTGCCGCCCCGCCCCTCTCCTCATAATCGTCTCTTGAGGGTCGTAGGAAGAGGAGTGGGTAACTAATTTTCTCAAGCCGCCTTAAGCCGCTTGAGGTTGCGAATTTTAGAGTTCTTGCGTGCCTCCCATAGATCGCGGGCGGATTGCAAGGCAAGCCAAGATTCAGCTGTCGATCCCACAACGGCTTCGAGCCTGACCGCCATTTCAGGCGTGACGCTGCGCTTTAGGCTGAAAAGTTCATGCAGGCTTTGGCGGCTAATTCCAAGGGCTTCAGCCAACGCCGGCTTTGTGATCCCAAGGGCTGGATAAACATCCTCGCGCAAGATTTCGCCCGGATGCACCGGTTCGATCGATAGATGACGCTTGGTCATGGGGTTACCTCGTCAATGATAATCTTCGTAATTCACATCAACGGCGCCGGGGCCATTTTGCGACCATCCAAACGTCAGTCGCCAATTCTGATCCACCCAAACGGCAAATCGTCCGTCTTCGTTGCCCTTCAGGCGATGCCAACGCCAACCAGGCACATTCATGCCTTCTGAACCTGTCGAGGCATCCAGCATCGCTAACTGGCGGCGTAGTTTCTCCTGATGCCTTGGATCAACCCGGCGCGGATCATTGCGCCACCAAAACCGCTCCAAGGCCTTACTTCGAAAGCTCATGATCATCGATTTTGTAGTGTAATTCGTGGAGTTACTTAAGTCAACAGAGGCATTACAAAACCAACGGCACCATCAACCGATAAGCCCCGCCAGCGCCGCATCGATGTCGGCAGGTGTGCCGATGCTCGCCGCATTCGCTGCCGTCGCGGTCCGCTTGACGAGACCGGCGAGCACTTTGCCAGCGCCGATCTCGTAGAAATCCGTGATGCCATGCGCTGCCATATATGCGACGCACTCGCGCCAGCGCACGGTGCCAGTGACCTGTTCGACGAGACGCTTTTTGATTTCGGAGGGATCGGAAATCGCGATCGCGACGACGTTGGCAACCACCGGCACGATGGGCGCGTGAACCTTGACCTTACTCAGAGCCTCTGCCATCGCATCGGCCGCAGGTTGCATCAGCGCACAATGGAACGGCGCGGACACTGGCAAGTTTACCGCGCGGCGCACGCCATGGGCCTTGCCGATTTCGGCCACGCGATCGATCGCGCTCTTGTGGCCAGACAGCACAACCTGCGTTGGCTCGTTATCGTTGGCGACCTGACAGACATCGCCTTGCGCCGCTTCCGCCGCGACTTTGACCGCGACGTCCATGCCGGCGCCCAGCAGAGCTACCATTGCACCCTGGCCCACGGCGACGGCCTTCTGCATCGCTTGGCCGCGCAGTTTCAACAACCGCGCCGTATCGGCGAGCGAAAATGTGCCAGCTGTTGCGAGGGCTGAATACTCGCCGAGTGAATGCCCGGCGACGAATTTGACCCTTTCAGCGAGGCGGAAACCCTTGTCCGTTTCCAGCACGCGCATCACCGCCATCGATACTGCCATCAACGCCGGTTGGGCATTTTCAGTGAGGGTCAACGTTTCTTTGGGACCGTCCCACATAATGGCGGACAACTTTTGCCCCAGCGCATCGTCGACCTCGTCGAACACGGCGCGGGCGGCGGGATAGGCTTCAGCCAATGCGCGGCCCATGCCGACATCCTGGCTGCCCTGCCCTGGAAATACGAATGCAATAGCCATAAGAGAGCGCACCTTCGGTTGGCTTGAGGTCTTCCAAGTCTCGCGCTCTAATGCCAAAAATTGCGGGGCGCAATAGTCGAGGCGTGCAACCGGCGCCCGCCTAGTTCTGCCTCAGCCCTTCCGCCGCCTCAGCCCTTCCGCCATGCCAGCACGAAGCCTGACAGGGTTGCAGCCATCAACACGATCGCTGCACCAGCAAACGGTAACGCTGCCATATGACCGTTCGCGATCAGCGCCCCGCCGAGCGCGGCTGCGGTGCCTTGGCCGACGTACATGGCGGAGGTATTGAGCGCGACAGAGGCCGACGCGAGGTCAGGCGCCATAGCCGACAGCCGCGCCTGCTGCACGGAGTTTGATGAAAACGTCCCCAAGCCCCACAAGGCCGCAGCGCCAAGCACGACGGGTAATGCCGTTGACCCGAACCCCCAAGCCCCAAATGCTAAGCAAATCATGATCAATGCCACTGTCACGACTTGGCCGGGTCCGGCACGAGCGACGAAGCGCGACGCCATGACGTTACCCAATGTCGCCCATACGCCAAACCAGGCAAGGATTAGCGCCACCTGAGTGGGATCGGCCGCCAGCGACGCCTTGAGCGACGGGTTCAGGTACGTCAGCAGCGTGAACTGGCCAGAGCCGTTCAGAACCGTCACCAGCAGAACAAGCAGCAGCGCTGGGTTCGTTGCAACTGCGCGCCAAGATTTGCCGCTCAGCGGCGCGATCTGCACGCGCGGCGGCACCGTGATCCACACAGCGATCAGAGCGATGGCGGAGATGACCGCCATGATCATGAAGGCAGTATCCCAACCGATGGTGTGGGCGAGCCATCCGCCCATCGGCATGCCAGCAACTGTTGCGAGCGACCAACCCACGAAGGCGAGCGTGATGGCGCCTGCGCGCCGGTCTGCCGGCACAAGCGCGCCAAGAGTTGCTGCCGCCTGGGGCGTGAAGATCGCCGCGCCAACGGCGATCAGCACGCGCGTCGCGATCAGCATTTCAAATGACGATGAAAAGGCGGCAGCCGCGTGCCCGGCGACGTAGAGCAGTAGTGAGAAGGATAAAATCGCGCGCCGGTCGATGCCACTGGTGAATGCGGCAATCAACGGCGCACCGAGCGCGACGACAATGCCGCTCGCCACCATCAACATGCCCGCGCGCGGTACGGTCACTTGAAAAGCGCTGACCAAGTCGGTCAGCATGCCGGCCGGCAACAAGATGCCGGTCCCGATCACGAAATTACCCAACAGCAGCGCCCAAATCGTCCGCTGCTGTTGGCTTATCGTGAGGCCGGGTTTCAGAGCAACGTCCCCCACCGGATGAAGAGTATTCGCGTCTGCGCCGGTCAGGGAACTGTGCACCAGATCAGACCGCCAGCCACGGGTAGTCGGTATAACCCTCTTTGCCCGGCGTGTAGAATGTTTCCTCGTTGGGCTTGTTCAACGCGGCACCCTTGGCGATGCGATCGACGAGATCGGGGTTGGCGATAAACGCGCGCCCGAAGGCTACCGCGTCGGCGCCGCCGCTCGCAATCAAATCTGCCGCTGACTGCCCATCGTAGCCGCCCGCCGCGATGATGGGCCCTTTGAAAGCCGCTCGCGCTAAATCGACAGGATCCTTCTCAAACGTATTTGCCGACGGCCGCATGACGTGGAGGTAGGCCAAATTGAAAGCGTTGAGGCGGCCCAAATAGTGGCGATAGAGCTCGTCCATGTCGTACTCTTCGATGCCATTGAAGCTGTGGCCTGGGCTAACGCGCACGCCAACGCGATTGTTCGGCACGCGCTTTAGAACAGCTTCGATCACTTCGAGTGGCATGGCCACACGATTGGCAATGGAACCGCCGTAGCGATCGGTGCGCTGATTGACGTTGCTCGACAAGAACTGATGCAACAAATAGCCGTTGGCCGAGTGAACCTCGACACCATCAAAGCCGGCTGCAATTGCGGTCTCGGCCCCGATCGCAAACTGTTCGGCGATGCCTGCGATCTCACCGGTTGCCAAGGCGCGGGGAACATCGTGGTCAACCATGCCCTTCGCGTCGGTATAGATTTGACCCGGCGCTTGAATGGCGCTGGGCGCGACAACGTCTGCTGCTTCCCCACGATTAAGCCGGCTAGCAATGCGGCCGACGTGCCAGAGCTGCAGAACAATCTTGCCACCCTTGGCATGAACGGCATCCACGACGCGGCGCCAGGCAGCGACTTGTTCGGGTGTGTGAATGCCGGGCGTTCTTGGATAGCCCATGCCCTCAAACGATACCTGCGTTGCGGCCGTGACGATCAGTCCAGCGGCTGCACGTTGGCTATAATATTCCGGCGCAAATTCTGCGGGCACGCCGTGGTTATCCGCCCGCGAGCGCGTCAACGGAGCCATGACTATTCGATTTTTCAAAGCGATAGCGCCCAAGCTCACGGGCGAAAACAGATCTGCAGGCATGGGTTATTCCTTTGAAAGGAGCAATTTGTCATGAGAAAAGGCGGTTAAGGGGAAGGCAGTTCCGGTGGGGATCAAAGCAGGCGGCCAAGCAGGGCTTGCGCCCACGTGCAGCTAGGCTCGGTCTGGAGCCACGACCAGTGCCACAACGGCAGGTCAGGATTGCATCAGGAACATGCGTTACGGCACGCGGGCGGCCTTGGGCGAAGCGGCCGGCATAAAAAAGGCGCGAGCCGCGCGCGAACCATTGCCCGTCCCGCCAACCCGCGCCACTTCAGTCTCTAGAGTTCGTTACGCCGCAGCCTCGCCGTCGTCTTCATCGCCAGCTTCCGCCAGTACCAGAATGCCGTTTTCGACGTCGAAATTGACTTCCGGGCCGCCATTATCGAGCGCTGACAATGCGGCGACGAGGTCGTCTTTGATCGGTATGATCTTGATTTGTGCCAGTTCTTCGGCCGATGCCTCTAACGATTCCATTTCGGCAACGCCCGCGGTGCGGGCCTCCGCCTCGGTATCGCCGATGCCAAAGATCCCCTCGTCTGTGTAAGCAGCAAATTTCATCGATGTCTCTCCAGATTGACGAGTATCACGCGCCCTTAAGGGCCGTCGCGTCCCGGGCAGATAACGGCATGATTCCTGTGGCGCCGTCGTGGTGTTGGGCCCAAAAAAACAAAAAAATTTCTCGTTCCGGATAGGCATTTGGCAAAAATCCTCAAGGCTTTTAAGCGGTTAGGCGAACCAGTTCCCTGTCAGATTAATGTCAGGGAGGTAATGATATGAAAATGGGAACATCGCCTGCTGATGCTGTTACAATTTGTGAATTGCGGCGGCATAATCGATCGATGAATTTTGCAATCGAGTCATTTGGAAGGAAGCGCATCATGGCCACGAAGAGAAAAGGCGGCGGTCTCGACGACCCTGCAAATCACGACTTAGCCGAGCATCTTAATGGCGGCGTTGGCGACGACGTGATCCACGGCCAAGGCGGCAACGATATTGAGCATGGCGGCGCGGGCGACGACAGCGTCAATGGCGATGCGGGAGACGACAAATTATTCGGCGATGACGGCGATGACAAAGTGTCGGGCGGCACCGGCAATGACACCGAGCATGGTGGCGCGGGCGACGATAGCGTCAAGGGCGATGCCGGCGACGATCATCTATTTGGTGATGACGGCAATGACCACATTTTGGGTGGAACCGGTAACGACGACGAGCACGGCGGTGCCGGCAATGACACCGAGCACGGCGGCGCTGGCGATGATCTCGTCAAGGGCGACGCCGGCGACGACAAATTGTTCGGCGATGACGGCGACGACAAAGTCTCTGGCGGCGTCGGTAACGACGTCGAGCACGGCGGCGCAGGCGACGATACGGTCAAAGGCGACGCCGGCGACGATAAGATCTTCGGCGATGCGGGCGACGACAAACTGTTCGGTGGCGCTGGCGACGATAAGGTTGCTGGCGGCGCTGGCGACGACCTTCTCGACGGTGGCAGAGGCGACGATAGGCTGACCGGCGGATCCGGCGACGATACGTTCGTGTTCAAAGCACACGGCGGCGACGATGTCTTAACGGACTTCACGGCCGGCGGCACAGACGATCAGCTTGATCTGCACGCCACGACGCACGACTTCACGACATTCGCTGATGTTTTGGGGCACGCACATCAAGTTGGCACCAGCACCGTGATCGATCTTGGCGGCGGCGATAGCGTCACGCTGCTGCACGTTCACAAGGCAGCTCTGACGACAGACGACTTCATTCTCTAAGTCAGGTAAAGGTTTCTACAGCGGCGCGCTTGCTGAAATGCATAGCGCGCCGCTGGCGTTTCGGGCGCGTGAGAATTTTGGTCAGAGCACGCTTTCGTACCAACATCACAACCCTCCGCACCTTCTAGTCCCCCGCGCCGCGTGCAATGAGAACGATTCAACTTGTTATCACTTGGTGCCGGGTCCAGGGTCGCGCCTAGCGAGGCGCAAAAATGTGGAGCCCGGCATTCCTTCGGAATGCGCAATTGTCACAAAAATCCAGACCGCCAAAGTCGATCAGTAACCGCTTTCTTGCGAACTTATCCGACAGCGATCTTGCATTGCTCAAACCGCACCTTCTACCGGTCGTCCTGAAGTTCCGCCAGCGCCTGGAAACAGCCCGCAAGCCGATCTTGGCGGCTTATTTTCTGGATCATGGATTGGCGTCTGTCATTGCCAGCGGCGGGAGTGACAGACAAGCCGAAGCCATTATTCTAGGCAATGAAGGCTTTACCGGAATTTCTCTGGTCTTGGGCGTCGATCGCTCTCCCAACGAAACGATCATGCAAACTTCGGGAGCGGGCCAAAGCATCACGGCTGAAAACTTGCGCAACGTTTCGGAGCAAAGCTCAACGTTGCGCTATCGTCTGCTCAACTTCGCGCACGTTGCGCTGATGCAGGTTTCGCAAACGGCGCTCGCCAATGCGCAGGGCAAAATCGAAGAGCGGCTGTCGCGCTGGCTGTTGATGGCCCACGACCGGGTCGAAACCGATGCTATTTTACTCACCCATGAGTTCTTGGCTTTGATGCTAGGCGTGCGCCGGGCGGGAGTCACAATCGCGTTACAGGAACTTGAAGCCTCGGCGTTGATTTCGACCAGCCGAGGCGTCGTCAATATCCGCGATAGAGCCGGTCTGGAAGAACGCGCCAACGGCTTTTACGGCGTGGCGGAGAAAGAATATGAGCGCTTATTGAACTGAGACGTGCGCGGTTCTCTTGTGCGATTTCGTACGAAATAATAGTTTGACGGAGGTATTCCACAATTAAATATTGCATTGTGCAGAACGCCTGTCCTGGCGGATAAATTTCATCCGTCTCCGAAATTGGTTTGGGCAGCGGGGTACGCGAGAGGCCACGTGTTCTGCATGCTAAAAGCACACGAAGCGCCGCTTTTTCCATACCGAATACGTGTTGCCGAGGAGCCTGCAGTATGAGTCTCTCCTCTCTTCAGGGTCATCGCATACTGATCGTCGAAGACGAGCCCCTCGTCGCGCTCGATTTGGCGCTTACCGTTGAGTCAGCGGGTGCTGCGGCAATCATGGTCCATACCCTGGCGGATGCAATCGCCGTCGCGCGCGCCGAAACATTGTCCGCTGCCATCGTCGACATCAAACTCAAGGACGAACTTGCATCCCCCTTGTGTGCGCTTCTGCAGTGTCTTGATGTGCCGTTCGTCGTCTACAGCGGTTTTGACTTGGCTGAGTTCAAATATAAGCGCTGGGTTATTCCCAAACCCGCAAGGCCCAGTCTAATCGTCGATAAGCTACGCATGCTGGTGCGCAAACCGGAAGGTTCGCGCGTGGCGGCGCCAATCTGATTTCCGGCATCAGTTTTGCTCTTCCAAATATCCGCCGTGATAACCGGACAATTTCTTCAATGCCCCGATGTCGTGAATTTTGACGCTGCCCTTGCGCACCGTCAGCAAACCCTCTTCGCGCAATTGCCTGAGCACGCGATTGACGTGGATCGCCGTTAGTCCCAGCGCATCGGCCAGCACGAACTGACTAAGCGGGCATTTAAATTCCGCTTCCGTCGCCTGCCCGATCAAGCTCATCCGCTCGGCCAGTTCCATGAAGAAGTGCGCGGTGCGCTCGATTGCCGAGCGGCGGCCGATATTGACGAGATGTTCAACGACCATCGCTTCGTCGCGGGACGCTGCCCACAAGATCGCGGCGCCGAGCCGGGGAAAATCCGCAATGCATTTTAAAACGTGTGGGCCTTCCAATGAACTGACGACCGCTTCGGTTAGCGCCAGCACCGAATGATCGGCCGTTCGCAGCAGCACGCCGCGCAAGCCAATGCAGTCGCCGGCGATGGGGAATGAAATAATCTGCCGTCCGCCGTTGGCGAGGTCCTTATAGCTGCAGCCCCAACCGGCTTGCAGCACGTAAGCCTTCTGCCCTGTTTGCCCTTCGTTGATGAGCTGCTTGCCCCGTTGAATAACGACCGGCTTTGATTGAATGCCGGCCAAACATTTGAGCTCTTCTTTGGAGAGCGGCAGAAAAGCGTTTAGCTTCCTGGCTAAAACACTATCGCTGTGGGGATCAAGCATTGGCGCGCCTCTCGAAATTGCGACCGCCAAATAATATTTCGGCTTCTGACGTAACTCCTCGCTTCCCAGAGGAGTTCACTTTCCAATAACCATAGCACCTCAGACCTCCAACACTGCACGAAATCGTACAATTTGAGAAACTTAGCTGGATTTGGGCGCCGCCCGGCTTAAGGCTCGCGTCACAGACAAGCTCTGGCTTGGGGACCAGCGTCAAAGTCCCAAACTCTCAAAACGCCAATTTGCATCAGGAACGTTTGCGCTGCGGGGCACTAGAGTCCTGGCAGAAGGATATATCATGAAAAAGCCGGAACGGACATCACAGGCAGAAGGCATGGCAGCGCTTGGCATCTGCGAATCTTTGCTGCTGGCATTGACCGACCTCAAAATAATGAAAGAGGAAGACGCTCGCGATCTTCTCAACGACGTTGCCACGACGCACCAAACTGCGGCGGACAATTCAACTTCGCCAGATGCTCATCACGCTGTCGTCGCAATCATGCATCGCATCCTCGCAGGCAAAAACGGCGTCCGTCACCCGATGCCTGACTAGCCTCTTAATTACTTGCGGTTCCTAATACACATCAGTGCGCTGATATCTTGCTCGTTTAACAGTTCAGCGGCGTAGCGTTGAAGGCGAGCGAAAATGGATAGCACCGGCCATAATGGATCCGCAGTTCCAGCACAGAAACGCCAGCATTTAAACGTGATAACTCTCAAGGGTCATCGCGTTTTGATTGCTGAAGATGAGCCGCTTATCGCTCTCGATCTTGCGACCGAATTTGAGAGTATCGGCGCTGAAGCGATCATCGTCCACACATTGCAAAACGCGATAGCTGTGGCGCGCGTCGACCAGCTTTCGGCCGCCGTCGTCGATCTTCGCCTGAGGGATGGCCTCTCCTCGCCGCTATGCGCACTTTTGCAACTGCGCGACATCCCTTTTGTCATCTATTCCGGGTACGACGATTTGGACTGCAAATATAATTCTTTGATCGTTCCCAAACCCACGCCAACTCATTTAATTGTCGAGCGGCTCGCCGTTCTGACGCTGCACCGCTTTGAAAAAACCACCCGACCAGCGTGCCAGCCCATCGCCCGCTATCGCTGACTTCTCAAAAGGCGCCCCTTTTCCCTAATCCAAGTTAGTGCGCTAAAGCTGTTTTTGGTCGCGGAGTAAGGTCAATGCCTGGGCCCGCCCATGAAACGGTTAAGACACATCGAACCTTTGGTTCAAATTTCGGGTGATCAGATCATTTTTCGCGCTGATCTGGAAAACCGATTTGCTGTGCCCCCAGTGTCAAAACAGGACGCCGCCAACAAGATTGAAGCCGCGCTCCGTCTGCCCTATCCCCGGCAACCGGGCGATACAATCGAGAAGTGAGTTTTCATGTCTGAAATTCTAACCGTAGTCCGCGCCACCCCTTTCGGCCAGACGATGGGGCCGCAGCTGCTTACCGAGGTGCAGAAAACTTTCGACATCACGTGGCCGATGGTTGCCCAGCACTTCGCGAACGGGAAGGCCGACGAAGGACGCACCAAGCTCGCCAAAATCCTGTTGCATCTCTTTAATGACGATCACCTCGACCGTAGCCGGGTCACGGACATGGCAATCAAACTCCTAAGCGATCAGGAAAACGGCGGCGACGAAGATCTCCAGCGGCACAACGTCAACACGTCCCATTGGCGGCCCATGGCGGGTACCCCGTGGCCCCGCCGCTAAGCCGCAGCCTAAACAACCGGTGCCGCGATCAGTCCCGCAGTTGCAACTTCAAAAAATGGACTTGGCTAAATGACGGTTTTCCGGAGCATAGAAGGCCCTCGCAAGAGGTGCTCCGGTGAGCGGGGCGAAGACTGAGCTGCCCTATCGGCTCAGTCTTCGCGTCCTTGCATTCTAGCGTAATGCTTTGACCCGCGCCCAGCACCCGTCTCCCAAAATTCTACCCGTCATCCCGGAACTCCACCCGTCATCCCGGAATTCCATCCGTCATCCCGGAATTCCATCCGTCATCCCGGAATTCCATCCGTCATCCCGGAATTCCATCCGTCATCCCGGAATTCCATCCGTCATCCCGGAATTCCATCCGTCATCCCGGAATT
>JANLYX010000027.1:0-21781 GCA_031365865.1 Hyphomicrobium sp. | reverse complement strand
GCCAAGAAATGCACTGCGGTGTCCACGTGCCCCACTGATGCTTGGCTGGGTCCCCGCCTGTCGCCGCGTCGCGACGATCTGCTTCGCAGACGCGGGGATGACGTTCGTTAATCAGTCCGCGTAACCCGAAAGAAAATAAATCGTAGCGTGGGTTGAGCAACGTTACAGGGTTTGAGAAAAATATCCCGGCGCCAATCTCCGTAACGCGGCTGGGGGCGTCCGTCGAATTGATCTTCGTCTACCAACTTAATTTTTCATCGGAGATCGATCATGACAATGACACTCAAGTCTGGCGCAGCCATTGCTGCAACCGCCGCCGCACTTTACTTTTCGGGCGCGGTGACGACGCACTTTGCCAACGCCGCCACCGAAGCCACCGGCCATTGCATGGGCGCCAACGCCTGTAAGGGCACCGGCGCTTGCAAGACCGCGACCAACGCCTGCAAAGGCCAGAACGCTTGCAAGGGCAAGGGCTTTGTCGAAATGACGAAAGAAAATTGTGGTAAGATCGAAGGCGCCAAGTTCGTCGAAGCTCAAGCGGATGTGCCGCGTTAAAAATGTTCTCGATTGTCTAAGTTTATTGAAATGTCCCGAAGACCGCTTCGACCTGTCCTGAAACGGTCTTTGGGATATCAGATTTTTGTTTCGCATGGCTTCGCCATGACGCGTTGGGTTTCGGCCGCGTTTTGTGGCGTCATCTCGCAAGCGGCGCGGCGGCCTCTACCCAACCTACGGCAAACAGATCTTGGCGGCGCGTCTCACCCGACCTTCTCTCCCGGCGCATAGGTGGAGAGCGCGAGGGCGTGGATCGCGACGCCGACGTCGCCCTTTAAAACCTCGTTGACCATGCGGTGGCGCTCGACGCGCGACTTGCCTTGAAAAGCCTCCGACACGATCAAGATACGGAAGTGGCTCTCGCCCGTGCCCGGTGACGAGCGGTGACCCGCGTGCATGCCGGACTCGTTGACGACATCGAGACGGACGGGGCGCAACGCTACAAGCAATTTTTCTTTGAGCCGGGTTTCGGCCGATGCCGTTTTTGGCGACCCCGTTTCTGCCGACATCATGTGTCCTCTTCGTTGTCACAAATGAAGTTGCCGTCAAATGAGTGAAGCCCGCAAACGAAGCGTTAAGCCGCAAGCCCCACAGTGGCGCGTCGTTCTTGGGGCGGCGCCTGTAATCTCGCCCGGTGTGCTCTCGAACCATCTTGTGCCCGGCGCCTTCGCGGATCATACTGCCCGGCCATGAAATTGAACTCAAAAATCTTCGACAGCATCCGGGTTTCCGGCAAGCGCGACGCCACGCCCAAAAAAGGCGGCGGTCCGCCGTGCCAATGGAAGGGCTGCGACAAGCCGGGCGGCCACCGTGCGCCGATGGGCCGCGGCCGTGACGGCGAATATTACAATTTCTGCATGGATCACGTCCGCCAGTACAATCACAGCTACAATTATTTCGACGGCATGAGCGATCAGGACGTCGATAAGTTCCGCAAGGACGCCATCACCGGCCACCGTCCGACCTGGAAAACCGGCTCCAACGCCTGGGCCCACGGCACCCAAGAGGGCGCCAGTAGCAACGGCGCGGCCGGGCATTCTCCGGGCTTGAACGCCCATTTCGCGGCCCGCGCTAAAAAAGCCCGCGCCGCGCCGGCCGAGACCCGCCGTCAGCTCCGTCCGCTGGAAAAGAAGTCCATGCAGACCCTGGATTTGAAGGAAAACGCCACCAAGGAAGAGATCAAGGCCCGCTTCAAGGAATTGGTGAAACTGCACCACCCCGATGCCAATGGCGGCGACAGCCGGTCGGAGGAGAAGTTGCGCGAGATCATCCAAGCCTATAATTATCTCAAGCAAGCGGGGATGGTCTGACCGGCCACCCAGGGCAAACGCCGCGACGCGCCAAGCCCCGGTAACATCCCGCAAGCCTTCATCCGAAGCGGGAAACCAGTCACGACATGCGAACGTCTTCCAGCGCCGGGGCCGGGGCCCCAACGGCCGGTATGCCCGACATGAAATTGTCGGTGCGCCAGGTATTCGGCATCGACAGCGATCTCGAGGTGCCCGCCTACTCCAAGGCCGACGAGCACGTGCCGGATCTCGACAACGATTATCTTTTCAATCGCGACGTGACGCTGGCGATCTTGGCCGGCTTCAAGCACAACCGCCGCGTCATGATCCAGGGCTATCACGGCACCGGCAAATCCACCCATATCGAGCAGGTGGCGGCGCGGTTGAACTGGCCGTGCGTGCGCATCAACTTGGACAGCCACGTCTCTCGTATCGATCTCGTCGGCAAGGACGCCATCGTCGTCAAGGACGGCAAACAGGTCACCGAGTTCAAGGAAGGCATTTTGCCGTGGGCCCTGCAGTCGAACATCGCGTTGGTGTTTGACGAGTATGACGCTGGCCGGCCGGACGTGATGTTTGTCATTCAGCGGGTGCTGGAAGTCTCGGGCAAGCTGACGCTGCTCGATCAATCCAAAGTCATCAAGCCGCATCCGGCGTTTCGCCTGTTCTCGACCACCAACACCATTGGCTTGGGCGATACGTCCGGGCTGTATCACGGCACGCAGCAGATCAACCAGGGCCAGATGGATCGCTGGTCGATGGTCGCGACCTTGAATTATCTGCCGCATGACGATGAAGCCAAAATCGTTTTGTCGAAAGTCAAATCGTTCACCAAGACGGATGCCAAGAAGAAGCAGGTGTCGCAAATGGTTCGGGTGGCGGACTTGACGCGCTCGGCCTTCATCAACGGCGATCTCTCGACCGTGATGAGTCCGCGCACCGTCATGACCTGGGCCGAGAATGCCGAGATTTTCAACGACATCGGCTTTGGCTTTCGTGTGACGTTCCTGAACAAGTGCGACGAGCTTGAAAAGCCGCTGGTCGCCGAATTCTACCAGCGCTGCTTCGGCGAGGAGCTGCCGGAGAGCTCCGCGAATGTGGCGTTGAGTTGAGGGGGGCATATCGATCGAGAAGGGAGATCGTATAATGCAAATTAGACCGTACAAGAGCGCTGCCGAACATCAGAGTTTCAAGCAGCCTGCGTAATCACTCGCATTCGACAATGTGCTCGAACCCCGCTTTTCACGCCGCTTCCGTCCTTGCAGGCCAGACGGCATTGCGGATTTTGTCGCCTGACAGGCGATAGGCTAACTTCAAATCGTAGCGCGTCTGCAAATTCAGCCAGAACTCCGCGGACGTGCCGAAGTGGGCCGCGAGGCGTAGCGCCGTGTCGGCAGAAATTCCGCGTTTGGCATGAATGATGTCATTGATCCGAGCGACCGGGACATCTAGATCGCGAGCCAACTTGTTTTGGCTGACGCCGAGCGGGCGCATGAACTCTTCCAAAAGAATTTCGCCGGGTGCAATTGGTGCGAGTGTCTTGGTCATGATCGAGGCTCTATCCAAGTCTGTCAGAGATAGTTAGCAAATTGGATGCAACTGCGCGACAGTGATGTGCGTTCTCCGTTGGCCAATGGTTTGAATTCGGCTGGCTAGGGATGCTCGACACTCCGCTCCGAAACAAATAGCCCACAAGGAGACATGCACATGAATGACCGGCTTCTTCTTCTCGCTCGCATTCTTCTGGCGGCGCTGTTTGTCGTTTCAGGTTTCGGCAAATTGACTAACGCTGCGGGGTTCGCTGGCATGCTGGGCAAAATCGGAATGCCGGCGCCCGATATGTTGGCCTATGCCGTCGGGCTGTTCGAGCTCCTAGGCGGCTTGGCGATTTTGATCGGCTTTCAAGTCCGTACCGTCAGTTACTTGCTGGCGGCATTTTGTATTGCGACCGCCTTCATCGCGCACACCGGCGACATGACTCAGCTTTTGAAAAATTTCGGGCTGGCTGGCGGCTTCTTGGCCTTGGCCGTCGCGGGTGCGGGTCAATATGCCGTCGACCGGTCCGGACGCTCGCTCTAGATGTTCAAAAGATTGACGTTCGGCTGTCCCACATGAAACAGCGGCGCTCGTAATACCGCCTCATCTTGCGCACCTGCCATTTTGGAGGTGTGTCAAATGAAAAGGCTCGCAAAATTCTTGGTGGGATTTGTAGCCGGCGTGATCATTCTTGTTATTGTGTCAATTGGCATTGCGCGGGCGACGTTGCCCAACACGTCATGCAGCGTCACGCAAGACCAAATCGGCGCGCTGGTGATGGAAACAATGTCCTACGCCGACGTTAAGGGCGTGCTCGGCTGTGACGGCGTTCTGGTCAGCATGGAAGACCTTGGCCAAGGCCAATTGGTGTTCGAGACCTATCAATGGCGCGGCGACGTTTGGCCCTACGGCCGTCTCAGTGCAAGATTTATCAATGGCAAGATGCACGAGACAAACACGTACTGGTTCAAGCTCGCACTTTCCGGTAACAACCATTGAGATCGCCACTACACTTCCGCTACCCCCTTGAGGGGAGGGCAAGAATGATGATGCGGGACAGGTGCGAGCAATACCGCGCGAAATTTGCAGACACACTTCTCGTCTCACGTTAGAAATTCCGCCTAGCTCTCCACCCCACCCCTAACCCCTCCCCTGAGGGGTGGGGGATCTGAGCGGCGGGCTTGTCTGGCAAAACGGAAACGCCGCAAAATATGCCTCCAACAACACCGCCGGCAAAACGTAAGGAAGCGCCATCCGAGCCGTTGAAGCGCGTGCTCGGGCCAACGGTGCGCGCCATCGCGGGCGATAGCGAGCTGGAAGTTGGGTTTGGTGCTGGCAAGCCCGAGGCAGCCGGCAAATCCGTGCAGTTGCCGGAGCTGCCGCGCACGCCCTCGCCCAAAGACATCGCCGTGGTGCGCGGCTGGGCCGACAGCCTGGCCTTGAACCTTGGCTGTCACGATAACAAGATCCATCGCAAGGTCGCACCGCCGCCGGGTCCCGCGCGCACCGTCTTCGAGGCGGCTGAGCGCGCCCGCGTCGAAGCGCTTGGCGCGTCGCGCATGGTCGGCATGGCGAAAAATTTGACCGCCCGCCTTGAAGACCAATATGCGCACAACCGGTTCGAGAAAATCACCGATCGCGCCGATGCGCCGCTCGAGGACGCCCTCGCGCTCATCATTCGTGAGCGCCTGACCGGACTGCCGCCGCCCGCTTCGACGAAAGGTCTGGTCGATCTGTGGCGGCCGATGATCGAAATGCGCGGCGCGAAAATGATGAAGCGGATTGAGGCCCTGGCTAACGATCAGGAGCAATTTGGCCGGACCGTGCGCGATCTGTTGCGGTCGCTGGAATTGTCCGATCCGATGGATCCCAATCAGCCGGAGGACAGCGACGACGAGGACAACGAAAACGCGCCCGACGGCGGCTCGGAAGAAGCCGATCAATCTCAGGACGAGGGCGGGGAAGGTCAGGACAAGACCGGCCAGGACGAGCTGACCGACGGCAAAGTTTCAGATACCGAAGAGATGGCGGACGCCACTGATGCCGACGATTCCGACAGCGGCGACGATGCCTTCGAAGAGGAAGACGCGCCCGCGCCCTGGCGGCCGAATATGAACGTGCTCGAGAACCCGGAAGCCTTCGGCTACAAAGTTTTCTCGCGCGCCTACGACGAGGAAGTGAAGTCGGACGAGCTTTCGAGCCCTGAAGAACTCGAGCGGCTGCGGTCGTTCCTCGACAAGGAACTCAAAGCGCTGTCTGCCGTCGTCGCCCGGCTTGCCAACAAATTGCAGCGCCGCCTGCTGGCGCAACAAAATCGCGGCTGGGATTTCGATCTCGACGAGGGCGTGCTCGACGCCGCGCGCCTGACCCGCATCATCACCGATCCGGCCGGCGCGCTGTCGTTCAAGAAGGAACGCGACACCGATTTCCGCGATACGGTCGTGACGTTGCTGTTGGACAATTCGGGTTCCATGCGCGGCCGGCCGATCATGGTCGCGGCCTGCTGCGCCGATATCCTGGCGCGGACGCTGGAACGTTGCGGTGTGAAAGTCGAAATTCTGGGATTCACGACACGGGCTTGGAAAGGTGGCCAAGCGCGAGAAGAATGGCTGGCCGCCGGTAAGCCCGCCACGCCCGGACGTTTGAACGATCTTCGTCATATCATTTACAAAACCGCCGATGCGCCTTGGCGGCGGTCTAAGAATGCCTTGGCGTTGATGATGCGCGAGGGCCTGCTGAAGGAAAACATCGACGGCGAGGCTTTGGCGTGGGCGCATTCCCGTCTCATCGGCCGGCCCGAGCAGCGCCGCATTCTCATGATGATCTCGGATGGGGCGCCGGTCGACGACTCGACGCTCTCCGTCAATGCCGGCAATTATCTGGAGCAGCATTTGCGCCAAGTGATCCACGAAATCGAGACGCGTTCGCCCGTTGAGCTGATCGCGATCGGCATCGGCCACGACGTGACGCGTTATTATGCGCGCGCGGTGACAATCTCGGACCCTTCGGAATTGGCGGGCGCGATGACCGAAAAGCTTGTCGAATTGTTCGAAGAAGGCAGCACGGCCGGTACGCGCGCGAAGGCCGCAAACAAAAGCCGCCGCGTTCACTGACGAGGATAACCCTGTTGCGGATGGTTTTATCTAAGTACCGGCTTGCGGCATTGGCCATATTCGTTTGCGCCGCGCCGACGCTGGCGGTCGCGCAATTCAAGCCAGATGTCGCGACCCTTAAGGCCGAGCCGGTCGAGATCACCGCGACAGTCATCGCATCCTTCAATCGCATCGGAGCGGTGCAAAACCATTTTGGCCGCCTCGATTGGCGCGGTGGATTGGTGCTGACCTCGCCGTCGCCAAACTTCGGCGGCTGGTCGGGGCTTGTCATGGATCCTGACGGAAAAAAGTTCATCTCGATTTCAGATAGCGGCGTCTGGCTGACCGGCGAATTGACTTATTCGGACGGGAAACCGCAGGGCATCGCCAACGCGAAAATCGGCCCGCTGCTTAATCCCGAGGGCGTGCCATTCAAGCGTGGCCGCGACCGCGATGCCGAAGCCATCGCTTTGGTCGACGGCAGCGTGTCGGCCGGCTCGATTCTCGTGGCGTTCGAGCGAAACCACCGTATTGTGGGTTATGATGTGTCGAAAGAAGGCCTCTCTGCGGCGCGACGCTCCGTGCCGCTGCCCGGAGATGCCAAACGCATGTCCCGCAACAACGGCCTTGAAGCCATGACGGTGATGCGCGGCGGGCCCTACAAAGGCGCGACCATCGCGATGTCGGAGCACTTGCTCGACAAGAACGGTAACCACACCGGCTGGATCTGGGCGGGCGCGGCGCCGCAACGTTTCAATTTCGAAAACATCGGCGAATTCGATCTGACCGATCTGGCGTCGCTTGAAGACGGCACGCTGTTCGTGCTCGAGCGCCGGTTCCGCTGGCTGGAAGGCGTCAAGATGCGTTTGCGCCGAGTCAGCCCAAGCGAATTGCAGCCGGGGCGCACCATCAAGGGCGAAATCCTGATCGAAGCGGATTTCAATTCCGAGATCGACAACATGGAAGGCTTAGCCGTCTCGCATGGCAAACCCGGCGAAACCATTGTCACGATGATCTCGGATGACAACTTCAACCACTTCCTGCAACGCACAGTTCTGCTGCAATTTTCGATGACAGGCCCGCAAACGGCAAAAGCCCGGCCATAGCGCTTGGGCTCGACCGGGCTTTGAAATATATTGGCGCTAGATTTGGCAACCGCGGCTTAAGCGGCCTTTGTTGCCGCGTCCTTGGCCGCGACTGCCTTCTGCAGATCGCGTTTCAGCCGCAGACACTGTGCCGAGAGTTCGTCGTTCTTGGCCTTGAGCAGGAAGGCATCGAGCCCACCGCGATGCTCAACCGTCTTTAAGGCGCGGGCGGTAACGCGCAGACGGACCTTCTTGCCGAGCGTGTCGCTCATCAAGGTGACATTGCACAGGTTCGGGCGGAACTTGCGCTTGGTCTTGTTTTCCGAGTGGCTCTTGCGCTGGCCCGAAAGCGGCAGCGTCCCCAACAACTCACAGCGCCTTGTCATCGTCGTCTCCTTACCGCTGCGGCCAATCCGGCGCGCGGTCATGTTCTGATCGCCAAAAAAATGCGCCCCGTCGGCTTCCGCCAGCGGGGTGGATGGGGCTGTATAAGGGAGGTTTCAGTGGCCCGTCAAGCTTGGCGCCCCACCAATTCAGAGGTCAAAACAGCGAACCTGCGGTTTGGGTGCGCCTGAGCCGCGAGGACCTAGGGCCAAACAATGGACGCATTACCAGCTTAAGCGCCATTATCCAGGAGTTTCGCGAACAACGGCCGAGGGATTATAACAAAAAATGCGTGCTAGGGGAAAACGGGCGGCTGTAGCCCGGTTGATGGCTGCGTCACTACTGCCCGTCATTGCCATCTCAGAGGCCAAAGCGGCCGAGCCCAATTGGCCGGCGGCCGTCTCGGCGCATTACAAGCTTTCGTTCGGTGGTTTTGACGTCGGCGGCTTCGATTTTAAATCTCAGTCTGACGGCAAAGCCTATGCAACCACTGGGTCCGCGTCCGTGTCCGCGCTGTTTGGCGCTTTCAAGTGGAACGGCAAAATGGACGCCAAAGGCGCTCTCAACGCCGACGCAGCGCAGCCGGCCGGATATCAGTTGAATTTCTCGACCAAGTCCAAAGCTGGTTCAGTCGCCCTCAAGTTCGACAAGGGGGCGGTCAATGCCGTAACTTTGGTGCCAAACAAGCCGCCCGCGAAAGAAGCCGTTCCCGTCAAGCCCGAGAATTTGAAAAGCGTCTTCGATCCGTTGACCTCGATCCTAGCTCTCACGCATGCCGGAGCGGGCGATCCATGCGATAAAAAAATTCCGATTTTCGACGGCAAGGCCCGCTTCGATCTGGTGTTGTCGCGCAAGGGGCAGGAACCACTCGTTGAAAAGAAGCAATCCGGGCAGCCCCCGCACCTTGTCGTCTGCCGCGTTAAGTACGTTCCGATCGCCGGACACAAGCCCAAAGATTTCGAGAATCCTTGGGTTGACTACGGCGCCATCGAAATTGCCCTTCGATCGATTCCCAGTGCCCACCTCTATGTTCCCTATCGCGTGACCATTCCAACGACGCTGGGTGCGGCGATCATGTCGGCGGAACGGATCGATATCACGGCCCCCAACAGCGCTGTCATCGCCCTGACGCAATAGAGCGGTCACGCAATTGTTTCCCGGATTGACGAAGCAGATGACCGTTTCAGCGAATAAAACCTTGATCTCGGTTGGCGGCTCTGCAATGCCAGGGGCGCAAGACTGATCGGGAGGCCAATCGCCATGGGCAGCGAATTCGAAGCCCGCATCCGCAACGTCACGGCGGTGCTCGGCCCCACAAATACGGGAAAAACCCACCTCGCCATCGAGCGTATGTTGGGCCACGAGAGCGGCATGATCGGCTTGCCGCTGCGCCTGCTGGCGCGCGAGGTCTACGACAAAATCAAATCCCGTGTCGGCGCGGCTAATGTTGCGCTGATCACGGGCGAAGAAAAGATCAAGCCTGAACGCGCGCGCTATTGGGTCTCGACGGTCGAGGCCATGCCGCGCGATATCGATGTTGATTTTCTGGCAATCGACGAAATTCAGTTGTGCGGCGATCTCGAGCGCGGTCACGTCTTTACCGACAGGCTTCTGCATGCGCGCGGGCGTTCCGAAACGCTGCTTCTTGGCGCCCAGACCATGCGCGAGGCGATCAGCGATCTGATCCCTGGTGCCAACTTTATCTCCCGGCCGAGGCTGTCGAAGCTGTCCTATGCGGGCGAGAAAAAAATCACGCGGCTGCCGGCTCGCTCGGCCATCGTCGCCTTCTCGGTACAAGACGTTTACGCCATCGCCGAGCTGCTGCGCCGGCAGCGTGGCGGTACCGCCGTCGTGCTTGGCGCGTTGTCGCCTCGGACCCGCAATGCGCAAGTTGAACTCTATCAATCGGGCGACGTCGAATTTCTGGTTGCGACCGACGCTATCGGCATGGGTCTCAATCTCGATGTCGATCACGTCGCTTTCTCGGCACTCCGCAAATTCGACGGCCATAGCCATCGCAATCTGACACCTGCCGAACTTGGTCAAATCGGCGGACGGGCTGGCCGGCATATGAATGACGGAACCTTCGGCGTCACCGGTAATGCCGAGGCTCTTGACCAGGACATGATCGAACGGCTCGAGACGCATTCGTTTGACAGTGTGCGCGTCTTGCAATGGCGTAACCGCAAACTCGACTTCGGGACGTTGGATCGCTTGCATGAATCTTTGCGCGAAATTCCCAAAGAGACCCGTCTCACGCGCGCCCGGACCTCCGACGATCTGGCGGCACTCGAAGCTGTCAGCAACGATCGCGAAATCCGCGAACTCTGCGTCTCGCCGGGCGCCGTCGCCAAGTTGTGGGATGTATGCCAGTTGCCCGATTACCGCAAGATCTCCGGCCAAAACCATGCCGAGATGGTCGCGACGCTGTATAAATTCCTGTTGACCGGAGACCAGCGGATTTCTGAAGACTGGTTTTCCAAACAAGTGGCTTTCGCAGATCGCACGGACGGGGATATAGATACCCTTGCAAATCGCATTGCCCATATCCGGACGTGGACATTTGTGGCAAACCGCCCGGACTGGCTCAAGGATCCGCTGCATTGGCAGAACCGGACCCGGGCCATTGAAGATAGTCTTTCCGACGCCCTGCACGAGCGTTTGACGCAACGCTTTGTAGACCGCCGGACCAGCGCATTGATGAAGGGCATGAGAGACAAAGAAGAATTGAACGCCGAAATCGCCGACGATGGCGCCATCACGGTTGAAAATCATTTCGTTGGCCGCTTGAAGGGATTTCGCTTCACGCTCGATCCTTCCGCCGAGGGCTTCGAAGGCAAGGCCACGCGCGCGGCCGCGACGCAAGTCGTCTCGCGGGAGCTTGGCATGCGAGCCCGGCGGGTGGCCGCAGCCGGCAATGATGCCTTCAAGCTCACACGCAATGGCCGCATTCTTTGGCGTGACGATGAAGTCGGTAAGCTCGAAGCCGCAGAGGATCCTCTCGCGCCGTCGGTTACACTGATGGCGGATGAGCATCTGAGTGAATCCGATCGCGACAAGGTTTTGGCCCGCCTGCAAACCTGGCTCAAGGATTTGATCGCCGACAAGCTGAAATCCCTGGTCGAGATGTCGAACGCTAGCGATCTGCAAGGGTTGGCGCGCGGCATCGCGTTTCGCCTTAAGGAGAACTTCGGCGTCTTAAAGCGCGATACGGTGGCCGAAGAAATCAGCGCGCTTGACCAGGCGGCGCGCGCGGATCTGCGGAAATACGGGCTCCGCTTCGGCGCCTTTAACATTCATTTTCCGCTGCAGTTGAAGCCGGCCGCCGCCGAGTTGACGGCCACGCTGTGGGCATTGAAACATGGGGCCGCGAGTGGGCTCGACCTAGATGCGCTGCCGCCGCCGCCACGTCCGGGCTTGACGTCCGTCGCAGCGGACCCAGCCGTTCCGGAAGCGCTTTACCGCGCCCATGGCTTTCATTTGTGCGGTCCGCGCGCGGTCCGTCTCGATATTCTCGAGCGCCTCGCCGATCTCATCAGACCTTTGCTGGCGTGGCGGACGCATCCCGATAAAAGCGAATTGCCGCCGAAAGGCGCAACCGGCGACGGCGGTTTTCGCGTGACGGAAGAAATGATGTCGATCCTCGGCTCTTCGGCCGATGAGTTGAGCCATGTCTTGAAGGCACTTGGATTCCGGCTGGATCGCCGGCCGATCGTGCCGGCCATCGTGCAAGCCAAGCCCACGCTAGAGGCTTCCGAGCCCGAAACCGCAACCGAAGTGGCTTCTTCAGCAACGCACGAGTTAGCGCCTGCCGCGGACGTCGCGGAGAAATCACCACAAACACAGCCTGAAGAATTGGTCGCTGACGGCGCCGCCGCAAATACTGCGGCCGAGGCGGGCGCTGCGCCAGCCGCGGACCCCGTGGACGAAATCAAATACGAAGACATCTGGCGGCCTCGCCGCCACCAACGCGATCGTGGCGAGCGTCATCAGCGCAGCGATCAGAAAAAGCCCGATCATCGCCGTGGCGGCGACAGGAACCATCGTAAGCCCGTTGCGGCTGTCAACGCGACGGCCGAGATGCCGGCAGCAGCGGAGGCAACCGGGGGCGAAGCAGGTTCCGCAACCGCAACTGTACCTGTTCCCGGTTCCAAGGATCGTGAGCAGCACGCCAATCGTGACCGTGACAATCGTGGCGGCGCCAGGCACGGGCGCGGCAATGGGCCTGATGACGCCGCCAAACGCGGTGCTCCGCCCGAGCGCTCCGGCGAGCGGCAAGGCGGACCTCACTCAAGCCGTGGTGATAGAGACCGGCCGCGCGGCGGTCCCGGTGGACAAGGTCGCGACAAAGGCCGGCGCGAAGACAACCGCCGTCAGCCGGAGGTTATATCCGCCGCGCCGCCTAAACGCGCCGGGCTGGATCCGGATTCGCCGTTCGCCAAGCTTGCCGCGTTGAAAGCCGCCATGGACAAGCGAGGTCAGGAACCAGGTTCGCAATGACGGCAGAAAGCCGCGACGATGGCCAGAGGCTCGATCAGTGGCTCTGCTTTGCGAGGTTCGCCAAGACCCGGACGTTCGCGCAGGCTCTGATTGAGCGCGGTAAAGTGCGGGTCAACGCCGCTAAAGTCGATAAAGTCAGCCACTGGTTAAAAGCTGGCGATGCCATCACATTATCGCTCGGTCACACCGTTCGGATCGTCAAGGTATTGGGCTTTGGAAAGCGTCGCGGTCCAGCGCCGGAGGCGGCGGGTCTCTATCAGGAATTGACACCGCGCGCGGATCAGACCACATCAATGCGCAACACTGCTGAATCAGATGGGTCCGGGCGGGGTACCGCACATTCGCCGGACTCCTTCCAACAGCCCTCGTCGGGTCGTCCCAACAAGCGCGAGCGCCGGGTCATTGTACGGGTCAAGGGCCGGGAGCGGTAGATTGGCCCGGTATTGATATCAAACCGGTCACCTTGCCAGCGCGCGCGGCGCATGCGCTTATTCTGAACAGGATAGAACGTATCTCGACACTAGCCAGAGTCTGCCGGACCGAAGAATGACTTACATCGTCAACGAAAACTGCATCAAGTGCAAATACACCGATTGCGTCGAAGTTTGTCCCGTCGACTGCTTCTACGAAGGCGATAACATGCTCGTCATCCATCCGGATGAGTGTATCGATTGCGGCGTGTGTGAGCCCGAGTGCCCGGTGGATGCCATCAAGCCCGACACCGATAAAGGTGCCGACAAGTGGTTGGAACTCAATCGCAAATACGCTGAAGGCTGGCCCAACATCACGGCCAAGAAGCCAGCTCCCGCCGATGCCGACGTTTATAAAGATGAAACAAATAAATTTGAAAAATATTTTTCAGTAGAGCCAGGGTCCGGCGATTAATAGGAACGACGTTCTTTTTTTAACGGGAAAATCGGCCTTTTTTAGCGTTTACGACGTTTGTCGGCCTGCGCAACTTAAGGTCGTTTGTTAAGCCCACCCATAAGGTCTCACCGCGCAGCCCTTCATTTGCCGTCAAGATTGTGTTAGTGTGCACTGCGTGATGGCAATAAGTGAGCACAAATCCGGAACGGCCGAGAACGAAAGAGGGTTGCCTCGCTCTGATGGGCAACACTCAATAAAACGACGTGGGGCGTCGCTGGGCCAAGTCAGAGCCGGTCAGGATTTGCACAACTAGGCCAATGACGGGCGTAACAACGCCGTTCTTTCAGGTTGGAGAGCGGAAATTTGTTGCGCGCATGTTGCCCTGCGGCTGCAAATTGCAGTCGGTGGGAAGTAACGGGCCAGTCCGAGTTTGGGCCTGGTTCGTGGTTTGGAGGATCAGGTGATCCTTCGGGCGTCGTACGTTAGAGTGAGATGATCGAAAATGGCTCAGAAGAAAAAGGTCGAAGTTCGGGTCAAGCCGGTGTCCAAGCAGGCATCGCGTAAAACGCCCGCCGCCAAAGTTTCCGCCGCCCCCGCAAAGGCACTCAAGACAAAGCAGGAAGCAGCCGTAAAGGCTACACCGGCTATGGTCAAGGGCAAGCCTGTCGCAACTGAAATCAAATCCATCAAAAAGGCGCCCCCGGTCATCAAAATCGAGAGCAAAACTGCCGCCGCCACGGCTTCTGTCAAGAAGCCAGCCATTGCGCCCGCTGTCGTAAAGGCTGCTGCTGCCGTGCATGCCGGAAAGCCAGCTGTTGTCACTCAGGCGGCCGCGAAACCGGCTGTTGTAGCGCGCGCGGTGCCGGCGGCTGTCCAGAAGCCAGCCGCTCAAAAATTGACGGCACCGGTCGCGGCTCAGACGCCGAAGGCGATCGCCGAAAAAACTGCGGCTGCCCGTCAGATGATCGCTGTGCAGAAGAAACCGGTCAATCAGCGCCACGGCTTCAAGGCCAACGAGTTCATCGTCTATCCTGCCCACGGTGTCGGCCGTATCACCGGTATTGAGGAGCAGGAAATCGCCGGCATGGCGCTCGAGCTGTTCGTGATCACGTTCGACAAAGAGAAGCTGACGTTGCGGGTCCCGACAGGCAAGCTCGCCAGCGTCGGCATGCGCAAGCTCGCCGATGACGGTATCGTCAAGAAGGCCATGGAAACCTTGAAGGGCCGCGCCCGCATCAAGCGGACCATGTGGAGCCGCCGTGCCCAAGAGTACGTCGCGAAGATCAACTCCGGCGATCTGGTTGCGATCGCGGAAGTGGTTCGCGACCTCTACCGGTCCGAGGCCCAGCCTGAGCAGTCGTATTCCGAGCGTCAGCTTTACGAAGACGCGTTGGACCGGATGGCTCGGGAAATCGCGGCCGTCGACAAGCTCGACGAACGCGGTGCCGTGCAGCGCATTACCGAAGTGCTCTCCAAGAGCGCCAAGAGCCGGCGCATTGCCGCGGAAGGCGAACCGACGGTTGGCGAAGCCGCGTAAGGCCCGTTCGATCGCACGCGCCTCTACAAATTTTCGGCGTCCGGGACCCTTGGTTCCGGACGCTTTTGTTTGGCGCGAGGAATAACAACCTTTTCGCCGGGCGGCGACGGCACGCTCGTTGTTTCGGGCTCGCTGTTGGCACCGGCAGAGTTTGGTGCATCGGCCGGCGGGGTGCTTGGCAAAGGCCCGATGCTCTCGATTTGCGCCGGGTCGACAACGTCGATCATGGGGCCGTTGCGCCGCTCGATCCAACCGCGAATTTCAATGTCCTGCCCCTTGAGGGCTTCGAGATTTGCCGCCCATGCGGAATTTTTCGACATCACCGATTTGCCAATACGCGCCGTAAAATCGGTCTTCCAGTCATCGCCAAAATTCAGATAGACGGCGGATTTAGTGCGAGAGACGTTTTGAACTTTGCCAGCGACGAGCTGAAACTGGCTGCGCAGCGGGTTCAGCATTCTGACGAGCGAAGCAGGCTTGCGGCCGTAAAGCGATAGCGCCCAAACGCCGATGTGAGCATCGCGGGCTAATTTTTCATGGGCCAAGAGTTCGCGGGCGCAGGCGAAATTGTCGAACAAGCCGTAGACCCGGGCGTAGCCCTTTTTCAGCATCTCGCCTTGCACCCAAAGACTTTCGCCGTTGTTTTCGACGAACAAATGTGCGATGGCGCGGCCGTAACGATCGCTGCGCTGGCCGCCGAAGGCAAGCTTGACGGTGTGACCAAGGACGAGAGCTGTAAGCGCGGCGACGGCAGCGTTCTCCAGTGGCCAAGTTCCGGCTTCAGCGTCGGCGTCGCGTGCCCTCGGCGCAAGAGCGCCAATGAGCCGGACCTCGCTGCCGTCATCGAGGGTGACAGTTTCGCCGTCTTGAACGCGGGTGACGGTTCGGATGGGACCGGGTTCAAGCGTGCACGACGGCAGTGGTTCAGACGAGTCCGTAGCGCGGGCGCTGGCCGGCGCAAGAGTTATCGCGGCGCCGATAAGGACCACGCAAATCGAGCGGACACAAAGCCATCCTCGTCTCGCCATCGCTTTCAACCCGAAGTCGTTGCCCGGCCCAAGCCATATTCACCACATGGTGCGCGTTTGGCCAAGTGCCCATCGGTGTCCCTTTGCAATTGCGAAGACTATGCCGATGCCACATTCGCCGATCGCCGATGACCTCAGTAGAACTTAAAATCTTCAAATTGCAGCAAGTAGATATCGACATTTTTGAGCCGGACGGACGACGTACTGTCGATTGTGATCAGCGCGTCGGCGCCGTCTTGCACAAGGTGATTTGCGAGATCGGCGAAATCAAAAATTCCAGCCGCTCTCAAATCAACCTCGTCCCCTCCAAATCCATAGACGCCGGCAGAATGGAAATCCGTGATGACGTCGTGGCCGCCGCCGTAACCAAACTCGAAGGTATCGCGGCCAGCGCCGCCAATAAATGTGTCGTTGCTCGACGAGCCTTTGACTCGATCGTCACCACTGCCAAGGTCGATAAACTCGACTCCGGTGATCTTGATCCCTGAAAAATCTAGTATATCGTTACCCGCCGTCGCGATGATGCGGTCGATGCCGCCGCGGCCGGTGATGGCTTCAACGCTGACCAGATTGGCGAGGTGCGAGGTGACATTAATGACGTCGTCGCCGGTGCTGCCGCGGACCGTGTCAAAACCCTTGCCGCCGTATATTTGGTCCGTGCCATCAAGTGCGCCGTTGATCAGGAAGACGTCATTGCCGCCTTTGCCGTAGATCGTGTCCGCAGCGTGCTTACCATAGAACGTGTCGGCACTATTGGTGCCCACGAGCACGTCTATGCCATCGGTACCCGTGTACGTGTGGGGCAGTATGACGGCCGGTGCCGGAATAATATTAAAGTCGAAAGCGTGTGTGGCGACGCCACCGAGACCGTCCGCGACTTCAATCGTGAAGCTGTCGTGCCCCGTCGCGCCATGGTTGGCGGCATAAGTGAAGGCGCCGCCGGTGGCAAAGGTTACGCTCCCCTTGAGCGGCCCATGACCGCCGGCAAGATGATATCCGAGCGCGTCACCGTCCGCGTCGCTGGCGAGGATGCGGCCGCTGGCGCTTTTGTCTTGTTTGACCTCTGCGAATGTCGCGGAAACGATGGTAGGAGCGACGTTGTGAAGAAGCGAAAAATCCGCTGTCGCGAAGGCCGTGCCGCCATGGCCGTCGGAGACCGTATAGGTGAAGCTAATCGCGGTTTGTGCGCTTGACGCCGGTGTAATCAAAAGATCACCGGCAGCGTTGATGCTGACGCTGCCCTGGCTGACATCTGTGACTGCCGAAATACGCAACCTATCGCCGTCAGGGTCGAGATCGTTATCAAGCAGCGCTGCGGCGGACACCACAAAGGGTCCATCGCCGGCGTGGACGTAGGCATCACTGGCTGCAATTGGCGCGCTATTGGATGTTACGAGTGCGGCGGCAGCGTGCGCCGTGCAGGTTGTCTGATCCCACACCAGTCCGTTGGCGAATTGCAACGACTCAACCCCTGAACCGTCGCTCTTGAAGTAATCCTTGACGGTCAGCTCGCCGCCATCGCTAAACCGCAAGATCAAATTGTCTGGCGACAGCGGATTGCGGATGAACTGGAAATCCTGTGATGTCACGCCTGTTGCAAGGACCAGAACATCCATGTCGCCGTTCGCGCCGGGTCCATCGATAATAACGTCTTTGCCGTCGCCAATTCCATAAACATAGCCGTCGCTGCCGGCCCCGCCGTACAAAATGTCGTTGCCTTCGTTACCAGCTATTGTGTCGTTGCCCGCGCCCCCTTCAAGAATATTATTTGAGGCGTTGCCGACGATGGTATTGCGGGCGTCATTGCCAACGGCGTGAATGGCCGTGCCAATCAACGTCAAATGTTCGACGTTTTCAGGAAGGGTGTAGTCGACGGTCGAGTAGATGTCGTCAAAACTGCCGCGGGCGTCCTCGATAACCTGGTCGCTGGCCGAGTCGACATAATAAGTGTCGTTGCCTTTGCCACCGCGCATGATGTCGTTGCCCGTGCCGCCGTCGATAATGTCGCTGGCGTCGCTGCCGGTAAGTTCGTCATTGCCGGCCAGAGCGTTGATGTGGCGGGATCCAGCAACACTGACAAAGAGCACGTCGTCTCCGTTGGTCGGGCCAGACGCCGAAAGACTTGCGAACGCTCTTAGCGCCGTGGTTGCCGTCTGAAATTCTTTCGGCACGTAAGCATCGGGACGCGCATCGAGACCATCGATAAAGCGGCTGCCATTGGTTTCATCATCGATCGCGGCTTGGCGGCCGGGATAGTCCGGCAAGCCGCCGGCAGCGGCAAAGGTGTCGTTGTCGAAGGTGAGCGGGAACGAGATGCCAAGGACGCCCTCGCTCCAATTCTTGACGCGGATGATGGTCTTTGTGTCGTCCTCGATGACGTCGAAGAGGTAATGGACGACCCCGCCGTCGGCGCCGAGGTCGATGGGGAAGTCCTCCTGATGGCCTTCGCGCAAGGTGATCAGCAGATCGGCGCCGTCGCGTTCATATGTGATCTCACCCGTGAAATCGATGTTGCCGTGGACCTGATCGAGGTCTTTTGCGCCCCAGTTGAAAAAAGATATGGGATTATTGTCATCGAACTTAAAAGCGGCGCCTGACAATTGAAACAGCGAGGAGCCTTCATATTCGCCGCGTTGAACCGCGAAAAAATTGTACGGCACGTAGAGGCGGTCGCTGGTGCTGGCGTCATCGATGACGAATTCGACCTGTCCGTTGCAGCTGGTCATGGCGGAAAGGATGAACCGGTCACTACCTGCGCCGCCAGCAGCTTCCGTACGCCCCGTTCCGCTGACGATGGTGTCGTCGCCTTTGTCGCCGTAAAGTTCGACGTCGTAACCGTTTGGGCTGAGACCGCTAAAGGCCGCCGAAAGGCGGCCGTCGAGAACGTCGTTGCCTTCCCCGCCTTCGGCGCCGAGCACGCCGGCACCCGTGTAGACGGTATCACCCGCACTCGAACCGGTGATCCACTCCAACGACTGCACCCAAAAACCCGCGTCCAATCCTGAGTTGGCGGTCGTTTGCACGGACGTCATTGTATCGTTGACGGCGTTGATGATGAGCGGCGTGACGCTGCCGGATAGTCCTAACTGATCACCCTTGCCGCCGCCGTCTTGGCCCTTGAGATCAAACTCTATGGGCCGCTCGAGGAGATCGACGCCCTCGCCGGCGGTAATCTCATCATTGTGTTTGTCCCACGCGACTTGCTCGATTGAAAATAATTGATCTGAACCACCTTCAAACGACGCGATGTAATTGGCGACCTTGTGCTCGACCGAGTGCTCCGTGGTGACGATGTGCACTTTGCCGACGCCGGAGTAGTCGATCGTATCCAAGCCGTCTTGGGCATAGGGCAATTGCGGTTGCCCGCCGTGGATGATGTTTTCACCCTCCGACCAGAAGATCGTGTCGTTATCGTCGCCGCCGTAAAGCTTGTCGAAGTAGATGAGGTTATTGCTGCCGTGAATCTTGTCTTCGCCAAATCCGGTCGCGACGGTCTGCCAGTTGCCTCGCGCGGACATGTCGTCGTTGGTGGTTTTTCCGAGGATCGTGCCTGTGCCCGGAGAATTGCGAATTCCAAAGGGCAAGACCAGCGGCATTGCGTAGCAAGCGCACCAAAATCTTATTTCTTCGTGCGCCGCCAGCACTTTAAATGACTCAATTGCCACGCTACCTTATAGTGAGAATTACTGTCCAGTGCTTCGCCACACCCTGAGCTTATGTCGGCCACTGCGTTACTGAGCCGGTTGTCGCGAACCATTTCAGCGCCGGGAACACCCAAGCAAGAAGCGCCGAAATTTGACGGTATGACGGTGCAGTCTCACGGCAAGTACGCCAAAATGAGCGTTGCCGAAGCCGCCGTTGCGTTTCTGAAAGAATCGCGTCGTTCGCAAAGGACGATTGACATCGCGAATGAGCTGTCGAGCAACGGCTATGAATTTTCAGGAAATAACCCGGGCGCTGCCCTTACCCGTGCTTTGCTTCGGCGCTCTACAAGCGACCGCGATCTTTTGAAAGTTGGTTATGGCAGTTGGTGCTTGCGAGAGTTTCTATCGTCGAAGGAAAACGCCGCATTTGAACACAAAGCGCGCACATCACGAGGAATGCGCGATGCTGCGAAACGCGGCACAAAGATTGGTGCAAAGGCAAAGCTAACCGAAGCCGTCGCAGTGAAGCTTAAAGAGCAAATTGCAGCGGGCGCCAGCGCTCGAAAAGCCTCGGAATCTGTAGGCATTTCATGCACGACTTTCACAAAGTGGAAAGAAAGGATTGATGCTTGGACGCCTGGGCAGCCATGGCCACCGGAAGGCCCGAGCCCTTGGCACGAAGATCAAGCCGCACCGCGTTTGAGGGCTGTAAAATGATGCTCGCACCCTCACCACAGTTCCAAGAAAGCCGAACGGCCCCGAGCGTGTGCCCGGAGCCGTTGGTGAAGCCGGTCAAGGAAGGTGTTCGTAGCACCTGCCCTGACCATAAACGCAACCATGTTCAGCCCGTAGCGGGAGAAGAACGGAGGTGCGCCGTGTGGTACTCGGCCCGCTTAATATAGGAGTCGAGGGCCGGAATTCTGTTGAGCGATAGCCAGCGGAGCCAGCTCGCCAATTGGCGGGGCCGCGAAAGCGGTTCCGCCGTTGTGTTCTTATATCCTGATTTCAAAGCTAGGTCCACGCCTCAGTCATCAAGTCTGAGCGACTGGCACCCTATCGCCGAAAGACACTGCAAAAAGAACGCTGCCGTGAACCCGCCCCGTGAAATCTTGTTGGCTAAGTTCCGCTCGCTCTCCGGCGTGCCGTCTGCTGTCAGTTTATCCGCCAACTCGCGATAGCCGACGTTCCGGCGCTTGAGTTCCGCCTTCAGTAAACCTTTGGCCCGCTCTGCCCATTCATCGTCGCGCATGGTCCCTCATCGAATCAGATGACTAAAATCATCATATTCGATGTTTTTACCCTTGACAACGATGTATAACATCATCATATCTGGTGTGGAATACATCGGATATGATGACAATGGCAACCCACTTCCTACTTTCTGCAAAGGCCCGGAGCATTTCGCTCCGTGAGGTCTATTGCATGGGAGAGGACAAGGCCTGGGGCCTATTCAAGGAAATGCGTTGGCCGGAAACGAACGGCAAGCCGGTCTGCCCAAAGTGCGACTGCACCGAAGCTTACGGGATCGCCACCCGCCGCAAACACAAGTGCAAAGCCTGCCATCACCAGTTTTCGGTCACGTCCGGCACGGTGCTGGCCTCTCGCAAGATGAGCTTCACCGATCTTTTGGCCGCCGTCGTCACGATCATCAATGGTGCGAAGGGGATTTCGGCGCTGCAACTCGCCCGAAACCTCGATTGCCAGCACAAGACGGCCTTCGTGCTTTGCCATAAGCTCCGGGAGGCCATGGCGTCCGAAATCAAGGGTCTAGACGTTGGCGGCACGGTTGAAGTCGATGGTGCCTATTTTGGCGGTCATATCCGCCCCTCAAACCTCAAAGCCGACCGTGTCGATCGCCGGCTTGTCCAACATCAAACCGGCAAGCGCCGCGTGGTGGTCATCGCTCGCGAGCGCAAGGGCCGCACGCTGACAACCGTGACTCGGCAGGAAGCCGATGGCGTCGAGTTCGTTGCGAAGGTGGTGCGCCCCGGATCAACGGTTCATGCCGACGAAGCCAGCCATTGGGACGCGCTTCACGCCAAGTTCGAAACGATGCGGATCAACCATTCCGAGGCCTACAGCCTCAATGGCGCCTGCACCAATCAAGCTGAGAGCTTTTTAGCTGTCAATCGGCGTTGAACATTGACCCCGGACCGGCGTCTAAAATTGACCCCTATTGTGCGTGCACGTTCCGGTTCTGAGAGCGGAGCTGTGAAGCGCAGCGGAACAGCGAAGAGATCAGAGCCGGGTGCGCGGCGCGGATG
>JANLYX010000019.1:0-15701 GCA_031365865.1 Hyphomicrobium sp. | reverse complement strand
GCGCCACGCAATGGCTCTGGACATATAACAACGACCGCCCCAACATGGGGCTTGGCGGGATCACACCCGCTCAGAAATTGAAACTGCAAACCGCCGCGTGAGTTCTACGATTGAGCCCCGCTAAAAACGGGGGGATTACCCAATCAGCTTCGAAAATCCAACGCTTTCCAAACTTTGTGACCTACTGAAACGATACCAATCGGCGGCGTTGAGAACTCCGTTGTCCCGTTTTACGAGTTCATGTTTCCACGTATTGAGAAACTTCCAAGCCTTCGGGAACTTCGTTTGCAACTCATTTTCCGACAGAAGTTCGGCGCCAGAAATACCTTTCCGATAAGGAAATAGAAGAAACGTGTCTGAATCGATTGAGACATATCTCTTTGTATCGGGCCCACTAATAATAGGCTGCATCATCTCATCTTCAAGTTCAACTTGGACCGATCCGTCATTCTCACACAAATATTGATCTGCGCCGATTCGCTTCAATTTGAAAATCTGATCGGCGCCTGTTTTCACACCCTGAAATATTGATGATGTGACCGACGAATCATCCAACCGCAAACACGTCTCCGCCAGCCGGTCGATCAGCGCCCGCTCTGATCCGGTCGCCATCAGCCATTCGCCCTCCGGCGCGAAGCGGTCATACGCAACGGCAAGTTCGGCGCGCGACCAATCCACGTCCGCGGCGTTGCCTTCAGGCGCCAGCGCCACCTTCACCGCCGCCTGCGGCTCCTTGGTAAAATACTGCAGCGCCGTGTAGGTAATCGCCTCGTCGAAAACCTGGAACGCCTTGAAGTCGATCCAGCGCTCGAGATTTCGGCCATCGCGCACCAAACGGCGCAGACCCTCGCCATATTCGTTCACCGCCCAAAGACTGGGGGCAATGTAGGCCATGCGCCCGCCAGGCGCGAGAAGCCGCAGACCTTGCTCGATGAACGGCAAATAGAGATCGAAATTTCCGGTTTGCGCGCTGCGGTAGGTGTCCTGCCCGCGCTCGGCCATGAGATAGTCCGCGACCTCGGGGTAGGCTTTTTTCATATTCTGCAATTTTACATACGGTGGGTTGCCGAGCACGATATCGAAGCCGCCCGCCGCGTTTGCGGGCCAAACCTCCCGAAACGTGCTTCGCCATTCGAAACTTCGCATGGCTTCACGCTCGGCAGGGCCGGGCTGACGGCCGGCCCAAAAATCGTCGCCAACGAGGCTATTGCCGCAGCGGATCGTATGGTCGAGCGACGACAGTGGCATATCGGCCCGCGCCGAATGCAGCCATAGTGCGAGTTTCGCGATTTCGACCGACGACGGATTGAGATCTACGCCATAAATGTTGTTGGCTAGAATTTCAGAGATCAAAGCCTTTTCATCGACCGCCTTGATCTCTTTAATTTTGGCTGCACTCTGGAGGAGCTTCTCAGCAGTTACGCGCTCGTCGAGCAGCCTGCGGAACGCTGAAATGAGAAATGCTCCAGAGCCGCATGCCGGATCGGCGATACGGATCGTTTTCAATCGGGCGATATAAGCGGCGACCGCCGTTTTCCCCGGCACGTCTTCCGGTGTTGCCGGAAAGCCAGCTGCCGACTTCGCGGTTTCAAACCATGGCCCAAGTGTCTGCTCGACCAATAGATTGACCACCCATTCGGGCGTGTAATAAACGCCATCGCGTTTGCGCTTCGAAAGCTTCGCGATGCTGTCGCGGCCCTCGATCTCGCCTTCGCGGTATTCGAGTTCCGTGATCGACTGTTCGAAAATACGTCCGAGTGTGTAGAGACTAAGACTTTCCTTGGCTTCACCGCGCGACGCATAATTGTAGCGGGCGGAAAGATAGAGCAGCGTGTCGGGATCACTTTCCAAGCTGGCTTCGCTATCACCTTGCCCAGCGGCGGCAAATACGTGGTTCGGGATCGACAGCGACTCAATCGCCGTGTCATCGGCAAACAAGCCGCCGTTGATCAGCGGCACGCGCATTTTTCCCATCTTGCCGCCAGTGTTCATCAATGCGAATAGGCGTTTGAAGAAATTCCAGAACTCACCCGCATTGGCGTCGTAATAAGGCTCGGTACACCGGGTTTTTAGATGATCCCGAATCATTTGCGGCGGAAACAGCATCCGCTGACCCATGTCTTCGCAATAGAATGCGAAAATGAAGCGATCCAGAAGCTTCTGCGACAAGCGGAGAAGCTCTGTTTGAGTGCCGCCGAAGTTCGGATTGTTGACAGACAAAACGTTGTATAGCCGCTCGCGCACAGCCTTGTACCGGTCGTAGAATGCCCCTTCGAGTTTGCGTTCCTGGACCCATTGGCGCTCGATTAACCGCAACAAGGGCGGCGGCCCGGCAGGCGACAACAGCGTGTCGCGCTGAAAAATTTTCCAGAATACAAAGCGGTCGAAACGGGCGTCTTCGGAATCGGAAAAAAGTGCATAACTTCCTGAGAACAGATCGGCAGGCCGTATGATGAACCGCAGATATTGCGCCGGGGCGCGGTCCCACCAATAGAGGCGGAACTCGTTCATATCGGTCACGATGCCCCAGCGCGGCTGTACTGGCTCGTTGCCAAAAAGTCCGCGCCGGGCACCGCGAACATAATCGAGGCATTGCTTTACCGGCGAGCGCCGATCTCCTTTCCTGTTCTGAAGTTCGTCGAGATTCGAACGAATATCTTTAAATTCGCAAAGTGCTTGCGGTATCGCGTCAACACGCCCTTTGAACCAGCCAAGCGCAAGGTCTGCTTCACCTTGCCCGCCGCCCGATCCTTCGCCCGGCACGCGCAACTTGGGAACGAGCGTGTGTTCGTCTTGAACACCTTGTCCAGCCTGAGTATAGCGCCAGGTTTCAACAAAGAAGGTCTGGATGAAGGCGCTCTCCGCCTGGGTCTCGCTAAGCCTCGCGCGCTGGTCCCATTCAATGAGCCGGTTCTTGAGCACATCATCGGTACCGTTCGCCGAATAGTCTCGAAATTCTAATTCCAGCAGCGCGCGCAGAAATGAGCGGGTTATAAACCCACGGCTGTCGTCGAACATCTATGACCTTCCAAATCCAGTCTCAATACAAAGGTATACTTGAGACCTTCAGCCCCGGCCAGGGCATGCTGCGCTCAGATGTGCACGACGATGACAAGCAACCCGGCGTCACTGGACGGCGGCCCGCCCCTCGGGCCAATATGTGAGGAGCAAGCGTCGTATGGCCGTCGCGCCGCCAGCCAACGCACCCGATCCCTTCGTCCCACCCCCCACACCGGAGCCCTGCCCATGTTTCCCCTCTCCAACATGCTCCGGTCGTTCATCAAGGTTGGCAGCCTCAAGGTCATCGACGCCGGGGCTCAAACGCATGTGTTCTCGGGCGCGCCCGGACCGGCGGTGACGATGAAACTTACCGACCCGGCGCTCTACAAAAAGCTGTTCTTCAATCCCGAACTGCACGCCGGCGAAGCCTACATGGACGGCCGCATGTCGTTTCCGGATTCCAGCCTGCGCGATTTCCTCACCCTGTTCTCGATGAACCGCCTGTCGCTGTCGGGTCAGCCGACGCAGCGCGTGCTGCGCACGATTTCGCGCAAGCTCAAGGGATTTCAGCAGGCCAACCCCATCGGCAAGGCGCAAGAGAACGTCGCTCACCATTACGATCTCGGCAACGCCTTCTACAAAATGTTTCTCGACAAGGAGATGTTTTATTCCTGCGCTTACTTCCGGCAGGACGACGACACGCTCGAAGCCGCGCAAATCAACAAGTGTCGCTTAATTGCTTCGAAATTGAATTTGAAACCCGGCCAGAACGTCCTCGACATCGGCTCGGGCTGGGGCGGCCTCGCCCGTTATCTCGCCAAAGTCGCGGACGTCAATGTCACCGGCGTGACGTTATCGAAAGAGCAATACGCGCTCGCCGTCGAACGCACCAAAGCCGAGGGCCTCGAGAGCAAAGTCCGCTTCGAACTGATGGATTATCGTCATCTCACCACCAAGTTTGATCGCATCGTTTCCGTCGGCATGTTCGAGCACGTCGGGGTCAGGCACTACAATGAATTCTTCGGCAAGATAAATAAGCTGCTGGCCGACGACGGCGTCATGCTTCTCCACTCCATCGGTCACATGAGCCCGCCCGGAACCGCCAGCCCGTGGTTGCGCAAATACATTTTTCCAGGCGCGTATTCGCCGGCGCTCTCGGAGGTTTTTCCTGCCGTCGAAAACAACAGCCTGTGGGTGACGGATTGCGAATTCCTGCGCGTTCATTACGCCAACACGCTCAAGCATTGGCATCAGCGTTTCGAAGCCAACAGACCCGCCGTCGCCAAAATGTACGACGAGCGCTTCTGCCGGATGTGGGAATTTTATCTGATCAGCGCGGAAATGATGTTCCGCACCGGCAGCCAAGAAGTCTTCCACATGCAGCTCGCCAAAAAGCGCGACGCCGCGCCGATCGTCCGCGATTACGTCACCGACACCCAGCGCGCCTACGAAAAGCGCGAACGCGAGCTGGGTATTTAAGCGCCCCAACCCGCTGCATCCCACGGCCGGGCGGACGCAGCGTGAGCCACGTGAGCGCAGAGCCGGGGCCGCGTCCAACAAATCAGGGATTGTAACCTTCAGCTCGAAACCTGGCAGGATCTCTCTGCGGACCTTATTTCGCAGCCTCGACCTTGGTCATGAACGGCTTGCCCTTTTCCAGCACGTAGGTGTTGATCAAGGTCACGCCCTTTGGACCGACTTTGCCGCCGTGCGCCAGGCCGGCTGGAAAATACGTCGTGCCGCCCGCTTGCAACTGCTTGGGCTCTTCGCCTTCGAGCAGCAGCGTGATGTCGCCATCCAAGACGTAACTCGCTTCATTGCCGGGATGAGTGTGGCGCGCGACCTCGAAATTGGGTTCGAACTCGACTTTCATGAACGTCACTTCGAGATTGGTGCCCGCGACATCGAACTTCTGCAGCACGGTGCGTTTGATTCCGGGCGTTGCCGGCGCGGCTTGCGCGGCGGGAGGTGCCGGCGCGGCTTTCTCTTCAGCCAGCGCCATGAACGGCACGAAAATCAAAGCCAGGCTGGCAACGGCGGCGAATTTGATCGGCATTAGCTCTCTCCCATCGCCACCGCACATATATGGCGGACCAGCGCACGTACTCGTCAAAGCAACATTACTTGTATATTGGCGAAGCGGAATTCCTGCAACGCAAACAGCTATCGTGGTAGGTTGAGACAGCGCCCGCGCTCCACCCAAGCCCTGCGGACCCTGCCGGACACCGCAGGCCTGCCCGTTGAGCGAGTCGCCGCTGGACTGAGACTGGCCACAGCTTGCCTACGCGATGCCGGTAATCTCGAATTCGCCGGCCGTGATGGTGACGACGTCGCCGGTGCTCTTGCCCATCAGCGCCTGCGCCAGAGGCGAAACGTACGACAACGTGCCCTTCGCGGGATTGGCTTCGTCCTCGCCGACAATTTTGTAGCGTTGCGTTCGCGTGCCCTCGCGAACGATTGTCACCGTCGATGCGAACTGCACGTGACCGGTACCATCTGGTGGTGATCGAACCTCGGCGGTGCGGCTGCGATCACTCCAATAGCGCAAGTCCCGCGAGGCCCGCGCGATGGCCGGCTTATCGTTCGCAGCTTGCGCATCGCTCAATTCGGCGCGAAAACGCGCGACTTCGGCCTCGATCATCTCAAAGCCTTGAGCAGTCACAAGATTGGCGTGGCCCGAAAGCAGTCTTTCTGGCAGGTTCTCGACGGTATTGTCGACGTCTCGTTCTTTGACGAATGCACGGCTCATGGCAGAAATTATAACTCCAATTTCGACGCGCGGCGCAAACATGAAGCAGTTTCAGACCGAAATAGTGGTTGCCGCATCCAACAATTCAGGGCTCGTCGCCTTGGACGTGATCCGGTCCCGCATTATTGCCCCGCCGGGAATGCAAGGGGCGTGGCGCCAAGCTCAAGACGCGTTGGCGTTGGCGACGAGCTTGCGGATCTGGGCCAGCGCCTGAACCCCGATCCATGCCGCCGCCATCAGACCGAACAAGCCAAAACCCAGCATTGCGTAGTCGAACAGCGCCAATTCCAAGGCTCGAAAAGCCCGGCGCGTCATCGATAATCCCGCCACTTTCGTTGCCTCGCGCAAAGTCAACTTGACGGTGCACAACTCGTTCTGGCTGTCGAAATCGCCGAGCGAGACGCCGAGTTCTTGGATTTGCTGTTCGATGTCGGTCAGCTTGGTTTGAACGTTGACGCGTTCATCGATCGAGCCGCCGCCCGCCTTCAAATCCTCGAGCGCGGTGCGGGCTTTTTCCAGCGTCGCTCGTTTGGCGCGCAATTGCAGGTATTCATTGGTCTTGTCGTTTTTGACGATCTCGATCGCGACCGCCTTCCCGACGCCCCGCACGGCCTCGATAAAAGCGTCAAATCGTTCGGGCGGTACGCCGATGCCGAGATGCAGCAAGCGGTGACCCTTCAAACCGGTCGCACGTTCGAGCTGCACAATGCCTTTGTTGGCGGCGATGAGATCATCGGTCTTTTTGCGATCCGCTTCATAGTCATGGCTCAGCTGCGTCAGGCTGCCGATCTTCTCGTATTTCTGGCTGTTGCCGATGGCTTCGCCGCCGGGACTTGGAGCCTCCATTTTTTTCGCGCTGGCGTAATTCTTGCGGCTGCCCTCAAAGACAGCGTTCGACTGGCCGCCAGCCGGTTGGCTAAGACCTTCGAACCCTGCATCGTGGGCCGGTGGGGATGCCAAAGACACAAACCGGACGACGAAAAGAGCGGCAAAAATCAGGGCTGCGAGGCCTGCAACCCAGCGCGCATTGAACCGCATTGATGGTCTCCGGAAAACGTCAGACTCCGCACAGAACCCTCGGTCTCAACTTTGGCGTCATTAAGCTGGCAGCGTGACGGCTTCTCCACCGGCCGGCCCCGGACGCGTGCCGCATCATGGCCCGGCCAGCCATTTACCCAAGCGCAAGACCGGAACGTCCCGAACGCGGCATCGCATCCCTTGTGCCCTTAGGCGAACCTGCTAATCAGGCGGCAAAGCCATTTGGAGAAACTCATGACTGAGACCCCCGCCGAGAGCTTAGCCCGCGCCGAGGCCGCCTCCCTGATCCGCGATTATTACGCCGCCTTCAACAAGGGCGACACCGAGGGCATGCTCAAGTACCTGACCGAGGACGTCATCCACGACATCAATCAGGGTGAGCGCCGCCAGGGCAAGGACAAGTTCCGGGCTTTCAACGCCCGCATGACCCACAACTACAGGGAAGAACTCAAAGACATCGTGGTGATGGTTTCCAAGGACGCCAACCGGGCGGCGGCCGAATTCAACGTCCATGGTGTCTACAAGAATTCCGAAGAAGGCCTGCCGCCCGCTAAGGGACAAAAATACGTTTTGCCCGCCGGCACCTTTTTCGCAATCCGCGATGGCAAGATCGCCCGTGTTACCACATATTACAATCTGACCGACTGGATCACGCAGGTCGCCGGCTAGAAACAGTTCGTCGAATTTGAATTTGGAACCGCGAGAGAAACTCATCGATGCTGCTGACGATGCTCAAATGCAAATTGCACCGGGTGGTCGTGACCGAGTGCGACCTGCATTACGAGGGCTCGATTTCGATCGACAAGAACCTGATCGAACAGACCGGCTTTCTTATCAACGAGCGCGTCGAGATCTACAATATCGACAACGGCGAGCGGTTCGCAACCTACGTCATCGAAGGCAAGCGCGGCTCCGGTGTCATCGGCCTCAACGGCGCCGCTGCCCGCAAGGCCTGTGTCGGCGACAAACTCATCATCTGCGCCTACGCCCAGATGAGCGAACCCGAGGCCAAGGCCTATAAACCAACCGTGGTCGTTGCGGACCTCAAGAATAAAGCGGTGGCGAAGAAAAAATAGCGAGAGACCGCGCGATGAAGAGTGACGCCAAGCCGTCCGGCACGCCCGCCAACAAACCGGCCGTCAAATCGGTGACGGGTCAGGACATTCATGCCCTGCTGCCCGATCTCGCTCGCCTGCGCATGACGGTGTTCCGCGATTGGCCGTATCTCTACGACGGCACCTTGGATTACGAAGAAACGTACTTGAAAAAATTTGCCGCCGCCAAGGGCGCGGTCGTCATTGCTGCTTACGACGGCCCGGCGATGGTCGGCGCTTCAACCGGCGCACCCATGATCGAACATGCCGACGAATTCGGCGAGCCGTTCAAAAAGGCCGGCTACGACATCTCCAAAATCTTCTATTGCGGGGAAAGCGTACTGCTCAAATCGCACCGCGGTTTCGGTCTCGGCCACGCCTTTTTCGACGGCCGCGAAGGCCGGGCCCACAAGCTCGGCGGCTTTACCCATTCCTCGTTCTGCCGCGTCGTTCGCCCCGGCGATCACCCCTTAAAACCCGCCGGCTACGCGCCACTTGATCCGTTCTGGAAAAAGCGCGGCTATGCGCCGGTCGAAGGCATCGTCGCGACCTATGATTGGAAAGACATCGACCAATCCCACGAGACCACCCACACTATGCAATTCTGGATGAAAGCGCTCCGATGACCGCGCCCGCCAACCTCAAAGTCGCCAGCGCCCAATATCCGATGGGGCAGCCCAAGTCCCTTGGGGAGTGGGAAGACAAGATTGCTTTGTGGGTCAAGATTGGCGCCCATACCGGCGCTCAGCTGCTGGTGTTTCCAGAGTACGCGTCAATCGAACAGGCTGCGGCCTTCGGCCCCGAAGTTTATTCCGATCTCAAGACGACGTTGAGCAAGGTTGCGGAGCTGGCCGCTTCGCGCGTCGCCTTGCACGCCGAGCTTGCCCAGAAGCATAAGGTCCACATCGTCGTTGGTTCGGGGCCGGTTCTCAAATCCGATGGCCGCTACGTCAATGCCGCCCAGCTCGTGACCCCCAGCGGCGACATCGGCGAGCAGGAAAAGCTGGTCATGACGCCGTTCGAGCGCGAGTGGGGGATCTCTGCGGGCTCACCCTCGCGCGTCTTCAAGACCGCGATTGGAATCTTGGCCATCGCCATTTGCTACGACAGCGAATTCCCGTTGCTGGTGCGCGCCTTTGCAGAAGCCGGCGCCGAGGTTGTCCTGGTGCCGTCATGCACCGAGCGCGTTTCGGGCTACCACCGCATCCGCACCGGCTGCCTAGCGCGCGCCCTTGAAAACACCATCGCCACCGTCCAGAGCCCGACCGTCGGCGACGCGCCGTGGTCGCTGGCGGTCGATTTTAACGCTGGTGCGGCTGGCATCTACGTCCCTTCCGAGCATGGCGTTTCCGATACGGGCGTTCTGGCGGAGGGCAAGCTCAACGCCGCCGAATGGGTCAGCGCCACCATAGATCTCGCCCGCCTGAGACATCTGCGCGAAGCGGGGGGCGAAATGCGCAATGCGCACGACTGGCCCCTTCAGCCCGGCGCGCCGATGACAAAAGTCAACGTCGAAGTGGTGGAGTTGGGGTGAGCATGCCGGCACTTCTCCTCCCCCCTTGTGGGGGAGGCCGGGAGGGGGGAACTCCGTGACGATCGAGTTTGACCTCTGATAATGAAGTGCAAGCCTCCGGGATTCCCCCCACCCCTGCCCTCCCCTCGAGGGGGAGGAGGGAGAAAGCCGGCGTACTCCTACTTCAACTCCCACGTCACCGTCACGCGCGCTTCAAGCGCCTGCTGACCGCGCTCGACGGGCACCGCTTCGGCCATCGCCGCGCGGGCCTTGAATTGCGGCGGCATGGGACCCGCAAAGGCCACGTCTTCCGAAATCTGCAAGACCTTGCCGACCTCGGCGCCGCCCGCGCCGGCCAGCAACTTGGCGCGCCGCAAGGCATTGGCCATGGCCTCCTTGCGCGCTTCGTCCTTCAGGCTCTCGGCTTTCGACGCTTCAAACGTCAGCCCATGCACCTGATTGGCGCCGACGCTCACTAGCTTGTCGAGCACGCCGCCCAGCTTGTCGAGATTGCGGATCACAATCGCCACTTGGTTGGTAACGCGGTAGCCGGTGATGCGCGGCGGCTCGCCCTTGTCGGAATAAACCGTCACCGGCTCGACGTTGAAGGAACTGGTTTGAATATCCTTGGGATCGACGCCCTCGGCCTTCAACGCCGCCACGACCTTTTTCATCGCCTCGGTGTTTTGCGACAAGGTCTCGCGCGCGGTCTGCGCCTCGCTGACGACGCCGGACGAAATATGCGCCTGATCGGGCTCCGCCATGACCTGGCCCGAGGCCGACACCGTGACTGTGCGATCCATGATTTTTTCCTCGGCCTTCAGCCCCGTGACAGTGCCAGCGAGCATACCCGCCAGCAGCCCGGCCAACACGCCGGCCCGTCCAATTGTCCTCGTTGCGCTTGTCAAGAGTTGCATGCAAGCCCCTTTAAGTTCGGATCTGCGACTGGCTTGGCCGGATAAATGGCTTTCGCGGACAAATGAAGGCCGAAACGGGGTTTGGCACAATTGAGAACTCTGTTATGAGGGGCGCGGCTCCTGGTCCCTCGCGCGCTCCGGCGCACATTGGCCGCAAGGACAAGGGCCCGTAGCTCAATGGTTAGAGCTGACGGCTCATAACCGTCTGGTTCCAGGTTCGAGTCCTGGCGGGCCCACCAAAATTGTCACCGCACGTTCCACGTTATCCCCCAGTACGCGGTGCGAGCTTTATCAAACCAACCGTCGTCTGCACGGTCAAGTTTGGAACGATCTCACAGGCCGCACGTTATCATTTGAGCTACCCGCACACCGGCCGCAGCGCGACTATGATCCCTCGGACTTTTCCCGAGCCTTCGGCGTTGGCCGGCCGATGAAAACGTTCTCGCAAACCTATCAAGGAGAATTTACAATGCTCAAAAGCGCGCTCGTTAGCATTTTGCTTGCTGGTCTGGTGACGACAGGCACAGCCCGGGCCGAAGAAAAATCATCCACAAATGCTGAAGCGGCTCCAGTCAGCTGTACGCAGGAAAGCTTGGCCGCACTCAACACCAAGGCCGCCGCGGCGACGGACGCTGACAAGAAGAAGACAGCGATGGGCCATCTCGACCTTGCGAAGAAGAGCATGGACGCGAAGGACATGGACGGATGTGCAATGCACTTGAAGGAAGCGGCAAACGACTTGGGCGCCGCAACGAAGTAATATTCGGAGCGTAATTGCGAGTTTCTTGCCGCAAGACGGCGCATTCGGCCCGAACGCGTGTGACGGACGCCCTATTGGGCCGATTGTCTTTTGGCCGAAATCACGCGCACGCGCGCATGCACTGGCGGATTGCCGCCATCAAAGATTTGTCGTCGACGGGCTTTGTCAGTTTCGGAGCCCCGGCGAATTCGCTTGGGTACTGATTGGCTGAATAGCCCGATAGAGCAACGAACGGTAGCGACCGAGACCGCAATCGCGCGGCAACGGGCGCGGCCGTCTCGTGACCAAGGTTGACGTCGATGACGGCGACGTCACAACCGGCCTCCTCGATCAACTTGAGGGCTTCAGCGACTGTCGCCGCCGGTCCGACAACGGTGAAGTCGCAATCTCTCAATCGATCCGCCAGATCGAAGGCCAGTAATGGATCGTCTTCAACAACCAGAACCCGCAACGTCATCGCGAAGGTCTCTCAATCGCTATCATCGCCATAACTCTATCGTTGCCGTCCCTACCACAATGCCGCGGCCGGACACTCGAGCCGCCACTTGAAACCCTCGCGGTCAAACGCAACCACCACATCGCCGGACATTCCGTTTTTCGCCATGGTGTCGATGACGGTGCTGCCGAAGCCCTGTCTCTTGGGGGCAACGACGGGAGGGCCACCGTCTTCAGTCCAGCTCATTTCAAACCTTTTGCCAGCGGGCTCCTTGGTTGTATGCCACGCGATCATGACGCGACCGCCGGCATTGGAGAGCGAGCCGTACTTGCCTGCGTTGGTGGCAAGCTCGTGCAGGGCCATGCCAATGGTTTGAGCCGCCGGCGCCGACAATTGTATTGGCTCACCGCGTAACTCTATCCGGCCGCCCACCAGGTCCTTGAAGTGCGCCAGTTGCACGCGCACGAGATCGGCAAGGCTGGCGCCGCGCCAATTACTGTTGACCAGCAGATCCTGACTGGCGGCCAGCGCTTGAACCCGCTCGGAGAAGCGCTGCACAAATTCATCGGGCGATGATTTCGCCGTCTGCCGGGCGACGGCTTGCACAACACCCAACAAGTTCTTGGAGCGGTGATTAACCTCACGCATCAGCAATTCGATTTGCCGCTCGTGCTCCTTGCGAGCGGTGATATCCAACACCGCCAGTATTCCCGATACAGCCCGCCGCTGACGAAGGTCGTCACGCGCGCTAAATTCAATTTGCTTGCATGCCGAAATCCACACCATCGAACCGTCCGGCCGGATGGTTCGATGATCGATACTCATGAACCCGCTTCCCGAAGGATCCAGACTGTCCGATATTTTTGCCTCGATCGCGGGAATGTCGTCAGGGTGAAACCGGGCGTGAACATCCCGGCGAGGCAGGGCCTTACCGGCGGGCATTCCGAAAAGTGCCGCCGCCCGATCATCCAATGTGATCGTGTCTTGCAAATAATTTATGTCGCCCCGGCCGATGCCGGCAACGTCAGCCGCCAATCGCAGTCGCTCCTCGCTGGCGCGCAGGGTATCCTCGGCCAGCTTGCGCTCGGTGATGTCGATGTTGGTCCCGACCACCCATTCGGCTTGGCCTTTGGCGCCGGTCCGCACGGTATCGACGGCTTCAATGTGGCGAAGCTGTCCATCGCCCCGGCTGATGCGGAACTGACGATGACCGTAGCCGAGACGGCGAACCGTTTCGCCGAGCAGCCGCTCTTGCCGAGGCCAATCTTCGGGATCAACCATGCCGCTCCAGAGGCTGAAAGGAACGGTGCAATCCACTGTTGGAGCAATGCCATGGATTTGAAACATTTGGGCGTCCCATCGAACCTGGTTGGTCTCGAGATTCCATTCCCAGATGCCGATGCTTGCAGCCTCTGTCGCCAAGTGCGTTCGCTGCTCGCTTTCGCGCAAAGCCGCTTCGTAGCGCTGTCGTTCGGTCAGGTCGTAGAAGTGACAGACCACCCCCAACCGGCCGTCAGGCAAGGTCATACGCTCGATTTTCCAGTCATAGGACTCGACCGAGTTGATGTCGCGGCGGCGTTCAACCATGCCGGGCGCGTTGTACGGCTCCCCGGTCAGTAGCGTGTGGCGGAAGCGGCTTATGACTTCGCTGGCGAACGGTTCCGGCCAAATCAGCCCGAGGACTTCAGCAAAGTCCCGGCCGATCAAAGGCCGAATATTCTCGAAGACCTTTTGCGCGCCAGCCGCTACCAGCGCCATGCGGAAGTCGGCATCGACGGCATAAACGCCGAATGGCGAGCGCTCGACCACGCCGCGAAACGTGTCGTACGCAGCACGCAGATTCTCCTCGCCGGCCCTTTGCTCGGTGATATCGCGAGACGACACAACCAAGTGCGCCGGCAAACCGTCAACGCCAACAACCGGCGTGACGATCACATCCCACCACTTCGGCGTGCCTTTCGCCGTCGGACAGAACGCGGTGAAACGTCCAATCCGGTTGGTGCGAGCATCGGCTATCGCGGCGTTGACTTTGGCACGTTCTTGCGGCGGCCACATCGTCGACCAGTGGTTGCCACAGAAGGCATTGATATCGTCGATCTCCAAGCAGTGCTGGCCATTGACGTTCATGGCTTCGAGGACGCCATCAAGGTCGATGATTTTGATGCAATCCGGGCTCGAGTCGAACAGGGCCCTGCCCAAGCCCTCTCTGGTTACGAGACTGTCGGCTGCTTCTCTTTCTACAGTCCCGGACATCCTTGATACAAATCCTCATTCCGAATTCGACAGTGCCCTAATTGTCAGGGAATCGTAGTGCAAGGGTAGTTCCAGCTTGTCGTCGCTTTGGTGAGCGCGCCGCGGATTCTCCGGTTCAACTCGATTAGCCAATAAATCTACGCGTTTGGCCACTTGACGTATGTACTTCATTGCACTATATTCATGGCAGAGAGGGAAACCCTGCCATGTCCAAGCCCATGCCGATTACCGAATTTATGAAGCTCTTTCCGAATGATGACGCCTGCCTGGAACATCTTTTCCAGTCCCGCTACGGCCAGGACTACGAGTGCCCAAAATGCGGCGAAACTGATCTTTGGAAACGTCTCACCAAGATGCCCGCCTATACTTGCTCGTGCGGGAACCATGTTCACCCCATGGTCGGCACCCCGTTTCACAAGTCCCACACCCCTTTGCAGAAGTGGTTTTACGCCATGTATCTGTTCACCACGACCCGCCACGGGGTCCCGGCCAAGGAACTGCAACGCCAGCTTTCCGTGAACTACAAGACGGCTTGGCGCATGGGCCATGAAATCCGCAAGTACCTCGCCCTTGTTGACGGCGACCCGCCCATCGGGGGCCACGTCGAGATTGACGAAGTCATGATCGGCGGCAAGCGCTCCGGCAAGCGTGGCCGGGCGGCGCTTGGCAAGACCGTCGTGCTTGGCATGGTGGAACGTGGTGGCGATATCATCACCCGCGTTGTGCCGGACGTGAAGAGGACCAGCCTTGAGAAGCACATCATCAAGCATGTGGACCGGGACGCCACGATATCGACCGACGAACTGAATTCCTACAAGCGGCTGACGATGTACGGATACAAGCACGCATCCGTGAACCACCTTGCGAAGGAATACGTTCGCGGCGACGTGCATACGAACACGATTGAAGGGTTCTGGTCGCTGATCCAGCGCTCGATCAAGGGCACGCATGTTCACGTTTCCGCCGGGCATCTGCCTAAGTATCTCGCTGAGTTCGAGTTCCGGTGGAATCTCCGTCACGATCCGGCGAAGATGTTTCCCCTTCTTCTAAAACGCCTAGCGACATCGCAGACAAGAGCTTGAGAAAGCGGTCGCGATCCGCTTTGGCCGGATGCTCTTTGCAGAACTGCTTGAAGTCGCCGGACTGGCGCGCTTCTTCAAGGGACAGGTATTTTCCTCGGGACATCCTCTTCCGCCTGATCTGATTTCAGCAATTCCAATTCGCGCTTAGTGGCTACGTGCTGGCTAGTAATCCAATTGATGCCGTTCCAGTTATGCTGCCGAAAGTCTTCAGCCAGCACTTCCGGCACCATAAAGGTGATGTAGTAGAAGCGGCAACTTTGGAAAGTGCAACCAATTATGTGTAACCCTGTGTGAGGCTTTACCTGCCCACTGAACACAACCCCGTCGCATAGAGCACCACCATTCGATTGGAAATGGCAATGGGCCATAAACACAGCATTAGCCGGCCCAAAGATCTCGCAATCAACGAACACTTTATTCTTGATTTCATTCGTTATGTGCTCGGCCAAATCAGTTAGCCGGATGCGCTGTTTTCGAAAAGTGTCGTCTAGAGGATTGATTTGGTCCGTCTTAGCAGCCTGCTTCTCGGCAATGATGGAAACTATTTTATATCGCTTCCAAAAGGCATGCAGAAGCATCCAAATCTGACCAACCAAGAGTCCGACGAAACCTGCAACCACCCAAGAAATGGGCCCCCATTGGCGCATCCAATCGGATGCATTTGCAGCCCATGCTGGCAAGGCAAAGCTTGACATTAGCAGCACCGCCTTAATGGCGGTAATTGCCAAGTCCACCCAACCACGATGTCTCGTAAGCCATTCCAGCATGGCGTCACCACCCCTCGACTCGGTTGCTCATGCTTCATAGCATGGCCCAAGTATTCGAGCGAGGATAAACATACGCCAACTGGCCAATCGCG
>JANLYX010000015.1:0-46110 GCA_031365865.1 Hyphomicrobium sp. | reverse complement strand
CAGCGAGTGGCTGGCATACGGCTGCGATCACGATGCGCTTGCTGGTAGACAGCGAGCTCAAGCTCGCTGGCGGTATAGTGGGGGCGGGTTTCGAAGAATTGCGCTGGCCACGTCCTGTGCGGCCAGGCGATGAATTGCGTGTGGTATGCGAAGTGCTGGAAGTGCGGCCGTCGAAGTCACGGCCGGAGCAAGGACTGGTCAAAGTGCGCACGACAACGCTGAACCAAAAAGAGGAAATCGTACAGATTTCGGTTGGCAATCTTGTGGTTTTGCGCCGCTGATACGAAAACACATACTACTCATGTAAGGCACGCACACTGACGACGATGGGACTCGAACCCTTTATCAGATCGGAAAATCGTGGCCGAGCAACATCACGCGCATCTCCACGGCGGCTGCACTTGTAGCGCCTTCTCGTTCGAAACCAGCAAGGCCCCGGTCGCACGCTTTGTGTGCCACTGCCTGTTCTGCCAAGACTTCACCGGCGAGGCCTTTTCCGACGTGTCGGTGCTGATGGCACACCACGTCAACTTGAAGGGAGCGGGTACGCTCACTCACAAGAAGTACCGGCCGCCGCCCAATCTCAACCGGGCACGCTGCCCTCAATGCGGCAATCCGGCCATGGAAACGATGGGCGTGCGGCCGTTGCAACTGGTATTCTTGCCGTCGAAGAGCTTCGTCGAACAGTCGCTGCTCCCTCCGGTCCGAGTGCACGTATTCTACAATCGACGCGTGGCCGACGTCGCAGACGATCTACCCAAATACACGCATTACTGGCCGAGCCAATTCGCCATCACCAAGACGATCATGGGATTCTGAAAGGGAGATGAAATGCACGACAGTCGATGAGCCGGCGATCAGCTAAATCTAATTGTTCCTGAACTTAGTCGGCACAGGGTCAAATCCGGCATCGCGCCCCCATCGGCAATCCCGCCCATCCAACCCGTTGCCACCAAGTCCGTCTACGAATACGCTGGCGTGGCGCGGACGTGAGCAGCAAGAGGCGGAACGAGTGCCATGCTTGGCAAACTATGGAACGCAGTCATGGCTTGCGCCTTGGCAATTCTTATTGTGTGCTTGATCCAGCTCGCAATAATAGAGCATCGCTTCCTGAATTATGCAAAGGCCCCCGGCCACCACGCAGTTGACGCAGTGACCTACCACCTTAAGGGCCGGATAATTTACATCTCCGAGACCGAGCAGATGGAGGCCTCCTGGGCAGAGCGCGGATTTGTGTTATCTTGGGTGGTCTGCATGGCGGGTGCTCTTCACAGGCGGCTGAGCGGTCGAAAGTAAAAATTGACGGCGGAACGCAAGGAACACGCATGAGCCCGCTCTCGTCCTTCATCACGCTGGTGGCTGGCGGCCCGTGGCACTTTCTGCCGCTGGGCTTCGGCCTCGGCTATTTGCTGGGCACAATTCCGTTTGGGCTGTTGCTGACGCGCTTTGCTGGTCTGGGTGATGTCCGCAATATCGGCTCGGGTAACATCGGCGCCACCAATGTGCTGCGCACGGGCCATAAGGGCCTCGCCGCCGCGACGCTGCTTCTCGACGCGCTGAAAGGCACTGCTGCTGTTCTGCTCGCCGATTACTGGTGGGGTCAAGCTGCCGCAATTCTCGCCGGGCTTGGCGCGTTTCTCGGCCACCTCTATCCGATCTGGCTGAAATTTAAGGGCGGTAAGGGCGTCGCAACATATATCGGCGTGGTGCTCGGTTTGTATTGGCCAGCAGCGGTCGCGTTCTGTGGCGTCTGGCTGGTGGTTGCTTACCTGTCGCGGTTTTCTTCGCTCGCAGCCCTGATCGCGGCCTTTGCGTCGCCGTTCGTGCTGCTTTTGAATAAGAAGCTTGAGATCGCAGCGCTGGCGCTGTTGATGACTCTTCTTCTGTTGTGGCGGCATCGCGCCAATATCACCCGGCTCATGCATGGCGAGGAGCCAAAGATCGGTGCCAAAGCGTGACGCCGATCATCTCTTCAAAGCCGCGCCGCTTCCAATCGCGAAGCTGGATGAGCGCGAGCAGTTGGCGTGTCTGCGCCTCATTCGTTCTGAGAACGTTGGCCCCGTCACCTTCCGCGAATTGATCAATCACTTCGGCGGGGCGTCGAAAGCGCTCGATGCCCTGCCGGATCTTTCCAAACGCGGCGGGCGCGGCAAAGCCATTCGCATTTGCCCGAAAGCCGACGCCGAAGCTGAACTCGCCGCCGCGACCAAAGCTGGCGCAGAACCTGTGTTCACAATTGAGCCTGGCTATCCGAAATATCTCGCCAGCATCGATGCCCCGCCGCCGTTGCTGTACGTGAAAGGCCGCTTGGATCTTGCCAGCCGGCCATCGGTCGCAATCGTAGGGTCTCGAATGAGTTCAGCAGCGGGCGCAAAGTTGGCGCGCTTGTTTGCGCGTGAGATCGGTCAAGCTGGTTATGCCATCGTTTCGGGAATGGCGCGCGGCATTGACGGGGCGGCCCATGAAGCAGCGTTGGACTCCGGCACCGTCGCCGTGCTCGCGGGCGGCGTCGATAGAATCTATCCGCCCGAACACGGCGAATTGTATGCAGGCATCGCCGAGCAGGGCTGCATCGTCAGCGAACAACCGCCAGGCTTCAACGCTAGGGCGCAGGATTTTCCCCGTCGCAATCGCATCATCTCCGGAATATCGCTAGGAGTCGTCATTGTTGAAGCGGCCGCGCGATCGGGCACGTTGGTAACCGCGCGTTACGGAGCCGAGCAAGGCCGCGAAGTCTTCGCCGTTCCAGGCCATCCGCTCGATCCGCGCGCCGAAGGCACCAACAAGCTGCTCAAGAACGGTGCGACCCTCGTCACAGAACCGCATGATGTCTTAGCTGTCTTACAGCCTATGTCGGGCTTGAGCGAAAGTTACGAGCGCACCAGGATTGCCGGCGACCGGCCACCACCGATCCCTATTGGCACGCCGCCCGACGTCGGTGAGCATGAGCGCCAAGCCATCGTTGCCGTGCTAGGGCCCGCGCCGGTCGATCTGGATTCGATCGTGCGGGCCACGGGCTTGCCGCTACGCGTCGTTCAAATCGGCTTGATGGAACTCGAACTGGGCGGGAGACTGTCGCGTCCCGGAACAGGGTTAATAGCCCTCCGCTTGGACACCGAATAGCTTAGACGCCGGCCACGTCATTTTTGCCGTTTGAAGGCCATCGATCTAGCTTCCGATTGCGATAGGTCCAAGAGGCCGGTCAGCGTCGTGCAGCCCTCCGCGTTGGCCATGTGCCTGAGCTCCATTAGCAAGTCCGCCATGTAGTTAAATCGGTCCGTGGTATCAAGCGACGGACCGCGCTCACCCTGTTCAATCGACCCGATCGGCTGTTTTGTAGCCGATCCTTTGTTTCCGGCTGTCATGTACCACTCCGCCATCGTCCCCGAACCTTGCCTAAGCAGGGCTTAGTCTATTCTTCTTAAGGTTGCAATATTAGATATCATTTCCCCATAAGGATGTTGGTGCATAGGTTTGACAGGGCCGCTCTGATCACCCATGTTCCCCCGCCTCCGGACCAGCCCACCCTTGTGCGGCGCGCCGCGGAGCCCAATTTTCAGGCCAGCCCTGCATCGAAAGCGCGATATGAACGTCGTTATCGTCGAATCTGCCGCCAAGGCCAAAACCATCAACAAGTATCTTGGCTCGGGGTATCACGTCATTGCCTCGGTCGGTCACGTCCGGGATTTGCCAGCCAGAAACGATGCCGTTGAGCCCGATAAAGACTTCGAGATGCATTGGGAGGTCCAAGACCGCGGCAAGAAGGTGATGAAAGACATCACTGAGGCGGTCAAAAAGGCCTCGAAGTTGATCCTGGCGACCGACCCTGATCGCGAGGGGGAGGCCATTTCCTGGCACATCCTAGAGATCCTTAGTGAGCGCAAAGCCCTTCATAAAGGCCTGCAGATCGAACGTGTGGCTTTCAACGCCATTACCAAGCAATCCATCCTGGCGGCGCTCAAAGAGCCACGCGAAATCGACCAGCCGCTGGTCGAGGCGTATCTTGCCCGCCGCGCCCTCGACTATCTTGTCGGCTTCACGCTTTCCCCAGTGTTGTGGCGCAAGCTGCCGGGCTCGAAATCGGCCGGGCGCGTGCAATCGGTCGCGCTGCGCCTGGTCTGCGATCGCGAAGCTGAGATCGAAGCCTTCAGGACCCAGGAATACTGGACCATCGACGCGGTCATGACGACGCCGAAGGGCGAGGAGTTCGAAGCCCGGCTGTCGGCCATCGCCGGCAAGAAGCTGGATAAACTCGATATCAAGGCTGAGGCGTCGGCGCTCGCCATCAAGGCGGCTATTGAAAAAGGCGAATTCCGGGTCGCGCAGCTTGAGAAAAAAGCCGTCAAGCGCAACCCGTACGCGCCATTCATGACCTCAACCTTGCAGATGGACGCGTCACGAAAGCTCGGCTATTCGGCCAAGCAGACCATGCAGATTGCGCAACGCCTGTATGAAGGCGTCGATGTCGGCGGCGAAACCGTCGGTCTCATCACCTACATGCGAACCGACGGCGTCACCATTATTCCCGAAGCCATCAATGAGGTTCGCGGAATGATTGCCCGCGAGTATTCACAGAAATACGTCGCGCCCTTCGTCCGCGAATATAAGACCAAAGCCAAGAACGCCCAGGAAGCGCACGAAGCCATCCGCCCCACCGACGTCACGCGCCGCCCCGACGACGTCGCGCGTTATCTCGAAAAAGATCAGGCCCGTCTTTACGAATTGATTTGGAAGCGCACCGTCGCCAGTCAAATGGCGTCTGCCGAACTGGAGCAGACCAGCGCCGACATCGCGGTCAAAGGCCGCGACGGCAAGACCTATACTCTGCGTGCTTCCGGTTCCATCGTAACATTCGACGGCTTCCTCAAAGTCTATGAAGAAGGCCGCGACGACCGCTTCCGTTACATCGACAAGGGCAAGGACGACCGCGCCGCCGATCCCGCCGCTGAAGATGAAAACTCCAACCGCTTGCCGCCCCTCGCTGAAGGCGACAAGGTGCGCGACAAAACCATCGAAGCCAACCAGCACTTCACGCAGCCGCCGCCGCGCTTCTCAGAGGCGACGCTCGTCAAGCGCATGGAAGAACTCGGCATTGGCCGGCCCTCGACATATGCGTCGACCATGGCGGTTCTGGTCGAGCGCGACTACGTCAAAATCGACAAAAAGCGTTTGGTGCCGGAAGACAAGGGCCGCCTCGTCATCGCTTTCCTCGAAAATTTCTTTATGCGTTACGTGGAGTACGACTTCACGGCCGATCTTGAAGAAAAGCTCGACCTCATCTCCGACAACAAGATGGCGTGGAAGGATGTCTTGCGTGATTTCTGGAAGCACTTCATCGCGGCCGTCGAAGACATCAAGGACCTGCGCGTCGGCGAGGTCATGGACGCCTTGAATGAAATGCTCGCGCCCCACATTTTTCCCGAGCGTGAGGATGGGACAGATCCACGGGTATGTCCCGTCTGTAAAAGTGGACAGCTCAGCCTTAAGCCCAGCAAGTTTGGCCCCTTCATCGGCTGCACCAATTATCCGGAATGCAAATTTACCCGTCAACTGACCGGCGACGGCGCCAACGCCACGGGCGACCGCGAGTTGGGATTCGATCCCGATTCAGGTTTGCCGGTTGTTTTGAAAACTGGCCGTTTCGGACCTTACCTTCAGCTCGGAGAAGCAGAGGGCGATGCAAAACCCAAGCGCTCCTCGATCCCCAAAGGCATCGACGCCGCCACGATCGATCTTGAAAAAGCTATGCAGCTGTTGAGCTTACCGCGGCAAGTCGGCATTCACCCCGAAACCGGTACGCCGATCACGGCTGGCCTTGGCCGTTTCGGACCGTTCATTCTTCACGATGGCACCTACGCCAACGTCGACGGCATCGAGGAAGTCTTTACCGTTGGGCTTAACCGCGCGGTGACGCTGCTGGCTGAAAAACGCGCCGGCGGCGGCAAGGGCCGCTTTGGCCGCGCAGCCCAGCGCACGGTTCTCAACGACCTTGGCGAACACCCAAGCGAAGGCGGAAAAATCGAAGTTCTGGATGGCAAGTATGGCGCTTATGTCAGCCACAACAAAGTCAACGCGACTGTGCCCAAAGGCAAAGACCCAGCGTCACTGACTGTTGGCGAAGCGGTTGCCTTGCTCGAAGAGCGCATCGCCAAAGGCGGCGGCAAACCGGCCCGCAAGGGTGGATTCAAAAAATCGGCGAAGGCCAAGCCCGCTGATGTCGACGGCATGGCAAAAACGGCGCCTAAGAAGCCGGCTGCGAAAAAAGCCGTAACGCCCGCAAAAAAACCGGCACCGGCAAAACCGGCAGTAGCCCCCGCCAAAACCAAAGCCGTTAAGGCCAAAGCCAAAGGCTGACAGTAGAAAGGCAATTGCGCGGTGGCCCGCCCTCCCAAACAGACGCGCGCGACCACCGATGGATTGCCGTCGCGCGAGCAAATTCTCGAATATCTTTCATCCGCTCAAGGAAAAGCCGGAAAACGCGAAATTTCGCGTGCCTTTGGCGTCAAGGGCGGCGCCCGCGTTGCCTTGAAGCGCTTGCTCGCAGAGATGGCGGAAGACGGCACTCTGTCGGGCAACCGCAAAGCCTTGCGCGAAAAAGGCAAGCTGCCCCATGTCTCAACGCTGGATGTCACGGGCCGCGACCGCGACGGCGATCTCGTCGCAAAGCCCGTCGACTGGGACGACGCCGACGGCAAGCGCCCCACCATCCGCCTGCTGCCGTCAGAACGTCCGCTTGATGGCGAAATCGGCATTGGCGATAAAGTCCTCGCCCGAGTCACCAAACTCGCCACAAAATCCGGCGGTGTCAGCTTTGAAGCCACACCCATCAAGCGCCTGCCGCGCGAAAAACGCCGAATGCTTGGCATCTACCGTTCCGCAAATCGCGGCGGCGGCACCATCGAGCCCATCGATCGCAAGGACCTCAAGAGCTGGGCGATCTTGGCCGGAGATGAAGGCGAAGCCAAAGACGGCGATCTGGTGCGCTTCGATCTTGTTCGCAAGGGCCGTTTTGCGACGCCGCGCGCCGTCATCCTTGAAGCGCTCGGCAATCCCGACGACCAGCGCCAGATCTCGCTGATCGCCATTCACGCCCACGGAATCCCGGAAGATTTTCCCGATCGCGTCATGGCAGAACTCGAAGAGCTGACGCCCCCCACCATGAAAGGCCGCACCGATTTACGTTCCGTGCCCCTTCTCACAATCGATCCCATCGACGCCCGCGATCACGACGACGCCGTCTATGCCGAGCTTGATTCCGACAGCAAGAATGCCGGTGGCTGGATCGTCATCGTCGCCATTGCCGATGTCGCGCACTACATCCGCCCCGGCACCAAGCTCGATCACGAGGCGAAGTTGCGTGGTAACTCGGTCTATTTTCCAGACCGCGTCGTGCCGATGCTGCCTGAAAAAATATCCAACGACTTGTGCTCGCTGCGCGAAGGCGAAGAGCGCCCGTGCCTCGCCGTGCGGATGGTCTTCGACAAGCGCGGCGAAAAACGCAGCCACACATTCTTGCGCGCCATGATGCGCTCCGCCGCCAAGCTTTCGTATCAAGAGGCGCAGGCGGCGATCGATGGCAACGTCTCGGAAAAATGCGCACCGTTGATGGATCGCGCCCTTAAACCGCTGTGGGCCGCTTATGGGGCTTTGAGTGCGGCGCGTGAGAAGCGCGGGCCGCTCGATCTCGATTTGCCTGAGCGCAAAATCGTCCTCGACGACAAGGGTCGCGTGGCCAACATCATCGTGCCGCAGCGCCTGGCCGCCCACCGCCTGATCGAAGAAATGATGATCCAGGCCAACGTCGCGGCCGCCGAGACGCTGGAAGAAAAACGCACCCAGCTCGTCTACCGTGTCCACGACGCGCCGAGTGCGGAAAAGCTCAAAGGCCTGCGGGATTTTCTTGAAACGCTGGATTTGCGCATCCCGCACGCCGGCGCCTTGAAACCCGATGCCTTCAACAAAATTCTGACCGAAGCCAAAGATCTGCCCATTCCCGATCTCGTCAACGAAGTCATCTTGCGGGCCCAGATGCAGGCTGAATACTCGCCACGCAACATCGGTCATTTCGGTTTGAGTTTGGCACGCTATGCCCACTTTACGTCACCTATCCGCCGTTACGCCGACCTGCTCGTGCACCGGGCTCTGGTGCGGGCTCTGGGCTTTGGACCTGACGGTTTAACAGACGAAGAAATTCAGCGCCTGACGTCGATCTCGAAAGCCATTTCCGATACCGAGCGCCGTGCCATGGCGGCCGAACGCGAAACAACCGACCGCCTGATTGCCGCCCATCTCGCCGACCGGGTCGGCGCAACCTTCACGGCCCGCATCGCAGGCGTCACCCGTTCCGGGCTGTTCGTGCGGCTCAAGGATACTGGCGCCGACGGCTACATTCCGATTTCGTCCCTCGGCAACGATTACTATAATCACATCGAAGCATCGCACGCGCTGGTCGGGTCGCGCTCTGGGGAAGGTTACCGGCTCGGCGATATCGTGGAGGTCAAACTGTTGGAGGTTATTCCGTCCGCTGGCGCGTTGCGGTTTGAAATGTTGACGCCGGGGCGCAAGGGTCATTTTGGCGCGATCAAGGCGGCAGCCAACCGCCGTCCGCCGCGCAACAAGTTTGGGAATAGGCGCAGCCGCTGACGGCTTCCACAAATGTTGCGATTTGCGTAAAGTGCGGCTGCGAAATCAACTTTCAACGGCAAATTTGCGAGGCGTCATGACAAGCTCAACCAAGAGAACAATTCGCTACATTCTGTCGTTCTTGGTCTGCGCCAATACGGCGATCTTTCTGCTGCTCGCTTACTTTCACAAATTGCCCGATGATCCCAAGGCCGCTTTGTTCGTAGATTTCTGGGGCCGCTTCACCGTCTATTCGCTCTGGTTTATCGGCTATGCGCTCTATCGCATGTATTTGCCGGGCCCGAGCACGCTGCGCAGCCTGATCATATTCCTCGTCTGCTTCAACATCCCCTTCTTCTTAGGCCTCGCCTACTTCGACAAGGTCAGCAATGATCCCGAAACGCTGGTGTTCGTCGATTTCTGGGGCCGTATCACGGTCTACTCGTTGTGGTTCATGTGCTACGAATATTACCGCACGCATTTCCAGGACGATGCGCTGGCGGCGAAACTCGGGTAACCGCGATTGCTGCACCAATTTCACGCGTGCGGCGACCCGTGCCCTTGACCACGCGAACTAGGAGGCGCACCCCTTGGGCTAAGAGTTAAAACCCGAGAACATCGAAAATGGCCGTGTCAAACGAACGCGATATCTGGTTATCGTTGAAGCGCGGTTGGCGGCAGAAATGCCCAAACTGCGGCAATGGCGCTTTGTATCACCGCTATCTCAAGGTCAATGATGCGTGTGACGTTTGCCCACAAGAGCTCCACCACCACCGCGCGGACGACGCACCGCCCTACTTCACCATGCTGATCACCGGCCACGTCATTATTGGCGCCATACTGGTGATCGAGCAGCTTTATGCGCCCGACACCTGGGTTCATCTCGCTTACGCTTTGCCGTCGCTGGTAATCTTGAGCTTGTGGCTGTTGCCGCGCATCAAAGGGGCGCTGATCGGCTATCAATGGGCTAACCACATGCACGGGTTTGGAGAGAATTTGGTTGAGGGGCTGGATTTTCCGGCGCCAGTCTTTCCAGCGCCAGACTTTCCAGCGCCAGTGCCCGGCACTTCAAAAATCTGACGCCGATCTTAAAGCCATGTTGAGGTCAGACTCATGACCGCGAGTTTGCAGGACGCTGTAGAAGCCCCAGCGCAGATCGTATTCGATGCTGGCGTCGTCATCCTCATCGACCAAGCGCCGCCCGCACCACGCATTATGTTCGGCCACCGCCGTCCCGATAATGTTTTCCTACCCGACAAATGGGTTTTCCCCGGTGGACGTTTTGATGACGGTGATCTCGCGGTTGAGGCGTGCGACGCGCTTCATGCGCGCGATCATGCCGCCTTGATGTGGGGCATAGCCGCGACGTACCCAGCCTCTTTCTCGACGACTTTGGCCCTGACGGCGGTCCGCGAAGTGTTCGAGGAAACCGGCCTCGTCATCGGCAGCTTGGGGGCCATGCGCGATCCCATTCCCGAACCTTGGGGGCCGTTTGCGGCGCTTGGCTTCCAGCCGGCCATCGCAGGCCTGCGCTTCGTCGCCCGTGCCATTACGCCGCCCGGCCGCACCCGCCGCTACGACACCCGCTTCTTCCTGGCGGACGCCTCGGTCGTTGTGGCTGATAGCGGCTGCGACGATGGCGAGTTTACCGAAAAAGGCTGGTTTACGTTCTCTGAATGCCGGGCGCTGGACCTGCCCTACATCACCCGCCTGATCTTGGAGGACGCCATACAGACGTTTGAGAACCGAGCCGGCGTCACGAATGCGGGCGTACCGTTTTATTATCAGGATCGGACAACCTACCGGCGCGACCTCATAACCGCTTGAGAAAGTCGCGGCGCCCTTGACACGGCGGCGGTGCTCGGTATGGTGCGCGCTTCATCTTCAAAATTCATGTCGCCGAAGGACTAAAGGTTTACGTCATGGCTAAGCCGGTAACGCAAAAAATTAAGCTGCTGTCGTCGGCTGGTACCGGCTTCTTCTACGTGACGAAGAAGAACCCGCGTACATCGACGGAAAAGTTGGTTTTCAAAAAATACGATCCGGTCGCGCGCAAGCACGTCGAATTCAAAGAAACCAAGATCAAATAAAGCTCGCCGGATCTGGCAAAGCTCTAACGTTCCGTTAAATTGCGAAAGATTGGTTGTGTGGGCCGTCACAGCGACGTTGCACTTCAAGAAGCTGCACGCGAGAAGATGTGACCAGGGTCCGAAACTAACTCGGCAGCGGGGTAAATCGATTCCGAGGACGCTTCGTAACCCTGGTCATCACCGGGCAAGTTTCAAAGAGGGCGTTGTCCCTCACCCGGCTTTGCGATCAATCCACTGCAACCCTTCGAGGAGGCCACTCTTCTGGTCGCTTAGATTGATCAACCCCTCACTATCAGGTTATGCGGCGGGCCCAATAGCTCGGGAGCTCGTGAATTCTGCAGTCTTTCGCGGAGATATGCAGCGCAGCCGCAACGTGCGCGTACAGATTGAATGTTATCCCCGTCCAATTATGCTTACGGTGGCAGAATAGAAAGCATTTTGCAAGAACTGGTTTGACGTGTGGCCGATCGGTTACGATTCGGAAACTCAGGCGTCGGAGCTCCCGCACGTAAGTCCCCGTTTTCACATATTTTATTGACGAAATGCAAATATTGTTGCGCTTCTGCAATCTGGAGTGGAGTCCGGTTGGCGCAAATATTTAAGGCAGTAAAACACAGAAAAGTGCCGTCAATTCGGGCGATTAGGCGGCGTCGGCAGCCACGCGATTGCGGCCGCGCCGCTTGGCGGCATACAGCGCATTATCGGCCCGCTTGAAGATCGTCTCCGGCGTATCGTCGGCACGCTCGAGTGTGCCCAAACCAACGCTGGCGGTGACGCGGATCGAGAGTTGCGAATTGATCGTGAAATTTTCAGCCGCAACACAAGCTCTCAACCGTTCGCCGACCTGATAAGCGCGGGCGATGTCGGTATCGGGCATGATGATCACGAATTCCTCGCCCCCAAGCCGGCAAGCCAAATCAATGCCGCGCGTGTTCCGCTTCAAGCGAACTGAGAATTCCTTGAGAACGATGTCGCCGGCGTCGTGGCCATAGGTGTCGTTGACCTGTTTGAAATGATCGATGTCGGCAACCAGCATTGAAAGGGCGCGGCCGGTACGCAGGGAATCCGTGACCAAGGTTTTGAGATGGCTTTCCATATAGCGGCGATTGTGAAGGCCAGTCAGACCGTCGGTAATCGACTGTTCTACCGTCTCGGCCAGACGATGGCGGAGGAAATCCGAGTGGCGCTTGCGTTTGATCTGCGTCTTGACCCGCGCCAGCAGCTCGTGCCGGTCAATCGGCCGCATCAGGTAGTCGTTAACGCCCATGTCGAGACCACGCAGCAGGCGGGCCTCATCGCCCGGTTCGACTAGGATGATAATCGGCAGGTGGCGGGTGCGTTCGAGCGAGCGGATTTGTGAGCAAAGCCTCAGACCGTCGGAGCCTTGCAGCGACAGGCTGACCACCACCAAATCGAAGTTATGTTCAGCCAGCTTAATGAGGGCGGCTTGCGGATCGCGCTCTGCGAAAGCGTCGTTGGTTTTTGTCAGCACTTCCAGCAGGCGTGCCGCCGACCTTGGATGGTCATCGACAACCAGAACACGGCCTGACCGGCCAGACAGCGCTTTCAGCAAGGCTCCATCGTCGGGAATGCCCATTTCCCTGCCGGTCGAAGCCCGCATCTGCATTTCGTCGTTGAGCATTTTCAACCGCGCCAAATTCTTGACGCGGGTGACGAGCGCAATGTCATCAACCGGCTTGGTCAGAAAGTCGTCGGCGCCGCTTTCGAGGCCTTGAATCTTGTCGGCCGGCTGATCGAGGGCCGTCACCATCACCACGGGGATATGATGCGTTTTGGCGCTGGCCTTGATGCGCTTGCAAACTTCAAAGCCATCCATGCCGGGCATCATGACGTCGAGCAGCACCACGTCGACGCGTTCCCGCGCCAGCACGTCTAGGGCTTCCAGGCCACTGAAAGCCGAGAGAACTTCGAAGTATTCCGCCGCCAGCCGTGCTTCGAGCAGCTTGACGTTGGCCAGAATGTCATCGACGACGAGAACCCGCGCGGTCATTTTTTTCGAGATCTACCAAGTAGTATTGCTTCAAACTCTGGCTTGACCGATGAAACGTCCGACCGTCTCAAGGAAGGTCATGACGGAAATCGGTTTAGAAATGTAAGCTTCACAGCCGCCCGATCGTATCCGCTCCTCGTCACCCTTCATTGCGAAGGCTGTGACGGCGATTACCGGAATGTTGCGCAGCTCTTCATCTTCCTTGATCCATTTGGTGACTTCGAGCCCTGAAACTTCAGGTAACTGGATGTCCATCAATATGAGATCGGGACGGTGCATACGGGCGAGATCGAGGGCTTCCAGGCCATTTCGGGTTTGAATGGTGTTATAGCCGTGCGCCGCCAGCAGATCGTGGAAGAGCTTCATGTTGAGCTCATTATCCTCAACGATCAGCACGGAGCGCGCTTTGATCCGGGGATCCGGCCCCCGGCGCTCGACAGTATTCTTGGTTTCCTGATAGGTCATGCGATGAAATCGTCTCGCCCCCGCAAGCTGTCTTTTGCACCGATTCTCTTGGAATGACGGCGCTCAGTTTGCCCGCGAAGCCGTAACCAACAGTTAAAGACGTGCCTAAAGCAAATTTTTCGCGTGCCAGGCCAGCCAACATGAAAAAAAACCGCATCGATCTTGACTCCGCTGAAGCAATGGCCTTGCAAGCTCTGACGTTTCTTGCCTCCGACGGGCAGAGGCTCGGGCGCTTTTTGAGTTTGACCGGCATCGGACCGGACGAATTGAGAGCATGGGCCGAAGCTCCACACCTGCAAGCAGCGGTCCTGGAACATATGCTTGCAGATGAAAGCTTGCTGCTGGTCTTCACAACGGAAAGCGGCATAGAGCCCGATCAGGTTGGCCCTGCCCACGCCGTCTTGGCCAAAGCCCACCATGACGGCCAGCCGTAAAGGCGCTTAAGGGAGGCATGACGATCCCAACCATCAAAAGCCCGAGACTTGGAATTGATCTTGGAGGCACCAAGATCGAGGGCGTGGTACTCGCGGCAGACGGCACCGAGCTGGCCCGCCTACGTATCCCCACTCCACGCCCGGATTACCGGGCGACGGTCCTTGCCATCCGCGATCTAGGGTCGGAATTGATGGCCCAAGCCCGCATGGGCAGCGCCCCCGCCGGGATCGCCATTCCTGGATCGATCTCGAAGACGACCGGTTTAATGCAGAACGCCAACTCGACCTGGCTCAATGGGAAGCCATTTGGCCGCGATCTATGCGACGCTCTCGGCCAAGACGTCAGGCTGGCCAACGACGCCAATTGCTTTGCCCGCTCCGAAGCAACCTGGCGTTGGCGGCGGACTTGTGGTCAAGGGCAATCTCATTGATGGACCGCTGGGCATCGGCGGCGAGTGGGGCCACAACCCGTTACCTTGGACTTTGCCGGGTGAAGTCCCCGGACCGCTATGCTGGTGTGGCCGTCAAGGTTGTATGGAGGCTTGGGTTTCAGGGCCAGCGCTCGCCGCCGATCATGCGCGCGTCACGGGCCGGGCGGGCCTTTCAGCGGAAGCTATCGTTGAAGCCGCGCAGCGCGGTGAAGCCCAAGCGCGGGCGACGCTGGCGCGCCATCAAGACAGACTGGCGCGCGGCCTCGCCCACGTCGTCAATATCTTTGATCCTGCGATGATCGTTCTCGGCGGTGGACTGTCCAAGCTGACGCATCTCTATGACACTTTGCCCAGCCTCATGCGCCCGCATGTTTTTTCAGATACACCCGCGATCACCATCTGCCCGCCAAAATGGGGCGACGCAAGCGGCGTCAGAGGCGCAGCCTGGCTGGCCGGCCCGTAACGCTGAGCTGCCGTTACGGCGCGTTCGGACACTTGCTGGCATCGTGAAAGCTCAACTCCTTGAGTTGGCCCTTGATGGCGAATTCGCCGTAATCAATCTTGAGGTCTGTGGTGACTCCGTTTTCATAGTACCGGAATGACAATTCATAGGCCGGTGGACTATCGGTTTTTTCCTTGCCGGTTTCGAAATAACTGATCGACACCGGCCACGAGGCGACACCGTCAAGCCGTCCAGCGTCTTTGAATGCGGCGACGTTCTTGGTTGCCCCTGGCTCAAATTTTTTGCCGATAACAGCGGTCGTTGAATAATATTTGTCGCCCTTTTCGGCGCCGTCATAAAGTTTCGCGGTGACCAGCGTTTTGCCCTGCTTGGCTGACTGGATCAGCATCGTTGCGTGCTGCATCGGCATGTAGACATCGGAGGGCAGTGACAAATGTTTCTTCGACGGCTTCACAAGATCAACACCGATCGCGTCCGAACCCTTGGCGCGTGCGGCGTCGCCCTGGCTGGCTTCGGCGACTTCGTCGTTTTGATACTGTGTTGACGAGAACCGCAAACGCCTGCCCGCGGCCTCTTCCCAGCTCGAGGTTCGCAGATCATTAATGGTATCTGCGCCCCCTTGATTGGTCGAGCGCGTCACGAACCGCATATTCTGCGTATAGCCTTCGCAAGCCGAGCCGCCGAGCTCGTAGACCATGCGCCCTGACATATCGACGACGCCGGAGCCAGCCGCCGAATTGGTCAGCGAGACTTCATAGATGGCGCGGTGCGGCGCGAATACTACGCTTTCGCCAGCGCATGCCGGCTGAATCGCAAACGCCATCGCCATTGAAAGCGTCGCGCAGGCTGTCCGGCAATTGAAAATCGGCAAAACATCCACTCCCAAACTCGACGGACCTACCGTGATGAGACATGCCCAAAGACGAGCTTAAAGCGCAACGCGGCCATTGCAAAGTGGCGGCAAGACGGCCAAAACACAAGACATTGATCAATAGTTATGGCGATGGCGCGTTGAAACGGATCGGATATGGCCGAAAGTATCGAAAACCGCCTGCAAGCGCTTGGGCTGAGATTGCCAGCCGCCTCGGTCCCTTTGGCCAATTATGTGCCCTATCTGCTGGCTGGCGATTTGCTCTTCATTTCGGGCCAAATTTCGCGGTCCGACGATGGTCATGTCATCAAAGGCTGTCTCGGTGCCGCGTCCGATTTCCGCATCGAGGATGGTCAAATGGCGGCGCGGCAATGCGCCTTGCATATCCTGGCCCAAGCCAAGGCCGCTCTCGGCGACTTGGATGCGATTGTGCAGATCGTGCGACTGACGGGCTTTGTGGCGTCGTCGCATGATTTTTTCGATCATCCACTAGTCGTCAACGGCGCGTCGGACTTGCTCGTGAACGTGCTTGGCGACAGAGGCCGCCACACCCGCTCGGCGGTCGGCGTCGCTAGTCTGCCTACGGGCGCAGCCGTTGAAATCGATTGCATCATCAAGGTGCAATCGTGAGGCTGGATCGCGGCGCATTTTTTCGCCCCATCTCCCATCGCGGGCTGCACGATTCCAAGAGGAGCATTATCGAAAACACCATGCCCGCGTTCGAGGCCGCGATGGCTAGGGGTTACGGAATCGAATGCGATTTGCGTCCTGCGTCGGGCGGATTGCCGGTTGTTTTTCACGACGAGACCTTAAATCGTCTCGTTGACGGCAAGGGACCAATCGCCAAACTCAACGCCTCCGACCTCAAGCGCTTGACGTTCAAGAATAGTGAAACGCGCATTTCGACATTCGCCGAATTGCTCGACGTCGTCGACGGCCGCGTGCCGCTGTTGGTCGAGGTCAAAAGTGAGTGGACCCCTCCCGAGCGGGCCTTCTTGAGCCAAATCGCTAAGTTGGCCGCGCGTTATCGCGGCCCCATCGCGCTGATGTCGTTTGACCCCAATGTCATGAGCGCGATCAAAGATCTGGCGCCCGATGTGCCTCGCGGCATTGTTTCAGGGAGTTACGCTGGAGCCGGATGGTGGAACCGTAGAATCTCGAAGCCCCGCGCCGCAACACTTCGCGACCTCCTCGAATCCGGTCCGGTCGCGCCGGATTTTTACGCCTATCAGGTCAGCGCCTTGCCGAGATCCGTCACGCGCTTTACCCGCGAAGTGTTAGGTCTGCCGCTGTTCGCATGGACCGTGCGATCACCCAAAGATCGCGCCATTGCCGCAAAATGGGCGGACGCGCCAATCTTCGAAGGGTTTGAACCTTAACCCTTCAACCGCCCCTCAACCGCCCTTCTTGGCCTTGGCTTCCTCGTAGAGCGGCATGACGTCGGCTAAGTTGTCCTGAATTTTCTTGATGCGCGACTTGCTTGAGGGATGTGTCGACAGCCAGGCTGGCGGCGCGCCGTGTGCCGCCTTGCTCATTTTTTCCCACAACGTGATGCCAGAGCGCGGATCATAGCCCGCGCGTGCCGCCAGCTCCATACCGACGAGATCGGCTTCTGTCTCATCGTCACGGCTGAATTTGAGCGTCAATAATCCGCCCGCCTGCTGTCCGAGATATTGGCCGGTTTGCCCAAACAGCAGTCCGCCGATGATTTGGCTGCCATAGTTGGCGATCGTGCTTTTGGCCATGCGCTCGCGGGCGTGCTCGCGCAGTGCATGAGCAATTTCATGGCCCATGACCATCGCAATTTCGTCGTCGCTGAGATCGAGGGTTTTTATGATGCCTGAAAAAAACGCAATTTTGCCGCCCGGCATGCAGAAGGCATTGATGGTTTTGGCGTCAATGACGTTGACTTCCCACTTCCAGTCCTTGGCGCGCTCGTTGAACTTGTAGGAATGGGGCAGCAGATCCTGCTGAATGCGGTGCAAGCGGCGCACCTGCGCGTCGCCCTCCGAGAGCAGCACGCCCTTTTGGAAGGCCTGCCGCGTCAGTTCAACGTACTGCTTTTCGGCGCTGTTCTCGACCATCGAGGCTGGAACCAGCTTACGCAGGTAAGAGGCGTGGCCGATTTTGACGCCGTCTGTGTCCTTGGCCAAGACCGGAAGCGCCAAGCCTGCGCACACAACCGCCAATGCGGCGATAGCCAACCTCAATTGCCGCATAACCTTGTGCCTTTCAGGACCTGCCGAGCGCGTCTCAGCGCGTCACTCAAATACCATTCTTTACGAGGAAGTGAAGAGTGGCGCCTCTGACTTCTGTGATCTAGTGCAATGCTATCGCGTTATACATGGCAGTTGAGACGCATTTCGAAGGACGGCACACCCGAGACCGGATGACCATACAGCACGATACAATCGTCAAAGTCGTATCGCGGATCTCGGAAATCAAGGCCGGGGATTGGGACGCCTGTGCCAACCCCGATCCCGCAACTCACAATCCGTTCGTCTCGCATGCCTTTTTAAAAGTCCTGGAAGATTCTGGATCGCTTGGGCCCAACACCGGATGGATACCGCGCCATTTGGTTTTGGAGGATAACGCGGGCGGTGTTGCGGCTGCGGCACCCTGCTATATCAAGACCCACAGCCAGGGCGAGTACGTTTTCGATCACGGCTGGGCCGACGCCTACCAAAGAGCGGGCGGGCGCTATTATCCCAAGCTTCTGATCGCGGTACCATTCACGCCGGTACCTGGGCCGCGCCTATTGGTAAAACCCGGCGCAGCTGCTATCGCCGACGAACAGGTGTTGACGGCGGCCGTAATTGAACTTGCCAATCAGGGCGGCCTGTCTTCCGTGCACATGACGTTTCTCAATCAGGATTGTCAGCGCCGTCTAACGGCCATGGGGCTCTTGGCGCGCACCGGCCAACAGTTTCACTGGCACAATCAAGGTTTCAAGACATTCGAAAATTTCCTCGGCATGTTCGCGTCGCGCAAGCGCAAGGCCGTGCGCAAGGAACGCGCGGACGCAATTTCGAACGGCATCGAGATCGAACACATCTCGGGTGCCGCGATTACGGAAGCGCACTGGGATGCGATGTTCGAATTCTACGTGGACACGGGAAACCGCAAGTGGGGTCATCCGTATCTCAACCGCGCGTTCTTTTCCCGGCTCGGCGAAGCCATGAGCGAGCGTTGCTTGTTGATCTTCGCCAAACGGGACGACCGCTATATTGCCGGCGCCCTCAACATCATCGGCGGCGATTGCTTGTATGGGCGCTATTGGGGCGCTATCGAACATCACCCCTATCTGCATTTCGAAGTCTGCTACTATCAGGCCATCGACTACGCCATCGCACATGGGCTCGCCCGAGTTGAAGCCGGCGCGCAAGGCGAACACAAGCTGGCGCGCGGTTACTTGCCCGTCGAGACATACTCCGCGCATTGGATTGCGGACCCAGGTTTGAAGCGCGCCGTCGAGCGCTACCTCGTTGAAGAGCGCCGCGCCGTCACAGAAGAAAACGTCGAACTCGCAGAGGCCGGGCCGTATCGCAAATCTGGCACAACTGAAGCCTGAGCCTACACGCTCTTTACGCTTGTCGCGGTTTCGGCTTAATGGACGGCGGAACATTGTAGAGGCCGCCATGACCTACGACGCCAATAACATCTTTGCCAAAATCTTGCGCGGTGACATCCCTTGCCACAGGGTCTATGAGGATTCCGACGTGCTCGTATTCATGGATGTGATGCCGCAATCGACTGGCCACACGCTCGTCGTCCCCAAGGCCGCGTCGCGCAATGTTCTCGACGCAGATCCCAAAGTGCTCGCGAATATCATGCCCCTCGTGCAGAAGGTCGCCATCGCCGCAAAAGCCGCCTTTTCAGCCGACGGCATCACGATCTGGCAATTCAACGAACCGGCCGGCGGGCAGACCGTGTTTCATCTGCACTATCATGTCATTCCGCGCTTTGATGGCGTTGCCCTGAAGGCGCACAGCGGCAAAATGGAGGACGACGCCGTGCTCAGCGCGAACGCGGCGAAACTCAAGGCGGCGTTGGTGTAGCCCCCTTGAAACTCTCAAACCCGCACTTCGGATATAGTCCAGCGAGTGCGGCACCGAGGAGAGGCATACGCCTCTTTAATATTCATTTACACGGAGAACCCCATGTCCACTATTCTCATCATGGGCGCGAGCCGCGGCATTGGACTGGAGACGGTGAAAGCCGGATTGGTTGCAGGTCATGCCGTCCGTGCCTTCTCCCGGTCGGCCGCCAACATCCCGATCACCGATGCGAAGCTGACCAAGATTGCCGGTGATGCCCTGTCGCGCCCCGACCTCGACAAAGCGCTATCGGGCGCGGATGCGGTCATCCAATCGCTCGGCGTCGCGGGTGTTCAGGAGCTGATTTTCGGCACGACGCTGTTTTCAGCTTCGACCCGCGTCCTCGTCGATGCGATGCAAGCGGCCACCGTCAAACGCTTAATCGCGGTGACCGGCGCCGGTGCCGGCAACAGCCGTGGCCGCATCGGGTTTCTGTACGACAATTTGATGTTTCCGTTGCTGCTGCAGCGCGTCTACGCAGACAAGGACGTTGCCGAAGACATTATTGCCAAGAGCAGTCTTGACTGGACGATTGCACGGCCGGGCGTGCTGACGAACGGCGCGGCCACCGGACGCTATAAAGTTTTGCCTGAGATGAAAGATTGGCGCGGCGGATCCATCTCTCGCGCCGACGTCGCGGATTTTCTGATCAAGCAGGTGAGCGATCGAAGCCTGCTCGGGAAGACGCCAATGTTGTTGGGCTAAAACCTCGGCCCTTTACAAGATGAGCCGCTAAGCTCCTCGCCACCTCGTCATCCCGCGCACCCTGCAAGCTTGCGTTGTTACTATGTCGAAATGTCGATGTTCCGCTCGTCTTACCATACCCCTTGATGGCAAATTCGAATAAAAATTGCCGTTGCGCCACAAAATGGAGGACGGCGCCATCCTTGCCGCACAGGCGGAAAAGCTGAAACAGGCCCTTCGCGGCCGATCGGCAAAGCTTGCCTTCAACATTCGGCCACACCAGACGTGCATCCAATCGTTTCGAGTTCAAGGTTTTCGAGTTCCGCATGGCCATTCGCGTTGCTGTTGCAAATCCAAAAGGCGGTGTCGGCAAGTCCACGACGACTTTGCTGATGTCGGAGGGCCTCGCCCTTTTCTATGGCCAGCGCGTTCTCGTGCTCGACATGGATCCGCAGGCCATGACCACCAAAATTCTGATCGGCAAAGGCGCGATGGACGAATTGCGCCGGGCCAATCAGGGCCTCGCCACCATTCTCGGCGGCTGGGCCAAAGGCTATCCGATCTCGCTCACCGACCACCGCGTCATGGCCAGCGATCTGATCGAGCTGAACGATGAAGGCGATCACGGCTGCGTTCACCTCATCCCTTCGAACCACGAGCTGCTGCGCGACACGTCCGCGCTCGAGTACTCGATCCGGCAATTGAAATCGCGCCAGCGCGTCGATGTCACGTTGGCGGCTTTGCTTGGCACGGAACTCAAACGTCTCGACAGCCAATACGACGTCATCATCTTCGATTGCCCGGCCGGTCCCGTGCCTCTGGCCCTGGCGTCGATCCGCCTCGCCGATCACATCGTCGCGCCGACCAATCTGGAAGAGAATTCGTATTCGACGCTTGCCGATTTTCTACGTCTCATTCTCGAAGACGATCTCCACCTCGCTGACAAGATCAAAGTCCATGTGCTGATTTCGATGTTTCAGGGGACCAACCGCATTCAGCAGAAGATGCTCTATCAAATCCAGTGCGGCATGTTCAAAATCAATGCCATCGAGCGGCCAGTGCCGATGATGACCGCGATCCAACGCGCCCAGCATCATGCCGGGCCCGGCGTGTTCCGGACCGCGCGCGACAAGTACGACATGGCCTTGAAAGAGGTGCAGTCGCTGTCGCGCAGCCTGTATCAGCGTTTAGACTTGGCGAAGGAACGGGTGTGATACCTTCGCCGCCCCAGCCAGCCCCCAAAAAAAACGCCGGACTTTGGGGTTCCGGCGTTTTGGTTTTTTAGCAGCGCGAATGCTCAATCGTCCTTCTTCCGGCGCGGCACACTCGGCACAGCGCCGCCCGATTTCGACGGCTTGTCCTTCGGGCCTGGCAACGCTTTCTTGGGTGCGGCGTCGGCGAGGACGGGCTGCGGACCGTCGTCATCGTCTTCTTCGGGCGAACGCGGCTTCTTGGCGGGATCGGCCGGTATGTATTCGAACCCGAGCGTCTTGTCTTCGCCCTTGCCGGTGACAAGCACCTTGACGATGCCGCCATGCTCGAGCTTGCCAAACAACAACTCTTCCGCCAGCGGCTTCTTGATCTTTTCCTGGATCAATCGCGCCAACGGCCGGGCGCCGAACTTCTCGTCGTATCCCCGTTCAGCCAGCCAAGCCGTCGCCTCGTCGCTCATTTCGATCGAGACGCCGCGATCGGCCAACTGGGCTTCGAGCTGGAAGATAAACTTCTCGACGACCTTGGCGATGATCTCCGGCGGCAGGCTCGCAAACGGCACAACGGCGTCTAGGCGATTGCGGAACTCAGGCGTGAACATTCGGTTGACAGCTTCGATGTCTTCATCCTCGCGCTTGGCTCGGTTGAAGCCCATCGGGGCCTTGGCCATGTCGGCGGCACCGGCATTCGTCGTCATGATCAAGACGACGTTGCGGAAATCAACCGATTTGCCGTTGTGGTCGGTGAGCTTGCCGTGATCCATGACCTGCAACAAAATGTTGAACAGATCGGGATGGGCCTTCTCGATTTCGTCGAGCAACAGCACGCAGTGGGGATGCTGATCGACGCCATCGGTCAACAGTCCGCCTTGGTCGAAGCCGACATATCCCGGCGGCGCGCCGATCAACCTCGAGACCGTGTGCTTCTCCATGTATTCCGACATGTCGAAGCGCAACAGCTCGACGCCCATCAGGTTGGCGAGCTGCTTGGCGGCTTCGGTCTTGCCGACGCCGGTTGGGCCCGAGAATAGATAGCAGCCGATCGGCTTCTCCGGCTCGCGCAAGCCGGCGCGTGCCAGCTTGATGGCGCTGGTCAGCGATTCAATGGCTTTGTCCTGACCAAACACCAAACGCTTCAAATCGCGATCGAGTGCACCGAGCACTTCGGCATCGCTTTTGGTCACGGTCTTTGGCGGGATCCGCGCCATCGTCGCAACCGTCGCCTCGATCTCTTTGGTGGTGATCTTTTTCTTGCGCTTGTTTTCCGGCACCAGCATTTGCGACGCGCCGGATTCGTCGATCACGTCGATGGCCTTGTCGGGCAGCTTGCGGTCGTGAATGTACTTGGCCGAAAGCTCCACCGCCGCCTTGATGGCTTCGTCAGTGTACTTGATCTTGTGATAATCCTCGAACGCCGACTTCAAGCCCCTGAGGATCTCGATGGTGTCTTCGATCGTCGGCTCCTTGACGTCGATTTTCTGGAACCGGCGTACCAGCGCCCGGTCCTTTTCGAAATGCTGCCGATATTCCTTGTAAGTGGTCGAACCGATGCATCGCAGCAGGCCCGACTGCAAGGCTGGCTTCAACAGGTTCGACGCATCCATGGCGCCGCCCGACGTCGCGCCGGCACCGATGACGGTGTGGATCTCGTCGATGAACAAAATGGCGCCGTCGAAATTCTCGACTTCTTTCATCACCGCTTTGAGGCGCTCTTCGAAATCGCCGCGATAGCGGGTGCCAGCCAGCAACGCGCCCATGTCGAGAGAGAAAATGGTCGAGGTTTTCAAGACGTCGGGAACTTCGCCCTTGATGATCTTGCGCGCCAATCCTTCCGCAATTGCGGTTTTGCCAACGCCGGGATCGCCGACAAACAAAGGATTGTTTTTTTGGCGGCGGCACAGCACCTGGATGGTGCGCAACACTTCTTGCTCGCGGCCGATCAGAGGATCGATCTTGCCGTCGCGGGCCTTTTTGTTGAGGTTGACGCAATAGGTCGAAAGCGCGTCGCCTGGCTTCTTCTCGTCGCCCTCGCCGGCAGTTTCCTCGTCAGCACCACGAACCGCGCGCGGCTCCGACATGCCGGCGCGCTTGGCGATGCCATGAGCGATGTATTGGACGGCATCAAAGCGCGACATATCCTGCTCTTGCAGGAAATAAGCGGCGTGACTCTCGCGCTCCGAAAAGATGCCAACCAGCACGTTGGCGCCGGTGACTTCCTCACGGCCCGAAGTTTGGACGTGAACAATAGCGCGCTGGACGACACGCTGAAATGAATTGGTCGGCTGAGCGTCGCGGGCGGCCTTGGAAACCAAAGGCGTCAGCTCATTGTCGAGATAGTCAACAAGGCGATTTCGCAACTGATCGACGTCGACCGAGCACGCCCGCATGACAGCGGCGGCATCGCGATCATCGACGAGCGCCAACAGCAAATGTTCGAGCGTCGCGAATTCGTGTCGGCGCACGTTCGCGTACTCGAGAGCGCGATGCAGAGACCCTTCAAGATTCTTTGAAAGAGACGTCAAGGCTTTCCTACTCTTTCTCCATGGTGCACTGTAGAGGATGGCCATGCTGTCGTGAAAAATCCATGACCTGCGTCACCTTGGTTTCAGCCACTTCGTACGTGTAGACCCCGCAAATGCCGACACCCTTATGATGGACATGCAGCATGATGCGAGTCGCTTCGTCGTGTCCCTTGCTGAAGAAGCGTTGTAACACCAGCACGACGAACTCCATCGGCGTGTAGTCGTCGTTCAACAGTAGGACTTTATAAAGGCTCGGCTTCTTGGTCTTGGGACGGGTTTTGGTGACGAGCCCGGTGCGACCCTCATCGTCGTTGCCGCGACGTGGTGGGCCGTCGTCGTCACGCTTTGAGGGGCCGTTGCCAGCCATCTCCACCGTTGCAATCTTTGAGCTACGTAGGCCGTCTCGCATCCCGTTCCAGTCCCGCCCCGATCAAGTTTCGACTGCCACACCGGCGATCGCCGCCCCGAAGCTCGCGTGCCTCACACTAAAGGGCGCTGGCGTCACCCAAAACTAAATTTTTCTTTAGCGCACGACTGCAACGACGACGTTCTCAAGCGGCGTTGGCACGAAATTAGCCACGGACCTCTGAAATGGGGAGGCAGATGCAGCAATGCAATAGTCCGGCAAACATCGCCCCGAAAAGTTGCGCGTGAGGAATAGGACGCCTATAGGCAGTTTACGCCACCGGCTCTCAAGTGGGTGTCACGCCATCATCATTGCGAGTTCGACTGGACTTAGAAGGCCGCCTCGATTGACGAGCGCTGAGTCAGCAGGGTTGCCGTGCCATCTGCACGCTGCGTTTCGCTCAATTGCCGGCTTGCACCGAAGGTCTTGCCAGCCCTGGCTAAAGAGGTCTCTCCGTGCGCTTGGCCGAGCACCTTGAGTTTGTTTGGGTAAGAAATCTCCGTCCCGAGCGATTTTAGAAAAATTTAACCATGCGGCTTAACCCTAACTCAGCCAGCCTCCATTAACCTAGACATTCCAGGCCGTTTTGAAAATTTGTCAAGCCGGCGGGGCGCCCAAAAAGTGCCCTAAAACAATGCTAAAAATAGCAATCTGGAAGGGGCCAGGACCGGCAGAGCTTAATGTTGCGACCTGCCGGCCTCATTGGAATTGATGGATATTCACGTCTCATCGCAAGATGAGGGGTGACAAGAGGGATCGGCGTTTTGTTGCGGCGTTTCGGGGTCTTAGCACTCGTTTTAGCGAGTATATTCGGCGCTGTCGGATCGGCTGGTCCGGCTTATGCGCGCGGTGCCCGTCATGCGGCCATGATTCTCGACGCCAATACCGGTCAGGTCCTCCACAACGAAGACGGTGACGAGCAGCGCCACCCGGCCTCTTTGACGAAAATGATGACACTGTATCTGGCCTTCGAGACCATCGAGGCTGGCCGGATGGCTATGTCCGACAAAATCAAAATCAGCCAGGAAGCTGCCTCCGTCGCGCCTTCGAAGCTCGAACTGGAGCCTGGCGAGGAAATTGCCGTCTCTGACGCCGTCAAAGCCATCATTACTAAATCGGCGAACGACATTGCCGTGGCCGTGGCGGAAAAAGTCGGCGGTTCGCAGTCAAATTTCGTTCGCCTCATGAATGCCAAGGCCCGCGAACTCGGGATGGTCAAAACCCATTTCGAGAACGCTTCCGGCTTGCCCAACGAGGCCCAAGTCACCACCGCCCGCGATATGATCACCTTGGCCATGCGTTTGCAGGACGATTTCCCAAAGCATTACCCGCTTTTTGCAATGCGGGAATTTCGCTACAATGGTGCTTCTCATCGCAACCACAACACCATGCTCAACAGTTTCCAGGGCATCGACGGCGTCAAGACCGGTTACACGCAAAAATCAGGCTTTAACTTGGTTTCGTCGGTGCACCGTGGAGAAAAGCATTTGATCGGTGCCGTTTTCGGCGGGTCGAGCGCTGCAACGCGCAACGGCGAGATGCGTGTCCTACTGACCAGGGCGCTGATCAAGGCGTCCAACGTCAAGACCCGCAAACCCATGTTGATCGCCAAACTCAAGTCGCTGCCGAAAATTGCTGAGCGGCCAAAAGCCAAACCGGTAACGCCGCAGCAGGTTGCGGACGTGAGGCCCGCGCCGAAGCCGCCATTGGTTTCCAAGCCCGCGCAGTCCGCTCAACTCAAACCAACCGCCGCGATCGAGCCACCAACCGTTGAGCCCGTCTCAGCCCCTGCGGATACGGCCGTAGTGACCGTCGCAGCTGCGCCTGTGATAGCCGAGGCCACGCCGCAGCCGGCCGCTGCACCTCTTGAGGTTTTCAAAGTCCATCGCGTCATGGTTGCACCGCGCAAATCCGCAAAATTGCCCGTCCCAAGTCCGGCGGAAACAACCGACATGGCGCCGGAAGGTCCAGCAGACGAGCCGCCGTCAGAGGCGCCGTCTACCGTCGCCCCAGCGCCGCGACTGGCTCTCGGACAAGTTGCTCCATCTGGCAACGTCATGCCAGTGTCGATAGCGAGCTTGGCCGCTGAAGCCGCCAGCGACAGCGAAACCGTCGTGCCAAAAGCGGCAGTTGCGCGTCGGCCATCGGTGCTCGACAGCAAGATTGCAATGCTCGGCGCCGCCGATTCCGGTGTTCCGATCGATGCGGCACCTTCTCCGCCTACCGCCGCTGTCACAGCAACACCGTCGCCGGCTGAATCCGCCAAGCCGTTGCCGGTCGTCGCGCCTCAAGCCGCGCCACAGCCCAAGCCTGCCTCCGCTAGCGCCCCGGTCGCCAAGCCTATCATTGCCAAGACGGCGACAACCGCTGCCATTGCGCCACGAGCGAGCCAACCAGCGTCACCGAAGGCAGCGCTCGCGCCACGCGGATTACCGCCATCGACGTTGCAGGCCCAAGCCGCAACTCTGATCCCGCCGGCAGCTAAGCCGCAACGCGTCGCCTCTCTGCAACAGACGGCGGGCCAAACGGCTGCCCCCCAAACGGCTGCACCAAAGGGCCGGTTCGAAATTCAGATCGGCGCCTACGCCAGCGCGGATGAAGCCCAGCGCAACATTTCGACGGTCCAGAACAAGGCCGGAAAGTTGCTGACCAATTATCCGTCCGTCACCTATCCGATCCAAAAAGCCGGCCGTCAGATCGTGCGCGCGCGCTTTCGCGGTTTCGACGCGCAGAGCGCCTCGAACACCTGTGCCGAGTTGCGCAGCAAAGCCATCGACTGCTTTGTCATGACGGCCGAGTAAGGCCTGTTTCAAAGGCTCGCCACGTGGCTTGCCGTGCTTCTTCCCTTTTAAGGTTAATCGTTTCTTCAACTGCTCTCGCTATTGGTACGGAGCTTGCACACTCCCGGTCTCGTACCGAGTTCGACCAGAGGAACGCGTCATCATGTTCTCGAGCAAAAAGCCCGAAGGCCCCATGTTTCCATCCAGCCACGCCGAAGCCGAAAAAGCCCCCGCTGCACCGCGCAATTACGCCAACTATGGCAACATCGCTGACAGCGCCTGTTCAATCATCAACGAGCGTCTCGTCATGCGCGGCGATCTCGAAAGCGAAGCGGACATTCTTGTCAAAGGCACAGTTCACGGCAATATCACCTGCAAACTGCTGATCATCGATACCGACGCCGTCGTCGAGGGCGGTATCATGGCGGAAGAACTGGTTGTCCGCGGTAAGACCAAAGGCGTGGTTCGCGCCAACCGCGTGCGGCTGGAAAAGTCTGCTCATGTCGACAGCGAAATCTGGCACGAGAATTTTTCGGCTGAAGAAGGCGCGCGTATCACCGGCGCACTGCGCTACATGAAAGAGCCGTTGAACGTCGCGAAAACGCCAACGCACGCAAGCTCGGCTGTCGATGTGATTGTAGCCGAATTAGAAGCCGCGCCCAGCCAAGCTGGCGGCGGCGCCGCAGTGTCGCCGTTCTTCCAGCAACTCGACGCTGCTCGCGCATCGGCGCAAGGCGTGCGTCCCAACGGTCCATAAGCCGGAAAAGTTTTGGCGGCCGGTAAACTTTCGTCCGGCTTCGAACATAAGAAAACATGCCTGACGGTCGTCGTTGGGCATGTTTTTGCGTTTTAGCGGTAATGGCTGCTGCGGCAAAATTCTCAAAATGGCGAGAACAGCTCGCCCGAGCCGCTTGAGGCCGGTGGTTCAGATGAAGAGTTACCAGCTGCACGTTGAGCGCGGCGCGGTGACTCGCGTTTCGCTTGGCCTGCGTGCTTCGCGGGTGCGTGCCGTCTCTCGGCTTTAGCGACCGGCTTCTCGGGTTTGGCTTCGAGCGCCTCTGACTTGATTTGAGTGGGCTGCGATGCCGTCTCGGGCAGCGCCCCCGTTATTTCAGGGGCCGGTTTTTTGGGCTGATCCGCGATCGACGCATGTGCGGCCGCACCTGCTTGATCTCCGTCATCATGCACCGAAACGGCAGGTGCCGCAGGCTTTGGGGAATCAGGCTTGGCCGGCGCTCCAACGTCCACCGGCGGCGTCAGCGTGGCGATCCGCGCTGACAATCCAAGGACTTGCTGGCGGAGCTCATCGGCCTCTTTCTCAGCCGCTTCGGTCGCCTGGCGGGCGCGCTCCAAGTCTTTGCGAACTTCGACGAGCGCCGTTTCGAGCGCAACCTTGTCGTCTGACGGCGGCGTCAGTTTCGTGTCTGCGGCTTTGCGGGCCGGATCGGTGAATTGGCTTGCCGCGGTTAGCGCGTCCAACTGATCGTGGAGTTGCCGGGCCAGTTGTTCGGCAGCGTCGTGCTTCAGCTTGTCTTCGCCGGCCGAAACTCGCCCGACCCTGATCAGCCGCTCGAGATCCGCCTTCTCCGAGCGGAGTCTATCGACTTGCTTGCGCAGTTCATCGCCGAGATTTTCGGCGGCGGCTCGATCGCCATTGACCGTCGCAATTTGGATGCGCTGCACGGCAACCGCGCCGCCGAGGAGCAGAATGCCAACCGCCAGAACGTAAATGACCGCTGCGCGCAGCAACATCGCCAGACCTAAAATAGGGGAGACCAAAAAAATATTGGACGCAGACTCACTGCTGAGCAGTCTACCGGCCCTTGTGCGCCAGTAAAAGCACGATCCCCACGCGCGCGCGCAATAAAAAAACGCCCGGAAACCGAATTCCCGGGCGTCTTAAACTTATGACCGCATAAAAGCCCGTTCAGCTAACCGATTGAACGGATTGCTTATTAGATGAGGTCGATTTCGGCTGGCAGGTACGACGTAACTTCAAGGCCGACTTCCTGCTCGCGAACTTCTGGCTTGGTCCAAGTCTTCATTGTGTAGTCCTCCAATGTTGCGGCGATGATTTCGCCCGTGAACTGCAGCCAACTTAGCGCCCCGCCGCGATAACTACAAATCGCAATTGCGTGAGACTCTCATAAAATTTTGTTATCGTCGGCTGAACCTTTAGCTGATCGAGAACCGCCATTGGCCAGCGACCAAAGCACGCCTGCCATATCCAGCGCCGCAATCTGGCTTTAAACCAAAGCTTACCCATCAGCAGGAGCATGCACATGGCCATGTCGGCAGACGAGATTGAAAGTCTGATCAAGGCAAAGCTGCCCGATGCCAATATCGAGATCAAGGATCTGGCGGGCGACGGCGACCATTATGCCGCCCACATCGTCTCATCCGCCTTCAAAGGCAAAAGCCGGGTGCAGCAGCACCAACTTGTTTATTCAGCCTTCGGCGGCAAAATGGGCGATATCCTGCACGCCCTCGCCTTGACCACCGCCACGCCGCCCGATTGACTTATCGCCCTGCCTCGCCCACATCTGCCGCATGTCTCGCGCGAACTCACAGCGCAGTTTTCCTGGCCAACTGGCCGGCTCATAGGAGCAACGACAATGACCGAAGACGCCACCAAATCACTCATCGCCAAGACCATCGCCGATAACGACATCGTGCTGTTCATGAAGGGCACCAAGCAGTTTCCGCAGTGCGGGTTCTCAGCCACCGCCACCAAAATTCTCGATCACCTGGGCGTGCAATTCAAGGACATCAATGTCCTCGAAGATGCCTCGATCCGCGATGGCATCAAGAGTTTCTCAAACTGGCCGACCATTCCGCAACTCTACGTCAAGGGCGAGTTCGTCGGCGGCTGCGATATCATGAAAGAAATGTACCAGGCCGGCGAGTTGCACGATTTGATCTGCGAAAAAGGCATTCCGCACGCTCACCACCATGGCTAACGATTTAGCTCTCTGCCGGCGATTTAACCGGCAGAGGCGTTTCCGCCCTGATTTTGCCGCCTCGCGCTTATGCAGATAACATTGCGAGTTTCGCGTTTGGGAGTGGCTGATGCGCTTCGGCGGCCGGCGGTTTTTTTTGAGTCTGACAATCCTATTGGCCAGCGTCTGCCTCGCGCTTGGCATCAGTCTGCCAATTCTGAAGCTCACAAAATTCGGCATCTGGACCACCGAACACTCATTGCTCTCGACGGTCAACGTCCTCATCCACGAAGGCCAGATGTTTCTCGGCCTTATCGTGCTGGTATTCTCGATTTTGCTGCCCGTTTTGAAGCTGCTGTATTTGCTGCTGGTCTCGACGCTGCCGCCGTCCGAAATCGCCCGCCAGCATCGCCGGCTCCGAGCTCTCGAGTGGCTTGGCAAATGGTCGATGCACGACGTGCTGGTCCTGGCGCTGACGATTTTTTTCGTCAAGGCCCAGGGAATTTATGACGCCGCCAGTCTCAACGGCGTCTATTTCTTCACCGCCGCCGTCGCCTTGATGATCCTGTCATATGCTTGGATCAGAACCGATGGTCTCGCCAACGCGCCACCCGACCCGATGACGATCGCGCCTGAACCCGACATCGGCACGGGGCGCATGTCGGGCTGGCGCAATTTCACACTCAGCTTTCTGATCATCCTGGCGACGGTGTTCTTTGCACTCGGCATCATCCTGCCGACGATCCGCTTCACTACCGTTTACGTGTGGACAAATGAGCACTCCATTTTGACAATCATTTACGCACTCTTTGAAAATCACGAACTCTTCTTGTGCGCGGTGCTTTTTGCGGTCTCGATTTTCTTTCCGTTCCTAAAGCTATTTTATTTGTTGACGCTGCTGACCTCGCACGACATTCCACCCGAGTTTCGGCGCAAGTCGATCACCGCCATGGAATGGCTCGGGCGCTATTCGATGACCGATGTCATGGTGCTGGCGTTGATGATTTTCTACGTCAACTCGAGCGGTTACACGGAAGCTCGCGTCTTGCCCGGCGTCTACTTCTTCGCCGCGTCGGCGCTGTTGACGATGCTGGCTTATGGCTGGGCCAATGCTGCACCCGCTGCCCGGCGTGCGCTGCCCCGCAAACCAGCGCCGGTCCCAATGCCCGGAAAGCAGCGCGCGGCTTGATTGACGCGTGCGGTCGCCGAAACCCGACTTGAGACGAATGCTAGTGAGTTTTCGACAACGCATTGCGGCGGTTGCCGCGTTTGGAATTGGCAGAAGGTCTCAGCGTTTCACGTTGCGGGGTTAGCGCCCTCGCGACGCCCGCCCCACATTGCGGCGTGGCATCGATGGCCACAAATTGTACGGCCCCCGCTCGCGTTCTCAGATACAGCCCGAGCTTTTCCCGTTCCCGGCTTGCGAGTACCGGAAACAGCGTTCCCGAGCTCGATGCCGTTTCAGGCTCTACCGGCGCTGCAACTAGCCAGGGAATCCCAGCGAATTCCTGCCGCAAACGCATCCAGCCGCCCTTGCGGTCGTAGCTGTAAATCTGGGTCTTCCATTCGGGAAAATAGCCTTCAAGATTTTTTGCGGTCTTGGGGGAGGGTGACGCAATGATCTCCACTTCACCATCGCCGTCGATATCACGAACGTCCCAAACGAAAAGTCCGCGAATACGAAAGCTATTCCGCCGGGCTCCCTTGCTTGGTGACGTGGAAGTTCCATACCCCGTCTGCAAACCTGTTGAACGCAATGCGAGACGGTCCGTTGACGACCGGCACGAACATATGGGCCGGATAGACGATCCGATTCTGATATTTTCCGGCGTCTTTGCTGTCGTGCGCGCTGCCGAAAAACTTCTGCGTGACTTGATTGCGAGCCAACTCATAGACCGTGACGTGCCGCTCAATGCCACCCCAAGGGTCGGATGCCATCTTCCCAGAAATCATATCGTCAGCGACCGTTCCGGCATGAGTACCGGCCACCACGGCGATACGATCACGGCTCTGCGGGTCAAACCCGACGAGGCCGTAACTGCGTCCTGCAATGTCGGATCTCCCAAAAAACGTTCTGTCGCCGATGAGTTGCGATGCCGACAAACGCCCCGTGCGATACTGCAAGACCCGCCCGCTGGTGAAGTAAACGAGCCGATCTTCGCCGCCAAAGGGAACGATCAATCCGTTGGGCGGCTGGCTCTCCGCCAGGACTCGGAGCTGGCCCTCTTTGTCTTGGCGATACAGCGAGCGGCTGCGATAGAGATCGGTAAAGGCATCGGTGGTCGGCGTTAAAAACGTGTCCTGCGAAAGCTTGCCGTTCCTCATGCGCCAGTACCAGCCGGTCGACGAGTATTGCGGCGATAACGCAATCGTTCCATTCCGCCCTCCCGACAACACGCTGCTGGCGGCCCAACGCAGCGACGCATAGTTCAAATGCGTATGGCAGGTATCTTCGAGTTCGGCCGTCGCTGAAATCAAATTGCCGGTCGCGCCTGAATAAAATTCCAGCCAGGTATTGTTGACGACCGAAACACCGCACGATTTAACCAGCGGCCGTATCTTGGCTATGCCAACGTCGGGAATTCCGTCGCGATCAAGATCGAAGCCCGAAAACGATTGGCCCGCTCCCAGGTCCTTGGTCCACAGCGTGTGGCCATGTTCGTCCACGGCCGAGAGTTTTGGCCCGAGCGACAAGAATCCTGTCGGTCGCCACCCCGGAGCGGTATTAAGCGGTACGACGATTCCAGCCTCGTTTCGAACCGCGTTGATGTTCGGTTTGGTGCCGCCTTGGGCGGTGCACGCGGGTGTGTCTGACGCCGCAATATCCGGGGCGCGTTTTTGAGCAACTGCCGGAGGCGCGAGCGCTGATAAACTTATCGCGAAGATAACCTGTACGTAGATCACTCTGCGGGTTGCGCGAGCCTGCGAACTGCGGTCCAAAAGTTGCTCCATACCTGCTGTGATGTCCACCGGCGGCGTACCGTTCCGGCGCACGCTAAACTTGACCATGATGGGGCTTCAAAATGCGGCGTAAGGCAGGCCCATTCAAGGTATGGTCAGCGTGCGTAATTTTGTCGAGCCATCAACGCAGCAAATGAGTTTTTCGCGGAAAACCCGCGTAAAAAGCGCTCCGCCATACGTTTGCTTTCTATTCCGTGAAAAACGCTCTAGGACTCCTACACTCAGAATATGTGGAGGCCGCGATGACCCCTTGGGAAATAGAAGCGAAAGAATTCGCCAACTGCAATTGCGATGTTGGCTGCCCGTGCCAGTTCAATGCCCTGCCAACGCATGGCGATTGCGCCGCCTTTGTCGGACTTGAGGTCACCAAAGGCTACTTTGGCGACGTCAAGCTGGATGGTCTGCGCGCCGTTGGCATCATGCAGTGGCCAGGCCCGATCCACCTCGGCAAAGGCCAAGCCTTCATGATTGTGGACGAACGCGCGACGGAAGCCCAGCGCGGCGCACTTCTCACCATCCTTTCGGGTGGAGAGACGGCGCCGGGCGCAACGATTTTCAGCGTCTTCGCGTCGACACTGGAGAAGGCTTTCGATCCGGTGTTCAAGAAAATTGAACTCGAAATCGACATTGATGGCCGGCGCGGACGCGTCTTTGTCGATGATCTTATCGAGGCAACCGGCGAGCCGATCCGCAATCCCATCACGGGTGCCGAACATCGCGCCCGCATCGATATCGTCGGCGGCTTCGAATACGAGGTGGCGGAAGTCGCGGTTGGCAGCGCCGCCATCCAGGGGCCTGTGCCGATGACCTTGAAGGCCTCGCACGCGCACTTCGCGCTTCTGCACCTCAACAACAATGGCATCGTGAAGAAAAAAGCTGCTGCTTGAATCCACCACCGGTCGAGACCTCCACACGTGCGCTCGAACGCCTCATTGAGAACGAGCGCCGCCTTGTCGTGGTTGCGCTCGCCATCGTTACGCTTGTCGCCTGGGGTTACCTGCTCGCGGGCGCCGGGACCGGCATGAGCCCCGCGGCGATGTCGACGTGGCAATTTCCGCCCAAGGCCGCAACGCTCTTTGGCCCCGCCCCATGGTCTCTTCCCTACGCCGTTGCCATGATCGTCATGTGGTTCGTGATGATGGTTGCGATGATGCTGCCAAGTGCGGCGCCGATGATGATGATTTACGCCCGCGTCTGGCGCCAAGCCCAAAGACAGGGCCAGATCGGCACGGGATCACCACCAATCCTGGCATTTGCGGTCGGCTATTTGTCTTGCTGGTTCGGTTTCAGCGTTCTGGCAACCGCCTTGCAATTCGCTTTGGAGCGCGGCGGGCTCGTGGATGGCATGTGGATGTGGTCGCTCAGCCGACCTTTGACAGCCTGCCTCCTTGTCATAGCCGGCCTCTATCAACTCTCGCCCTTGAAGCGGGCCTGTCTCAGTCACTGCCGTTCGCCGGCCGCTTACCTGGCGGGCCGGTGGCGCGCTGGCCGAAGCGGGGCCTTTCGACTTGGGCTCGAACATGGCGCCTATTGCCTAGGGTGCTGTTGGGTCTTGATGCTGCTGCTGTTTGCGGGAGGCGTCATGAACCTCGTGTGGATCGCGGGGCTGACTATCCTGGTCCTGCTTGAAAAGCTCGCGCCGTTTGGCGCCCGCCTCACAATTCCGATAGCCGCCATTTTGATCGCAAGCGGAGTGGCGCTGGCTGTGCTGGCCTAACGAAAAAGGGCCGGCCATGTGGGCCAGCCCTTGCCAAATTTGGTCTTTGCGATGTCGCAGAAAATTACCGCGAGTAGAATTCGACCACCAGGTTCGGTTCCATCGTGACCGGATAGGGCACGTCCGACAAGGCCGGAATGCGCGACAGAGATGCCGTCATCTTGTTGTGATCGACGCTGAGGTAGTCTGGCACGTCGCGTTCGGCGCTCTTGATGGCTTCAAGAACGAGCGCCAATTGTTTGCCCTTCTCGCGCACTTCGACGGTGTCGCCAATGCGCAAGCGATAGCTCGGCACCGTGACGCGCTTGCCGTTGACGCTGACGTGGCCGTGCGAGACGAACTGGCGGGCGGCGAAAACCGTCGGCACGAACTTGGCGCGATAAACGAGCGCGTCGAGGCGGCGCTCGAGCAAGCCGATCAGGTGCTCGGACGTCGAGCCCTTCATGGAGGAGGCTTCGGCGTAGACCTTGCGGAACTGGCGTTCCGAGATCGAGGCGTAATAACCTTTGAGTTTCTGCTTGGCCTTGAGCTGCTGACCGAAGTCGGAAAGCTTGCCGGCGCGGCGCTCGCCATGCTGGCCAGGGCGGCTTTCGCGGCGGTTCAATGGGCTCTTCGGGCGGCCCCAGATGTTCTCGCCAAGACGGCGATCAATCTTGTGCTTGGCGCGTACGCGCTTCGTCATCGTCTAGCACTCCATGAGTTGCAGGCGCAGCTGAGACAATCCCAGCTCACGTCCAATCGGAGCGCCCCCTCCTCTGCTCTGGTTCCAAATTTACTCTGGCTCAGAGACGACAGGCCATGGACCTTCAACAGTCCCGCCACGGGTGCGCAAATAAAACGCGGGCCGAAAGGGCCCGCGCTTGAGGTGGTTATTAGCCGTGTCGCCGGAAAACGTCAACCAGGGACCACTAACGCCTATTTCTTGGGCGCTGCCGCTGGTGGTGGCGTAGCCGCAGCGGCTGCTGCGGGCGGCTTGGCGGCGGCTGAGGGTGGGGCCGCAGCCGGCGTCGTCGAACCGGTTGCCGCAGGCGCCGCTGTTGCGGCAGGTGCTGGCGCCGCCCCTTGCGCCGTCGCCGGTTTGGCAGTCGCAGCGCCCTCTTGGGCAACGGGATGCGGACCACTGTTAACGTAGGCCGTGATCAGTTCCTTGACCTTCACCTTCTGTTCCGGTGAGCACGACGTGTTCGGCGCCTTGCCCTCTTCGACAACGACTTCCTTGTCACCGTCTTTTTCGACCAGCTTGATCTTGCCGGTTAAAAGCATGACGGTCGTCAAGTGCAACTGGCTGATGTAGACGAGCTGCTGCGGTGTCCACTTTTTCTTGGCATCCTCGCGCCACATCATCGAGCGGTGGTTCTGGATCTGCTCGTCGTGCAGATCGCACACTTGAGCATGGGCCGAAAGCCGGCCGACTTTGATGACTTCGCGCGCCACATCGACCGGCACGATAGATTCTTCTTTCTTCTTCTTGTCGATAACGATCGTGGTGCCGTCAGGCTTCGAGAATTGCTGCGGGGTCAGCGACCACGCGTATTCCATGAACGAGGTAACAGCCTTCTCGCTCAGTTCCTGGGCGGAGGCAGACGCCACCGGCACCAACACAGCGAACGCCGTCGCGCACGCCCATACTTTCCCCGCCCTCAAATTCATCCGCATCTCCAATTGAGCCTCTTTTGCCGGGAGCCAACGGCTCCGCGCTCCGCATCAAAACATAGCGCGCCAGTTGCGGTACGGTTAGGCACCTGTTGCGTGGCGTTATTATGCCGTTTCAAGAGGCATCGCTCAGCCCAAAACTTGTCCAGATCATGGCACCTCATGTGGACGGCTTCTTTCCTGCCCCTTTGCCATGTGAAAGCGTGGCAACTATGCCACGAAGCGTGCGCACTTCCTGGCCGGTCGGGGTCATGCGTGACAAGAGCGTGCGCAAATTGCGGGTGACGGTGGTGCGCTTGTGAGCAGGGTTAAAAAATCCGAGACGTTCCAATTCCCCTTCTAAATGTTCGAATAATCCAATGAGTTCCGCTTTCGTTGCCGGCTGCTCGTCATTCAGGTAGAGACCCGCGCTTAGCGGTTTTTCGTAATTTGTGACCCGGCCGAGGCTCCGTTCCGGCGCATGGCGCATCCACTCGTAGCCAAACAACAAGACCGCCTGGGCGAGGTTCAGCGAGGCAAAACGCGAGTTAACCGGAATCATCACCACGGCGTCGGCATTGGCGACCTCGTCGGTTTCGAGCCCATTGCGCTCACGACCGAACAAGATGCCGCAGCGTTCTCCCCGGCCAATGCGGGTGCGCATTTCCGCGATCGCCTGTTCCGGCGTCATGACGGGTTTTCGCAAGTCGCGCTGGCGGGCGGTCGTCGCGGCCAACCAATTGAGATCACCGATAGCGGTTTCGAGCGATGGATACGCCTTGGCGTCGTCGATGATGTAATTGGCGCCCGAGGCCGCAATGCGGGCTTTTTCATTCGGCCAGCCATCGCGCGGATTGACGAGCCGCAGTTCATCGAATCCGAAGTTCGCCGAGGCCCGCGCCACCATGCCGATGTTGTCGGCGAGCTGCGGCTCCATGAGAATGATGGCCGGGCTTTCGCCCTCGCCTTGCACAGGCTCGCCCTGCATATCGGCGCGACGGATTCCGTGGCGCAATTTGCGAATGACGCGGCGGGCCCAGAACCAGTAGTTTTCGCCTGACCATTGCTTGGCGAGCGTTTCAAGACAGGGCGTCGTGACGGTTTCGACACCCTCACCTTGAAGCCTGACGCGGCCATCGCCGACGATGACTTCTTTTTTCGACAGGATGAACTGATCTAGCGTTTCGAGCCCTAAATCTTCGGTGCGCCGTTTGCACCCGGGGCATGACGCTTTGTCGGCGACGCAGCGCAGTTCGGCACAATATTGCAGCACTATGTCCAGTGTTTCGCGCGTCAACCCCGGCTGCGCCAGTGCCGCCAAGCCCTGATCGATGGTTGCAACGTGGCAGGCATGGATGACGGCACCGACTGCGAGTGTCGTGCCGTTCAGGACCGGTACTGCAGGATTGCCGGTTGTTGCGATTTCCAGGGTATCAGGCGACATTAATCCTCGCGCGGCGCCATGACGAATATGCAAAATGACGATTCGAAGTCACAAAACGATAGTCCATTCCGCCACCTTGTTGCAGCGCACCCGTGCCGCTATGGTGCCGCCGAATTGCAGCAGATCCAGGCACCACATGCCAGGGCTTTGGGACATCACATGAATAAGATCAAGGTTAAAGGCACCGTCGTCGAACTCGATGGCGACGAGATGACACGCATCATCTGGCAGCTCATCAAGGACAAGCTGATCCACCCTTACGTTGATGTGCCGCTCGAATACTACGACCTTGGCATCAAATATCGCGACAAGACCAACGATCAGGTGACGATCGACGCCGCTAACGCCATCAAGAAGCATGGCTGCGGCGTCAAATGCGCGACCATCACGCCGGACGAAGCCCGCGTTGAAGAATTCAAATTGAAGGAAATGTGGAAGTCGCCCAACGGCACCATCCGCAATATTCTGGGCGGGGTTATTTTTCGCGAGCCTATCATCTGCAAGAACGTGCCGCGCCTGGTGCCGGGGTGGACCCAGCCGATCATCGTCGGCCGGCATGCCTTCGGCGATCAATACAAAGCCACCGATTTCAAGTTTCCAGGTAAGGGCACACTCACGATTAAGTTCGTCGGCGACGATGGCAAGGTCATTGAAAAGGAAGTTTTCAAGGCGCCTGGCGCGGGCGTTGCAATGGCGATGTACAATCTCGACGACAGCATCCGCGAGTTCGCACGGGCCTCGCTGAACTACGGCTTGCTGCGCAACTATCCGGTTTATCTCTCGACCAAGAACACAATATTGAAAGCTTACGACGGACGCTTCAAGGACATCTTCCAGGAGGTCTTCGAAGCAGAGTTCAAGGCCGAGTTCGATAAGCGCAAGCTGGTTTATGAGCACCGCTTGATCGACGACATGGTGGCGTCTGCCTTGAAGTGGTCGGGCGGTTACATCTGGGCTTGCAAAAACTATGACGGCGATGTGCAATCGGACACTGTCGCGCAAGGCTTCGGCTCATTGGGCCTCATGACATCAGTGCTGCTAACGCCCGACGGTAAGACCGTCGAGGCCGAGGCCGCGCACGGCACCGTGACGCGCCATTACCGGGAGCACCAAAAGGGCAAAGAGACCTCGACCAACGCCATCGCCTCGATCTTTGCCTGGACACGCGGCCTCGACCACCGCGCCAAATTGGACAAGAACGATGCGCTCCACAAGTTCGCGGCTACACTCGAGAAAGTCTGCGTCGATACCGTCGAGAGCGGCTTCATGACCAAGGATTTAGCCCTCCTCGTCGGCCCCGAGCAGAAGTGGCTCTCGACGACGGGGTTCTTAGACAAGGTGGACGAGAATTTGAAGACGGCGATGGCGGCACGATGAAGGTCATGAAGCTTCCAAGCTACCTTGGCGCCTTCGCTGCCATCCTTGGACTGGCGGCCAAGGCCCGCGCCGACCCCGGAGACCCGCCTTCCCACGCTGCCGTGGCCTTCGAGCCAGGCTTTGCGGTTGAAGCTTCAGACAGGCGGGACGACGGCAGCGTGCGCGTCGAGACCGTTTCCTTCAAAGCCATTGATATCGGCAAACTCGTCATCAAGAGCGGCCGCATCTGTGCCGCAGACTCGTTCGTATTTCTAGGCGATACGAAATCCTTCACGCAGGAAATACCGTCCGGAGAGTTTCCCGTGCGCCTCGCGGTCGGGTTTCACCCTGCGGGCGAGGTAAAAGACAACCGTGTTTCCTTTGCCCGTGTCGATTTTTCTAGCGAACCGGTCGTGCGCTGGTCTCTGGCTGTCGTGGAGGGGCAGAAAACCGCCGAACTCAAGGAGGGAGAGATCTTCGGCTACGGCGTCGATGCAGGCACGGGCTCGTTCTTTGACCCGCTGGCGGGATCGGCAGCGAAGGCACTCCTGGCGGCAAATCCGGAAGCTTGGGAAGCCTGGCAGACCGAGGGCGAAGCAAATGGACCGAAAGTCGTCGGGCCTTATTCGTTCGTGCTGATGCTGCCCATGGGAGACACCAACGTCGCGATGTTCCACAGCGGCTGGGGCGATGGCTTCTACGCATCTTGGTTCGGCTTCGACGCGGCGGGTCAGGTCGCGGCCCTCGTCACGGATTTCAAAACCATCGATTGGGCCAGTGCCAAGTGGTAACGCCCGCATTTACGTCTGGGCTGGCACCCACAAAGACCCGTTCAATCGCATGCTCGCGGGACAAGCCAGATGCGAAAACCTAACCCTCGTTCGTGCAGATCCGGCGTTCAAGGCCTTAGGCTTGGGAACGCTTTGGTGAGCCGGCCGGCCGCGATTGAAACTTTCTGACGCCCCTCGGCGTACCTCTTAGCAACACAAGCTGGAGGACGCCCCATGCGGTTGAAACGCACGACAATTCTGCTGTCCGGGCTGCTTTCCGGGTTGGGCATTGGTGCCGCCTCGTCCATAGCCGCCGAGACCTTGACGTGGCGCGGCTGGGACGCCGGCCTGTTCGACGACAAAGCCACCAACGACCGGCTTGTCATTCTCGATCTCGAAGCCGTGTGGTGCCACTGGTGCCACGTCATGGAGGAGACGACGTATCGCGACCCCAAGGTTGTCGGTCTGCTCAAATCGAAATTCATCACCGTCCGCGCCGATCAAGATGCCAATCCCGATCTCTCCAACCGGTACGGCGATTGGGGCTGGCCCGCGACCATCATCTTCGACGCTAAGGGCCGCGAGTTGATCAAGCGCCGCGGCTATCTTGAGCCGAAAGAAATGGCGGCCATTCTCGAAGCCGTCATCGCCGACCCGACGCCTGGCCCGTCGGTGTCTGCAGATGCAGAAACCGTACCCGCAAACTCGCCCTTTCTCGCCAAAGACCAGCGCGCCGATCTCGCGAAACGCAGCGATGAAGCTTTCGACACCAAAAACGCCGGCTGGGGCGACGGCTTAAAATTCATCGATCCCGACAGCATGGATCGCCTGCTTGGCCTCGCGGTCAAAGGCGACGCTGCCGCCGTCAAGGCCGCACGCGCAACTTTTGATGCAGCCCTCAATCTCATCGATCCAGAGTGGGGCGGGATTTATCAGTATTCCGACGCCGTCAACTGGCGTTCGCCGCACTATGAAAAAATCATGTCGTACCAGTCGAACGGCCTTCGGCAATATTCAGCCGCGTACTTGCTTTGGAAAGATACCAAGCACCTGGCTGCCGCTCGAAACATCTATCGTTATTTGACGACAAAGCTGCTCGGACCCGATGGCGCATTCTACACCAGCCAGGACGCCGATATCGATGCCGCGATGCCGGGAAAAATGTTCTATGCGCTCAAATCCGCCGAACGCGACAAGCTTGGCCGCGCGCCCAAAATCGACACACACATTTATGCCCGCGAAAACGGCTGGGCCATCAGCGGGCTGGCTGCCTACTATAGCGCCACTTCGGATCTTGAAGCTCTCAGGGCCGCAGAAAAAGCCGCGCGGTATATCACGGAAAAACGCAAAGGCGCCGGCGGCGCATTCAAACACGGCGAGACGGATCGGGGTGGGCCATATCTCGGCGACACACTGGCGATGGGACAAGCGTTTCTCGACCTCTACGCAGCGACGGGCGAACGGAGCTGGCTCGACGCCGCGACGCAAGCTGGCGATGTGATTTCAACCAAATTCCGCGATCCCAAAGGCGGTTTATTGACAACTCTGACCGCGGAGGCTGCGTCTGGCGCCTTTAAACAGGCTGCAAAACCCTTGGATGAGCAGGTTCAGGTCACGCGTTTCGCCAATCTGTTGTTTCGCTATTCGGGCACGGCCAGTTATCGCGAGCTTGCGGAGCACGGCATGCGCTATTTGGCGGCCAAGGATTTGCTCGATTCCGGACGTCCGCTACCTGGCACGCTACTGGCCGACTTAGAGTTGGCGGCTGAACCGGTGCATCTGACAATTGTCGGCAACAAAGATGTCCGCGAGTCTGAAGCCTTGCACGCGGCCGCGAGGGCGGTGCCCATCGCCTACAAACGCGTCGATTGGTGGGACCGCCGCGAGGGACCACTCAAAAATCCCGACGTCACTTATCCGGAGTTGGATCAACCGGCAGCGTTCTTGTGCACCAACAAAATTTGCTCGCTGCCCGCCTTCACGCCCGGCGAACTCGCGGCTGCCCTGCAGCGGGTGGTGAAAGCGACCGGCAACGCCGCTGCGGCACGGGCCGATTAATTCAGCAGCGCCCCCGGGGCTCGGCCGCGCGCGAGCCCTGGGACGACAACGATTACTTTTTCGCACCGGCGATTTGCTGGTCGACCTCGGCCTGCATCTTGGCATTCAAAACGTTAAAGTCATTCTTGAGCGCGGTGCAGGCTTCGGCGTTGCCGTCACACACGACAACCATCTTGACGATCAATGCGTCGCCCTCTTTAACGATCTTACGGCAGACTGCGGCGGGATGCGCGGCGTGCCCTTTGATCGTGAATGTGTATGACAGCGTGCTGCTCTTATCGTCGTCGCTGTAAGCAACGTACTGATCGCTCTTGTAAACTTCCTTCAAACCCTTGGCTGACGAATAGCGCGTGAAGAGCTCATCCGCCTTGGCGGTGGGGTCGCCACAAAAAGCTTCGGCGGCGGTTTTGGTCGGGCCGGCGGCCGGCGCGGCCGGAGCCGCCTCTTCCGCGAAACTCGAGGATGCGCCAGCAGCAAAAGCGGTCACAACCAGGGTGCGGATCTTGTTCGTCATTGTCATAAGTCTTCAAACCTCGTTTTGGGTTGTGTCTTGGCCAGCGTTTTATAGCGAGCTCGCGAAACTAAGAACCGTGAAATCTTGGAGAGGTTAGGGCCGGGCGGAATTTAACCGGCAATGCGGGCTTCAATAGCCCTCAAGGCATCGCCCGCTTTGGCGCCATCGGGTCCCCCGGCCTGCGCCATGTCCGCCCGCCCGCCGCCACCTTTGCCGCCCAAAGCCTCGGCGCCGATCTTAACCAAATCGACCGCGCTCCAGGTTTTGATGAGATCGTCGGTGACACCGACCGCGAGTCCGGCCTTGCCGTCCTCTGTGACGCCAACGACGGCGACGATGCCCGAGCCGATTTGTTTTTTGCCGTCATCGATGAGTCCGCGCAGATCCTTGGGGTTCAAACCTTGCACGGTTCGGGCCAGCACTTTGACGGTCCCGATGGTCTTGATGACCTCGCCAGCAGCAGCGCCATTCGCCGGCCGATCGGCGCCGCTGCCGCCGAGGGCGATCTGGCACTTGGCGTCGGCGAGCTGCTTCTCCAGGATCTTTTTTTCTTCAACCAGCGCCTTCAAGCGCTCGATGACATCATCGGGTCGAGTCCGCAGCACGTTGGCCGCTTCCTTGACGCGATTGTCCTGCTCGACCAGGTAGGCCCGCGCGCCCTCGCCCGTCAAAGCTTCGAGACGGCGCACGCCGGCAGCACTTGCGCCTTCGTTCACAACTTTGATCAAGCCAATGTCGCCCGTGCGTTTGACGTGGGTGCCGCCGCAGAGTTCCACCGACCAGGCCTTGTTGGCGCCGGGCTTGGTGCCGCCCATGGCGACGACGCGGACTTCATCACCGTACTTTTCGCCAAACAGCGCCATCGCCCCGGACGCTCGTGCATCATCCAAGGCCATCAATCGGGTTTCGACGGCCGTGTTCTCGATGAGGATCGCGTTGGCCATGTCTTCAATAGTCTTGATTTCGTCCGCACTCATCGGCTTGGTGTGGGAAAAGTCGAAACGCAGCCGGTCCGGCGACACCAGCGAACCCTTTTGCGCAACGTGGGTGCCGAGCACTTGCCGCAAGGCTTCGTGCAACAAGTGTGTGGCGGAATGGTTGGCGCGCGTGGCGGTGCGGCGCGCGTGATCGGCGGCAAGCTCGACCGTGTCACCTACGCCGAAAACACCTGATTCAACTCTGCCAAGGTGGACAAATAGATCACCCAGTTTTCTCTGGGTTTCACTGACGCGAAACAGCGCGCCGTTTGGCCCCTTGATCGCGCCGGTGTCGCCAACCTGGCCGCCGCTCTCGCCGTAAAACGGCGTCTGATTGAGAATGAGGGCGCCCGAGTCGCCTTGCGTCAGGCGACCAACTTCTTGCCCGCTTTTGACGAGGGCTGCGACGACGCCTTCCGCGACTTCGGTGTCGTAGCCGAGAAACTCCGTTGCGCCGGTTTTTTCCTTGATCTCGAACCAGACCGTTTCAGTTGCGGCTTCGCCCGAGCCTTTCCAGGCGGCCTTCGCCGCTTCTTTCTGCTTTTTCATCGCCGCTTCGAAAGCTTTGGTATCGACGGCGATGCCGCGCGACCGCAACGCGTCTTCCGTCAAGTCGAGCGGAAAGCCGAATGTGTCATAGAGTTTGAAGGCGACGTCACCGGGAAACACCGCACCCTTCTTCAATCCGACAGAGGAGTCGTTGAGCAGTCTAAGACCGTTACCGAGCGTATTGATAAAACGAGTTTCCTCCAACTTCAGAGTTTCTGTGATTAGCAACTGACCCCGCGCAAGCTCGGGGAAAGCCTCCCCCATTTCATGCACAAGTGATGGCACAAGCCGGAACATCAAGGGTTCACGGCAGCCAATCTGATGCGCGTAACGCATGGCGCGGCGCATGATCCGCCGCAAAACATAGCCCCGGCCTTCGTTCGACGGCAGCACGCCATCGGCAATTAGGAAGCTGGCCGCGCGCAAGTGATCGGCAATGACGCGGCGGGCCACTTCCAAAAATTCAGGCCCCCCAGCGATACCGGCCCCCCCGATCTTCGCGGATTCGTGCACAATAGAGAGGATGAGATTGGCGAACAGATCGATGTCGTAATTGTTGTGCTTGCCTTGCAGAACGGCAGCAATGCGTTCGAGACCCATGCCAGTGTCGATCGAGGGCTTAGGCAGGGCAACGCGATCGCCGGGACCGCGCTGCTCGTATTGCATGAACACGAGGTTCCAGATCTCGATGAAACGGTCGCCATCGGCATCTTTGGAGCCGGGCGGGCCGCCGGGGATCTTGTCGCCGTGATCGTAGAAGATTTCAGAGCATGGTCCGCACGGGCCGGTGTCGCCCATGGCCCAGAAGTTGTCCGAGGTCGCAATCCGCACAATCCGGTCGTCGGAAAAACCGGTCAGCTTTTTCCAGATCGAGAAAGCTTGATCATCATCGTGATAGACGGTGACCATCAGACGCTTTTTGTCGAGGCCGTAGTCCTTGGTAATGAGGTTCCACGCCAGCTCGATGGCGCGGTCCTTGAAGTAGTCGCCGAACGAAAAATTGCCGAGCATCTCGAAAAAGGTGTGGTGACGGGCGGTATAGCCGACGTTGTCCAGGTCGTTGTGTTTGCCGCCGGCGCGCACGCACTTTTGCGATGACGCCGCGCGCGGAACGGCGCGGGTTTCTTGGCCTGTAAAGACGTTCTTGAATTGCACCATGCCGGCGTTGGTGAACATCAACGTCGGATCGTTGCGAGGCACCAACGGCGACGACGGCACGACTTCGTGTCCGTGACTGGCAAAATAATCGAGAAATGCAGTACGGATTTCGCTGACGCTGGTCATTGGGCTCTTGCTGGTCATGCGCGGAATGGGCTCTTTGAACGATATGGCTGACGGTCGCGCCCTTGTAGCGGCGGGCAAAAGCCCTGTCCACAAAGTGCCTAGAAGCGGTAGGCGAACCGGGTTACATCCCGCTCGCGATGAACCTAGGGCTTGCCGATCGCGCGCACGAGGCCGCCATCGCTCAAGATACGTCAAAAACGAGCGAAGGCGGGCCAATGATGGCCCGCCTCAACCTTCTCACTCGCCGCTTGATTGGCGCCACGGCGGGCTGCGCCCGCTGTTGGAGAGCTGGTCTTTAACTTGTCAAGGGCTCGTAAACTCAGCGCTTGCCCTTGATCTTTTTGCGCCCGTCATCTTCGTCCGGCAGGACGCCATCAGCATCGGGTTCTTCGCCGTCGTCCTCGCCGGCGTCGGGGCTGGCCAGCATCTTTTCGACGATCAGACCGGCATTGCCGCGAATGGCGCGTTCAATCTCAGCGGCGATCTTGGGATTTTCTTTCAAAAACGTCTTGGCGTTTTCGCGGCCTTGGCCGATGCGCTCGCCGTTATAGGACAACCAAGAGCCGGATTTTTCCACCAGACCGGCTTTGACACCCAGGTCGACCAACTCGCCGACTTTGGAAATACCTTCGCCATACATGATGTCGAATTCGACCTGTTTGAACGGTGGCGCGACCTTGTTTTTCACGACCTTGACGCGGGTCTGGTTGCCGACCACTTCCTCGCGGTCTTTGATCTGGCCGATGCGGCGAATATCGAGGCGGACGGAGGCATAAAACTTCAACGCATTACCGCCCGTCGTCGTCTCCGGATTGCCGAACA
>JANLYX010000003.1:0-38012 GCA_031365865.1 Hyphomicrobium sp. | reverse complement strand
TGGGCGAGCGCGTGTTCGGCCAGCTCGCGCGGAAAATTTGTCCGGTTGCCGGCCCAGTCACGAAAGCAGCTGCGAAATCCATGGACGGTAGAGTTCTCGATCCCCATGCGACGCAACACCATTTGTAATGCCATGACAGACAGCGGCTTGCCGCGGCGCTGGCCGGGAAAAACGTAGGCACGATCCTGAAGCGGCCGCATCTCGGTTAGGATGGCGAGCGCACGCGCGCAAAGTGGAATGCGATGCTCACGAATTGCCTTCATGCGGCTTGCCGGGATCGTCCAGATTTTGGTCGCGACGTCGATTTCATCCCATCGCGCGCCAAGCGCCTCTGCAGAACGTGTGGCGGTGAGGATCGCGAATTCGAGGCATCGCGCAGCAACCGCCTCGCGTTCGCGCAGCTCCGCCATGAATCCCGGAACGTCGTCAATCGCCATCCGGGCATGGTGGCCGCGGGTGAGCTTCTGACGTGCTGGAAGGATCAGCTTGAGATGCCCGCGCCATGCGGCCGGGTTCTCACCCGAGCGGAACCCCTGAGCCTTGGCCGCATCGAGAATATTCTCGATCCGGCCCCGCACACGTGAGGCCGTTTCCGGGATTGTTTGCCAGATTGGCCGCAGCACCGTGAGGACATCGGCGGTCGTTATCTCGTTGACCAGTTTGTCGCGGAGCGGCTTGGCATATTCTCGCATCGTCATTGCCCATTGGGCGCGGTGCTTCGGGTTGCGCCAGCCCGGTCCCATGGCCGCAATGTGGCGGTCCGCCAGCTCGCCGAATGTCGGCATGCGATCCTCGGCGCTCTTCGCCGCCAGAGGATTGCGGCCGTCGGCAACGCATGAGCGGGCTTCCGCGGCCTTCATGCGGGCCTTGGCCAAGTTGACCGCGCCGACTCCGCCAAGACCAAGTTCGCAGCGCTTGCCGTCGGCCGGCCGGCGGTAAAGAAATACCCATCGTTTGCCGCTGCTCTTGCCGGCTGTGATCCGCAGGTAGAGCCCGCCACCATCGGCGTGCAATCCGGGCGTAGCCAGCGTCTCAACCTTGCGCGCGCTTAAACGATGAACCTGCCGTGCCATGCCTGCCGCCCCGATACTGTTTCCGCCCTAACATCCGCCCTAACAAGATGATCGGATTTGAGCGAATTGTGAAGGACAGGTACGGACGGCGCTGACACATATCCCCATAAAATTCCAAGGGTTGACAGAGCTGAGGCGAACAACGACAAACAGGGGTATGGCGGGCTCTCCCTCCGCCATTTCAGCATTAAAACAACATGTTAAACTGGCCCTGACCGGTCGCTCCGAGTGCTTAATCAAGCAACTCCGCTGCGTGCTGGCCTTCGCTGCTACCAGCCGCCTGCATCCGCCCCAGCGTCCGAAATACGAGCTATAGCCTGCCTCAAAACGCCCTGCTGAGTAGTGATGCGGCCAATCGCGAACTGTCCTCACATCCCGCCTGCCGGAGGCGCCGGCTTTCCGCATGTGAGCCCAAGGCCTTTCGTTTCATAGCCACAGGCTATCGAAACCGAACTCAACCGGTATTTCAACTCCGGCATGACGCACCCTAGGTTTGGGGTCATGCAGAGACCACGTCATTCCGGCCTGGCCATTGCAGAAAAACGTCATTGAAAAACCAGGAGATATAACAATGTCGAAGATTTCATTCGCGGCTCTTGCCGCCGTACTCGCCGTCGCGGCGTCTAGCCCTGCCTCCGCCAAGTATAACTGCGACGAGGGCTACAAAGGCTTCATGACCAAGCTGTCGCCGCACGTCAACGACATCGGCGAAAGCGATTTGTCGGCTTTGATGCGCCGTGGCCTTGCCGTCCTCGACGCCTGCAATGCTGGCGACAATTTCGTTCCGGAAGGCGCCTGGAACCAAGTCGTTTTCGACATGGAAAAGATGTCGAAGAAGAAGTAAATGCGCTAGCGCGCCAAATTGCCTTGAAACGCTGCAGGGCGCGCCCGGCTCAAAACCGGTCGCGCCCGTTGCCTACCTCGCGATCTACCCGGTTGTCAGCCGGTCAGCCTTGGCACTTGTGGTCATGACAGAAGGCATGGCTTGGCAAACTGAGGCGTTGCCATCATGTTGCGGGCGATCGGCCAAAGCGATGAAGGACGCTAAGATACGTGACAGCCCCGGCAACACTATCGGACGCTTTTGAGCAGATCTGCCTAATGGACGGGTCGCTCAATGATCGTCTGAGGGCGTACGCGGAAAAACTCAAGGAATTGAATTTCCCTTTTTCCGAGGCTTACGACAATCTGGTGGCGCGGCTGATGGCGGGTGAGGTCGGTGCGGCGGCTCCAAAGGTGGGCGATGTCATGCCGCCGTTTGTTTTGCCTTCGCACCGGGGTGAACTCGTCGGCCTGGAAGAACTGCTCGAAATGGGCCCGGTGGTTATCAGCCTCAATCGCGGCCACTGGTGTCCCTTCTGCAAAATCGAACTTCGCACGATCGCAGCGCACCACCGCGAAATTGCGCAGGCGGGTGCGCATGTGGTGTCCATTCTTCCCGATAAGCAAAATTTTACCGGCAAGCTCAGGGCCGACACCCATGACGCCATCACGATACTCACCGACGTCGATAACGGGTATGCACTGTCGCTTGGGCTGGTCATGTGGTTGGGCGACAAGCTCAGAAACCTGATGCAGGGCCGCGGTATTCATCTCGATGCGATCCAGGGCAATGAAGGATGGTATGTGCCCTTGCCTGCTACCTTTGTCGTTGGCAAAAATGGCCGTGTCGTCGCCCGCCATGTCGATCCGGAATTTCGCACCCGGATGGAAATCGACGACATCTTGACCGCTCTCGCCGTGTCCCGCGATTGACGGCGATCATGCGGCCGAGTGGGTCCAATCGGCGGCGCGCAACATCTTGATAAGCGACGCGGCGGGCGGCGGTTTTTGCCGGCCCGCAACCGCATAGCAGAACACGGTGCGCTCAAGACCGATGCCGGTTAACGGCAGACGCTTGATCTTTGCGGATTTGGGCGCGCTCTCCGGCAGCACGCCAATTCCGAGATTGGCTTCCAGCATCGCCAGGAGATCGGACTCCGAATATGTACGATGGCCCTGCGTAAAGGCGATGTTCTTTTCTTTCAGCCGGTCTTCAAAATCCGGGGCGTTCTCGCAGAACGTCCGCCAGATCACGCATTCGTTTGTGAGCGCTGCCGGGTCGACAGAGCTGGAACTTGCGAGCGGATGATTGGCGTTGACCGCGAGCAGTAGCTTCTCGGAAAACAGCGGCCAACTGTCGAGCCGGCCCCACTCAGCGCCAAGCGGCCCCGCAATGGCTACGTCCGCCTCACCCTTTTTCAGGAATTCGCTGATTTCAGATGCTGTTCCTCTGAGGAAGCGAATTTCAAGCCCCTTATACGCCCGCACCAGCTCGGTCAGGTAACCAATGATAAGGACGACGTTGATGGTCAGCGACAGGGCGATCGACAAGGGCTGCACCTTGCCGGTTTTGAGAGTTGTCGCGAGTTGCTTGGCCGACGCGGCACTATCGTAGCACTGCTGCAGCAAGGGCAGCATACGCTGACCAAACTCCGTCAAATGCGTGAAGTTGCGCTCACGCCGGAACAGGTCGGCGCCAAGTTCCTCTTCGAGTTGTTTGATCGCGCGGGTCAGTGACGGTTGTGCGACATGGCACTCCTCGGCGGCGCGCGTGAAATTCAAAATCCGTGCGACAGCGAGGAAGTAGCGGACTTGATGCATTTCCATTGCTGAATGCCTGACGACGAAATCAATATTAGAAATATTCTTCAAGCAGCGGCGCCATCCATAGCGCACGGCTATCGAATAGGGACGTAATCGCTATTTCGATCCGCCCTATCCATCCGTTACCTTGGTCCTCGAAATCAACGTACAGTCACAAGATTATAGCCGATTTTTGGAGAAACGGGAACGGATTATGACATCACGCGCTTAGTCCATCTACAGCATCGTTTTATCGAGATTTCCCATGCTGCTGGAATAGCCCTTCCGCCGTCAGCGCAACTGGGGTCGGGTTTGGGCCTCCCCGAGCCACCGGACCCCGCCCCTTCTTTCAGTCGATTTATCAGGAGTACACAATGCATATGCCGATGAACCAGCCGTCGACGCGATCCACAGCAAGGCACGCGCTGACCGGCAAGAACGCCGTCGTCACCGGCTCCACGAGTGGAATTGGACTGGGCATTGCACGCGCGTTCGCCAAAGCTGGCATGAACGTCATGCTCAATGGTTTTGGTGACGCAAACGAGATTGCGCGCACAACCTCTGGCTTAGAGGAGGAGTTCGGCATCAAGGCCCGGTACTCTGCCGCCGACATGTCGAAGCCAGATCAAATCACGCAAATGATTGCGGACGCGCGAGCGTCGTTTGGTCAAGTGGATGTGCTGGTCAATAACGCCGGCGTGCAGCACGTCGAGGCGGTGGAAACATTTCCGCCCGAGAAGTGGGACCAGATCATCGCCATCGATTTGTCCGCCGTCTTCCATGCGACGCGTGCGGTCGTGCCCGAGATGAAGCAGCGCGGCTTCGGCCGCATCATCAATATCGCGTCCGCCCACGGTCTGGTGGCATCGCCGTTCAAGTCGGCCTACGTCGCGGCGAAACACGGCGTGTTGGGATTCACAAAAACGGTGGCACTTGAGACCGCTGAGCACGGCATTACCGTCAATGCCATCTGCCCCGGTTATGTCCTCACGCCGCTCGTTCAAAAACAGATCCCCGAGACTGCCAAGGCGAGAGGTTTGACCGAAGACCAGGTCATCCGCGACGTGCTCTTAGCCGCTCAGCCGACCCGCAAGTTTGTGACCACCGAGGAAATCGGCGCACTTGCGGTTTTTCTCTGCACGGCGGGCGCAAGCTCGATTACGGGAGCAGCGCTCCCCATTGATGGAGGCTGGACAGCCCAATGAATGTACATCAGTCAATAACACCGTCGTCAGCCAAGGCTGCGGACGTGAATGTCAAACCCGTCAACCTCGCGCTGCAAGGCGGCGGCGCGCACGGCGCCTTTGCTTGGGGTGTGCTCGACAAAATTCTCGAAGATGGCCGCATCTCGGTCGAGGCCATCAGCGCCACAAGTGCCGGCGCCATGAACGCTGTCGTTATGTCGTACGGCTTCTCGATTGGCGGCGCTGAAGGCGCGCGCGAAAAGCTCAGCCAGTTCTGGCGGGAAATTTCGCGCGCCGGAGAACTCTATAGCCCGGTGCGTACGACGCCTTGGGAAAAAGTCCTGCAACTATATGGCTGTCATTCGGAGATATCGCCAACATTCATGGCCTTCCAAGCCATGACGCATATGTTCTCGCCCTATCAACTCAATCCTTTCAACTTCAACCCGCTGAAGGATGTGCTGAGCGAAGTCGTTGATTTCGACCGTTTGAAGGTTTGCAATCGCGCAACCCGCTTATTCCTTTCGGCCACCAATGTGCGTACCGGCAAGATCAAAGTTTTCGAGAACCATGAAATGTCCGCCGATGTGGTCATGGCGTCGGCCTGCTTGCCTTATGTGTTTCAGGCCGTCGAAATTGACGGAGAGCCGTATTGGGATGGCGGCTTCATGGGCAACCCCGCGCTCTTTCCTTTGATCTATAAGTGCAAGACCAAGGATATTGTGATCGTTCACATCAATCCGATTGAGCGCGATAAATTGCCAAAAACAGCGCCCGAGATTTTCGATCGCATGAATGAGATCAGTTTCAACTCATCCTTGATGCGCGAGATGAGGGCCATCGAGTTCGTCACCCGGCTCATCGATCAGGGTGCCCTCGACGCCAACACCTATCAGCGCATGCGCATTCATTCGGTCAGCGATGACGCCGCGATGGGGCATCTTGGTGTCGCGACCAAGCTCAACCCCGATTGGGAGTTCCTTTGCCGCCTCAAAGATGCGGGCCGCCGGCGCGCGGGCGAATGGTTAGAGAAGAATTTCACCGACATCGGCACCAAGAGCAGCGTAGACTTGGCGGAGGTGTATCTTTGAGTGAGCCGCATGAGGGCTATCTCCATGTCAGGTGCAGCGGCGATTGCGGCCATCCGATCGGCATTTTTTTCGCGTCACGGCGCTCTAGCCGTGGCTCTCCCAGAGCGGGTCCGTGCCATCGTTGATCAACAAGATCGGGCGACGGAGCTCTTGATCGTTGGTGTTCAGCTGGTCATAGGTCTTATTTTACTCGCGCTTTTTGTGGTGTCGCCGCGCCCGGACGACATGACGGTCACGATGCTGTCGCCGGTGCCGCTGGCGTTAGGGCTTTATCTTTCTTTCTCGCTGCTTCGGCTCGCACTCGTGACGAAGGGCCGGTTGCCGGAATGGTTCGTCGCCGTCTCCATCATCAGCGACGTTGGACTGCTCTACGCACTAATCTGGTCGTTCCATCTGCAGTATGGCCAACCAGCGGCGTTCTCGCTGAAGGCTCCGGCACTCGCTTACGCGTTCGTCTTCATCGCGCTGAGAGCCTTGAGGTTCAACCCGCGCTATGTCTTGCAAGCCGGGATGTCGGCGGCGGTTGGTTGGGCGATCGTGACGTTTGCAGCTGTCAGCGTTTCAGGTCCGGAAGTTGTGACGCACAGTTTCGTCGCTTACCTTTCCGGCAACAGAATTCTGATTGGCGCGGAGATTGAAAAGATCTTCGCGCTCCTCCTCATGACCGGATTGCTGGCCTTAGGTGTCCGGCGGGCCCAGGTGACGCTCGTTACCGCAATTCGGGAAGAGACGGCCGGCAAGGAAATCCGCAGATTCCTATCGCGTGGACTGGGGGAAGCGATTGCGGGATCCGAAACCGTCATTGATGCCGGCACGGCCATGGAGCGCGACGCCGCGATTCTGATGCTCGACATTCGCGGCTTTACAAAATTCGCGGCCAAGGTGCCGCCGCGCGAGGTTGTCAAAATGTTAACGGGCTTCCACGCGCGCGTCATTCCCATCATTCGCGCCAACAACGGCGTGGTCGATAAATTCCTAGGCGACGGAGTGATGGCGACGTTTGGAGCTATCAATGTATCTGAAACGGCCGCCGCCGATGCCTTGCGCGCGCTTGACCTCATTCTGATTGAAGCTCGCCTTTGGCTGGACGAGCAGAAACAGCTCGGGCTCGCCGATCCGCTCCATGTCAATGGCGCCGTAACCGCAGGCCCGGTGGTGTTTGCCGCTGTCGGCAATGAGGACAGGCTCGAATACACGGTCATTGGCGAAGCTGTGAACCTCGCCGCCAAGCTGGAGAAACACAATAAATACGAGGCTACCATAGCCCTCGTACCCGCCGCGACTTATGCGCTGGCAACAGCCCAAGGGTACGTTACCAACGCCAGGCCGCTGTCGCGTGCCAAGGCACGGGTGGCCGGTGTCAGTGCGCCGATTGATCTCCTGGCCTGGGCATGAACCCTCACATCAATTCTGGCAAACCGTTTGCCCGTCACGATAGCCGCAGGCTTTCAACGTCGTACCTGAAGGCTAACGCCATGATGAGTTATTTTCCGATTGGCGGTACACCGGGGGATGGTCTTGCCGCCAACCAGGGCTTGAGATGGGGTTCTGAAAAAAATGGAAATGCACCAGGTTCGATACTTCCTGGCGGCGGCTGAAGCACTCAACTTCACCAAGGCAGCCGAGTTGTGCAATGTCAGCGCACCCTCTCTGTTGCGCGCCGTACGGCTGCTGGAAATCGAATTCGGCGGTTCATTGTTCAACCGCGAGCGCGGCAATACCCATCTATCCGAGCTCGGGCGCATCGCATTTCCGCATCTGTGCCAACTGTATGAGGAAGGACAACAAGCTAAGAAGAAAGCACGCGAATTCCTGAGTTTAAATGCTGCAACGCTGAAACTTGGCATCATGTGCACAATCGCGCCGGATCGCTTTGTCGGAATTTTGGAGGCATTTCAGAGGCAAAATCCGCGCGTGACCCTGAACGTCCGGGATGCGACGGCCATCGACCTGGAAAAGGCCTTGATCGATGGCAGTCTCGAACTCGCCATCTACTGTTTGCCGGGTGGCGCGCCGCACGAGCGAACGCATACGTTGCCTCTTTTCAAGGAACACATGGTCATTGCCTTGAATACGGCCCACCCCCTAACGAAAAAATCGATCATCCTCGGCAGCGACCTCAACGGCCTGCCGTACCTCGATCGCCTAAATTGCGAGTTTACCGGCTATGCCGAGGAGGCGTTCGTCGCGCGCGCAATCGACGGGCCAACAGTCTGCCAAAGTGAACGGGACGACTGGATACTAGCCATGGTGGCGGCTGGCATGGGCTATGCGTTCTTGTCGGAAACGTCGGTTCGCTATCCTGGAGTTGTGGCACGTCCTCTGGTCGATCCCGAATTCTGGAGAACGGTCAATCTGGTGACGGTCCGCGGCCGCCCGAATTCGCCAGCCGTCGGCTCCTTTGTGCGCGAGGTGATGCGCACAAAATGGAACGGTGGCGACGCCATCGCAGTTCGCGAAATGCGCGCCTCTCCTGAAAGCGACATGGTCGAGTAGCGGGCGCATTCCCAATAGCCGCCGGCTATGGATACCGTTCTCAATCGATATTTCAAACCGCACGGCTTCTCACGGCATTGTTGTCTCGCGAGCCCGGCGCCGCCGGCTCAAGCCCAATGCTTTGAAAGGATATTTCCCATGATCAAATCTACAGTCACACCTCCCGTACTTTTGCCGGTTTTGGCCGCCGCATTAGCCGTTGCCGGTTCTGTCGCGCTTGGGGCCACCGCTGCCAACGCCGGCGCGTGCCCAACCGACACAGTCACAACCGACGGCCAAAAAGCCGGTGCGACAGCCCACAAGGACGTCACTGAAAAACTGCTCGGACAAATCGATCTCTCGAAGGAGAAAGTCGCGGTCACCGGCCATCATCTGCGCATCCGGCGTCTGGACATCAAGCCAGGTGGCGAAGTGGCCTGGCACAGCCATGAGGACCGGCCCGCGCTCATCTATGTGGTCTCGGGAACGATCACCGAATACTCCAGCCACTGCTCGGTGCCGATCGTCCACACCGCCGGCGAGGTCTCGGTTGAACAAACCGGGCTGTCACATTGGTGGAAGAATACCAGCAAGGACCCGGTCGTTTTGATCTCGTCCGACATCGCCAAAGATCCCGACCAGCAGGGCATGTAGGCGCGGGCGTCAAACGGCAAGTAATTCAGTCCCGGGCATCGGCGTTCGGTGCTCGGGCTCGGTAAATGATTTTCTATTCGGGACCTGACATGACGCGACCGATGATACAATCGAATAGAACGGCGCACGCGGTGGGCGCGCAGGTGCCTGCCGGCGCCGGGCAGTCTCTCATCATCGGCGTCACCGCGTTTTTAACGGTGGTCGATCTCTTTGCCGCGCAAGCGTTGCTGCCGTCTCTCGTCCAGCACTATCAAGTGTCCCCCGCCGCCATGGGGCTTGCCGTCAACGCCTGCACCTTGGGCATGGCGGTCGCCGGGTTTCTGGTCGCGCTGTTTGGCGGGAAAATCGACAAGCGCAACGGCATTATCATCAGCCTCGTTGTCTTATCGCTCCCGACAGCGGCACTGGCGTTTGCCCCCAGCCTTTCCGTTTTTGCAGCCTTGCGCGTTTTGCAAGGGCTGTGCATGGCCACGGCGTTCAGCCTGACACTCGCTCATCTTGGCGAACGCTACAGCGCGGCCGGTTCAAGGCGTGCCTTCGCCGCCTACATCACCGGCAACGTCGCAAGCAATCTCGCCGGGCGTATGATCGCGGCAACGGTTGCCGGCAGCGCCGGGCTCCCAGCCGCATTTTTCGTGTTCGCCGCTCTCAACTTGGTTGGGGCACTGCTCGTGTATGTCACCGTACCCCGGCTCCCAGACCAAATAGATTTGAACGCGCCCGGGGCCATGTTGGCAAGATGGCTTACGCACCTCTCGAACCCGCGATTGCGGGCGAGCTTTGCCATCGGATTTTTGATCCTGTTCGCGTTCATCGGCACGTTCACGTTCGTCAATTTCGTGCTTGTCGCGCCGCCGCTCGGCGTCAGCATGATGCAGATGGGCGTTATATATCTCGTTTTTCTACCTTCGATCTTCACCACACCTTTAGCTGGAGCGGTGGCTGAAAGAATCGGAACCCAACGGGCACTCGTCGCTGGGCTCGGCGCGGCAGGTCTGGGATTGCCGCTGCTGCTGGCTTCGCAACTCGCATGCGTGGTCGCGGGCTTGGTTCTGGTTGCGGCCGGGACATTTTTCGCGCAAGCGGTCACAACGGGTTTCGTCGGCCGCATCGCACATGAAAACCGCAACGCCGCGAGTGGGCTTTATCTCGCAAGTTATTTCCTCGGCGGATTGGCAGGCACGGCCGTGATCGGCCAGCTTTTCGATCGCTTCGGCTGGACGGCGGCAGTCGCGGGCGTCGCTGCCGCGCTTGTCGCCGCTACCGCCCTGACGCGTAGGCTGACGTAGGCCGTAGCGCCGTCCGCCTCACCGGAACCCAGCAACACGTGCCGCGCCCTCTGAGATGACGCGGGCGTTGTTGCTTTTTTCGTCGCCAGCGCGCACGCCATGAACTTTGACGGCTGGGTTGGACCACAAAGGCAATCGCGGACAACCGTCGCAACTTTCTTTGTAGCTCATCATCGTGCGCCAGTCCTTGCCATGAACGAAGCCGTGGCCGTAAGGATAAGGGGCGACGCTATCGTCGAGGCCGACGTCATGACGCGCGCCGATGATGTGTCCGATTTCGTGACCAATGGAATAGCTCGTTGCCGCACACTCGTGATGGACGACCGCGAAGGCACGGTCCTCTTTTGGCGCAACCCCCGCGGCCAGACCGCAGCCCTGGGGATCGTGAACCACGAGCACCGCGACGTCGGCCTTCACACGGTCGCGGATGTCGTGGATTTCGTCCATGTAGCCGTCGCCTTTGCCGGCAAAACGAAACACGTGATCGAAGTGGCTGCCACTTTCCACGTAATCGGTTTGATAGGCGTGGACGAGCTCGACATGGACGTGGCCGATACCACTGTTGCGGAACGATTGATTGGTGTCTTCAACGGCGGGCGCGATGAGATCTGTCTCGATGTTGTCGAAATGACTGGCGGCTTGCTTGGTGAAGGCCACAACAAGGGTGATGGTGACGTCCTGGAGTTTTGTTGCGGATTTTGACGGCTTGGGCACGGTGAGTGCGAGACGTTTTTGTCCTTCACCGGCTGCGCTTTGCGCGGCGTCTTCGAGGTTTTTAATTTTTTCTTGGGGTTGTTGAACCTCCTCCGGCACCGGCGTCATGCCGCGCTCTGCGGCTGGCCGCATCAAGCTGGCATCGCCCTTCGAGACAAGCGGATCATCTTTGACGTTGGTTTTCTGACCTGCAGTGTTGTCCATCGGAGCATGTTCCGGCGGTAGCCCATTTGGCGACATCTCGACGACGGCGTGCATGACGCCGCCCATGTTTTTGACCGAGAAAACGTGCCCGCGATAGGTGATTGAGCCCGACAAGCGCCCGCCCGGCCACCACAACAGCGTCGCCGGTTCGCCGGTCTCGCGAACGGTGCCGTGCCAGATATAGCCATCCTTGGTCTTGGTCACGCTTTGACGGCGCACCTCAACCATCATGCCGTCTTTGAGCGGGATGACGAGTGAGGCACGCGGACGAGTTTCAGCCGTCTCATTCATACCCTTGGCCATACCCTTGGTCAGGGCGTACTCGATGACCGACGATTGCGGCAGCGCCATCATACTCATGCCCATGGCGGCTTTCGACTCCATGGTTTGATGCATCATTTCCGATTGCTTCGGGCTCATCTCGCTGCCAGCCGCCATCGGGGCCAGCAGGTGGTTCCATGTTTGATCGAGTTCCTTCAAGACGACGCCGGATTTGGCGGCAGAGGCCCTCAGGGCCTCAAGATGGTCGCGCGGTACGGACCACATTTCAGACTTCGTCATCTCCAGCATCTGGCCGCCTTCGGCATGCGCCAGCGCTTTCAACGAATCGTACTCCGGTGTCGCGTGCGGTGGCAGGTTCGACAGCGCCACCCCCACAACCGCACGGCGTTGGCCCGCTTCCGCCGCGCCTGCGCTCATGAGACCGGCATGGACTGACCAAATCGCCAGCACAACGGCGGCAACGAACCTGATCGGCTGTCGAGTGCGCAGTGCCATGGGATCCTCGTAGGTGCGATAGTTCAGCGCCAAAAGAACGACGATAGGTCGCGCCGCTAGACCGGCATCTGGGCCTAGCTGGGTCGTCAAGGGGCTCATCTTTGGCGTGATGATACCGGGATGGATCGGCCCGCTGAAATGCCGTCTAGGCTTTGATTTGATAGCCGGTAGCTATGAAACCATGTCGGGCGGCGCGCAAACATACGCCGCCCAAGCAGACGTGACCGCCCCGCCGGTTCTCAGACCAACTTCATCACGCCGCAGCCTGTCACAAGATGAAGTCGCCGTTGCCGAAGGTGATGGCATGCGTGGCGTCCGTGATCTTGATCGAGAAGTCGGCGATTTCGTCTCTGGTGTCGGCTTCAACGATCTGGCCCGTCGCCGTCCACACGGCGCGCAGCTGGCCGGCAACGCCACCCCAGTTGACGTTCGTGCCAATGAAGGCGAACGCCTGATCGTTGGCGAGATTGGCGTTGGCGTCGATCAACGACAGATCAATCTTATCGCCGATGGTGCTGATAGTGCCCTGAGTAAAATCGGTAATCACATCGCGCGTTGCTACGGTGACGCCGCTGTCTGAACGCGCCGAATACACGAACGTGTCGCCGTCAATACCGCCGGTCATGGTATCGACGCCAGCCCCGCCTTCGAGCGTGTCGATGCCGTTGCCGCCAATCAGAACGTCATTTGCCACCGAAGCCGAGGAGATGATCGTCGTTCCCTCCGCCGTCGAACCTATTGGCCGTTTCAGAGCCATAGAACGTGTCGGCACCCGAACCTCCGATGGCGTTCTCGAAGTTAATTACGTTGTCGTGGGTGGTTCCGCTGCTGTCGTCCACATTGGGGCCGACCGCAGTGCCCGCGCCCACGCCGGGACGAGCGACGGTGCCGAAATTCAAATTCACGAACCCAGCAGAGCCGCTGGCGTCGTAAGTATCGATACCACCCCCGCCGTTGATGGTGTCGATGCCGTCTTGTCCAATTCCCGTATTTCCGGTCGCAATATATATGTCATTTCCGCCGCGAAGGTTGATCACATCGGCGCCGTCGCCATCCTTGACGGTCTCGGCATTGGCGCCGCCGTTGAAGGTGTCGTTGCCGGTGCCAAGATCGATGATGCCACCGACTTTGCCGCTTGTGGTGACGATTGTGACGAGACCCGTAACAGGGTCGGCGACAGACTTCGTGACAGAAATCTGCTCCCAAGACTCCCTTTTATTTTTTGAGATATCCCGCGGCACTCGAACGGGCGATGACACTTAGAATCGTCACCCCGGCCATTACGCTGCCGCGCACCGTGCCCGATATTTTCGATATGCCGATGCGAGGCCGGTAGCTGACCGGAATTTCCTCGATTGCCAGTCCCGCCCTTGCCGCCTTGATCTGCATTTCGACGGTCCAGCCGTACGCCTGGTCACGCATGCCGAGATCGTGCAAAGACGTTGCGCGAATGGCGCGGAAAGGCCCGAGGTCGCTGTACGTCACACCAAACAGCCAGCGCATCAAGCCGCATGCCAAGGCGTTTCCGAAACGCTGCGGAAAAGTCAGCGATCCGGGCATGGCTTGGGCGTTGACCCGCGAGCCCAGCACGAAATCCGCCCGGCCGCTTGCGATGGGGTCGACCAGGCGCGCCATTTCAGAGGGATCATCCGAAAAATCGCCGTCGAGGAAGACGACGATGTCGACAGGGCCCAGTGCGGCAATGCCGGCGAGACACGCCGCGCCATAGCCGCGCAACGGTTCACGCACCACTGTCGCACCCATGGCCTCGGCGCGCGCTCGCGTGTCATCCGTGGACCCGTTGTCAGCGACAATGACGCGATCGACCCAGTCGGGGATAGCCGCGATGACTTTGGGAATCGCAGCTTCTTCGTTGAGCGCTGGAATAACGACGCCGACCGACTGGCTCGACCTCATGGCGAGGCCTCGCCAAGATGTCCGCTCCGCAGCGTTCGTGTCGCATATTGCCAGATGATAACGGCCAGCGGCGGCAGCCAAATCAGCCATACGATGACGGTGCTGAAAACTTCCGGCGTGTCGCGCGCCGCGTAGTGGAAAAACAGGTAATAGAGCGGCATCGTCATCGAAAGCAGAAGCAGACCCGGCTCGGGTGCGAGCACCAGAAATGGCAAGAACCATAAACTGTACCAAGGATAAGCGGCAGGCATCGTGAACACCAGGACTGCTGTCACGGCGAGCGCCCGTACCGCCAGATCGCTAAATTCTTCGATTGGCCGCCAAGCCACCGCGATCGCCGTCACCGCAACACATAACGCGACAACGATGCGGGCGGCGGCGGTCGCACTGTTCGCGTCGCCGATGTGCAGACGAGCCGCCAAATCTTGGAACAGGCTCGCGACCGCTGAGAACAGCGCTCCGTTGCGGTGCCAATTGCTGGCATAGGCGGTAAGTCCCGTCGTTTCATTGAGCCCGCCTCGCAGCATGGGAGCCAGCATGAATGCCATGATAACCGCGAATATAAGAGCTCCGGCAGCGGCGCGTCCGCGTTGCTTTTCATAAGCCCACAAGATGAGTGGCAGCAACAGGACGGGCCATAATTTCACACCTGCCGCCAGCGCCAGAGCGCCGCTTGCCGCAAGGGGCCGCCGGCGGTCTGCCAGCAGCAGCGCCGCCAGTAGAAACGGAAATAACAGAGGCTCAAAGTGGGCGGAGTTGAACAGCTCTTTCAAGACGAGCGGGTTCCACCAATACAGCGCCACCCACAATCGCGACCGTCCAAGCGTGCCAAGCGCCACCACGAGCAACGCAAAAGTCGCGACGTCGAACATGATGAGAAGAGCGCGCCAACCCTGCAGGCTCCAAGGTTTCAGGGTGGACGCCAAAGCAAATGCGGCTTGCGCGACAGGTGGATAAATTGTTGTCACGTCTTTGTGGTTGATGCGCTTGGCGACGACGCCGGCTTCATCCCAAAGCTTGAGGAAAGTCGGCGGGGCCAAACCTTTGGCGATCATTGCTGGCGCATAGGCGTAAGGGTCGAGCCCATGGCTGACAACCGCGCCATCCCAAAGATAGCGATAATAATCGTCCTCAAGCACCGGTTCGCTTGAGAGCAGAATAACCCGTGCCGCGAGGCCAGCCAGAAACACGGCACCGAGAGCATTTCGTGCCGTTGCCGCCTCGCGCAATCGCGAACGCGCCAGAAGCATCGACATGATGGCGACAAACGCCGCGCCGGCGCAAACCAGACCGGCGGTGAGTTGCCATACCGGCATATCGGCGACGTCCAAGGCATAGTCAAAACGCCATGAAAAACCCGCCAACGCCAGCGCGAAGGCGACCACCGCGAAGCCCGCAAGCAGCCAACCACCAATCGGCGCCGGAGCCGCGATCTTTAAATTTAGACCAGGGGTCAATGGCCGCCGGGCCGCATTACGAGCCTTTTTCGGTCACGCATTTACCGGTGTCGGGATCGTAGACTTTGCCGTTCTTGCATTCTTTGGCGAACGCCGGCGCAGCAAGAGCAACGCTTGCGTAAGCCAGGGTAGAGAGAACGAGGGTCAAGACACGCTTCATGTGGTTCTCCGTTAATTCAAAGGGCAAGGCCCAGTTAGCCATACGCGCAATCCGTAACCATCGTTACGCCGCCCGCCACCTCTTCAGACTACAATACCATGCGCTCAGCCCGAAGCGGTTCATGGTTTCGGGTTAAATTGCCTTCTTTCTGAGCCAGAGGTAACCCGAGAGGCCCGCACCATAAATGGCAACCGCCCCTAACACCGCCTGTTGTCCGTGGCTGGCCGGAAAGCCCCTCCACGCCGTCATAAGCGACGTGACTGCAAAGACAGCGGTCACCAGAACCGAGAGCGGCCGCAGAGTTTGGACCCGCAAGGGATGAAGCCAGGGGATCGGCAGGAAGGCGGCAACGATTGCGGCGATGGATAATACGGCCGTTGCAGCAGGCGAAAGCTGAAACGCGAAAACGTAAAATGCGACGATGTTCCAAACCGCTGGAAAACCGACAAAGGCATTGTCTTCGGTTTTGCTTTCAAGATCGGCGAAGTGAAATAGCGACGACAGCAAGATGAGAGCGGCAATCACCAATCCCGCCATGCCATCGAGATAGTGCCACGCGAGCAACGCCAGCACCGGAACAAAAACGTACGTCAGATAGTCGACAATTAAGTCCAGCCGGTCGCCCGAGAAACGTGGCAAGCGCTCGGAGACTCTCACTGCGCGCGCGAAAGCGCCGTCGATCCCGTCGATGAAGAACGCGACCCCGAGCCAAAGAAACATCGTTTCTGCGTGATGATCGAAGACGGCCACGGCGGCGAACAGCGCGGCAACGGCTCCCGACGCCGTCAACACATGCACGCTTGCCGCTAACCACCGCATGCCATTTCCGCAAAAGCAAAGGGCGCCGTAGCGCCCTAAAGTCCGTCACCTTGAAAGGGCTACTACGCCGAAACCTAGAACCGGTGTTTGACCGACCCGCGGATTGTCAGATCGCCGTTTTCAGGCTCTGACGGAACAGGATCCTGCGGCTTACCTGAGTCGTTGGCCCCGTACAGCAATTCCAACCCGAAATCCATTTTCGGCAAAGTTCCGAGCTTGCCCAGTCCTGGGATACGGATTTCCGTGCCGGCGTCGGGCTTCGCGACCGTAGCGCCGTCTTGAACCTGCGCCTTCGGCGCCTCGGCTGCAGGCGGCTGTGGAGCCGCTGCGCCCTTTTGTTCTTCCAAGGCAAACGACGCTGTGCTGGCCATCAATGCCAACGCCGCGCCAAACCCTGCGAGCAACCCATATCTCTTCACGTCAACCCCGCCTGCACCAAAGCACGCACATCAAGAAGTAACATGCTGCTTCGCACCTGAATTCTCAATCACCAAGTGTCCAGGTTGCGTGGACATTGATCCTTTTCCCGAGCGACTGTGTTCTCAAAGACATAACATCGCCGATGCCAAAAACGGAGGTTAAGCGACTGATATGATTTAATATAGTAGTGTTACCCCCGCTTGCGCCGGCACAACGAGAAGGGGGCCGCACATTTCTGAGCGGCCCGCTAACTCTGTCGAAGACGGGATAGGTCCTCCGATCAGAATTTGATCATCGCGCCGGTCATGACCATATCGAAACTGTCGAGCGAGCTGGTGAGGTTCGCGCCATTGGTCACGTCGCCATCGGCATGGCGATAGATGACGTAGAGATCCATCGCGGCGGTGTCGATGTTCTGGACGACACCGGCCGCCCAGAAGTCAATCGACGATTCACGGATAAAGCTCTTATTGATCGACTTGTCTGGGTTGGAGCCCGGATCGTCGTGACGGAATTCACCGAAGATGGTGGTCTTGCCGAGCGGAACAAACTTCTGCTCGATACCAGCCTGCACGAACCATACCTTGTCGGTGTCTTCGATTGCCAGTTTCGGGAAGTTGCTGACGCGGGCATTGTCTTTCTGCTGGCCGTAGCCGCCATAGACATAAAGCCCGGTCGGGTTATGCATGATGGTACCGGCCAAGCCCCACCATTCGCAGTCCTGGTGCTTGCTTGCGCTCGGATGGCAAAGCTGGGTTCCCTCGTCCGTATTCTTTGCGTAACCGGCCCTACCGACGAGTTTGAAATCGCCGATGTCGCCCTTGTAGGTCAAAGAGCCACCCCAGATGTCGTCTTCGCCCCAAGATGCGGTGGCGGAGAAGCCCTGGAAAACTGGCGTATCGTAACGCACGATATTGCGGCGGCCGCCTTGACCCGGTGTCGAGTTGTTGCCACCACGCAGAATGTCGGTCCAAGCCAAGCCATTGGTCAGACCGTTCACGCGAACGAGGAACTTGCCCATGGCAACGCCGGCGCCTTCAGCGTCAGCGAAGTTGCGGGTGTTGGCGCCATCGGCTTCGTCGAGAAGATGGTAGGTCGCTTCGCCTTCGAGGCCGACCGTCAGCTTGCCGAGCTGGTCATTCTTGATGAACCAGTTGCTCTTGCGTACCGCGACATTGTTTTGCGGATTATCACTGGTCTGGGTAAAGCCGTTCGAGGCGTTGCCATTAATGCCCATTTCCAGTGTATAGCCTGCGGTCCAACCCGGCGCGATTTTAGCATCGCCGGTAAAGCGGACGCGGGTCTGTTCCAGCGAGTTCGTGCCCTGATAGGCGTCGCTCTGCACGCCGTCGTCCCAGAAGAACACGGCCTCGTTGACCCAACCCGAAACCGTCAGGCTGACCTTGCGATTGCCTTTGCGGGCAGTCGTCGCCTCAAGTTCGGCGATACGTTCTTCGAGATCGGCGCAGCAATTGCCGCCCAGATCCGCAGCGTTGGCAGACACTGTGCCTGCAGCCATAAGACCAAGCGCTGCAAACAACGCGGGTCGTGCAACTTTGGTATTGAATGCCGATGTCATCGATGCCCCCATTTTCACGCGTATCGCTAAAGTCAAAGCTCATCAGCATCTGAAAATCCCAACGAGACCTGTATCCCGCGATGCCAGAATGCTTAACACCGTGTTAACGAGGGGACGTAACAGTTCCATGACAACCGCCCCCAAACCGGCTTGCTTCCGAGCAACACTTGGCTGAATCCTGACCACTTGTGATTTCTTCGCAACATGACGTAAAATTCAAAAATCATGACGAAAAGCAACCATTTCGATGTCGTTGTTGCCGGTGCCGGACCAGCAGGGCTCGCAGCGGGCCTCGCGTGTGCGCATTTCGGACTGACGTGCGCCATCGTCGGTCCGAAAGCCGATCCGAAAGACAACCGCACCGCCGCTCTATTTGCGGGCTCTGTCACCTTTCTGAAGCGGATTGGCGCTTGGGACGCCATCTCTGGCACCGCGACCGCTATCGAAAGCATCCGCCTGGTCGATGCGACGGGCGGGCTGTGGCGGGCGCCCGAAGTTGTCTTCCGGTCAATCGAGATCGGTGAGCCGTGTTTTGGCTTTAATGTCCGCAATCGCGATGTATCTGCCGCGCTAGAGTTAATCTCTCAACGGCACACGACCCGTATCGAAACCGCCGCGATCACGTCTATCACGCCTGGGCCAAGCTGCGTCACGCTGACGACCGCCGACGAGCAAGCGATTTCCTGTTGCTTGCTCGCTGCCGCTGACGGGCGAAACTCTTTGGCGCGGCAAGCCGCCGGTATCGCCGCCAAAACTTGGGACTATCCGCAAGCAGCCGTGGTTTGCACGTTTGAGCACGGCAGACCCCACAATCAAATATCGACAGAGTTCCACCGCCGTGCGGGCCCCCTCACGACCGTTCCGATGCCGGGCAACGCCTCTAGTCTGGTTTGGGTTGAGCATCCAGCCGAAGCGCAGCGATTGGTGAGCTTGGAGGACGAGGATTTTCGGCGCGAACTGTCCGGTCACCTCAGCGGGCTTCTTGGCAGCCTTTACGGCATCTCTGATCGACGGGCTTTCCCGCTATCCGGCCTGACGGCTGAATCGTATGGCGCTCATCGTGTTGCGCTCGTCGGCGAAGCGGCCCACGTCATTCCCCCGATTGGCGCACAAGGGCTCAATCTCAGTCTACGCGACGGCGCGACTCTCGCTGAACTGGCCGGGCAGGCCCGCGACCAAAACAAGGATTTTGGGGGTCCGGAAATTCTCGTAGCCTATGAACGCCGCCGCCGTCCCGATGCACGAAATCGTATTTGGACGATCGACGCGCTCAATCGAACGCTTCTCAGCGAATACTTGCCCGTACATTTGGCGCGCGGCGCGGGGCTGGTCGCTTTGAACAGCTTTGGGCCGTTGCGCCGCTTGGTGATGCGGGAAGGCATCGCTCCCGCTTATGCCGCACCTGAGCTGATGCAATCGGGTGCTGGTTTATCCGCCTTGCGATCTTCCGGCCCTTGACGCCGGGTGACACTGGCAGGCAAACCTCGCGCTCCAATAGCTGTTTTCCCCGGAGCACTTGTCTAACCATGATTCTGCCGTCGAGGTTGCGCGACCTGCAATTCCGCCTCGAGTACGCTTTGTTGCGTCTCGTCGTCGGTGGCGTACGCGCTTTGCCGCTCGATGTCGCGACACGGCTATCGGCGCGCTGGTGGCGGCGATTGGCGCCGCATATCAACCCCAAGCGCCACCGCCGTGCTTTGGCTAACCTCGCAATCGCGTTCCCTGACATGCAGCCTCAAGAGCGCGAGCGCATTGCATTGGCGCATTGGGAGAACCTCGGCCGCGTCATGGCTGAAACCATGCAGCTCGATCGCATCGTCAAAGACCCAACGCGCATAACCCTCAAAGATCCGCAGATTTTCAAACGCTACGACGGGAAGCTTGGGCCGCTCGTCGGCGTGTCGCTGCACATGGGAAACTGGGAACTCGCAATCTGGCCGCTGACGAAAGCGGGCGCGGAACCCGCCGCCGTCTACCGGTCGGTCAATAATCCCTATGTCGATCAGTTTCTGCGCGATCAGCGCAAGGATCTCTATCCTGGCGGGCTTTTCGGCCGCGGCCGGGTTGAAGGCGATCACGGCGAAACCCAGCGCACGGCGCGCGCCATCATGGACTATGTCCGGCGCGGCGGCCGCCTCGGCATCGTAGCCGACTTGTGGGACAAAACCGGCATGCCATTGCCGTTTTTTGGCCACGACGCCGCGACGGTTACAATTCCGGCAATGATCGCGCGCCGCACCGGAGCGCGCATATGGATGTCGCGCTGCATTCGCATTGGCAACGACAGCCATTTTGAAATCGAGCTTAAGGAGCTGCGGGTGCCGCGCACCAAAAATCTCGCTGAGGACGTCAAAACTACAACGGCCGCCATGAACCTTCAGTTCGAAGCCTGGGTGCGCGAACTCCCCGAGCAGTGGATGTGGTCAAACCGGCGCTGGAGTTGAGGGCAACGGCCAGGCAGCCGTCTTAACCTGCTACGGCATGTCGTCTGGCGGCTTAGCTTGCAACGGTATATGACAAACCCCAATTAGACATGAGGGTGCCTGCACGCGTTCCGAGCATGATCTGCCGGCCACACCCGATTTTCCAGAAAAGTTCTAAATCACATGGCCTTTCCGACGACCCATCCGGCGCTGGCGCGCGCTCTTGTTGCGCGCGACTACTCTGTTCCAACGTCAGTGCAAGTGGCCGTGCTCGCTGACACTGCGCGGGGCCGGGATTTATTGGTCTCGGCGCAAACCGGCTCTGGCAAGACGGTGGCGTTCGGCCTGGCTTTTGCCGGCACACTGCTTGGGGAGAATGAACGTTTCGAGCGCGCCGCCGAGCCGCTAGCTTTGATCATCGCGCCGACCCGCGAGTTGGCCATGCAGGTCCACCGCGAATTGGCTTGGCTGTACGCTGAAACCGGCGCCCGCGTCATCACCTGCGTCGGCGGCATGGATGCCCGCGCTGAAGCCCGGGCTCTGAATGCCGGCGCCCATATCGTGGTCGGGACGCCAGGCCGTCTGCGCGATCATCTCGAACGCAAGCGCCTCGATCTCGGCAAGCTCAAAACCATCGTTCTCGATGAAGCCGACGAAATGCTCGATCTCGGCTTTCGCGAGGATTTGGAATTCATTCTCGACACCACGCCCGACACCCGGCAGACCCTGCTCTTCTCCGCCACGATGCCGCGCGAGATCGAAGCTTTGGCGCGCCGCTATCAGCGTGACGCCGTTCGTATCGAGACGGCGCGGCGCGACGAGCAACATGCCGACATCGAGTATAGCGCCATCCGCGTTGCACCTAATGACGTCGAGCACGCCGTCGTCAACATTTTGCGCTTCCATGAAATGCGCGCCGCCTTGGTATTCTGCTCGACGCGAGAAGCCGTCAAACGCCTGCACTCCAACTTGGTCGAGCGCGGCTTTTCCGCTGTCGCCTTGTCGGGGGAATTGTCGCAAAGCGAACGCACCCACGCCCTACAAGCGCTGCGCGACGGCCGTGCCCGCGTTTTGGTCGCCACCGACGTTGCAGCGCGAGGATTAGATTTGCCGGATCTCGCGCTCGTCATTCACGCCGATCTGCCAAACGACCGGGAAACCCTGCTCCATCGCTCAGGACGAACAGGGCGCGCCGGTAAAAAGGGCCTCTGTATCCTGATTGTCCCTTACAATCGCCGCCGCAAAGCAGATGTCCTGCTCAACGCCGCTAAGCTCAAAGTCACATGGGGAACGGCGCCCTCTGCCGAGGACATTCGCGCCCGCGATCAAGAGCGGTTTTTGGCCGATGCCGTGTTCACCGAGACGGCGACAGACGAGGATTTGGCGCTCGCTCGTGTTTTGCAGGCTGGCCGTAACGCCGACGAGATCGCGCTTGCCCTCGTGCGCATCAATCGCGCCCGTTTGCCGGCACCTGAAGATCTGGCCGAAGACAGCGGCCCGCCGCGCCGCGACGGCGCTTTCAAGCCGCGCGACGACAGCCAGCGCATGACCACACCGTGGAAATCATCGCGCGAGGGTGGCGGCAAGCGCTTCGAACGGCCAAAATTCGAAGGCTCGAAATTCGAAGGCAAGAGCGGCAACGGCGCTGGCGCAGGCGAGCGCGGCCCACGCCCGCCTCGGCCAGGCCGCGACGACAATCGCGAAATGGTCTGGTACCGCTTGAACATCGGCCGCGAGCGCAACGCCGACCCGAAGTGGCTGATACCGCTGATTTGCAATGCCGGCGGTGTCTCGAAAGCCGAGATCGGATCGATCAAGATCAACGACCGCGACACCCGGTTTCAGATCGTCGCAGACTTCGCCGAACAGTTCGATCTGGCTGTTCGAACAAATAAGCAGAAGGAAGGCCACATCGCCCGCGTCGGCGCTCATAGCGCGGCCGACGATGCAACGGTTGCCAAGGCCATCGACGCCATCGGCAACCCAAACCCGTCGCCGCCTTCGGAGAAGCCGTCTAAGCCACCTGGCAAGGCGCCTTGGCACGACCGTTCGAAGGGCAAACCGACGGCTCACAAGGGCGATGGGCACAAAGCTGCCAACAAGCCTCTCGGGTTGCCGGGTGCGCCGAAGCCCAAGTCCAAGTTCGATTTCAAGAAGAAGCATCGCAAAGGTCCGCCGAGCGGCGCGTGAGGCCAGCCGGGTCGGCGTCTGTCGCTTCTTAAGTGCGCGGGCGCGGACGAACGGCTTCCTGCAACCGGCTGCCCTTCATCGCCACTTTGGCAAGATCGCGATTGAGACTTTGGAATTCATATTCAAGCGCGCCCAGCCGGGCATCAACTTGCCGGTCCTGCGGCGCATCTTCGAAGGGGCGCCAAAAACCCTTGTGCCAATTTAAAACGGCTTTGAACACGGACATCGCAAACCTCCTCAACGCTCGAGGCATGACGATAGACCGCCTTGATGTGGATCAGTCTGTGGAGAACGGGCAAGCGCACAGGAATGTTTTAAACGCTTAAAAAATAAGCGTCAGGCCTTCTGGGCGATTTTCTCGATCTCTTCCTCATAGATGGAGTACATCGGCTCATCTTGCAGAATAACATCGATGTAGTCGCCGTAGCCATTAAACCGGGTCGAGAGCGCGCGGCCGTAAGCGCCAATATTGCCGATTTCGATGTAGTCGCCTTCCCCGACCGACGCCGGCAGCAGGAACGGGCCCTTCATGTGATCGATCGAGTCACACGTCGGTCCCCAGAATTCAAACGGTTGAAGAGCTTCATTCGGATCAAGACCGTCGCGGATCAAACGCACCGGAAAAACGAAACCGAGCTGAGCGCTATCGTAGAGGGCGCCGTAGCCGCCGTCGTTGATGTAGAGTTCGTTGCCCTTGCGCAGGTCGACCTTGACGATCAAGCTCTCGGCCTCGGCAACGAGCGCGCGTCCCGGCTCGCAGATCAGACGGCAATGTTCGGTGACAGGCAATTTTTCCATCGCCGCCTTGATGACATCGATGAAGTCTGACAGCCGGGCTGGCACGCTGTCGGTGTAACGCGATGGAAAGCCGCCCCCAACGTCGATGGCGTCAACGACAACGCCAGCCTTGACGATCAGCTTTTTGACTTCCTCGAATGCCATGGCATAGGCATCCGGCGTCGTCGTTTGAGAGCCGACGTGGAAGGTAATGCCCAGTTCGTCCGCGACTTGCCGGGTCTTGACCAAAAGCCTCGCGGCTTTTTGGCCGGAAGTTCCAAATTTGCGCTCAAGCGGGATACGGCTATTTTTAGCCGGCACCGCAAGACGTACGAACAATTCGAGATCCTTGGCGCCGCCGGTTTCCTCGACGATTTTCTGCAGTTCGTCCTCGCAATCGAGGGCGAAACATTTGATGTCGTAATCAAAGTAGGCTTTGCGGATCGCATTGCGGGATTTGACCGGGTGCATGAAGTGTAGCCTGACGCCGGGAATGGTCGCCGCGTCTTCAAGCTCGGCGATCGACGCGACGTCGAACTGGGTGATGCCGGCGCCGTAGAGCGCGCCGAGCAGAAAGACCGAGCTGTTGGCTTTGTAGGCGTAGGCAACTTCGCCAGGAAAATTCTGCGTGAACCAGCGCGCGGCCCTTCCTGCCGCCTGCGGGCGCGCGGCGAAGACCGGCCTGTCGGGCCGCAAGGCCTGAACCATATCAAGTGCAGTCCGGAATTTTTCCATGTCGTTTACGGCCTCCTGGTGACCTCCGGGGCGTGAACCCTGAAACGCGCTTCGATCAGAGATAACCACAACGGCAGCTGCATTTAGGGTCCAATATCCCCCCTGTAAAGTGCTTTTCTCGTTTGCCGCACCCTTCCCTTCTCGTAGCCTTAAAGCATAGTACGCGTTGCAGTTGACGATCGCGGCGCGACACCGGAAACTTATGCGGCTCGAATTCGAAATCTGACGCGTTGGTTCAAGGCCGATTATTCGACAAGGCAGAGACATGGCTTTCCTGAGAGACGCGTTGCACACTCATTCTTACGCTTTGGCCTTAGCGGGCCTCGTCATCGGCTTTCTGTTTGGAGCTATCGCGTGCGTGACCAATTTCTGCGTCATGGGTGCGGTCTCTGATTGGCGCGCGTTTGGCGACAAGGGCCGGCTTGGTGCTGTGGCTTTGGCCGCTGCAACGGCAATCGCCGGAGCCCAGACCTTGCACGCGTACGGCATCGCCGATCTCGACAAATCCATGTATCTGGCGCCGAGGATCAATTGGGCGGGCGCGTTACTTGGCGGTTTCGTTTTTGGCGTTGGCATGGTGCAAGCGGGCGGCTGTGCCAGTCGGAATGTTGTCAGAGCTGGAGCAGGTGACGTCCGCGCGCTGGTCACGTTGTTTATTCTCGCGGTCGCGGCTTTTGTAACCATAAGCGGCGTTCTCGGTCCGCTGCGAAATTGGTTTGAGACCACCACGCTGATCAACAGCGAGTATTTGGGATTGCCCGTTCCAAGCGTTGGCGCCATCGCCATGAAGCTAGGCCTTGCGCCCAATGCCGCAAGGTTAGCGGCCTGCATGCTTATCGGTGCCCCGTTGCTGATCTTTGCCCTGATCTCGGGACGAATTCTCAGCTCGCCTCGCAACCTGGCTGGTGGGCTCGGCGTCGGTTTTCTGGTGGTGCTGGGCTGGCTTGCCACCGGCCTCAGCTTCGATGAGATGGATGTCCGGCCGGTCATGCCGGCATCGTTGAGCTTCGTGCGTCCGGTCGGCGATGCCCTCGACTGGCTCGAGCGCTCGACGGCGCTTGGACTTCCAAGTTTTGGCGCGGCGACGGTTTTCGGCGCCCTGGCCGGCAGCTTTGCGGTCTCTGCGCTGCGGGGACATTTCCGGTTGTCGGGATTCGCCAATCGCAGCGATCTTTTCCATCATTTGGGCGGCGCCCTGATGATGGGAATCGGCGGCGTTCTCGGCCTTGGCTGTTCGATTGGTCAAGGCATCACGGGCGTGTCGACGCTTGGTCTTCAGTCGCTCATCGCCGCGAGCTCGATCGTGGCCGGTACTGCCATGGCCCTTAACCGCTTGGAAAGGCGGCTCTAGAAGCACGTCAGCCGTTGCCGATGACAATGACCGCGCGGCCATCGCGCAAGTTGCGGTTTGGAAGCGTGGGCTCGGGCCGTTTGTCAGCGCCATCGCCGCGCTCCAGGCGGCGCTGCTGGTAAGTCGCGGCACGCTGAGCGCGTAGCTTTTCCGCTCGATCGGGATTACGCCGCAGCTCAGCGTCGTTGACCAGCGCGTCGCGGATGAAGTTTTCCCAATTGCCGAGCACGGTGAAGCGCTGGCGTTCGAAATCGTGTTCGACGCCGGCGGGCGGAACCGGCGATGTCGAGCATTGCCCCAATATCGTCTCCTGGCCAGCCTCTTTGAATCGCAGTTGATAGGGCGCTTCGGAACCCGGCACGCGCACGCTTTTGCCGGCGGCAATCAAGTTGTCGGTTTCAAAATCGTTGGGATACAGCACCGTCGCCTTGCCGTGGTTATCGACGCTGACCAGGGTCAAATAGCAATCGCTGTCAGCCTCGGCGTTGACGGTGACGATGTCGCCCGGCGCGGGCCTGGCTTTGTCGATCCACAGGTGCAGGCCGACGGCGCCGGTATCGTCTTTGACAGGAGGCTTAGGCACGTCTTTGGCGATCTTGGCAGAGATCGCCGCCGCATCCTCGGACGGTTTGAGCAGCCCCAGCAATTGGTCGAGATCCGGTCGCGTTAAAACGCCCGACTGCAGCCGGCGCGCCAAGACTTGCGCAGACGCAGGCGCCTCGGCGAGCAGCTTGCGAAACTCGGAAGCGGTCATGCCGAGCCCAGCGGCGGCCGTCGTAACATCGCCGCGCGATTGATAGCGGCGGGCAAGCGCATTGACGGGTTCGATACCGGCAATGCGTAATCCGGGATCGACGCCAGCAACCTTCAGCGCGTTGGCGTAACGCTCCTCATCACCGTCTGAAAACTGCAGGATGTCGCTGTCTTGAGCCGTCAACTGCAACGCCGCTTCGCGGACATCTTTGGGGCCTGTGAATTTGTCAGCCGCGAGTTGGGCTTTAAGATCATCGCGGACCGGCTTGATGCCTTGTGTATGACATTCGAAACAATTGGCGCCGGCCCGGCTGGTTTGCCGGCTGGCAGAATCATCACCTGCCGTTAATGGCTTCTCCACCCCAGGGGGCACGCGGTCGATACGATTGCCAGAGGTGTCGAACAGCGCGAATCCCAGCAGACCGTTAGGCAACGCGAAAATGCTTCGGATCAAATCCGGTTTGAACGGGCTGCGGGCCACGTTTGAGGCTTTAGGCCCTAGCGGATGATCGAAAAGATCCTGGTCGCCCGAACTGGTTGCAAAATCATAACTCAGCCAAAACGTGCCCCGGGCGCCGGGGTGGCGCTCGGCCAAGCGATTGCCGCGCGTCACATCGCTTTGACGAATGACGGCGCGGCGGGCCCGGGCGGTCTTTATGTTCTGCTCGATGTCGAGGCCGTTGATTTTGGCAAGCTCGCTGAGTTTGGCGGGGATACCAAGCAGCGCATAATAAAGCGGCGGCTTCGACGCGGCGTCAGCAAACCAATCGGCCTGAAAAACAGCCACCTCAGTCGCCATTGCCGTTTTCACGTCGTCCGGAATTGTGCTCACCAGTCCGCGCGGATAAATCCGCTGCAGAATGTCCCAATGGCCTGACACCCAGCCAAGATCAGACAGTTTAAAACCGAGGACCGCACCGTCATCGCCGAGCGGCGTCACGTGAACCGGTTCACTGTTCCACGAAAGGCTATTGAGAAGCTTGACGATCGCGACCCTAAATCCAGACATGTCGTTGCTGCTAACACAGGTGTTGTAAATGTTGGCAAGGGACAGAAAACGCAAATCGCGGGCGTCGTCCTTGGCGGCTTTAACGGTTTCAGCAATGCGGCGGCTGATTTCCGCAGGCGTGATGAGTTTTCGATCCGGACACGCGCTGTTCTTGGGGCTCAAATCTTTGATCCAGCTTCTCAACCCTTCAATGTCTTCAGGCTCCGGCTCTCCGGCTGCACTCGCTGGCGGCGCGGCTTGGGCCTGCGCTGGATCTGACGGCGGCGGGTTCGCCTGCTGGCCAGCGTTTGAATAAATATCGATGGGCGCGTGTCGCGAAACGATGACGTCATAGAGACGCGAAGCATCGGGAAGCCCGGCTTTCACCAGTAAGGTGTCGCGGCTCAGCGCGTCGATATCGAGAATGTTCGCGATCATTCCGGACGGCAAGAGCTTGCCGGTTTTCCCGGCCTGGTGGCAGCGCGCGCAGTGCGTCTCGAGCAGCCCGTAGACCTTGGCTGCGCGCGGGTCGTCGGGCCGGGCGGGGATTTTGATTTCTGCTTCAGACGTGACGGGCGAAGCGGGCGGGGTGACTGTCGCAGATTGAACTGGGGAGGCAGCCGGAACCGCCGGGGAAGTCACAGGCGCGGTCGTAACGGGTGGCGATGTCGCGGGTGCTGGCGGCGCGGCACTTGGTGCGCGCGGCTGGCTCTGAGCTGCTTTGGTATCGGAAGGTTCCGCGTTGGCGACTGCCGGTAGACATGCCAATACGGGCAATACCCAACTCAACGCCAGGACCTTGATTAACGTGTGACGGCGCATTCGCTCGATCATATCCCTGTAAGCCGCTACCCTCCGCGGGCTTTAGCCGCTGCCCTCTCCGCGGGCCAAAGCAACCCTCTCGCGCGCCCGCCTGCGGTTAAGATCCCACAATAGCGGCTGTGACCTGTGACGCCTAGAGGACGCTTTAGACGGGATGTATATCAACACTAACCACGGCCAAAATCCGGCAGCAGCTTGGGGCCGTTAATTCTCAGCGGCCGCAACCAGAGCTTTGCGCGTAGCTTCATTGAAGAAACCGTGGACTGCCCCCTTATAAAGGCCCTTGCCTGCCAACATACGCTGCAACTCGCGCTTGGTCGCAAACGACCAGGCCCGCGACACAACTTCAATCTTGCGGCCGTCGCGGTTTGCCGCCTTCAAAGCCATGATGAGATGTTCGGCAGCCAGTCTAGGGCTGCGCGCAACCCCACGACCTTCATCATACAGAAAAGCCATCTCCTGGGCAGCGCCCGCATGGCCCTTGTCGCAGGCTTGCTGCAAGAGTTTGACGGCGTTGACGACATTGGTATTCGCGCCCCGACCGGAAAGGTCCAGCAGCGCCAAATTGAACATCGCGCGGGCGTGGCCCTTGTCGACCGCTAGAGCATAGAGCCGGCGGGCTTCGAGCACATTGCGCGCCACACCCTTGCCTTGCGCAAACAGATATCCAAGGCTCGTCAGACCCGCCGGATCACCGGCATCGGCAGCTAAGCGATACAGCCTTAAGGCTTCTGCGATGTCGAGTTTTGTGCCCTCACCGAATTCGTACATGGTGCCAAGGGCTGCCATAGCGCCGGCATGGTTGTTGTCGGCGGCCATGCCGTACCAACGCGCCGCTTCAATGAGGCTTCTATCGACGCCGCGGCCTTTATCGTAAGCGCGTCCATAACTGAACATCGCAGCCGGCAAACCCAACATCGCGGCTTCGCCATAAAGCTTGACCGCGTCGGCGCGCTGGTCAGACGCCGTTGCAGCCGCGTCCAGTTTGACGGCCCGCTCATAAAGCGCCTCCGCCTCCTGGCCACCAGCGTCACGGTCGACTGCGCCGGTCACGACTAGGGTCCAAGGCGCGCCGGCGCTGGCCGTTTGAATTTTGGCAATTTTGACGTTTGCAAGCTCCGCAAATACGCCATCGGGAAAGTTCGCGATGTGCGCTTTGAAAAGCGCTGGGTCTTGACTGTCTTTTATTTTTTCCCAAGCTGAAATTTCCGATAGCCGCAATTGCGTCGCCGGATCTGCGGCCGCGGCCCGCGAACTGCCCTCAGGCTCCGCCGATTTCGGTTTAAAGTAGAATTCACCAACCAGCGACGAGTGCTCCCACGGAGTCTGACGCCCGCCAGTGACGTCGAGGACGCGCCTGCGTGCATTGCGGAAGACTTCTTCAAGCGTCAGCCCCGACGATGGCATACTGGCCGCCAGTGCAGCCGTGTAGGGACTATTGTCGCCGGCGCCATCGCGCGCGACTTGGCCCGGTGCCGTCGCATAACCAATGATCGTGCCTGACGGCGCAACAACCGGAGCCAGACCTCCGGCCGCCAAACCGCGAGCTTCGCTCGCAAATGGATTATCGCGGCATGCATCCAGTATGACGATGTTCATGCGCGCATTCGATCGCGCCATCGACTTCAAGACGTCACTGAGCGAGATGGCATTGATCGCGACTTCGTTGATGCTGGAAATGCCGGCCCCGAGGGGAATGAGATAGTTCTCCCCATCGGCTTGAACACCGTGCCCGGCGTAGTAGAACAGCGCGACCGTATCGGGCGATTGCAAGCGCCGGCCAAAGTCGGTGACGGCTTTGCGAATTTCCGCCGCCCCGCCGTCATAAACGCTCAAGACCTCGAAACCCAAACCTGACAAGGTCCGGGTCATGAGTTCAGCGTCGTGGCGGGGGTTCTTCAGCGGACTGGTAGCATATGCGGCATTACCAACCACAAGTGCAACGCGCGTTTCAGCATTCGCTGTGCTGACGAGAAGCACCAAAAGATACGCCAGCACGCACAGCCACATCGCCCCTTGCGCCGTCTTTGAGGACGCGACCGGAACGCGGCAGCCGTAGTGAAACTCATCCCCGACGGCTCTGGCCGTCATTCTCTGCGCCTCGCCAATCGATTCCCTAAGCGCAACAATAAGGATGATTACGGTTTCGGCCAGACCAGCCCGCCGGTCATCCCCGGGTTTCGCGCGACGCGGCTAACCCAGTTGCCGGATTTCCTTATAACGAGCAGCGAAATGCTCGTAATTAGGGGTTGGGCCGGACGGTCCGGATCACCAACACGAGCTTCGCCATGACCACAGGCGCCCAAATCCTGATCGAACATTTGGTGGCGGAAGGCGTCACCCATGTCTTCACCGTGCCCGGAGAGAGCTTTCTGGCCGCCCTCGATGCCATGTACGATCAGCCGGCGATTTCGCCCATAACGTGCCGCCATGAATCGGGTGCCGCCATGATGGCGGAGGCGACCGGCAAACTTCTCGGCGCACCCGGCGTCGCCTTGGTGACGAGGGGACCCGGAGCGGCCAACGCATTTCCGGGCGTCTACATTGCGCATCACGACGCCACGCCGATGATCCTGCTGATCGGATTGCCGCCGCGAAAAATGCGAGGATTGCCAGCCTTTCAAACGATCGATATCGGCGCGGTCTTTGGATCGGTCAGCAAGTGGTGCGCGGTCGTGCCCTCGGCCGATGCCATCGCCGGACACATTGACCGGGCATTCAAGACTGCGAACTCCGGCCGGCCTGGTCCGGTGGTGCTTGGTCTTCCCGAGGATGTTCTTGCCGAAAATGTCTCAAGCGCCGTATCGATCGACCGCAGCGAGGCCGTCGCGCTACCGCCATCGCCCGGCAAGCTCGAGCATCTACGCCTGCTTCTCGCGAGCGCGGAAACACCATTCGTGATTGCCGGCAGCTCGGTCTGGGGCCGCGACGCCGCCAAGGGAATCGCGACATTTGCCGATCACTTCGATATTCCCGTCGCGGCGTCATTTCGCCGGCAAGATCACATCGATAACCGCCACCGTTGCTACGTCGGCCACGCCGGTCTCAATATGGATCCGCAATTGGCCGCGGGCATTCGTGCCAGCGATCTGCTGATCGTCTTCGGAGACGCGCTCGGCGACATTACCACGCAAGGTTTTACCCTTGTGGATTGCCCAGAGCCAAAGCAAAAGCTGGTGCACATTGCAGAGAACGCCTCTGAAGCCCACGTACTTTACAAAAGTACGTTGGCGATACCGGCCTCGCCGGAATTGACCGCTCTCGCTCTTGCCAAGCTGCCACGTCCTGAATTGTCCCCAAGTTGGCGGGTATGGCGGCGTGATTTGCGGGCTGCATATCAAGAAACAATTGCCGTACGCGCAACGCCCAGAAACTTCAGTCTCGAAAATGTTGTGGCGACACTGTCGGCAAAACTTCCCTGCGACGCGATTCTCTGCAACGGTGCTGGCAATTACGCTGCGTTCTTGCACCGGTATTTCATCTATAAAACCTATCCCAGCCAATTGGCGCCGACTGCCGGCTCCATGGGATATGGCCTGCCCGCGTCAATCGCCGCCAAGCTCATGTACCCCAAGCGGGTGGTCGTAGCGCTCGCTGGCGACGGCTGTTTTCAAATGACGTCGCAGGAGCTGCAGACGGCGGTGCAGTTCGGCTTGCCGATTGTCATCATTGTCGCCAACAACGGCATGCTCGGCACCATCCGCATGCACCAAGAGCACCAGTATCCGGGCCGAGTTATCGCGACCAGCCTCGTCAACCCGGATTTTGTAGCGCTTGCCCACAGCGCAGGCGCATACGGTGAGCGCGTGACCGCAACACAAGATTTTCCAGCAGCACTTGATCGCGCGCTCGCGGCGGCAAGGCCCGCCGTCATCGAACTCAAACTCGATGCCGAAGAAATCGCGCCGGGTCAAACCATGTCCGCGTTACGCGCATTGCCTCAAATGAGAGCGAAATAATTTACGCCGCTTTAATAGGAATGAATAATTCATTAAATTCATACTTCTGTCATTAGCCATACCGCGTTCTTAAAGTCGACTAACAAGTCGTTATGGGTTACAAGAGCGTTACTGAAATTGATGACGGCGGGACTGAAAATGGATCTTGAAGCTGCAGCCAACGCAAATGCCGGAGCCTGGCGCTTGACCCGAGTTGGGATGATTGCTTGTTTCGTGCTCGCCAGCGTCATGCTGGTCGCGTCGTTGACAATGGCTCACGCCAACCTGACACCGAACGCACATCAATTCTCCAAGCTTTGACGCTTTCTTTCACTGCCGCCCGATTGCCCGCTCTCCGCCTCCCGCCGATCCCACGACCGACTGCTCATGCTAAAGCCTGCTCTCTTCCAAGGGCCTCACACTTCGCCGGTGTGGGGCCCTTATCCGTTGTGCGCACCGCGGGCCGGTCCCGTGCCGCCCTTCATGGTGACCGCGAAACCAGAAAATTTCAAAGCCTGGATGACGGCTTCGAGATGGAGCTTGTCGCGGGTCTCGATGACCAAATGAAGTTCCGTGCCTTTGGCGGGCAGATCGGTGAAAACGCGTTGATGGTAGACCTCAACGACGTTGGCGCCAGCTTCGCCAATGACGGCCGCGACTTTCGCGAGTTGGCCCGGCCGGTCGGGAACGTCGATCGCCAGCCGCGATAGGCAGCCTTCGCGCGCCAATTCGCGCGTCAAAACGCTGGCCAACAGGCGGGTATCGATATTTCCGCCGCACAACACAAGTCCGACGCAGTGGTTCTTGTAGCGGATTTTGTCGGCCAACACCGCCGCCAAACCGGCTGCGCCCGCGCCTTCGACCACCGTCTTCTCAATCGTGATGAGGAGTGCAACCGCCCGCTCAAGCTCCGTTTCTGAGACCAGCACGATGTCATCGACGTATTGTTCGACATAGCCGCGCGTCAGCCGGCCCGGCGTCGTGACTGCGATGCCCTCAGCCAAGGTATCGCCGCCAACCGGTAACGACGTGCCTTTGATGACATTGAACATTGACGGATAGAGCGCGCTCTCGACGCCGATGATGCGGATGCCGGGCTTCAGAGCCTTTGCCGCCACCGCCATGCCGGAGATCAATCCGCCGCCGCCGATCGGCACCACCAGCGTGTCGAGCTTTGGCACCGCCTCTAACATTTCGAGCGCGATCGTGCCCTGCCCCGACATGACCGCGGTATCGTCGAAGGGATGAATAAAGATCAGTCCGTGCTCAGTGCCGTAGGTGACGGCAAAGCTCGAGGCCTCTTCAAACGACGCGCCATGAAGAATGACTTTAGCGCCATGCCCGCGCGTATTCTCAACCTTGACCGTCGGCGTGCTGGCCGGCATCACGATAGTTGCTGGAATGCCGAGTCGCTTAGCATGATAAGCGACGCCCTGCGCGTGGTTGCCAGCCGACATGGCGATAACGCCGCACGCCCGGTCTTTTGCGGATAACGACGCCAGCTTGTTCAAGGCACCGCGTTCTTTGTAGGACGCCGTGAACTGCAGATTTTCGAATTTCAACCAGATGTCTGCGCCGCTCAACTCGGACAGCGTGCGGCTATGGTCGAAATCGGTATTAAGGACCGCCCCCGCGAGTACATCAGCCGCGCGCCGGACGCTGTCGAGCGTCACCGGCGAGGTGGCGCTGACTTTCGAACTCTTAGTCGGCATAACCAGCCCTTCATAACGACGTCGATATTCTTGCAGGCTATCTGGCGGACTTCGTTACGACTTTGCAAGTCCCCGGTGGTGTTCTAGAAGGCAACCTCAATCGGTGAGCAAATTGAGCGGGAGATTAACTCATGGCGAAAGTGGCGTGGCTCGGATTGGGCGTCATGGGCTATCCAATGGCGGGCCACCTGCTCAAGAGCGGCCGGCACGACGTCACCGTCTATAATCGGACCTCCGCCAAAGCAGCAGCCTGGACGGCTGTACAAGGCAGCGGCCAGAGCGCGCCAACACCGGCCGATGCCGCCCGCGATTGCGAATTCGTATTTTCCTGCGTTGGCAATGACGATGACTTGCGTGCCATCACCACTGGCCCCAGAGGGGCTTTTTCGGCCATGAACGCCGGCAGCATTTTCATCGACCACACCACGTCATCGGCAGACGTGGCGCGGGAACTTTCAGCCGCCGCCGCGGCTCAAGGTATCGCGTTCATTGACGCGCCGGTCTCGGGCGGACAGGCGGGCGCAGAAAATGGCACGCTCACTGTCATGGCGGGCGGCGACGAAGCCGCGTTCGAGCGCGCCAAGCCGGTCATCGCCAGTTACGCCAAAATGGTCAAACGCATCGGACCCTCGGGCAGCGGGCAACTGACGAAGATGGTCAACCAGATTGCCATTGCCGGTCTGGTGCAGGGGCTGTCTGAAGCCATCCATTTTGCCGAACAGGCCAACCTCGACATCGAAGCGGTGATCGATACCATTTCGAAAGGCGCTGCCCAGTCGTGGCAAATGGAGAACCGTTGGAAGACCATGCATGCGCGCAAATTCGATTTTGGCTTTGCGGTCGATTGGATGCGCAAGGATCTTGGCATCTGCATCGCCGAAGCACAGCGCAATGGCGCCGATTTGCCGGTCGCAGAACTTGTCGATGGCTACTACAGCGAACTGCAAGCCCGGGGCGGCAACCGCTGGGATACGTCGAGCCTGATCGCGCGGCTTGGAAATCCGTCGAACAAAAGCTGATTACGACGCTTCGAGCCGCTCGGCCTTGGCGCTTTGCGAGGTGATTGCAAATTGCAACGGCAGGGCAGTGGTATATTTCATCTGCTCCATTGCAAACGCCGATGAAACTTTGGCGATCTCGATGCGCGCGATGAGCTTCTTGTAAAAGATATCGAAGGCCGCGATGTCGGGCACCGCGACGCGCAACAGATAGTCAACTTCTCCCGACATCCGGTAGAACTCGACGACTTCCGGAAAATCCGCGACCGCGCCGCGAAACTTCTCAAGCCACGAAAGCGAATGCTGATCGGTTTTGATCGATACAAAGACCGTAACCCCGGCATTGATCTTGCTGGCATCCAACACCGCCACCCGTTTTTTGATGACGCCGGCTTCCTCGAGTTTCTGGACGCGACGCCAGCACGGTGTTGTCGAAAGTCCGACCTCCTTCCCGATGTCGGCGACGGGGCGTGTAGAATCTTCCTGCAGGATGCGCAGGATTTTGACATCCATATCGTCCAGCACGGAGAAGCCCTCCCGAGAAGAACTTAGTTTCTATCTTTTGGGTTATTTTGAATAATCGTTTTCTAATCGGGCAATGTCAATCGCTACAGGGGTATTTTTTTTCATATTGCGCTGCGGTGGGGGTTGCCTAAATCGAGCAAATGCATCAAATATCCGGACGTTAAGGAACGGGACTATCAGCTCGTCTCGAGTGTGATTTGCACATGCACATAAGGCGCCTCACCGAAGAATTTGCTGTTGCCGCCACCCCCGCCGCGGTGGATTTTGACGCACTTTACGCTGCTGGCTTTCGGACCGTTATCAACTTTCGGCCAGACGGCGAAAGCCCTGGCCAAATACCTTCAAGATCTTTGTCGGCCCATGCGCGCGATGCCGGTCTACGCTACGTTGACCTGCCGGCCAGCAAATTCGAACTCTTCACCAGCCTGGTCGTGGATGGCGCGCACGAAGTTTTGAAGTCGGCACAAGGGCCCGTGCTCGGTTTTTGCGCGTCGGGTCAGCGCGCTGCCATTGTCTGGGCCGCCGCACGGGCCCGCGATCATGCGGTCGATCAGGTCCTCGGCGTTTTGAAGAGCAGCGGCTTCGACCTCGGTTTCTTGCGCGACGATCTCGAGGCTCAAGCCGACCGCGCCAATTGGCATGGCGCAGATCGCATGGCGGCGAAGTTGAATGCCTTGGAACCCGCGTAACCCATCACGCCGATTCAATGTCCCGACAGCACGCAGCGAACATCGCGGCGCAGCGCTGGTAACAATTCGTCTTCAAACCACGGCCGCTGCTTCAGCCAGCCGTTGTTGCGCCATGACGGGTGCGGCACCGGCCAATAGCGAGGCTGGCCCGGCCTGGCTGTGATTTGCCGCCAATCGGCAACGGTATCGCTCAGATTGCGTTTGGCGTTGGCAGCCAGATGCCAGGCTTGCGCATAGCCCCCGACCAGCAGCACGACTTCAAACTGCGGCAACGCCTTCATGAGATCGTCGCGCCATTTGGGTGCGCATTCCTTGCGTGGCGGCAGATCGGCGCCTTTGGCGTTGTAGCCAGGAAAGCAGAAGCCCATGGGGATGATCGATACCCGGCGCGCGTCATAGAACTCTTCATCCGTCACACCCATCCATTGCCGCAAACGCACGCCGGAAGGATCCGTGAATGGCGTGCCTGATTTGTGGACGCGCGCGCCCGGAGCTTGGCCATAGACCGCCAGGCGCGCGGTCGATGACACCCGCAACACGGGCCTCGGTTCATGCCCAAGTGGCGCGCCGGCCGGTGTCTCGCGGCAGATGCGGCAGGATCGAATATCCTTGAGGATCAGGTCGAGGTTGCGCGTCATTTGTCCGGCCGGTTCGTGCTGCTACTCAAGCCTTGGCGCTTGGCCGCACCGCTACTTCACCGTGCCAGCGCATCACATTTGGATAACCGGCCGGTGGCGGCAATCTGGCGGGCTTCATGAAATCGATGGCGACCAGCGCCGTGATGTCGGCAATGGAAAAGATATCGCCCGCGATAAATTGGCTTTGAGCGAGGCGCTGATCAAGCAGCTCCAACTGGCGCGCAACCTTTGGTTTATTCGCTTCGCCCCACGCCGCCACTTGCGGCTCTTCAAGATGCGCCATTTTGGGGTGGAGATGGCGAAAGACTTGGGTGATGTGATTGAACAAGCCGAGCTCGACGCGCCGCTGCCACATCTCGACCTCGGCGCGTCCAATCGCTCCCTCGCCAAACAGCGCTGGCGTTGGCTGCAGCTCCTCGAAATAGCGGCAGATTGCGACGGTCTCGGCCAGCACCCGGCCATCGTCGAAAATCAGAACGGGCACCCTTTGCCAGGGATTACGCGCGGAAAATTCAGGCGTCTGAAAAGCCTTGATCATCAAGTCATGCTCTTCGAACGCCATCGGCAAACCCTTCTCCGCAAGATAAATACGGACCCGCCTCGGGTTGGGTGCAGCTCTCGTCTCAATGATACGCAACATCCACCTCGTTACATGCCAATGCCACGCTCGTGGCGCCAAGCCTGCGGGCGCTCGAATTGCGAGCCCCATAGCCCGCGACGGGCGCGCTTGGCGTCGGATTCTTCCCCGCTATAGCCTCCAAACGAGACCGCCATGCCGTTCGCCACCATTTCACGGTTAAGGTCGTGGCCGCCGGCAGTACAATAGGCCAGCAGGCGGCCGTGTTTGTCGCGTTCGATGACACGGCACTGCACGGTTTGCCAGCCGATTAATTGTTTGAGCTCGTCGCGTGACGCATCTCCGCACGCCCAATCACGGCCCTCGCGCTGGCAGCTTTGGCGCCCCTCCGGCGCGTCGATGTCTTTGAGACGGACCTCGTTGCTTCCAACATAAAGGCTATCGCCGTCGATCGCACG
>JANLYX010000016.1:0-3556 GCA_031365865.1 Hyphomicrobium sp. | reverse complement strand
GCCTCAGCGGGGGCTAGCGCGACAGCCAGTTCGGTCTTTGGCGCACAACCCGGCAAGCTCGCCAAGATCGGCAGGAGTAGGAGCAATAAGCTCCGCTTGACGAAGTGCGGATTGAACACGGCTTTCAGCCTCCGAGTTGATGCGATTGATCGATTGCACGCAACTCAACTGGGAACCGTAGGAGCCGGTGTTGTGGCCCTTGACATAGCCGGCACCGAAGGCCCCGAGACCGATGACGACCGGCAGCACGAACGGGTTCAGGATTAGGCTTAGAATCGAGCCGAGACTAAACATGCGTCCCCTCCTTGTGTGCGAGCCAGCGGCGGTAGAGGAGATAGACAACCGTCCCGAGAGAGCAGACGGCCACCCCAGGCCAGAAATTCGCGGTGAGGAAGTGCCAGAGGTTCAGCATCGGATCGAGGCTGGTTTTGATCGCGCTGGCAGATGCTCCGGCATCCCGCAAGGTCGTCAACGGGTCCGGCCCTTCCGTCAAACCCTTGGCAATAGCCGCGCCGCCAGCGACAACAAGCGTGCCCCCGCCAGCTTGCACCGAACTGCTCTTTTCGATCAGCGCGCGGGTTGACCGCGCGGACGCAGGTCCCCAGATCGCACGGGCTTTCCGCAGCCATTCCGCCCGGCTGGCCAAGCCATTCTTGCCGCCGTTGATCGCCTTGGTGATGCCGGTGAGATCGTTCGTGTCGGCCTTTTTCAAGCACCCGCGTTCGATGAAATTCAGCGCGGCAATACGAACGCCGTTCGCCGGGTCAAGCGCAAGGTCCGGGGTGTCAACCAAGGGTAAGCCGCTCAGTTTGCCGAATTTCGTGTAGGCTTCGCGGCCGGTCAGCTGGATCGGGCCGCGCCCCCGGAACGTCCAGCCGTCGCCCGGCTGCGTGTTGCCGAGACGGGAGGTCGGGTTCCGGTTGGCGTCGGCGTAAACGTAGTTCGCGAGCGCCTCCGGATTTCGCGCGAACGGGGCTGTGGACTCGATCGTCGGGAAGTGACGGGGAAAGACCTCGCAAAGCCGCGCCGACCGATAGTTCAGGCTTTCTTCGAACCGGGTGAAGCCCGTCGATTCATGCGCGACTTGCGCCATGAAATGGCACCAGCGCGCATCTGTCTCCAGGAGCCCCTCGGCGTCCAGCCAATCCTCTTGCGAGAGGATCGCGTCAATCGTTGCATCTTTAGCGTCTGGCAGGAACCGGACCAAATCCGGCCGTGTGATGTCAATCGCCATGGTGCCCCCTCAGCCGATGTTGTCGAGAAATTCATCAATCGCCGTGTCAAGTTCAACTGCGGTTTTGATCGTCCGCGCGGCCGCCAGCTCAGCCCAAACCGAGTCACGGCTCCAAACCCCATCGGCGAGCTTTTTCAGTGCGGCATTGTCCGCGCCGGGTTGCAGCGCGCTGAGTAGCGGGTATTTGACATGCGCCGTTCCATCCGAGCCCTTGACGGTTGCGGCGGGCGTCGCATCCTCGGTTGCGGCCAAAGCCTCCCGGCGGCGGCGATCCGCGACAACGGCCTGATAAACGAAGGCGCGGGTTTCGGTCAGCCGGGTTTCCAGCGCGGTCAGCTGTGCGAGCAGTGGGGCAAGGTCCGGCGCGACCCCTGGCGTTGCGGGCTTGATTTCGATCGCGTCGAGCCGGGCGATCAGCGGCGAAAGATCGGCGGACGCTTGTGGTGCAGGCCCCGGCCAGCCTTTCAAAAGCTCTTCGACAATCTCTATGACTTGTTGACGGGTAAGAGGGGCTTGCTGGTCCGGGAATTTGATCGGCGCTCCGCCGCGCGCGACACGGGCCAGCTCGCTAAGTGACCGGCCTATATCGTCCAGCTCGGCATCCATAACCGCCGGGTTGAGCGACCCGTCATTTGCGGCGTGCGCTGTCCAGTTGTGGAGTCTCTGAAAGCTGCCATCTGCGGAAATCGGCATTATTGCGTTCCTTTGGGGTTTGGAACGCAAAACAAAGCCGGGATAAGTGCTTAACAGGTGATGTTGACAAGGACTAGGACTCAGCTGCCACCTTCGAAAAATCCTTTGGCAAGCCGCATTTTATCCCGGCAAACGAGCGTTGTCTCTTGACAACTGGTGGGGGTTTTGCTATTTTTAATTATCGAAACGGGCAACGCGCCCACCTCAACAGGAGACGGACAAATGAGAACCCAGAGCCGAGACGGAGCCGAGGATCAAAACGGAAATCCCGTAAAACCCGACATCCATGCGGTTGTCAGGAAAGATGATGGAAAAAAGGGATACGCCAGAACTGTTTGGTTCGGTTGGCGCGCTGCCACCAACATTACCGTGAATATTTACGCCACGCGGAAAGATGCAGAAAACGGCAACATTGCTGACACGTATGAGAATACGCCAGGTCTGCTGTCCGTCTGTTACGACAACTGGGAAGCGTCATAAATGACCCCATCCCAACTCACCCGAGCGAGGCAATCGCTCGGGCTTTCCCTTGAACAACTTGCGGTCCTTCTCGGATACGAGGGCGGACAGTCCCGGTCGCAGGTGCACCACCTTGAAACCGGACGCCGCACCATCAGGCCAGCACAGCGGCGGCTGATTGATGCGTATTTGGCGGGATATAGACCGGAGGACTGGCCATCATGACGCTTCAAGAAGAATATGACGCACTGAACGCCGAGGAACAAACCGCGCTAAGGCTTAGCCTTCATGGCGTCCCTGGCGATCAAATCAAGTCACCACTGCGAGACAACATCAACGCTGGCGTTTTGCGCGATCTGTTGTTCCTGCGATCATTCCTATCGGGCCAAGACCCCCCGTATTCAGCTGAATAACGTGGTTAACGCGCGGGTTAGCGTTCACGGATTTCCGCAACTTTGCCGCCAAGTCTGGCATATTAGCTTTCATCCAATTCGGATTCTGTAAATACATCCGCAGGGCCTCGGCCATATTCTCGGCCGGGGCTTCCGCCTTGCTGTACCCTACATCGGATGGTCGTAGGAAATGCGCCGTGCGTTTGAAATTGCCGTCGTGACCGGCTGAAAAGGCTTTCGTCAAGTCCGCAGAATGGCCCGCCGGATCGATCGTGCCAACCGCCTTGTCAATCGCATGCCCGGCCTCGTGAGCCGTCACACCTTCCGCTTCAAGAGGCCCTAGCTTGTCAAAGATGCTCACCTTTCTAGTCCCGTGATTGATTGAACCGAGTGCCTTACTCGGCAGATCGCTTTTCGGGACAAGCTGCTTTTCATAGTTGAGCAATTTGAGCATGTCGTCCAGCTCTGACGGGTTCAGGGCTTGATCTGGACCGCCGCCAACCCGCCGGCCGGCGACATGTTTCGCGGTTAGCGGTATGCCCTCGATCGTCTTCGACAACGGCAAGCCTTCCGGTGCCCCGGCCGGGTAGTCTGCCGAGAAGGGCAGCTGTCCAATCTGAGGAGGCTTTTGTGGAACGCCAAGGCTTGCCAGCAGGTCAGCGCTATCGGCTTTCGCAGGATCAAAAGCGGCGTGAATGGAACGGATGTTGCGAGGGTCGAAGATGGCATAATGTGTTTTTGGCTTAGCATTAAAGCCTACATCATCCGCTAAGTTCTG
>JANLYX010000034.1:0-10730 GCA_031365865.1 Hyphomicrobium sp. | reverse complement strand
GTGAAGTAGGTTCGCATAACACGGCCGCTTTCCTCGCGGGTCATACGGTAGGTCAAATGCTGACCGGCCGGGCAACGGTAGTGATCGTTGATCGGGTCGTAGAGGAAGTCGCGCTTGTCGAAGCGGCCTTGTGCTCTTGCGTTCGAGGTGATCGGCTTGGGAACGTAAACGGCGATGCCGGCATCCTCGCACGCCGCGATTTCTTCGCTCTTGTAATAGCCTTTGTCGGCTAACACTTCGACGCCGCCGGACTTCAGCGCATCACGAGCCTCTGCGGCCATCGACGACAATTGGCCCGTGTCGATGCCGATATTCGTCACCTCGTGCGCAACAATCAGATGGTTCTTGGTGTCGACCGCGCTTTGCACGTTGTAGCCGACGGTATAGGCGCTGTGGCTCTTGGACGTCATCGCACGTGCATCTGGATCGGTCAGTGAGATTTGCTTTTCGCCCGACGCCACCAACTTCGCTTCCAGAGCCGACAACGTCTGGATCTTCGCTTTGAGGCCTTCGACGCGATCCTTGAGCGCCGTGACTTTGCTCACCGGAACCGGCACGCCACTCACTTCAGCCTGTCGATCCGCGCGATCAAGATCGGCCAGATAGCGCCCAACCGCCTCTTCGATCGATTGCATGCGCTTCTTCAACCGGTCATGCGTGAAGTTCTTCTCGCGATTGTTGACCGCCTTGAACTTGCTGCCATCGATCGCAACTAGACCCTCATTGAGCAGATGCATGTTGCGGCACAACGCGACGAACCGCCGGCACACAGCCTTGATCGCCGGCCCGTTGTCCTTGCGAAAGTCGGCAATCGTCTTGAAGTCGGGTGTGAGCTGTCCGGTCAACCACATCATCTCGACGTTGCGGCCGCACTCGCGCTCCAAGCGCCGCGATGACTGGATCTGATTCAGATAGCCGTAGAGATAGATCTTGAGCAGTGTCGCCGGATGATACCCAGGACGGCCGGTTGCCTCCGGCGTGACGTCAAAGCCCAGCTCCGCAAGGTCGAGCGCATCGATGAAAGCGTCAACGACGCGCACTGGACTTCCCCGGCAAAAGTGGAGGGCTTTTCTGAAAGATTGACCAGATCAGGGGAGCGACATGACCAAGAAGAATGGCTAGCAGCCGGTATTTGATGAAGCCTTCAAACGTGAGGCCGTGCGGATTTTAGCGACGGGCGGACGAACGGTCCGTCAAGTTGCAGACGATCTGGGCGTTGGCTTTTCGACGCTGAACAAATGGAAATCGCGGCTTGAGGAAGCCGAATTGATGGCCGGCCCGCACGATGATGTGATGAAGGAGCTGGCGCGGCTGCGGCGCGAGAACGAGTTGCTGCGAGCCGAACGGGATCTGCTAAAAAAAGCGACCGCCTTCTTTGCCAAGGAGACAAGTCGATGAGCTTCGCGCTGATTGATGCAAAGAAGGCCGATGTTCCGGTGGCGACCGCGTGCGCGGTCTTGGGCGTCAGCGAAAGCGGCTATTACGCTTGGAAGAACCGGACGGCGAGCCTGCGCCAGCGCCACGACATGGTTCTGCTGGCGCATATCCGGGCCGAGTTCTCAACCTCGAACGAGACCTACGGCAGCCCTCGAATGCACTTCGAGCTACGAGAAAACGGCTTGGCAATTGCCGCCACCGGGTGGCGCGCTTGATGAGCGAAAATGGCATGAAAGCCCGGCAAAAGACGCGTTTCAAGAAAACGACGGACAGTGACCACGGTGGGCCCGTGGCGCCGAACGTTCTCGATCAGGACTTTGCAACGGACGCGCCCAATCAAAAATGGGGCGTCGATATCTCGTATGTGTGGACCGCCGATGGCTGGCTGTATCTAGCCATCGTCGTCGACTTGTTCTCGCGCAAAATTGTTGGCTGGGCGATGAGCGACCGGATGAAAAGAGGCCTGGCCATTTCAGCGCTGCAACGTGCGATTACGTTGCGACGGCCGCCGCCCGGCTTGATCCAACACTCGGATCGCGGCAGCCAATACTGTTGCGACGACTACCGCCGTCTCGTTGATGGCTCCGGCTTCATCGCGTCCATGAGCGGGCGCGGCAACTGCTACGACAACGCCATGGTCGAAACGGTATTCAAGACCATCAAAACCGAATGCGTCTGGCGCACGGCGTTTGGGTCACGCATTGAGGCCAGCAACGCCATTGGCCTTTACATCGAAGGCTTCTATAACCCGCAGCGGCGGCACTCGAGCCTTGGCTACAAAAGCCCCGCCGCATTCGAGACAGCCTTCAAGGCCTACGACCAGACAGAGAAAATGGCTCTCCACTAAAGACGGGGAGGTCCAAACCTACCGTGGGGGATCTGTCGGAACGGACCAACAATAGACATCTCTTGGAACCGCACTAGCTCTTTAGCGACATGGAAGATACTCACGAAAACTGCCGTTCATCCGTGAGCAAGCCGATCCTGGAATGAGCCAATGATCGGCAGCGGTCGAGCTTGGTCGCCGCAATCCGACCTAGTTGTTAGGGCGGCCGTTAGGGCGGCATTCCATTAAGTTCGAAAAACCGAACATTTTCCAATGGGGTCTGGCGGAGGGAGAGGGATTCGAACCCCCGGTAGACTTGCGCCTACGCTAGTTTTCAAGACTAGAGCCATCAACCACTCGGCCATCCCTCCAAGCCGGCCCGATACAACTGTGGCGGACCAGCGATTTCCCGTTCCTATACAATTCCTCCGCAGCCCTCAAGCTCTGATCCCGCGATCCTCCCCTGCAAACTCTCCCGTCTCAAGCTCTGACGATCTTTACCTCTTTATAAGCCATATCTGCCATCGTTCCGGCCAGCTTCGGCCACCCTTGGGAGTTAGGGATTTGGCTAGAGGGACGTGGCGTACAGCGTGCGGGTAAGTGGGAATGCCGGTTGGTTTTTTGAGCCGCGGTGTGCGGCAAGTTGGGCTAGCCTGTAGTTTGGCGGCGCTGGCAGCAGCCTGTTCGCAAGGCTCCGATGTACCCAAACCTATCGCCAATTTGTCGGGATCGAGCGGCACGCGCGGCGATACCTATGACACCAAATATGGCGTCAGCTCGAGCCCCCGCATCGGCGAACTCCGCAAGGGCGGCGGCGGCTACAAACTTGGCGTGCCCTATCGCATCGGTGGCCGGTGGTATGTGCCGCGCGAAGAGCCAAGTTACGATCGCCAAGGCATCGGGTCGTGGTACGGCGACGATTTCCATGGCCGCAAAACCGCCAATGGCGAAATCTTCGATATGCATGCCTTGACGGCGGCGCACCCGACCTTGCCAATGCCATCGTATGCCTACGTTACCAACCTTTCGAACGGGCGGACAATCTTAGTCCGCATCAACGATCGCGGACCTTACGCCAACGACCGTGTCATCGATCTTTCACACGCTTCGGCGCGGGCGCTGGGTTATGAAAACAAGGGCACCCAGCAAGTTCGCGTCAAATATGCCGGCCGGGCGCCTCTGAATGGCGACGATCGCCGGGAACACCAGTTTCTGGCCGAGCAGCCTTGGAACCGTGGCGGTGGACCATCGGTCGCGGCTTACGTGCCGCCGAACGCGCCGCTCAGTCCGCCGCAAGCGTTCCCAGCCGGAACGGCAGGCCGCTGGTCGCCCACCAATTATCGCGCAGCCTTGGCGGGTAAGCCTCAACCAACGTCGACGCCCATGCAGTCGCGGATGGCGCGCCCGCCCTATCGCGCCGCCCAAAACGAACCCATCGGCCGGTCTGCGAACTTTTCCCAGCGCAGCAGTCTCGGTTCGAGTCCCGGTTCCGGCTCGCCACCGCTGACCACCAGCGCCGCGCCCGGTCGCGCTTATGTCCAAGTTGGGCTGTTCCGCGACCGCAACACCGCTGAGCGCTTGCGCTTAGACCTCGCGGGCCTCGGACCCGTCGAAGTTGCGACATTGCCGCAAGGCCGTGAGGAAACCTACCGCGTCCGCATCGGCCCGATGAGCGATGCCAACGCTCATGCAACCTTGGCGCAGGTTTCCGCGCACGGTGTTGCCGGCAGCACCGTCATCCGGGAATAGTGCCGGGCCTTAAGCAAACGGCCGTTGACTGGCCCTGACACGGCCTTGATAGTCCCCCATGTTCATAGCCGTCATGTTTGGAAAAACCACTTGTTGCGCGCGATGCCATACTTTTTCAGCCGCCGGTGCGGGCAATTTTGTCTGGCGCTGATTTTGGTTTTCAATCTCGCCTGTCCAATATGGGCCGCTAACGATCCCGCGCAGCCGTTCACCACCAAAGCCGCGCGTGCGGTTTTGATGGAGGCATCAACCGGGGCCATTCTGTTTCAACACCACGCCGACGAGATGGCGCCGCCCGCCAGCCTAAGCAAGCTCATGACTTTGGCTGTGTTGTTCAAGGCTTTGAAGACCGGCCAAATCAAAGGCTCCGATGAATTCACGATGAGCGTCAATGCTTGGCGCAAAGGGGGCGCGCCGTCGCGCACCTCCGCAATGATGGTGCCGGTCAATACCAAGGTGCGCGTCGACGAATTGATCCAAGGCATCGCGGTTGAATCCGGTAACGACGCCTGCATTTCGGTTGCAGAAAATATCGCCGGCAGCGAAGCGGCTTATGCCAAACTGATGACCGAAGAAGCCCGCCGCATCGGCATGCCGAAGTCGACGTTTGCAAATGCCACCGGTCTGTACGATCAAAACCACCTCATGACCGCGCGAGAACTCGCCATCCTCGGACGCTATCTGGTGACTGAGTACCCCGAATATTATCCCGTCTTCGGTCAAAAAGAATTTCATTACCGGACCCACAAGTTCATCAATCGCAATCCCTTGCTGTTCCTGCCGGTCGGCGCCGACGGCATGAAGACCGGCCACATCGAACAGGCCGGCTATGGGCTGGTCGGGTCCGCTGTCCAAGATGGCAAGCGCTTGATTGTCGTGCTCGGCGGCCTGAGCAGCGCCAACGAGCGGCGCGATGAAGCCGTCAAGCTCTTGGAGTGGGGGTTCAAATCGTTTTCGAGCGTGAAAGTTTTCGACGATGGCGAGATCATCGGCCAAGCCCGCGTCTGGGGCGGCAGCCGCATGTATGTGCCGTTGGCGGGCAAGGGCGAGGTGACCTTGTCGCTGCCAAAATTACCGGCTAATCAGCGGCTGACCGCCGAAATCGTCTACAAAGCGCCCCTGAAGCCGCCGGTTAAAAAAGGCGACCAGGTCGCGGTATTGCGCATTACGAGCACGTCCAGCGCACAATCGGAAATACCGCTCTATGCAACTGAAGACGTCAATGTCGCGGGTTTGGCGTACAAAGGCATAGATACGCTGGTTCTCATGGCGCTTCGCCGCTTGGCACTCTAAACTTAAGTCTCGAACAACGAGGCACATGCGCATGAGACGCGGAAAATTCATCACATTCGAGGGCGGGGAGGGCGCGGGTAAGTCGACCCAGGCCACGCTTTTGGCGAAGCGCCTGGAGCGCGCCGGGATCGCAACGGTCGTGACGCGGGAGCCGGGCGGTACACCACTTGGCGAGGACATCCGTTCGCTGATCCTCAAAGATCGGCCGCAAGATCCGGCGACCGAGCTTTTGCTGTTTGCGGCCGCCAGGGCCGAGCACATGACGGCCGTGATCCGCCCAGCGCTCTATGAAGGGACGTGGGTGATCTCCGACCGCTTCATGGATTCAAGCCGCGTCTATCAGGGCCGCCTGTACTCGGTCGATCCGAAGTTGATTTCGACGATCGAGAAAACGACGATCGCGCCGGACTTCCCCGATTTGACGTTGATCCTCGATCTGCCGCCCGAGACGGGCTTAGAACGCGCACGCGTTCGCGGCACGCTGTCGCGATATGATGCCGAGCGCATCGAAACGCACGAAGTTTTGCGCGCGGGCTTTCTCGAAATCGCCAATAGCGAACCGAAGCGCTGCGTCTTGATTGATGGCCAGTTGCCGCCTGAAAGCGTCGAAGCCGCCGTCTGGGCTTCAGTGACCGAACGCTTGCTCGCCAAGGTCTCGTAAAATGGCACGCGCTGCGTCCCTGACCGCGGACATCGAAAACGTTCCGGAAGCCGATAGGCTGGAAGGTTTCCCGCACCCGCGCGAGACGCGCAGCCTCTTTGGGCACCAGTCTGCCGACAGAATGATGGCGCAAGCGCTCGTTTCGGGCCGCATGCATCACGCTTGGCTTGTGGTTGGGTTGGAGGGCATTGGCAAAGCCACGTTCTGCTACCGGTTCGCGCGCGCGGCACTGGCGCGGCCCGAGGAACGCGACCTGTTTGGCGACAGTCTGGAAGTCGCTCCCGAAACTTCGGCATACCGGCAAGTTACGGCGCGGTCTCACCCGGGACTTATCGTCATTCGCCGCGCCTACGATCAGAAGGCCAAGCGTTCGGCGTCGAATGTTTCTGTCGATGATGTCCGCCGTCTGCGATCATTTTTGTCTCTTAGCGCGGAAGAAGGAGGCTGGCGTGTCGTCATCGTCGATAGCGCCGACGATATGAACCTCAACGCCGCCAACGCGCTTCTGAAATCCCTGGAAGAGCCGCCGCCGCAAACGGTATTTCTCATCGTCTCGTCTTCCCCTGGCCGCTTGCTGCCGACGATCCGTTCGCGCTGCCGTTTGCTGACGCTTGAACCCCTGAACAAAACGGACTTGGTGAAGGCGGTCCGGCAAGCACTCGAGGCGGCGGGCAAACCCTTGCCCTCGGAAGCTGAGTTAGAAGGGTTGCAAGCGTTGTCAGGCGGAAGCGTCCGCCGCATGCTATCGATGATGGGGGCCGGTGGCGTTCAATTGCAGGCCCGCATCGACAAGCTCTTGAGTTCGCTGCCCCAACTCGACCTCAAGGCCGCCCACGCGCTTGCCGATGAGTTGCAACCCGCCGCCCAAGAGCAGAAATTCGAACTCTTTTTCGATTTGTTGTTCGCAACGCTCGCTCGTTTGACGCGGGCAGCCGCCACACAGCAGGGCACGGCGCCGGACCTGGCAATGGCGGCGCGGCTGATCGGACCTGGCCGGGTTGCGGCTTTTGCCCAACTGTGGGAAACACTGGCCCGCGACAAGTCCGAGGCGGACGCGCTCAATCTCGACCGCAAGGCGCTCATCCTCGACGCCCTCGCCAAAATCGAAGCCGCGGCGCACAGCTGAGGCCTCACGCCAAAAACAAAGGTTCCCGTGGCAGACAAATTCTACATCACGACCGCGATTTCGTATCCCAACGGCGCGCCGCATATCGGCCACGCCTACGAAGCCATTGCCACGGATGCCATCGCACGTTTCGAGCGCCTGGACGGAAAAGACGTGTTCTTCCTGACCGGCACCGACGAGCACGGTTTGAAAATGAAGCAGACCGCAGCCAAAGAACGTTTGTCGCCAAGGGAGCTGGCCGATCGTAACGCGGCGCGCTTCATCGAGATGGACAAAATCCTTGGGCTGTCCAACGACGACTTCATCCGCACCACCGAGCCGCGCCATTACGAAGCCTGCGCCGAACTTTGGCGGCGCATGGAGAAGAACGGCGATATTTTCAAGAAGACCTATGGCGGCTGGTATTCGGTGCGCGACGAAGCTTACTACAACGAGAGCGAGACCGAGCTGAGGGATAATCACGCTGCCGGAGGCGGCAAACTGAGGTTCGCCATTCCGACGGGCACGCCGGTCGAGTGGAACGAGGAGGAGACATATTTTTTCCGCCTCTCCGCCTATCAGGACAAGCTGCTTGCGCACTACGACAAGCATCCAGATTTCGTGATTCCGCCGGAGCGGCGCAACGAGGTCGTGAGTTTCGTCAAAGGCGGCCTTGACGATTTGTCGATCTCACGCTCGACGCTCGATTGGGGCATTCCGGTGCCGGGCGCGCCCGAACACGTCATGTATGTCTGGATCGACGCGCTCAATAACTACATCACCGCCACCGGGTTGCTCAATGGAGGGGGACCGCGCGCCCATTATTGGCCAGCCGACGTCCACGTCATCGGCAAGGACATCATCCGCTTCCACGCCATCTTCTGGCCCGCGTTTCTGATGAGCGCCGGCTTGCCCTTGCCCAAGCGCATTTTCAGCCACGGCTTCGTGCTGAACAAGGGCGAGAAAATGTCGAAGTCGGTCGGCAACGTCGTCGATCCGTTTGATCTCGTGGCGCATTACGGCCGCGAACAATTGCGGTTTTTCTTTTTGCGCGAAGTCATGTTCGGCCAGGACGGAAACTATTCGCCGGAAGCCATCGGCAACCGCATCAACGCCGATCTCGCCAACAATCTCGGCAATCTAGCGCAGCGCTCATTGTCGATGATTTTCAAGAATTGCGACGGCAAGATCCCGGCGCCGGGTACATTCACTGGGGAAGATGACGCGATACTCGCGGCGGCGGACGCGATCTACGCGAAGGCCCGCGCCGAAATGGACAGGCAGAACCTGACTAAGTATCTCGATGCCGTGTGGAGTGTCATCTCCGACGCCAACCAGTATTTCGCGGCCCAAGAACCGTGGGCGAAGAAGAAGTCCGACCCCAAGCGCATGGAGACCGTGCTCTATGTCACGGCAGAACTCGTGCGCCAGTTCGCCATTTTGATACAACCTGTATTGCCGGAAGCTGGCGCCAAGTTGCTCGATCTGTTGGCTGTTGATCCCGCTCACCGCAGCTTCGCGTATCTCGGACCCAAGCACCGCTTGCACGGCGGCACGGCTATTCCAGAACCGCAAGGTGTGTTCCCGCGCTACGTCGATCCGGCGGAACCCGAGGCCGCAAAGCCGGTAGGCAAGCCAAAGGGTAAGCCAGGATAGAACTCCCTCTCCTCTTGGGGTCGAGGTGAGGGGGACGTAACAACTGAAGAGAGATCATGCTCGTTGATCGCCACTGTCATATCGACCGCCCGGAATTCAAGGACGACCTCGATGGCGTGGTCGAGCGCGCTAAAGCGGCCGGCGTCGGCGTGCTCGTCAACATCTCAACACGCATGCGCCGCTTCGACGAGGTCAAGGCCGTCATCGAGCGCTTCGACAATGTCTACGGTTCGGTCGGCACCCACCCGCATCAGGCTGACGAGGAACTCGATATTCCCGTTGCCGAGATCGTCAAACTCTCAAAGCATCCCAAGATCATCGCGATTGGCGAAGCTGGGCTCGATTATTATTACAAGCATTCGTTGCCCGCAGGCCAAGCGCAGGGCTTTCGCAATCACATCGCCGCCGCCCGCGAGACCGGATTGCCGCTGGAAATTCACTCCCGCGATGCCGATGCCGACACCCTCGCAATCCTCAAGCAAGAGCACGCCAAGGGCGCGTTCCCCGCAATTCTGCATTGCTTCACCGGCGGGCGAGACTTGGCGATGGGCGCGCTTGATCTTGGGCTTTACGTGTCGTTCTCGGGCGTGATTACATTCAAGAAATCCGAGGCGCTGCGCGCGATTGCGCGCGAGGTTCCCCTCGACCGGCTCTTTGTCGAAACCGACGCGCCGTTCCTGGCGCCCGAGCCCTATCGCGGCAAACGCTGCGAGCCGGCCTACGTCGTCCATACCGCACAAGCGCTTGCCAGTGCCAAGGGCGTCACGCTCGACGAGATCGCACGCGCCACGACTGACAACTTCTTCCGTCTGTTCACAAAGGCGAAGCGAGTCGGGAATCCCCCTCCCCCTCGCGGGGAGGGGTTAGGGGTGGGGGGAATCCCAGTTGCCGACAATTGGGGTTCCCCCCCTCCCGGCCCCCCCTACCTCCAAGCGCAGCTTGGCTCCGCCAAGACGGGGGGAGGAGAAGAGTGACCTGCCGCTTCACGATATTGGGTTGCGGGTCGTCGGGCGGCGTGCCGCGCATCGGCATGACGTGGGGCGCGTGCGATCCCGACAATCCGAAAAACCGCCGCCTCAGATGTTCAGCCCTTGTCGAGCGCATCGGCGCCAATGGCCAGACCGCCGTCCTCATCGATACGGCGCCCGATTTCCGCGAACAGATCTTGAGCGTGCGCTTGATGGCACTGGACGGCGTACTTTACACCCACGATCACGCCGATCACACCCACGGCATCGATGATTTGCGCATGGTCTCCTACGCGCAAAAGCGCCGCGTCGAGGTTTATTTCGACGCCAAGACCGGTAAGAGTCTGCGCGAGCGTTTCGCCTATTGCTTCAAGACGCCCGAGGGCTCGAATTACATGCCGATCTTGAACGGTCACGAGATTGATTCAGTGTCGCCGGTCATCATCAAAGGCGGGGGCGGCGACTTAAAGTGTCTACCAATCGTGCAGACCCACGGCGATATCACCTCGCTCGGCTACCGGTTTTCCAACCTCGCCTATTCGCCGGATATTTCCGGCGTGCCTGAAAGTTCGATTCCCAAACTCGAAGGCCTCGATGTCTGGGTCGTCGATGCCTTGCGTTATACGCCGCACGAAAGCCATTTCCACGTCAAGCGCGCGCTCGAGTGGGTGGCGCGCTTGAAACCTAAGCGCACCATCCTCACCCACATGACCAGCGACTTGGATTACGAAACGCTGCGCCGCGACCTCCCCGCCGGCGTGGAGCCGGCGTATGATGGCATGCAGGTCGCGTTCGGGTGATTTACTGATCCCCTCTCCCCGTTCGTCACGGGGAGAGGGTTAGGGTGAGGGGCAGCGGCTTGCTCGAAGTTGCCTGCGTTCGTGCGAACCTAGATGTTTGATCCCAGGCTTTGATGGTGCATTGTTTTCCGGAGAATGGAAGGATGCGCTATGGGTCAGGTTCTGCACGGCTGCGCCACGACGACAACGGCGGTCCGTCGAGCGATACAGCATAGTCAAGAGAGCCTGAGGGCGC
>JANLYX010000013.1:0-2406 GCA_031365865.1 Hyphomicrobium sp. | reverse complement strand
GAAGGCGGCCACCCAAGCATGCCGAATGTGTTGCTCACTTGCTTTCAAAATTCTCTTTTGCATCTAGTGGTTTGCGTTGGCAATTGAGTTCAATCGTTGGCTTGCTTGGGTGGCCGCCTTCGCGGCCATGACGGAGGTTTGGGACGCAGGTTTGGGGATTTTCCGAGGACGGAAACCGGTTCATTTATTGTTGCGGGAACCCTAAGTAGTACCGCGCTAGCGCGCCCCGCGACCCCGCTGTGACGCACACTCGCTTCGCGACGGGCCTGCCGGCCAGACCGCTTGGGCGGGACGCCCGCCCAAACCCACCCGTCTTTTTACGCACAAAAAGACGGGTGGTCCGGAGGGTGTCCCTCCGGTGGGGTGCGGGGCTAGCCCCGTTCGCGAAGCGACATTCATCGTTCCACACAGCCCTCTCCGAGATCCACCGCCACCGCCATGCGCTTTACCCCAAACCTCATCGAAGAGATCAAGGCCCGATTGCCGGTCAGCCAGGTGGTTTCGCGCAAGGTGTCGCTGAAGAAGGCGGGCCGGGAGTTTCGCGGGCTGTCGCCGTTCAAGAACGAAAAGACGCCGTCGTTTTTCGTCAATGACCAGAAGGGTTCCTGGTTCGATTTTGCCTCCGGCCAGAATGGCGATATCTTCAAGTTCATCATGTTGACCGAGGGGCTGACATTCCCCGAGGCGATCGAGCGGCTGGCGGGCGAAGCCGGTGTCGTGCTGCCGAAAGAGACCGACTACGACAAGGCGCAGGACGATCAACGCACGCGGCTGTACGCGTTGGTCGAGGCGTCGGCGAAATTCTTCGAGGACAAGCTGCGCGCGCCCGAAGGTGAAGTCGCACGCAAGTACATCGCCAAGCGCGGCCTGAAGCCAAGCGCCGTGACGCGTTTCCGGTTGGGCTTTGCGCCAAACAGCCGCAACGCCTTGAAGGACTATCTGGCCAAGCTCGGTTACACGCCCGGCGAAATGATCACGTCCGGCATGTTGATCGGCGGCGAGGACATCAAGGGTCCGCCCTACGACCGGTTCCGCGGCCGGCTGATGTTCCCGATCACCGACATGAAGGACCGGGTGATTGCGTTCGGCGGTCGCGCGCTCGAAGCCGATGTGCCGGCAAAATACCTGAATTCGCCCGAAACGCCGCTGTTCCACAAGGGCTCGATCCTGTTCCACGCGGCGAAGGCCAGGCCGGCCGCGCACGACAAGGGCCGCATTATCGCGGTCGAGGGTTACATGGACGTCGTGGCTCTGGCCGAGGCCGGGTTCACGGAATCGGTCGCGCCGCTCGGCACGGCGTTGACGGTGGATCAGGTCAAGCTGTTGTGGCGCATGGCACCCGAACCGATCCTCTGTTTCGACGGCGATAGTGCCGGGCGTAAAGCCGCGCATCGCGCCATCGATACCGTGTTGCCGCACCTGAAGCCCGGCTCCAGCGTTCGCTTCGCGTTCCTGCCCGATACCTTCGATCCCGACGACCTGATCCGCCAGGAGGGACCGGCGGCGATGGAAGCGGTGTTGACCGCCGCCCGCTCGTTGTCGGAGGTGCTGTGGGAGCGCGAATGGTCGCAGGGCGACTGGTCGACGCCCGAGCGGCGCGCGAGCTTGGAGCAAAACGTTTACGCGCTGATCCGGCAAATCGAGGACCAGAGCGTGCGCGGCCATTACGCCGACGACGTGCGCGAGCGGCTGGCACGCGCGTTTGGCCGCAGCCATCAATCAAACCCCGCGCCCAGCTACGTGCCCGCAGTCAGCCATACCGAGCCGCCGCCCTACGAGCCGCAATACCAGCACTACGACGTCCCACAGCCGGCGCCATGGCAACCAAAGCCGCGTCAGCAAGGCCAATTCCAGGGCCGCAAGCAGGGCTTCGGCGGCGGCCACGGCAAATGGCAACCGCGCGGCGGCAATGGCCGTGGCGGTCCGTTTGGCGCACCCGTGGGGCCGCAGCCACCGAGCCAGTCGCTAAAAAATTCGCCGCTCGGATCATCGGCGGCCGGTCGCGCAGACGTACCGCCACGCGAGGCGCTGCTGCTCCGAATTCTGCTCAATCATCCGTGGATGCTCGAAGAACATAGCGAGACCATCGCCGGCATTGCTTTCAAGGCCGCAACCCTGGCGCGGTTGCGAGATGCGCTCTTAGTGTTGCAAAGCCGCACTATGCCTCTTGACAGCGCCGGAGTGCGCACCCAATTGACCAGTTCGGGCTTCGGCACAATCATGTCTTTGATCGTCCAGCATTCGACGCACAAGGGCGACCGGTTCGCTGAACTTGATGTATCTTGGGCTTCAGGTAGAGAGAATCAACTAAACCTAGAGTCAGTAGGACTTAGCGGTGACAAGTGGAATAAACCTATGTGGGTCTCTCCTGAGTGGATTGATTACCAAGGTGCTGTTATGTTCATT
>JANLYX010000012.1:0-88301 GCA_031365865.1 Hyphomicrobium sp. | reverse complement strand
CAATATTTTGGCGCCAGGTTTATCAGTGTGCTCAAGCAGCAAGACTTTGCGGCCGCGTTGGCCAACCGTTAGCGCACACATCAACCCTGCGGCGCCTGCCCCCAATATGATGACGTCGAAATTTTCAGGTGCCACCGTCATATGGCCAGCATGGCCAGCCGAGACGCCTCGGCAATGTGGTGTTCCTTCTGTTGCCGGGTCAGCCTCTTGATGCGGGCTTCTTCCTTCAGGGCTTCGGACCTTGAGGAGAAAACGGCTTCAAACACCAAGCGAACCGGCCGCCGGGCCGCCGTATAGCGCGCGCCTTTGCCTTTTCTTCCCTTGACGCCGTTGTGTTCCATCATGCGGCGCTGAACATCGCTGGCGATGCCCGTATAGTACGTGCCGTCCGCACATTCGACGATGTAGAGGGAGAAGCTCATCGGTTCCTGACGGTCGAGCAAGCGGCTGCCGGCCTCTAGTGGCTCACACCATCCATAAGAGAATCGCCGCGAATTGCGAACGTCAAAAATCAGCGCGCGGTCACAGCCGTCGGGAAGAACTGCTGCTCGCCATTAATCTTGAAATCGGCAATCGCTTTCTGGCCTTCGGCGGAGACGAGCCAGTCGATGAAAGCTTGCCCCTCTTTGACTTTGACGTTGGCGTGTTTTGCAGGGTTTACGAGGATCAGGCCGTAAGGGTTATGGAGCCGGGCATCGCCTTCGACGACGACCTTAAGTTGCCCCTTATTCTTGAAGGCTGACCATGACGCGCGGTCCGAGAGAACGTATGCGTTCACTGCTGCTGCCATGTTAAGCGTGGCCCCCATGCCCTGCCCTGCTTCCCTATACCAGCTTCCCGACGCCGCCTTGGCATCGACGCCAGCCTCTTTCCAGAGTTTCAACTCGGCTTTGTGGGTGCCACTATCGTCTCCACGAGAGATGAATGTAACTTTGCTTTCAGCTAATTTTTTGAAGGCGGCAGCGGCATCTTTGGTGCCCGCGATCTGCGCTGGGTCTGTGTCCGGGCCGGCGACAACGAAGTCGTTGTACATCAGGTCATAACGCTTGACGCCCCAACCTTCCGCAACAAATTTTTCCTCGTCCGATTTGGAGTGGACCAGAAGCACGTCGCCATCGCCGTTCTGGGCATTCTTGATGGCCTGGCCGGTACCGACCGCGACCACATGCACGTTGATGCCGGTCTTGGCTGTGAAGAGCGGCAGCAAATAGCCAAACAAGCCAGAGTTTTCCGTCGAGGTGGTCGATTGAACGGTGATGAATTGGGCTTCGGCACGGCAGGATGGTGCGCCAAGCCCCAATGCCAGCGTGGCAAGCCAAAATATCGTTCGTCGTGGCAACATGTCGAACCTTTGAAGGACCAGGAATCTAGGAAAGTGGCGTTGCGTTATGTGATGAAACACATAGCGACTTTCCGGCCGGCTTGGCTAGTCATAAATCCGCGCATTGCGCTTTTCTCCCCATAGCGCATCATGCGTTTGCCTGCAGCTTTGGATTCGGCCAATGACGAATTTAATCGTCCGCATTGATTTGGGAACCCATGGCCGATTGGGTCCCGGCAAACTCATGCTGTTGCAGAAGGTCGAACAGTTGGGTTCGATTTCGGCAGCAGGCCGGTCGATGAATATGTCGTACCGGCAGGCCTGGGGTCTGATTGACCAATTAAATCACGCCTTTCTCGAACCTGTTGTGATTTCTCAAACCGGCGGGAGAAGTGGCGGCGGCGCGCAACTGACGGATTTTGGAAAACTATTGCTGACGCACTGCAGCGCCATCATCGCCAACGCCAAAAAAACCTCCCAGCCGCATCTCGAATTCATTGAAGCTGTCTTAAATCCAAAGCCGCCGGTGGATGCCCTCGACCATTCTCAACCGCAGCAAAAACCGGCGCCAGCAAAGCGCGCAAGCAAAGCTGCCGGACGGCCTAAATAACGATCTCTCCAGCCAGAAAAGCCGTGGCTTGTGGTGATTTGGGCTCGCGGAAAAATTCGGCTGCAAGCGTGCGCTCGCAAATGCGGCCGCGGTGCATAAAGATCACTTCATCGGCAAGCCTGCGTGCTTGGCCCAAATCATGCGTGATCAGGACCAGGGGTATGCCGCGAGCCTTAACGTGACGCAGCATTTTTTCGAGCGCGGCCGTTGAGGCCGGATCTAGATTCGACGCCGGTTCGTCGAGAAAGAATATATCGGGATCGCAGGCGAGCGCTCTCGCGACCGCTAGGCGCTGCTGCTCACCCCCGGAAAGTTCGCGCGCCTGCGTTTGCGCGAGATAGCTTATACCGGCTTCCTCCAATATGTCGCGTGCGCGGAGGGTGCGCTTATCCTTCGGAGTACCCGAAATTTTGAGTGCGAATTCGATGTTTGCCGCAGCAGTCCGGCGTAATAGCACGGGGCGCTGAAAGACGAGGCCGATTTTTGCGGCACGGACCCGATTAGCTAAGGTGTTGGCCCAGCTCACGGTTCCCGTATCGGCGGTCAACAGTCCAGCGAGCACGCGAACGAGCAGGCTTTTCCCGGCGCCATTGCAGCCGAGAATAACGGTCGTCGAAGCCGAGTCGCCAAGCTCAATGTCGATATTATCGAGGACGCATCGGCCATCGCGACGCACAGTCACCCCCTGGGCGCGAATGGGCAGCACTCTGGTTGCAATCTCGATAGTGCCCGGAGCCAGGGTACGTTGCATCGAACTACGGCCTCAAGCCGAGAAGACCGGCAGGCTGACGCATTGGCCGCAATGCCAAAACGAGGGCATTGATGCCAAGAGCAATGGTCAGCAAAACAAGACCGAGCGCTAGCGCCAGCCCAAGCTCGCCGCGTGACGTTTCGAGCGCAATCGCGGTCGTCATGCTGCGCGTCAGATGATTGATGTTGCCGCCAACAATGATGACCGCCCCGACCTCCGCAATGGCCCTGCCAAACGCTGCTAGCAATACAGTCGCCAAACGAACCCGACCCTCGTAAAGCAAGGTCTGGACACGCTCAAAAGTTGTCAAACCAAAGGCGCGCAGTTGCTCGTCGTATTCGCCGTTGAGATCCTTGATGGTCTGTCTTGCCAGTGCGGCAACAATGGGTGTGACGAGGATTGTCTGGGCCACGATCATAGCCGTCGGCGTATAGAGCAATTGCAAAACGCCAAGCGGCCCGCTGTTGGAAAGCATCATGTAAACCAGAAGTCCGACAACCACCGATGGCAGCGCCATCAGCGTATTGATCGCCACAACGATCAGCCGGCGGCCACGAAAGCGCGCAATTGCAAGTAGCGACCCCAACGGCAGCCCGGCGATGCCCGCCAATGCCACGGCGGTCAGGCTGACCCTGAGCGATAACCCAACGATCTCGAACAATTGGCCATCGAACCCTGCGATCAACCGGGCTGCGGTCACGAAAACTGAGGTCGAGTCTTGCACGCGCGATATTCCCGGATAATCATAACGAATTATGGCCTAACGGTACCGTACACAAGGGATAATTGGCCCGTATTGGACGAAGGAACATGTTTGCGTCGAGCTGATTTGCTGACTACTCTCTCAAATACAAAAGACGCGCCGGTAAGAGCGCATAACATAAGTTGAGAGGGAACCGAAGGATGCTCAAGGCTCTGGTCATCGATCCTGGCAAGTGCACCGGGTGCAAACAGTGCGAAATGGCCTGTTCGTTGGAAAACGAAGGCGAATTCAACGTCGCCAAGTCGCGAATCCGGGTTTTTGATTTTCATGAACTCGGTCAGATGGTCCCCTATACTTGCACCCAATGCGCAGAAGCGTGGTGCCAGCAGGCTTGCCCTGTGAATGCCATCACGACGGACGCCGCGACGGGTGTTAAAATTGTGCACGACAATTTGTGCGTCGGATGCAAAGTTTGCACAATCGCCTGTCCGTTCGGTACAATTAATTATAACGCCTCGACCGGCAAAGTCATCAAGTGCGATCTGTGCCAGGGTAGCCCGGCGTGTTCGGATGCCTGCCCGACCGGCGCGATCACCTATCAGGACGTTGAGCAGACCGGTCACGACAAGATGAAGTTGTGGGCCGCCAAGGCGGGTGCCTCCGCCGATCGCACGCAAACCAATGCGCCGGTTGCGAAACACTAGGCGCCCGAGAACGGGAGGGCTGCCTCACAGCCCTCCGGAACACCGAAAGAAATTCTAGCGAATGCCGTCTCTTCGGGAGGCCTATTGGCCCCAGGAGATCCGCCAAACCAAACAGGAGATGCACGATGGGTTGGGCACGTAAGATCCTCAGGATCAATCTGACAACCGGCACGGTCAAGTCAGAGCCGCTCAATATGGATTGGGCGCAAAAATATTTGGGCCAGCGCGGTCTCGCCACCAAATATCTGATGGAAGAGATCGATCCCAAAACCGATCCACTCGGACCGGCAAACAAGATGATTTTCGCAACCGGCCCCCTGACTGGTACCGCCGCGTCGACGGGCGGCCGTTATTCGGTCATTACCAAGGGCCCGCTGACCAACGCCATCGCCTGCTCGAACTCGGGCGGTTATTTTGGCGCTGAATTGAAGTTCGCCGGTTGGGACATGGTCATCCTCGAGGGCAAGAGCCCCAAACCGGTCTACATCACCATCTTCGACGACAAATGCGAGATCCGCGATGCTTCCAAGATCTGGGGCACCAGCGTTTGGCACACTGACGCTTGGCTGAAGACCGAGCACCAAGATCCCATGCTGCACGTTGCCGGCATCGGCATCGCGGGCGAAAAGCAGGTGCTCTATGCCGCCGTCGTCAACGATCTCCATCGTGCGGCCGGACGCTCGGGCGTCGGCGCGGTCATGGGCTCCAAGAACGTCAAAGCCATCGCGGTCCGCGGCACCGGTGGCGTCAAGGTGCGCGACGGTAAGGCCTTCATGACTTCGACGGCCGCCGGCAAAAAGGTCCTGCGCGAGAATGCTGTCACCGGCCAGGGTCTGCCAGCCTACGGCACCCAGGTCTTGATGAACGTCATCAACGAAGCTGGCGCCTTGCCGACACGCAACCATCGCCAAGTTCAGTTCGAAGGCGCGCACGATATTTCAGCCGAAGCCATGGTGACTCCGCGCAAGACCGACGGCAAAAAGAACCTGCTCACCAACCAAGCCTGCTTCGGTTGCACGATTGCTTGCGGGCGCATTTCGAAGATCGACGAAAACCACTTCACCATCAAGAACAAACCGGAATACTGGCACGCTTCGGGCGGTCTGGAATACGAAGCGGCCTGGGCGCTCGGCTCCAACACCGGCGTCAACGATCTGGAAGCTCTTACCTACGTCAACTTCATCTGTAACGAGCAGGGTTACGATCCGATTTCGTTCGGCGCCACGGTCTCGGCGGCAATGGAGCTCTATGAACTTGGCCTGATCACCAAGGAAATGACGGGCGGCATCGATCTCAAGTTCGGCTCCGCCGAAGCGCTGGTGACCTGCTGCGAGTTGACGGGCAAGGGCGAAGGTTTCGGCAAGGAACTGGGTCTCGGCTCGCTGCGTCTGTGCACGAAGTACGGCAAGCCGGAACTGTCGATGTCGGTCAAAGGCCAGGAATTCCCGGCTTATGACTCGCGCGGCATCCAGGGCATGGGCCTGACGTACGCCACCTCGAACCGTGGCGCCTGCCACTTGCGGTCTTACACTGTGTCGTCGGAAATCCTCGGCATCCCCGTCAAAACCGATCCGCTCACCACGGAAGGCAAAGCCGGTTTGGTCAAAGCATTCCAGGACGCCACCGCCGCGGTCGACTCTTCTGGCCTGTGCGTGTTCACGACCTTCGCCTGGACCCTGAACGATATCGCCCCTCAGGTCGACGCTGCTTGCGAAGGCAACTGGACGCCTGAGAAGATGCTCGAAACCGGCGAGCGTATATGGAACATGGAGCGCATTTTCAACAACCGCGCCGGTTTCACGGCCAAGGACGACAACCTGCCGCCGCGCCTGCTCAAGGAAGCCGCTCAGACCGGTCCTGCAAAGGGCCTGGTCAGCGGCTTAGCTGTCATGCTGCCTGAGTATTATCAGCTTCGCGGCTGGACCTCGGAAGGCGTGCCGACCAACGAGACGCTGTCGCGGCTCTCGCTCTAAATTGCGGCTTGAGCCAACTCGGCTCAAACGGCTTGAACATGAAGGCCGGCCGCAGCCAAAAATCCTGCGCCGGTCTTCTTTGTGACGGCCAACCTAAGCCACCACGTTAACGATCAGGCCCGGCTCAATGACGCAAAAAGGCCAGAAGCGCGAAGGAAACGCCATGCATCATGTCATCGTCGGATCGGGCCCCGCAGGCGTCACCGCGGCGGAAACGATCAGAAGCATCGACAAGACAGCCAAGATCACCCTCATCGGCGGCGAGGGCGAAGCCCCCTATTCACGCATGGCCATTCCCTATCTTTTGCACGGCGATATCCAGGAGCAAGGCACGTATTTGCGCCAGACGTCGGGCCACTACGAAAGCCAGGGCATTGACTATAAGAATACCCGCATCGCCGGTATCGACGCGACCACAAAGACGCTGTGGACGACGGCCATCGAACCCATGAAATACGACAGGCTATTGCTCGCGACAGGGGCCGCACCCATCATCCCGCGTATCGAGGGATCTGATCTACCAGGCGTGCACACCTGCTGGACATTGGCGGATGCACGCGCCATCACCAAACTTGTCGGCAAGGGTACCCGCGTTGTTCTGGTCGGCGCCGGCTTCATTGGCTCGATCGTTCTCGAAGCGCTGCACAAGACCGGTGCAGAATTGACGGTCGTCGAAATCGCACCGCGCATGGTTGCGCGCATGATGGACGAAACCGCGGGCGGCATGCTCGGGCGCTGGTGTACCGAGCACGGCGTGCGTGTCCTCACCAACACCAAGGTCGAGCGCATTTTGCAGGCGAGCGGTACCGGGGGCTCCAAGCTTTCCGTTGGACTTTCGAATGGTGAGTTTGTGCCTGCAACCTTAGTGGTTCTCGCAGCGGGCGTGCGCTCCAACACCGCCTTGCTGGCTGGTACGGGAGTCAAAATTGGACAAGGCATTGCCGTCAACGAATTTCTCGAAACCAATGTTCCGGGAATTTATGCTGCCGGTGATTGTTGCGAGGGCGTTGACCTGTCTACCGGCAAACCGGATATGTTGGCCATCCAGCCCGTCGCCGTCGAGCATGGCCGCCTAGCTGGACAAAACATGGCTGGCCAGAAGACGCCACACCGCGGCTCGCTCAACATGAACGTGCTCGATACACTCGGCCTCATCTCATCGTCGTTCGGCAATTGGCAAGGCGTGGCGGATGGCAAGACATCAAGCATGACCGACCAGAAAAATTTCAAATATTTGAAACTGAATTTCCTGGGCGACAAGATGATCGGCGCGCAGTGCGTCGGCATGACCGATCACATCGGCATGCTGCGCGGCTTGATTCAAACCGGTTTCAAGCTTGGACCATGGCGCGATGTTCTTTTGCAATCGCCGGAGCGTTTGCGCGAAGCCTATGTTGCCGTCGCACAAGCCCGGCCGAACGTCGGTCCGGGCGGTCCGCATACGCGGATGCCGTCGCAAAATCCGGCGCACTGAACGCGGGCTTATAAGGATGACCTTCGTATGCTGGTGACGTTGAAGCTCTACGCGTCGCTGGGTGTCTATCTGCCGGATGGCGCGCTCAAGAACGAAGCCAAGGTCGATGTCCCCGACGGCACCACGATCCGGCAGCTCCTGGATAATCACAACGTGCCGCCGGTGTCGTGCCACCTGGTCCTACTCAACGGGCATTTTCAAGCGCCCGCCATTCGCGCCGGAGTTAAGCTCAAAGAGGGTGACGCGGTCGCTGTTTGGCCGCCGGTCGCGGGCGGATGAGTTATGCCCCGTCCCCTTTCGCAGACGAGCGCGTCATGTCGATTTCGGCCAGTGAATTCGCAGCGTCCATCGCGTTGACCGGTGCGCATACCTTGAATGCCGATGGGACCGTCGTCTTCGAAATTGGTCGCGGCCGCGTCGAAATCACATTTGCGGAGTTGCCGGGTGTGCGTCTCGGCGGCCTATTGCACCTGCCGCGCGCCAAGGTCTGCCTGAAATTTCGCGACGTCAGTCCTGAGCAGCGGACGCAGTTTTTGCGCCTGTTTGATGTCGCCTTCCAGCGCGGCGGCGGCTGAGCATTGGTCGTTTACGTTGGTCCCATGAGCACGGGTTGCAGTCCCGCGCGTTCGGCGTGATAAAGTGCGATCAGAAATCCATGGACAAACGGCACCTGGTGATGGCGCAACTGACGGACGATTGCTTTGCATTTGGCGGGCCGCTGTTGACGGTCGACGATGTCGAACGGCTGATTGCCGATCGGGTGACGCCCGTGACGGAAATTGAACAGGTCGCGCTCTCGCAAGCCGTGGGCCGGGTAATGGCCGGCGATCTGGTTTCCAAAATCGATTTGCCATCATTCAACAATTCCGCTGTCGACGGATATGCCGTCGCCCATCGCGTCCTTGATCCGGTGGGCGAGACCAGACTCGTCGTTCGTCACCGCGTTCTCGCGGGCCACATGAGCACACACCCGATCATTAGCGGCGAGGCGGCGCGAATTTTCACGGGCGCGCCGATGCCGGAGGGTTGCGACACCGTTTTCATGCAGGAGGATGTCCGCGTCGCCGGTGACAGCTTGGTCGTGCCAGCGGGTCTCAAAGCCGGTGCCAATCGCCGTCTCAAAGGCGAGGATGTCAAAGCCGGGCAGACCGTCCTTCCACAGGGTTGCCGCCTGGGCCCGCAACACATTGCGATGGCCTCGGCCGTTGGCGAGACATATCTCGACGTCCGGCGGCGCGTGCGGGTGGCGTTGTTCTCGACCGGCGATGAAATCGTCGCACCGGGGTCGCCGCTGACAGGTGCGACCGTCTACGACGCTAACCGGCCGTTGCTGGCGGCCATGGCTGAAAAGCTCGGTGCCGATGTCACCGATCTCGGCATCCTCGCCGATGACGCGGCCAGCCTCGCGCAGGCGCTGGCGAACGCCGCTGCTACCCATGATTTGGTTCTGACCAGCGGCGGGGTTTCGACGGGAGAAGCCGACTATGTGCGGGCCGCCGTCGAGCAGGTTGGCAACCTCGTATTCTGGCGCACGGCCATCAAACCCGGACGGCCCGTGGCGATGGGCGTGTTGCGTGGCGCTAACCGGGGTGAAAGCGCTGCGTTCGCCGGTTTGCCCGGCAATCCGGTCGCCGCATTCGTGACCTTCGCGCGGATCGTCCGGCCGCTCATTCTGCGATTGGCGGGCGCGTGCCCCGAACCCTTGCTAGCTTTTCCGGTACGCGCGGCGTTTGGCTATCGCAAAAAATCCGGCCGGCGCGAGTATGTCCGCGTCGCGCTTGAACGCGCCGAAGATGGCACGATCGAAGCTCACAAATTTGCCCAGGACGGCGCTGGCGTCATCAGCTCAATGACCGCGACCGACGGGCTCGTCGAATTACCCGAAGACCTGACCAGTATCGCCGCCGGCGAGACGGTTGGATTTTTGTCGTATGCAGCGTTGATTGGCTGAGCGCACAAATCTGATAGTCGTCACAATAGAAAAGGCCCCCGGTCCAACACTGGAACGGAGGCCTTCAAGGCTCATGGGCTTAGCTAGCTTATGACGTCTTAGATCTCGCCCTTCGCCATCAGGTCCTTGATCGTTGCGGCCTGGCGCAGCGCCAGCGACACGATGGTGAGAGTCGGATTTTCCGACGCGCCGGTCGTGAACTGACTGCCATCCGAGACGAACAGGTTCTTGACGTCGTGAGTTTGGCCGAACTTGTTGACGACGCCGTCCTTGGCATTCGCGCTCATGCGGTTGGTGCCGAGGTTATGCGTCGAGGGATACGGCGGCGTCGGGAACGTCCGGACGGCTCCAACGGCTTCGTATACGGCCGAACCTTGCTTGTAGGCGTGGTTGCGCATGGCGATATCGTTGGGATGATCGTCGTAATTAACGTTCGGGATCGGCATGCCGTATTTGTCTTTGCGGTCCTTGTGCAGGGTGACGCCGTTCTTCTCCTGCGGCATGTCTTCACCGACAATCCACATGCCGGCCATGTTGTTGTAGCCGTCCATGGCGGTCGTGAATTCGCGGCCCCAGGCACCCGGATTGAGGAACGCCGACATGAACGGCAAGCCCAGCGACAGGGTTTCGAGTTCGTAGCCGCCGACGAAGCCGCGTTTTGGATCGAAGCGCGCTTCGTCCTGGATGATGCCGGCCATGGTCGTGCCGCGCCACATCTTGACGGGCTTCTCGAATACGCCGTAGACCGAGCCGGTCAAGTGACGCATGTAGTTCTTGCCGACCATTCCGGACGAGTTGGCAAGGCCATTCGGGAACATTTTCGAGGCCGAGTTCAACAGCAAACGCGGGCTTTCGATCGAGTTGCCGGCAACGCAAACGGCGCGAGCCTTTTGCTTTTGCTCCTTGCCGTCCTTGTCGAAGTAGACGACGCCGGTGACTTTGCCTTTGTCGTCATGTTCGATGCGGGTGACGTGCGAGTTGGGGCGAACTTCAAGCTTGCCGGTCTTTTCGCCCTTTGGAATTTCGGCGTAAAGCGTCGACCACTTCGCACCCGACTTGCAGCCCTGGAAGCAGAAGCCGATCTGCTGGCAGCCGCCTCGTCCGTCACGCGGTGCCGAGTTGATCGACATGCGGCCGGTGTGGCATTCTTTGTAGCCGAGCTTGTCGGCGCCGGCCTTTAAGATCTTGAAGTTGTTGTTGCCGGGCAGGCCTTCGATGCCGTTGGTGCGGGTCGTGCCCATCCGGTCTTCGGCCTTGGTGTACCAAGGTTCCATTTCCTTGCCGTCGATCGGCCAGTCCAAAAGATTTGCGCCGGCGACCGCGCCATAGGTCGTCTTGGCCTTCCACTCATGCTCTTGGAAGCGCAGCGACGCGCCGGCCCAGTGGATGGTCGAACCACCCACGGATTTGACGATCCAGGCGGGTAAGCCGCCGAAATCCTTCGCTACCCGCCAGTTGCCCGACGTTGAACGTTCATCGAGCCAAGCGAGCTGGCCAAACGAATCCCATTCGTTGTTGGTGAAATCTTCAATCGTGTGACGCGCTCCGGCCTCGAGGATGACAGTGTCGATGCCAAGGAGTGCGAGTTCGGTGCCGACGGTCCCGCCGCCTGCGCCCGAGCCAATAACTACTACGACTTTATCGTCGTCTAATTTGTAAGGTGCCGCCATGGGCTTCTCTCCCGAAAGGTTTAATTATTATTGACAGCTTTTAGAGCCAATCGATGTCGCCGAAGCCGCGCTTGATGTAGCCGCCCTTAGAGGCCGATTCACCTTCGTAGCCAAAGATAGGCCAGACTTCCGGATTGTTATAAATTCCGGTGATGAGATCGCCGCGAATCTTCTGGAAGAAGCCGTCCTTCTCAATTCCGTGCAGTAGCGCGACGCGGTCGCTTTCCCAACCGACATTTGCGTAACTGGTGCCGTGAGCTGCTTTTGCAGCCGCGTCGAGTTTTGCAACGCCGTCTTCAAGCAGCGTTTTCAGGGCAGCGTCGGTACCCGCTTTTTCGTCATAGCCTTTGACAGCCGTGGCGTAGAAGCGATCGGCCAGCTTGTCGTGCGGATAGATATCGCGCGCCATCTTGATGATCGTGCCGAGGGTTTCGGGCTTCAAAACTTTAGCTTCTAGGCCCCACGATTCGGTTGGGCACATGACCGCCCCGCTCGTAATGACGAGAGCGGCTGCGCCGGTGGTCGCGAGAAACGATCGCCGGTCCAGGTCGGGAGTCTTGTCGATAATCCTCATTTAGATGTCCTCCTTAAGGTTCGCTATTCTTGTTGTCTTTGCATGATCGGTTTTACTTCGCCGGTGCAACGCTGCCACCGCTGCTTACGCTTTTCAAAAAGGCGATAACGAGTTTGCGTTTTTCGGCATCTGGTTGGGCATATGGCATCATGGCGCCTGGAACAAAATCCGTCGCGCTCGTAATCCACTTGTCGAGCGTTTCGTCGTCCCATACCAAGCCACCCGCTCCGGCTTTTTTCAACGCCTCAGAGTATGTCGGAAATTCCGCGAGTGTGGCCGCCTTGCGGCCATAGACCGTTGCCAAGTTCGGCCCCTGGCGGATTTCCGCTTTGGGATCGACGGTGTGGCAGACGCCGCAACTGTTAACAAATTGTTTTGATGCTGCGGCTAGGTCGGCCGCATCATCTGCTCGTGCAGGTCCGAAGTTCAAGGCAAAGCCGGCGGCGAAGACCGAGGCCGCCAAAATGAAACTCAGGTCACGAGAGCGCAAATTTACCTCCCCAAAAAAACATATTTGGGAAGCTATTGGTCTGCTTAGGGTTGAGGGTAGTATTTTGATACTACATCTGCGAAATGGCCAAGCTCTTTTTGGATGTAATCGCACAAAACCGTGCCAAGCAAATGTGTGGACGGGAAATTATTCGGCGGCCTGCAAACTGTTGCTCGCATGCTTGCGATTTTTTTGACCGAGCAACGTTTCGGCGTCGGGCTTGCCTCTCACTTCCGAAACATAGGTGAGGCAAGCGCACCGCAACAAGGACGTGAAGTTGTGGCCATCTCCCGAAAACGACAGCACCTCGTCGTGCATTTCCGTCAGCAGCCGTCCGAGCGGCAATTTCATGACCAAGGCAATCTCGTCGAGAATTTGCCAGAACGCGCCTTCGAGCTTGATACTCGTAGCATGGCCACCAAGCCGCACGGACCGCGTTTGATAGGCGAAAGCGTTGACGGATTGGCCCGACAAGATGCGGCACATCGTTTTTTAACTCCCAATTTTTCCTCAACCTAACGCACGGGCACTTCATAGCAAATCACGAAATTTCCAGGGCAGCGCAGCGAGATTTATGTTGCAGCGCAATAGACACATCCACCCGTCCCACGGCGCCGAAGGTACAAGTTTATTGAAGTATTGAAATGCCGCAAGACCCGCAGGACGAAAGGCGTAAATCGCGTCGCGCTGAGCCTTGTTCGAATTTCCGGTGAGGCTGCAACGCCATCCCTTGCCATTAGCCATAGTCGCAAGTGGTCGATGAGTATCTAACCGAAAAGGCCCACGGTTGAATTTTTGCGCGGTTTGGCACGCTTGACCACAGCGGATGAGATCAATCCGCCATCAATCCAGCCTTTCAGGTAGGTCGCAGCACGAATGGCAGCAGCATCGGGATCGTCATAAGCGGCGACCATTTCGCAAAGCACGCCGAAACGCACGCCCTTCGCCGCTTCCGTCCACATCATCGCCTCTTCCTGGTCGAGGAGACGGAATTTCGGCGTGGTGTCCTGGCGCCATACCAAAACATGTTGAGCGGGATTGAGGGTCTTGGGCTTGGGCGCGCGCTTAGAGGCCGCGAGCGCCATCCAAATAGCGGCCGTATTTGTTGCAAATTGCAAATGGCGGACCGTGGCATGGGTCGTGAAAACCAGGTCGCTCCAATCCTCCGGGGCGATCGCGGCGAGAACCGAAGATTGCATAACTGGACTATCGGCGGCGTCGAAGGCGTCGTTGAGCGCAATCTCCAGCTCTGCAAGCTCGCTGAGATGAGGCTTGGGCGTATAAGCCGGAGCTGCCTTTAAGAATCCCGCCAGATCGCGCCCAATCCATCTTGCGTTGCGATGGCGCGACGGATGTGCCTTGAAATAGGCTTCGGCCATTGTCGAAAATTTATCGTCGCCAAGCAGGCCGTGTAGCCGTTCAAAATCCTGCTGAAGAATTTCGATAAGGCGGGCCAGATAAGCCGTGCGATAAACGCCGAAAAGAGTCTCGCGGTCTTCGCGCGGACTATCTGGAATAGTCTTGAGGATCGCGTCGTCGCCTTCAAGGATAGCGCGTTGAAATAGGGCTTGAAGGTCTGCCAGCTTCATGGTCGCCACTTAGGCCTTTGCAAGAGACTTTGACTTTGACCGGCCGCGCGCGCCGTTTTGGCCCAAGACGCGCTCAGCTATTTTCCGGGCCTCGTTGAGCTCGTCGACCAGCTCAGCGATCGGCGGAATGTTATCGTCGCGCTCGATCATTGTCGAAACGGGGCCGAAGCGTTTTAGCGCAACCGCATAAAGATCGAACACTTCCGGTGTGACCGGGTGATCATGGGTGTCGATAATGTGCGTGCCCATTTCGCTGTGGCCGGCCAAATGAAATTGCACGACGCGGTCCGCGGGAATACCGTCGAGAAACGTTTTGGCGTCGTAGCCGTGATTGAACGAGCTGACGTAGACATTGTTGACATCGAATAGCAGCCAGCAACCGGTGCGGCGCGTCAATTCGGCGATGAACTCCCATTCGGTCATCTCGGACGAATTGAATTCGACATAGGTCGACACGTTCTCGAGGCAGATCTGCCGGCCGAGGCGTTCTTGCACATGATGCACCCTCGCACAGACGTGATCGAGCGCTTCTTGGGTGTAGGGGAACGGCAGAAGGTCATGAAGGTTGAGACCGTGGACCCCGGTCCAGCATAAATGATCGGACACCCATTTTGGTTCGACGCGTTTTGCCAGGGCCTTCAAACCGTCGAGATAGTCCTCGTCGAACGGCGCGGTCGACGCGATCGACATCGAGACCCCGTGCATGACGAGCGGATAGCGGGCCGCAATCTTATCGAGCATTACTAGCGGCTGACCGCCCGGCACCAGATAATTTTCGGAAATGAATTCGAACCAATCGACGGCCGGATGGCCATCAAGAATTTCGTTGTAATGCTGGGGCCGCAGACCCAATCCAAAACCGAGCGGTGCCGGCTTATTGGCCGGGGCCAAGGACGGTGATTGTATTGCAGGACCAGTGGGCGGCGATGCCGAGCGCGTTTTGGGTTGCTTGGCGACCATGGAACACCCTTAGCTAATATTGCCTCAATGGGTTTGGCCGAGAACCCGGCCCAGCGGTACGATATTCTCAAGCTAGCACAAAAACGAACGATCCGGCGGAGGGGAATATTCCGCCGGATCTCCTCGAGCCATCGCGCGAAGCAGCCTTACTTCTTTGGCGCTTCGGGAGCAGCAGCGGCCTCGAACTTGGCGCCCTGGACCTTCTCGCAATCGGCTTTGGTAGCTTCAGTGAAGCTCTTGCCCTTGCAAGCGTTCTGGCCCTTGCAGGCGTTTGTTGCGGTCTTGCACGCGCCCGTGCCTTTGCAGGCGTTGGCGCCCATGCAGTGACCCTTGGCGTCGGCGGCGGCGTCAGCAGCGGTAGCAACGATGGCGCCCGAGAAGAACAGCGCAGCAGCGGTCGCGGCCATAGCGGTACCAGACTTGAGTGTCATTTTCATAGTCAGTCTCCATGTGTTGTACTCAATCAACGTCTTTAACTTGGCACGTCAATTAGGCGTACTTACGACTCGACGTGTCCGCCTTTTTTCATGCACTTGGATTTTGACATCATGCTGACGCCGTGACCCTTGCAAGCATTCTTGCCCTTGCAGGCGTTCTCGGCGGACTTACATGCGCCTTTTCCCTTACAAGCGTTGACACCGACGCACGAAACCTTCTTAGAAGCTTGGGCATCGGATACGGCGACGATGGAGCCGGCAACAAAGAGTGTCGCCGCGGCAAGTGCTAGAGAAGCACCCGAACGAGCTGCGATTTTCATGAGTGATTTCCTGTCCTTGATTGAATTATGACGGCAATTGAGCGTCGCCGCTATTATGACCACGGGCCCCTTTCCGGGGACCTCTAGACATACGTTTGCCCTGGGGTAAAAGTTTCAGCGCCAAAAAAATTAATAACAACGTCTTGGAGAACACGAGAAAATTTGACACCAGGCTTGGTTGTCAACTACCTCGGCGCCGTTAACGTCCGTCTGACGGCTTGCTGCCAACCAGCATATTTTCGGGCGCGCTCAGGTTCATCCATGGCGGGCACGAAACGGCGATCGAGAGACCATCGCTTTGCGAATTCGGAAGGCTTAGGGTAAAATCCAACTTTGAAGCCCGCCAGATATGCGGCGCCCAAAGCCGTTGTTTCCAGAACCTTCGGGCGGTCGACGGGTGCGGCAAGGGTATCGGCAAGCCGCTGCATGGTCCAGTCGGACGCCACCATGCCGCCATCGACGCGCAAGACCGTCTCGCGCGACGCACCCCAATCCGCGCGCATCGCGTCGACCAAATCCCGCGTCTGATAGCAAACCGATTCCAGGGTCGCCTTGACGATCTCGGCTGGTCCCGTGGCGCGCGTCAGTCCAAACATGGCGCCGCGGCACTCTGCATCCCAATAGGGTGCGCCCAATCCAACAAACGCTGGAACCAAATAGACATCTTGTTCTGTATCGGCCTTATCAGCCAGAGCACCCGATTCAGATGCGCTCTTAATGAGGCCGAGGCCATCACGCAGCCATTGCACGGCAGCGCCCGCCACGAAGATAGATCCTTCCAACGCGTAAGTGATCTGACCGTCCAAGGCGTAGGCGACCGTGGTGAGAAGCCGGTTTCTGGAAAAGACCGGCGTCGCGCCGGTGTTGAGAAGTGCGAAGCAGCCCGTGCCATAGGTGGATTTGACCATGCCGGGTTCAAAGCATGCTTGACCCACACAAGCGGCTTGTTGATCACCGGCGATACCTGTAATTTTGATAACACCACCGAGAATTTCCGGATCTGTCATGCCGAAATCAGCCGCACAATCCTTGACCTCAGGCAACATGCCTTGCGGCACCCGCAGCAAATCGAGCAGATACAGCGACCAGCGCTTCTTGTTGATGTCGTAGAGCAGGGTGCGGCTCGCATTGGTGGCGTCGGTGGCGTGAACATTACCGCCCGTTAGACGCCACAGCAAAAAACTATCGACTGTGCCGAAGGCGAGCTTCCCCGCATTGGCGGCGTCGCGCGAACCTGGTACATTATCGAGAATCCACGCCACTTTGGTACCGGAAAAATATGGATCGAGCAGCAGTCCCGTTCGCTTGGTCACCGTATCTTCGAGACCGGCACTCTTGAGGCCGGCACAGATCTCGGCCGTGCGCCGGTCCTGCCAAACGATGGCACGATGGATGGCTTTGCCGGTGCTGCGATCCCAAACGACGGTGGTCTCGCGCTGATTGGTGATTCCTATCGCGGCGATTCCTGCGGCGGCCACTCCGTTGTCGGACATGACCTTACGGCACGTCGCAACGGTGGTTGCCCATAAGTCTTCCGGCTCGTGTTCGACCCAGCCGGAATGGGGAAAATGCTGCGCAAATTCCTGCTGCGCAATGCCCTTGATACGGCACTGGCTGTCAAACAGGATCGCCCTGCTTGAGGTCGTACCCTGGTCGATTGCGAGAACATACTTTTCCATTTTGAACCACCCCTATCGCGTTGGCCCATCCTCTGCCGTATTTCTTCAAAATTGCAATGGCTGTCGCAGCATGACGAGACCGGGCTAGCGCGAAGTCTATGAAAAACGTCTCGCAATACGGGGATGTTGATCCTATGACTCTTAAACCGGCAACGAAGGTTCAACATGGACGACATGACCAGCCGTCAAACGGAAATTCTGGAAATCGCCCGCTCGACCGGACGGGTGGGCGTTGAAGATCTCGCACGCCGCTTCGAGGTTTCAGCTCAGACTATTCGTAAAGATCTGAACGACCTTTGCGATAGACGTGTGCTGACGCGGATCCACGGCGGCGCCATTATTTCTTCGGGGGTCTCAAACCTCTCCTACGAAGCCCGAAGGTTCGTCGCTTCGGCAGAAAAGCGCGCCATCGGATTGGCGGCCGCAGTGCTTATTCCCAACGGCTGCTCGCTGTTCATCAACATCGGAACGACCACGGAAGAAGTTGCGAGTGCGCTCAGCGATCACGAGGGTTTACTCGTCATCACCAACAATCTTAACGTTGCGCTACAACTTTATCACCGGCCAAAAATCGAAGTCATTGTTGCCGGCGGAGCGGTGAGGCGTGACGATGGAGCGATCATCGGTTCGGCGGCGACAGACCTCATTCGCCAATTCAAAGTCGATTACGCCATCATCGGCGCATCTGCGATTGACGACCAAGGCACGCTGCTGGATTTCGACTATCGCGAGGTGCAAGTCGCGCAAGCCATTATTCAGAATGCCCGCCACGTTATCCTGGTGTCAGACCAATCAAAACTGGATCGCCAAGCGCCGGTGCGAATTGCCCATATGAGCCAAATCCAAACCTTCGTGACTGATGGTTTGGGTAACTCGCCCGTGCGCCGGATTTGCGCTGACCATGGCGTTCAACTCATTGAAGCCGCACCAGAAAATGTCCTGGAGGAAGATGTTGCCCTTGGCTCCTAGTCGTTAATGTTTTCTCATTGCTTTCGTATTCGATTTCGTTTTATAGTAAAACGAAAGCAAGATTGCTGCCACGAAGTGGCAATCGCTGGGAGAAGCGCAAGTGGGCCAGATCTATGACCTTGCCATCATCGGCGGGGGCATTAACGGCTGTGGAATAGCCCGGGATGCCGCGGGGCGCGGCATGTCTGTCTTCCTTTGCGAAATGAACGATCTCGGAAGTGGCACGTCGTCGTGGTCGACCAAGCTGATCCACGGCGGACTGAGATATCTCGAATATTACGAGTTCCGGCTGGTTCGCGAGGCGCTCGCGGAGCGCGAAGTGCTGTGGGGCATTGCCCCGCACATCATTCATCCATTGCGATTTATTCTGCCGCATCGTCAGGGCTTGCGGCCTGCTTGGTTGCTGCGGCTCGGCTTGTTTCTGTATGACCATCTCGGCGGCCGCAAGCGACTACCTCCAACGAAAACTCTCAACCTCGCAGTTGATCCGCTTGGCAACGCCTTGGCGGCCGGGACGTTCAAGAAAGGTTTCGAATATTCCGATTGCTGGGTGGACGACGCACGCCTTGTCGTCTTGAACGCGCTCGACGCCGCCAACCGCGGCGCCGTCATTCGCCCCCGCGTCAAGGCCGTTCGCGCCGAGCGAGGCGCTGAACGTTGGACATTGAACTTGCAGGACAATAGTACCGGCTTAACCGAATCCATCGAGGCGCGCGTGCTTGTCAATGCGGCGGGCCCGTGGGTTGAAAGCGTGCTTGCTCAAACTATCGGTGCTAATGCCAAAGCACACGTCAGGCTGGTGCAAGGCTCGCATATCGTGGTCAAAAAAATGTTCGACCACGATAGGGCATATATCCTGCAAAACGCCGATAGCCGGGTGATCTTCGCCATTCCCTATGAACGCGATTTTACGCTCATTGGCACGACCGATCGCGATTACGATGGCGATCCGGCTGACGTGCGCGCGACTGCCGGTGAGATCGAATATTTGTGCGAGGCTGTCAGCCGCGACTTCAATAAGAAAATCACGCCCGCCGACGTCGTGTGGACTTACTCTGGCGTTCGTCCGCTTTACGACGATGGTGCGAGCGAAGCCAAAGCCGCGACCCGGGACTATGTCTTTGAAATGGATAAGGCGCCGTCGCTTGCGCCGGTCCTTTCGATCTACGGCGGCAAGATCACGACCTATCGGAAGCTGGCCGAAGAGGCCATCGAATGGATACACCCCTTCATCAAGTCAGGGGTTGAAAAACCGGCAAGCTGGACCGGCAAGACTGCGCTGCCGGGCGGAGATTTCGAGCCGGGTGCCACGGCCGAGTTATCGGCTGATCTGCGGCTTGCCTACCCCTTTCTCAACACCGGGCATGCCGACCGCATAGCCCACGCCTATGGCACCCGCGCGAAGACTTGGCTTGCGGGCGCTCAGTCGCAAAAGGATCTTGGTCAATCTTTTGGCGCGACGTTGACAGAAGCCGAAGTTCGCTACCTCATGGATACCGAGTGGGCGGAAACGGCCGACGATGTCGTCTGGCGCCGCTCGAAACTTGGACTACAGATGTCAAAATCCGAAGTCGCAGATCTGGCCCTTTGGATGAAGAACCGGCGATCGGCTCATGGCGGCCGTGAACGGCAGACCAGGAGCGCTCCGTGACCGTTACGCTCGACAATGTTTCGGTGGAGGTTGGCGCGCAGACCTTTATTCGCGACGTAACGCTCGATCTTATGCCGGGCACCGTCAACGTTCTGCTCGGGCCGACGCTTGCCGGCAAAACCACACTCATGCGGCTGCTGGCGGGTCTCGATAAGCCGACGCGGGGGCGGGTGCTTGTTGAAGGCAAGGATGTCACCAACGTGCCGGTGCGCGAACGCAACGTCGCCATGGTTTATCAGCAGTTCATCAACTATCCGGCCATGACGGTTTACGAAAACATTGCTTCGCCGCTCAGGGTACAAAAAATCGGTAGGGTCGAAATCGACAAGCGGGTCAAGGATGCGGCCCAGCTGCTGCGACTGACGCCTTATCTCGATCGAACACCGCTGCAACTCTCTGGTGGTCAGCAGCAGCGCACCTCAATCGCACGCGCGCTAGTCAAGCGCGCCAACCTCGTGCTGATGGACGAACCGCTCGCCAACCTCGATTTCAAACTTCGCGAAGAGTTGCGGGAAGAATTGCCGAAGGTGTTCGAAGCGGCGCGGGCGGTTTTTGTTTACGCCACGACCGAACCATCAGAAGCCCTCCTGCTTGGCGGCAATACGGCGTGCCTGTGGCAAGGCCAAGTCCTGCAATTCGGCCCGACATCAGACGTCTACCGCCGGCCTTCGAGCCGGCAATCGGCCGCCGTCTTTGCCGATCCGCCGCTCAATATTCTGCCCGCTCGCATTGCTGGCGGCAAAGTCCGCTTTTACAATAGCGGCGACGCGCACGATTGCCGCGGACTGCTGTCGAAATTGTCGGACGGCGATTATACGCTGGCTTTCCGCGCCCATCAGGTCTTCGTCGGTCAACCGGCTGCGGGCCACTATGCCTTCCCGGCCAAGGTCTTGCTGACCGAAGTCACGGGCTCGGAAAGTTTCGTGCATGTCTCTTGCGCACCCGATCCGTGGGTTTCGGTGATCCCAGGCGTCAGCGTCCTGCTGCCGGGTGATTCAGCGACCGTCTCGATTGATCCTTCAAACATTCTTGTCTTCGGCCAGAGCGGTGCCCTGGTCGCGGCGCCAGAGCGGAGATAGCGGACACATGGCGCGCATTGATCTCGTTAATCTTGCTCATTCCTATGACGGCCCCGGCGCCAGCGAAGCGTCCATGGCGCTGAAGCCTATGTCGATGACATGGCGGCAGGGCGGAGCGTATGCGCTGCTTGGGCCATCGGGTTGCGGTAAGACGACGTTGCTCAACATTATCTCGGGCATCGTCGAGCCATCGCAGGGACAGGTCCAGTTCGACGGCAAGGACGTGACACGGCTCGCAACAGAGAAGCGCAACATCGCCCAGGTATTTCAGTTCCCGGTCATTTACGACACCATGACGGTGCGCGAAAATCTGGAGTTTCCGCTGAAGAACCGTGGCGTAGCGCCGGATAAAATCGCGGCCCGCGTGACCGAGATCGCCAAGCTCTTGGATCTCTCGGGCGATCTCAACCGCAAGGCCCGCGGACTGACAGCCGACGCCAAGCAAAAAATATCGCTTGGCCGTGGCCTGGTCCGCCCCGACGTCGCGGCCGTGCTGTTCGACGAGCCGTTGACCGTCATCGATCCGCATCTCAAATGGGAACTGCGTTCGAAGCTCAAGACCCTGCATCGCCAGCTCGACCTGACGATGATTTACGTCACACACGATCAAACCGAGGCTTTAACCTTCGCCGACACCGTCGTCGTCATGCATGACGGGCGCATCGTCCAGTCGGGCAAACCGAACGAATTGTTCGAGCGCCCTGAGCATACGTTCGTCGGCTACTTTATCGGCTCGCCCGGCATGAATGTGCTTCCGGCCAAGGTCGACGGGGCAACGGCAATCGTGGATGGCCACACCATTCAACTGTCGCGAAGCTACAAGCCCATCGCCAGCTCTGAAGGCCACGTGGAGATCGGCATCCGGCCGGAATTCGCGACGCTCAAGGCCGCAGGACAAGGTATTCCAGTTTCAGTCGAGCGCATCGAAGATCAAGGCCGGGTCAGATATGCCAAAGTCCGGTTGGGGGCCTCGAAAATGTCTGCCCGTCTACCAGACGGCGTCGTCATCGACGGCAATACCGCCAGCGTGGTTTTCGACCCGGCCATGATCCACGTCTACGCCAACAGCCGCCGCATCGCGGGCGAACAGGTGGAGGCGCGTTAGTCATGGACAAACCGATCTACAATCGCGCCTGGCTACTCGTCCTTCCGGCATTCCTGCTGGTGGCGTTCAACGCCATCATCCCTCTAATGACGGTCGTCAATTACTCGGTCCAGGATTCATTTGGTAATAACGAATTCTTCTGGAATGGTGTTGGCTGGTACAAGGAGCTGCTCGATCCCGCCACCCAGCTTGGCGAACGGTTTTACGCGTCGCTGGCGCGCAATCTGCTCTATTCCGCGCTCGTCATAATGATCGAGGTTCCGCTTGGGATTGCGGTCGCCCTGTCGATGCCCAAGAAGGGCTGGACGGTCGCAGCCTGCCTGATCCTCCTGGCGCTGCCGTTGCTGATACCGTGGAATGTCGTCGGCACAATCTGGCAAATCTTTGCTCGCGAAGACATCGGCCTGCTCGGCTCGTTCGTCAACCGCTTGGGCATCGACTATAATTATACCAGCGGCGTGGTGTCGGCCTGGACGACGATCATCGCCATGGACGTCTGGCATTGGACCAGCCTGATCGCGCTGCTGTGCTACGCCGGCCTCAAATCCATTCCCGACAATTTCTATCAAGCCGCACGCATTGACGGAGCTTCGCGCTGGGCCGTCTTCCGCAATATCGAATTGCCGAAACTCCGCCGCGTGCTTCTGATCGGCGTGCTTCTGCGCTTCATGGATAGTTTCATGGTCTACACCGAGCCCTTCGTGGTCACCGGTGGCGGACCCGGCAACTCGACAACGGTGCTGTCGATCGATCTCGTCAAGATCGCGCTCGGCCAATTCGACATCGGCAAGGCTGCCGCCATGTCGATCGTCTATTACCTCATCGTGCTGGCAGTAAGCTGGATCTTCTACACGGTCATGACCCAGGTGGATGCCGAACACAAAGCCGAGGGAGGGTCGTGATGCGCTCCAACCGTATTGTCATGGGTCTGTATCTGCTGTTCCTGCTGGTGCCGATTTATTGGCTCTTGATGATGAGTCTCAAGACCAACACCGAGATACTCGGTGGCGGCATCACGTTTGTTCCCAGGATGCCGACGCTTGAAAACTACAAGACCATTTTCACAGATCCGTCTTGGTACATGGGCTACGTCAACAGCCTGATCTATGTTTTGATGAACACCGTGATTACGATCACGGTGGCATTGCCGGCGGCGTATGCGTTCTCGCGCTACCACTTCCTCGGCGACAAGCACCTGTTCTTTTGGTTCCTGACCAACCGGATGGCACCGCCTGCCGTGTTCGCGCTGCCGTTCTTCAATCTCTATTCGGCCATAGGATTATTCAACACCCACTGGGCGGTCGCCCTTGCACATTGCATTTTCAGCGTTCCGCTTGCCATCTGGATCCTTGAGGGTTTCATGTCCGGCGTGCCGCGAGAAATCGACGAGACGGCTTATCTCGACGGCTATGGTTTTGTGCGCTTCTTCTTGAAGATCTTCGTGCCGCTGATCGCGAGCGGCATCGGCGTCGCTGCCTTCTTCTCCTTCATGTTTTCCTGGGTCGAGCTTTTGATGGCGCGTACGCTCACCAACAACATGGCAATCTCATCCATCATGACCCGAACGGCCTCGGCCGCCGGCATGGATTGGGGCGTGCTTGCTGCCGCAGGCATCCTGACTTTGGTACCAGGTGTGCTGGTGATCTGGTTCGTCCGCGATTACATTGCCAAGGGCTTCGCCCTGGGGAGAGTGTGATGAACTTAGCCTGGATGGCTTGGAGCCCACCGACCGCAGCGTTCTTCGTTTTCATCGTCTCGGTTCTCTCGATCATGACCTTCCTGGCGATCCGCTATCCGGAAATGCCGCGCGTTGGCGCGCTTGGCATTGCGACGACGCGCGGCGACCGGCTGTTCATTTCGCTGGTTTGCGCGGCTTTCATCCACCTGATCTTTCTTGGCTTCTTTGGCGCTGATGCCATGGCGACGATTGGCAAGTTGGAGATTTCGAGACTGTGGCTCGCAACACTCATTTCTCTCTCTTGGGCTGCTTGGGTATTCAAGCGGGTCTGAGCGAAGAGGGATTAAGATCCAGGCGGGGAACGCGGCCCCGCCCGGATTTCTATAAGAACACCGCGTGTATGCTAGGAGGAACGACATGAAACGCACGATCCGAATGTCGTTGGCGGCTTTTACGGCCGCCGCGATGTCTACCACGGCGATGGCGGATATGGATGCCGCCAAGAAGTGGGTCGATAGCGAGTTCCAGCCTTCGACGTTGTCGAAAGAGGAACAGCTGAAGGAGATGGAGTGGTTCATCAATGCGGCGAAGCCGTTTGCTGGCCAGGAAACCAACGTCGTCTCGGAAACGATCACGACGCACGAATACGAGTCGAAGACGCTGACTAAGGCCTTCACGGAAATCACCGGCATCAAAGTCAAGCACGACATCATCCAGGAAGGTGACGTTGTCGAAAAGATCCAGACCCAGATGCAGTCCGGCAAGAACGTGTATGACGGTTGGATCAACGATAGCGATCTCATCGGCACCCACGGCCGCTACAATCAGACGGTCAACCTGACCGACTGGATGGCGGGCGAAGGTAAAGACGTCACCGACCCGATGCTGGACGTCAATGACTTCATCGGCAAGTCGTTCACGACCTGGACCGACGGCAAGCTGTATCAGCTTCCCGACCAGCAGTTCGCCAACCTATATTGGTTCCGGTACGATTGGTTCACCAATCCCGACATCAAGGCGAAGTTCAAAGCCAAGTACGGCTACGAGCTCGGCGTGCCGGTGAACTGGTCGGCCTATGAAGATATTGCCGAATTTTTCACCAACGACATCAAGGAAATCGGCGGCGTCAAAGTCTATGGCCACATGGACTACGGCAAAAAAGATCCGTCACTCGGCTGGCGTTTTACCGACGCTTGGCTCTCTATGGCCGGCAACGGCGATAAGGGCATCCCGAACGGTCTGCCGGTCGACGAATGGGGCATCCGCATGGATGGCTGCAACCCGACCGGCTCATCTGCCGAACGCGGCGGCGACACCAACGGCGCAGCTGCTGTCTACTCGATTGCAAAGTATGTCGAGTGGCTGAAGAAGTACGCGCCGCCGAATGCCCAAGGCATGACGTTCGGCGAAGCCGGACCCGTGCCCGCCCAAGGCGCGATTGCCCAGCAGATCTTCTGGTACACCGCCTTCACTGCCGACATGGTCAAACCTGGCCTGCCGGTGATGAACGAAGACGGCACCCCGAAGTGGCGCATGGCACCGTCGCCACACGGCGCTTACTGGAAAGAAGGCATGAAGCTCGGCTATCAAGACGCCGGCTCCGTGACTCTATTGAAGTCGACGCCGATGGATAAGAAGAAAATGGCCTGGCTCTACCTCCAGTTCATCAACTCCAAGTCTGTCAGCTTGAAGAAGAGCCACGTCGGCTTGACCTTCACACGTGAGAGCGACATCTGGCACAAGAGCTTCACGGAGCGCGCTCCCAAGCTCGGCGGCCTGATCGAGTTCTACCGTTCGCCGGCCCGCGTGCAGTGGACGCCGACTGGCAACAACGTGCCGGATTATCCCAAGCTTGCTCAGTTGTGGTGGCAAAACATCGGCGATGCGTCGTCGGGTGCCAAGACACCTCAAGCAGCAATGGATGCTCTGGCTGCGGCCCAGGATGCAGTTCTGGAACGTCTCGAGAAATCGGGCGCTCAGGGCGCCTGCGGACCGAAACTCAACCCCAAGACGACCGCAGAAGAGTGGTCGGCGAAGGCTGAGAAGGCCGGCACCATCGCGCCAGCCCGCAAGCTCGCCAACGAAAAGCCGAAAGGCGAAACCATCGACTACGACACCTTGATCAAGTCGTGGCCGGCAACGCCGCCGAAGAAGTAGCGTCAAGAGACTTGCGCTAGACTTGCTGAACTTCATGAGCCGGACTCCTCGTCCGGCTCATTTTTGTTGGGTGGTTTAACGGCCACACCGCCGTGTGCCCGGTAGATAAGCCCATAATCGAATTTTTGAAGCATCGCCGCGCAACAGCCGGCGAGCTCGCCAGCGAAAAACTGAAAGGCATGCTAGTCTGACAGCGGCTCATGTTTCTCTAGTGAAGGATTGACCCGATGGGGCCCACTAATAAGGGCGGCGACACGCCTATCGTCGAAGGAAACCCAAATGGGGTCAGTCCCGACACCGGAATGCGCGCGCTGCAGGATCGCATTCGGCAGCAGGAACTCCTCGCGGAACTCGGCGTGACGGCGCTACAAGGGGCATCCTTTGATCAGTTGCTTAACGAAACAGCGCGCTTGACCGCAGAGGGCCTGGGCGTGGAGTTTTGCAAGGTGCTGGAACATATCCCGGCCAGCAATCGGCTACTGGTTCGTGCAGGCGTGGGCTGGAACGCGGATGTCGTCGGAATTGCAACCGTTGGAGCTGATCTCGAGTCACCGGCCGGATTTGCTTTGCGGACCGGCAAGCCGGTGATTTCGAACCATCTGGAGATCGAAGAACGTTTCCGAACCTCGGAGCTGTTAGAACAGCACGGCATCCGGCGCGCCATGAACGTCATCCTACAAGGCGATGGCAAACCGTTTGGTGTGCTCGAAGTGGACAGCCGTTCGGACGATGACTTTCTCGAGCACGATCTAGCGTTCCTGCAGGGCGCAGCAAACATTTTGGGTATGGCGATTGAGCGCGAGCGGCACGAGCGAAAGCTCACGGCAGCACTCGAAAGGCAGCAATTTCTGCTCAAAGACATGAACCACCGCGTCAAGAATAGCCTGGCGATCGTCGTGAGCATGCTGAACCTGCAGGCTCGCGACATCACCAACCCCGAATTGACGGGGCACCTGAATGATGCTGCAAATCGCATCGCAGCAATTGGAAAAGCGCATGATCAACTGAGCTATGGGTCAGATATCGAGCGGATGGACATCGGCCAGTACATCAAAGCCATTTGCAAGGATTTGGATGAAAGCGTTGCGCAGTGCGAAGTCGTCACCGACGCCGTCAACGGAATTGTTGTCCCGACCGACCAGGCTATTTCCATCGCCTTGGTCGTTAACGAGTTAGTCACCAACGCAGCCAAATACGCATACAAGAATGAGGCTGGTGGGAAGATTTGGATTAAAGTCGGTCGGGAAGACCATGATGCATTTTCAATTTCCGTGCGCGATGAAGGCGCCGGCCTGCCTCCTGACTTTGATCTTCATAAAGCGAAGGGACTGGGCATGCGCATCGTCACCGCGTTTGCCAAGCAGGTAAATGCGACCATTGCTGTACGTTCCCAAAATCCGGGCACAGAGTTTGTTTTTTTAATTCCACTCGATATTGCCGGGTGATGTTGGAAAAGGGAGGAGGGGACTTGGATCGTTCACAGCCCACGTAGCCCCGGTACATCAAAACGAAGAAACGTACGGCGGAATGGCGCCGCTCTGCACTCGGCGCGTAATCCGCCAGCCTCAACAAAGACCGCTGCAACATCGCACCTGCGGCTGGCGGGCTGCGGCGCGAAGGACGCCTAACCGGCCTTACAAAGCCCTACCACCTCAACAACCGCGACCCCAAAAACGCACCCAAGCCGGTGATCATGGCGACCGCGATGGTGTACCAGACCGCGATGAACAGCGGGCTGTCGTCGACGCAGTGCGAGGCGTAGAGCGTGGCGCCGATGCCAGCCGCCAGCAGGCCCGCAAAGGCGCCGGCCGCAGTCGGGTTGGAGGGCGCACCCCGGCGCAAAGCCAGCAGGGCACCGGCCAACGGTGCCATCGCGAACAGCGGGATGAATGAGACGCAATACTTGGCATTAGATCCGATCATGTAGACGGACCAATGATCGGACGGCAGCACGTACATTTCGAGCAGCACGGCAGCCGCCAGCATCAAAGGCACCAGCGCTAGCAGCCAGATTGTCCGCCCGGCCTTGGCTTCAGGGCGGGCCATGCGCTGCACAATAATGTAGGCAGGAATCGCAAGCCCAAGGGTCAGCACGAACTTAAAGATGAAACGCGGCGAGTTGACAATCGACCAGGCGAAGTCCGAGCGCGGGCCCATCATGACCGCGAACAGAACCGCGGCGACGGACGCGCCGGCCAGCAGTGCCAGAACAAGCGTCCGCGAAACCGGCGGCTCGACGGTCGCGTTGTCCGCCACAAGGACGTTGATGAGGTCGTCGGTCTTCATTTTATGGTCTCTTGCAGCGGGCTTTTTTGAATCGGCGTCTCGTGCACGGGTTTGTCTTGATAGGTCTGCGCTAAGGTCTTGAGGCAGCGGTGTAGGGCGACGCGAACAGCGACTTCGGTCATGCCGAGCCTTTCGGCGACATCTTTGGCGGTATGTCCATCGACGGCAACGGCCTGCACGATGTCGCGCTGGCGGTCGTTGAGGTTGGCCAGCACGCGGCGCAGGTCGGAGGCATGAATGGCGTCATCCTGGCCACCGGCCTCGAGAACGTCGAGCATACCGTCGATCGAAACCTCGGTGCGGCGGCCGCGACGGCGAAGATCATCGATGAGCTTGTTGCGGGCAATGGCCATGACCCAAGGGCCAATGGGCTTGGTCTGATCCCAGGTATGGCGCTTCGTGTGAATGGCCAATACAACCTCCTGCACCACGTCCTCGACGTCGTTGGGACTGACGCCAACACCGGCGAAGCCGCGCCGGACGGTCGCACGCAACGTCCGCGACAAATCGGCGAGGAGGCGCTTGTAGGCCGCGCCATCGCCAGCGATAGAGGCCCGCATCAATTCGGACCATTCATTGTCACGACTCTGGCGGTCCAAAACAAAAGCCTCTTGAGGGGGTATTCGCGGTGCAATGGCTGGTCGTTACGCGACAAGCTGTCAAGTTGAAAAATATGCCGGGGGCGGGCCTTCGCCCCTTTTGTAGCGACATATTGATGAACCGTTAAGCGCTCTAATTGCGATTGCCCCGGCGACGCTCCGCAATCGTTACTTTTCAGATCAGCCTGGTCACGGCGGTGCACTTGCAACGGAAAAGCCCAGCCAAAGAATGGCGATGTAGGTCAGAGCGTGCGCCATCTGGTCAAGCCCGATCGCCCACCAGAAAGGCGTGTCGCGGGAGGTCCAGTTGTTGGCGCGCACAATTTGCTCTTTCGTCCAATCGAGATGGTAATGGACGACGAATTCGGCCGCCAACAGCACCGCGATGATGCCGATACCGACCGGCGGCAGTACCCAGAACACCGGTACCGTCAGAAAAATATGGGTAGAGGCGTGCGTGATGCCCCCGAGGGCACCGTAATCACCCTTGGTGCGGCGTTGATATTCTGTCTGAAGCAAAAAGTCTGCGATCGCGTGCTTGACCACTAAGTAGGCCATGGCCAGGAGTGCTGTCTGGACGCCGTCGGGCAGTGCGGTCGAAAACGTCATTTAGTGGCTCGCTTGAGGGCTCGCTTGGGGCGCAGCGGGGTCGTCCGAACAGGCAGCAATACCCAATATATGGGTTATCGTCTGTTCCCTAGGAAACACCATCCGGAATTTCGAATTTTATGACCGCCGCGTTTCAAACAGGATAGGAGGCGGACGGCCCGCCTCCTTGTTTGCGCCTGTTGCACCTAGCTAGTTTTGTTTCTTCAAGACGTTCGGCAATTGCAGCACGGGGGCGTTTTTCTTCTTTGCCTCGCCGCTCTCGTGGGCTTTGGGAATTTGCAAAACTTTCCGTTGGTGCTCGATTTTATCATTCCGAAGCTCCGGGGATTTGTGGGGCTTGGGAACTTCGATCTGCTTGCGCGGCTCGATGTGCTTCGGTTCGAGGCGCTCGCGTACCTTCGGCTCGATATGTTCATGTGCCTTCGGTTCGATATGGCGAACCTTCGGTTCGACGTGTTCCCGCACCTTGGGTTTGGGTTCGTCGTCGGTTTTAGGCTTGTGCTTGGGCACATCCTTGATGACAGGGCCCGTCGGCTTAATGACGACGTCCGGCACGCAGCTCTTACCAAGCCGATGCTTGCCGGCGGCGCAATCGGGAACGTTCTTGTCACCATCAACAGGAGGGTTGCCGCCGTTCGGGCGGTTGGGCAGGCAGGCTTTCCCCATAGCGTGCTGGCCGTCCGGACAGCTCGTGGGCTTGCCGCCGTTGTCGTTGCCCGGAGCTGGAACAATCTTGTCGGGCAAGCAAGCGTTGCCGACACGGTGTTTTCCTTCCGGACACGTCCGCTCGACCGGCGGCTCTTTGCCCGGCACCTTGCTGGGATCTTTCGGCTCTGCCTTCTTTACGCATTTGCCGTCGATCCGCTCAAATCCGGCCATGCACATGATGCCCGAGGGCGGCACATCTTTGCGAGCGCACTGACCTGTGGCGGCATCCCAGGTGCGGTTCTGCGGGCAGCGGCATGCGCCACCAGGAAGGTGCGGCGAGCCGTCCGGACATTTGTCACCCTCTTCATTGGGAACGCACGCATGCTTGGCGCGATCGTAATGTTCGTTGCCGCGGCAGTCGTGCGTCTCGCCTTCACACCGGCGCGTCGCCCGGTCGAAGTGTGTGCCAGCGGGACAATTTTGCTCATTGCGAATGCATTCATCGCCATCGCGGTCGGGATGGGTTCCCGGCGGACACCAGGGGCGCGGCGGTTCGCAGTGCCTTTCACGCCAATTGTAGCGCTCGCCGGGCTGGCAGGCCGACCGTATGGGCACGCACGTACGGTTGATATAGTTCCATCGGGTGTCCGGCGGGCAGGCGGTTTCAATGATCACGCAACGCGAACCCGTTTCATTGGCGACCGTGCCGAGCGGGCAGCACGTATCGTCCGCCATCCGGCGTTCGCGATCGCGGCAGCTCGAAACTGGCACCCGGCAACGATCGTTTTCGCCGTCGTAGATGGTACCATACGGACAGCACGTTCCGTCATCGCGAATCCGAGCCCGGTCATAGCAGCGTGGTTGCGGATTTTGACAACTCCGGCTCTCGGCATCATACCGCGTTCCAAGCGGGCACGGGCAGGTTCCGTCAATGCGGCGCGGGCGTCCGTCCGAGCAACGCGGTTGCGAGATCAACGTCGGTGGAACCAAGGACGATGGTCTTTGGGCGCAACGCTCCGAGGGCACCTTAGCCGAGGCCGAGGCCGTATCGTCTGCGCCAGAACCATTGGCTTTGGAGCCGGCGACCGGGAACGTCAGCGACGCGGTATTGGGAACCCGGCAGGTGCCGTTGTCGGCGATGGATGCGGTAACGTCGAGTGTCAGACTATCGCCTTTGGCAAGGTTGACGATGCCGGTTTGGCACGTGTAGCTGGCGCCGTTTCCGGAGCAGGTGAAGTCGCCACCGAAGTTGACCGACTGCGGAGAAACACCGAATTTTTCGTCCAATTTCACCGGCCCCGTGTAGGGATCGGGGCCCGCGTTGGTCACTGTAACTTCATAGCCGCATTGCCAGCCGCCGTCACTTTGGGTGCATGGGCCCGTGGCTTTTTTTGTAACTTTGAGATTGGTTGGATCGCAGATTGTGTGCGTGACGCCGCCGCCATCGACCCACGACAGCCCGAATGTCCAAGCCGCCGCAGATGCCGTGTCGTCGCTACCGTCGAGATTGGTTGGTGTGCCAGCCGCCGGCGTTAAAATTTTCACGTCGTTGGGGATCGAGCACCCAATGGCTTCGACATCCGGTACGGAGATTTTCAGCGTGACTTGTGTTGAGATCGTGCCGCCGGACGGTATCGCGATAGCACCCCCGCTATCGCAGGTGTAATTTGGCGCGGCCCCGCCGCAGGCCCACGGTGGGCTGATGAGCGTCAGGTTAGCACCAGCGGGCACTTTCTCTTCGAATTTCACGTCGTCATTGAAGGGAAGCGCATTCTGATTGGTCAGCGAAATATCGTATTTGCAGAACAGATCGCCACCGATCTTGTCGCATTGACCCGTGCCAACGGTCTTTTTTTCAATCTTCAAGTTCGCAATCGGGTTTGGCACTTCGACCCATACACAACTTGGGTTTGAAGACCCGCCCGGGCCGCTGATCAGAGCCGGCGGCACAACGCCACCTGGCACGAGGGCGGGGTCGAGGACACCGAAGCAGTTTTCGGCCCAATAGCCGCCAGGCGCGGGCATCGTCACATCGACCCAGTGGATGTGTTCTTCGCCGGGCGCGAGTGAGAGATGCGTCAAGCATGTGAAGGGCAGTTGATTTGTATTGCCGGAAATGCATGACAGCGGCGGATTGACGGCCGTGACGGGAGCATTGGGAACACCGCCGCCAACGAACATGGCATCCGCCACCAGCACGTCGCCGTCGTAAGGCAAGAGACCACCGTTGGCGATCCGCAAGCCAAACTTGCAAGTGCCGCCCGGAAGGCAGCTTGGCGGGCCAATTTTTTCGACAACGATATCGGTGCCGCCTTCCGCACAGGCTTTGCCGTAGCCGTCGGGGTGTTGAAGAATGGCACAGTTGCGGAAGCCAACGTTGCCGGCAAGTGCTAGGTCATGGGTATCCACCCAGACGTCGATGCCAATGGTCTCGCCCGCTGGGAGAAGAGCGGCCGGGATCGTGCACCAGAAGTCGGGCGTTGGCGCGCTTGCACAACTGATCGCAGAGTTTGGCGCCGCAAAGGATGCGATGGGCACAAGCGAACCAGCGCCTGGGCCCAGCATGATTTTTGTGACGTCGACAATTTTGATGTCTTGACTGAGGACGCGGTTCGAAACATTGCGCACCAAGATCGAACAGCGGATCTTGCCGCCGATGGCACCCGCAAAGCAGCGTTTTTCCAAAATCAGGGACGGGTCGTCGACGGGGGGTACCATTGGTGGCGCCGTTTCGGCGCGCATCTGCGGCTCACGGGCACCTTCGCACGGCGCGTAAATGGCGACATCGCCGATATGCCCATAGGCTTCGGCGTCTTCGTAGCGGCTATCGTAGTCGGTAAACCAAGCCTCGTACGGGGGCTCATTTAAAGGCCGGACTTGAGATTTGTAAACGCCCTGCAGGCCGTGCACGATCTTGGCGCCGCCGGTCGAGACGCGGACTGTATCTTCGCCCTCGCGCAGATGCTCGCCCGTCGACCATAGTGTCTGACGGCATTTGCCGTAATCGATGTTGCCAAATTTGTCGTAGCCGTAGGTTAAGGCAACGCCGCCCTGGGTACCGCGATATTCGGCTGGCAAGCCCACCGCATACTCTTGCGGCTTTTCACTCCAGCGTCCGGCCTTTTCGTCCCACGTGTAGCGAACGACAACGGCTTGCTGGGGTGTCGCGAATGTTGTGTAGTCGTAGCTCCCAGCCGGCGTGCCCCGCTCGGACAGATACATGACGCCCGATCCGTCAAACATGATATCGGTGATGTTGGTGCCGGCAGGCGTATTCTTAAGCTCGAGTTCGATACGGGCATCGTTACCGAAGTCGCCTTCATCGTCGATTGAGACCGACCAGACGGCCGGGCCCTCTGCGACGCCGTAGTAGAGACGGCCGTTGCTGACGGCGAGGCCAAAGACGCGGCGGCGTTCGTCGGCAAATCCCCAAGTGGCGGTGTCCTCGATGTTGAACGATGGGCTTTCAATACTCATGCGCCGCGAGGCGTCGAAAGAAACTTGATCGAGCCCTTGAGTCTTGCGGCCGGATTCGCCGTGGTCGAACAGATCGCGCTCTTTGCCGTCGAGCGTAAAGCGGTGGATCATGCCGGTCTCAAGATCGGAAACGAACACCTGATTGGTCTTTGGATCGTAGGTGATGTTGCCAAGTCCGGGCCCGGAGTTGGGTTGGCCGTCGAGCGTGACATTAGCGAACAGCGACACGGCGCCGGTGCGGCCGTCGACTTTCCAAATCGATCCGGGCGAGCCGGCCTTGTCGAGACCGAATTGTCCGGGCATCCATTTGGCGCCAGAAGCACCCGACAGAAGACGGTTGGTGCCGCCGCTGCCATCGTCTGCGACGATCTGCAAGCCAAACATCGACGTCGACGTCAGATAAGCGTTGGGTGCAGCGCTGGCGCTCTCGCTATCGAGCGTGACACCAAAGACCTGCCCGGTTTCAGCGGCCTTGATCTTAAATTTTGAGGCGACGTCGGAAAGCTGGCCGCGTGGCGCGGTGCCAAGGACTGACAGGTCGAAAATCTGGGCGGCCGGCCCCTGCAGGTCGATGAAGGTCCGGTCGAGGGGATGGATCTCCGGTGGAACGTCCTTCTCGGTTTGTGTGCCCGAGAACCCGGTGACGACGGCATCGCCACGCTTGATGATCTGATTGTCGGCGGCACGAGGGGAAGTTGCCAGGGCGGCGCTGACCAGAATGCCTAGGAGTAGCGCGGAGATCGACGGGACGAATCTCCGATTGTGCCGAAGGATTGCCGTTTCTAAGTCAATCATTACCCGGCTCCTGCGACGCGGGGCCAGCCAAACTTCGCGACCCCTACCTTGCGTTCCAAAGCTCATCCTATCACCGATCATTGCCGTTCTCCATGACGTCGCAAAGGAACATTCTTCGGCATGAGATGCCGCTCCAAAGTCCTGTCGCAGGGAGCCCGGCAAAGGTTCAAGGTTCGGCAAGCATCCTGCTTTAGGTTGCCGCACGCACTCCAAAAGCCGCTCTGGCGGGCGGCCTTCAAGTCTGGCAAGGTTAGGGGGCTTAACCGGGTTCGTTTGCGAACATGGTGAACCTTTTCTCTTCCCCTCGCGACCAACGGCCAAGTGATAGAAACGCCATGGAACAAGCATCCGACGACCGCGCGCTGATCCGCGCCATTGCCGGCGGAGATGCCAAAGCCCTGGAACGGCTCTTTTCACGAAATCAAACCCGGGTGTTTCGCTATCTCGTCCGGGTCGTGCGCAATCAGGCTGTTGCGGAGGAACTCTTGAACGAGGTATTTCTAAGCGTGTGGCAAGGAGCCGGCGGCTATCAGGGCCGCTCGGAGCCAACGACATGGATGCTGTCGATCGCCCACAACAAAGCCGTCAGCGCTTTGCGCAAGAAGCGCGAGGTCTCTGGTGCATTCGATGAGGCGTCGGCCGAACTCGAGGACGCCGACGACAGTCCGGAAGTGACGGCTCAAAAGTCCGATAAAAGCGCACATATCCGCGCCGCCATGTCGGGTTTGTCGGCCGAACACCGCGAGATCCTGGATCTCGTCTACTATCAAGAGCAATCCGTCTCCGAGGCCGCCGAAGTTCTTGGCATCCCGGAAGCGACCGTCAAAACGCGGATGTTTTATGCCCGCAAAAAGCTGTCCGAGCTGCTCAAGGCGCGCGGTATCGACAGAGGGTGGCCATGATGACCGAAGAAACAGACGTCTTATCCGAAGCTGACCAGATCGCGGCGTTGCTGCCGTGGTATGTCACCGGAAAAATTAGCGCAGCCGATCGCGCCAAGGTCGACGCTTTTGCCGGCCGCCACCCCGAGGTTCGTCGTCATCTGGCCTTGGCGCAAGATGAGGCCGATGTGACGTTTGCGGTCAACCAGGAGATCGGCCCGCCCAAGGCTGCTCTTGATAAACTCAAGGCCAGTTTGGCGGCCAGCCCAAGCGTGCGGCTGAAAGCGGCGCAGGCGTCGTTGCTGGACAAGCTCGGCACGTGGCTCGGAGGTTTCTCGCCGCGCCAGCTTGCTTACGCTGGTGTCGCAGCGGCGTTGGCAATCGCGGTGCAGGCTACGTCGATCGGGTCGCTGATGTTGGACCGGGCCGGGACCGGTCATTATCGGACCGCCGCAGGCTCACGGACGGATCTAGGTAGCGGGACCTTTGCGATGGTCGCATTTCAACCGGCCGCACCAGCGGGCGCCCTGTCGGCGTTCTTGTCCGAAAACAAATTCTTGATCACGGATGGACCGAAAGCCGGCGGCATGTTCGTCGTTCGGGTCTCTGAGCAAGTTTTGTCGGCGGACGCCGCCGCTGCCGCGCTCGCCAAATTAAAAGCGCGATCGGACTTAGTGTCGTTTGCCTCCGCCGCGCCTGCCAAGCCATGAGGCCACGATGCGATTAGACCGGAAATTGTTAGCGCTTAGCGTGGCTGTAGCGATAGCTGCACCGCTGCCGGTTTGGGCTCAGTCCTCAGGCAACGGGGGAGCATTGCCCGACGCGGTCACAGTCCTCGATATTCTGCGCCGCTTGCCGAAGGGCCGGGCAGGGCCGGGCTGGAATTCAGCCGCCGTAACGGTTGCTCTAAGGCCGGCGGGCGGGGCGGCGGCTGTTGGCGCCGTCGTCCCAGAAGTGCTCGCCCGTGAGGTGATTGTGACGCTACCGGCCGGTGCCGACGGCGCGACGGTCCTACAACTTTCGCGCTCCCTCAATCTCGAGGGTCAAACGCTGTATACGTCGAGTTTGCTGGGGCAGCGCGTTGTCCGTTTCCGCATCCCCGATCAGCGCAGCATTGAAACCGTGTTGCAACAGATCGCGGCCGACACTCGCGTCCTCGTTGCGCAGCCCCACTACGTTTATGTGCCGAGCCAGGGCGCGGCCAAGGCGGTCGCATCCCCGCCACAGTACGCGCCGGAAAAATTGCATCTCGTTGAGGCGCACAGGATGGCGCTCGGAAAGCGCGTTAAAATCGCGGTCATCGACAGCCAAATCGATACCAGCCACCCGGCATTTGCAGGAGCAATCACCCAAACCTTCGACGCATTGGGCGACCCGGCCAGCGAGCCGGAATTACATGGCACGGCGATCGCGGCCATTGCCGGCGCGCGCTCTGGTTTCACTGGCGTCGCGCCGGGTGCAAATGTGCTTGGCATTCGCGCGTTCTCGAGCGGGAGCAAGGGCGCCGCGCAGTCTTATACGCTCGCCCTGATCAAGGCCCTCGATTGGGCCGTCGCCAACGGCGCGCGCGTCATCAATATGAGTTTCGCTGGCCCCGAAGACATCTTGCTTGGCAGGGCCATTGAGGCAGCGGATGCGCTCGGCGTCGTCATCATCGCCGCGGCCGGCAACGGTGGACCAACGGCAAAGCCGGCTTACCCGGCGGCGTATCCAAGCGTCATCGCGGTGACAGCGACCGATAGCGCCGATGAAACCTACAAGGATGCCAACCGGGGCTCGTACATTGCCGTTGCAGCGCCGGGCGTGGACATCATTGCCGCCGCGCCCAAGGGTGCATTCGATATTTCGTCGGGCACATCTTTGGCGGCGGCGCACATTTCCGGGATCGCGGCACTGATGATCGAAAAAAATCCCAAGCTGACCTCAAAGGACGTCCGGGAGCTGTTGTCGAAAAGCGCTCATAAAGTGAATGGAAAATCCGGCGATGAACTGGGCGCCGGCATCGCGGATGCCGCAGCCGCGGTTAGTGCGGTGAAGTGAGCGCTTGTTTCAAAATGCCGGCATCTCCGCCGAGCCAACGATGGCCCGGTGACTGCGCGACGTTGCTTTTGAGGCGGTCTGGAAATCGCGCGACATACAACGCCACCCAGCCCGCACCCGATCGCGGCGGTAGCTCCTGGGCAACGCCGGCCGCCGCTTCGAAGGTCTTCGGATCGGCCAATCCGGCTGTGGTCTTAGCGACCAGGCGATGCAGTGCGCCGTTATTCAAGGCATACCAGTCTTCGCCTTTCGACGCTCCAAGCTCGGCGAGCGCAATCAGCGGCATGACGGCGAAGGCGTGATAATACAGCGCGCGGCCTTGCCGGGCCATCTCGTACGACAACGTGCCGTCATCCGCGATATCTTTGGCCGCATCAGTCATGATGCCCTTGGCCATTTGCCAATGTCGGTCGCTGTCCGTCGCAATGGCGACGCCGCCAAGCGCCAGCCCAAGCCAATACCAATGATTGTTGCGCTTGACGCTTGCATCATCGAAGACGGCGCGGGCCGCATCCGCCCACTTGATGAGCCACGGCTCGATGGCAGCCTTGTCGTCCACTGTAGCCCATTTGCGCAACTTGACGTAGGCGAGCGCCGTACCCGCCAGATCCCACTTGCGCTGGGACTGGGCTTGCGGCGACGCCATCTTTCCAAGATACGCGCCGCTTTGCGCCCAAGACCGCAGCCAGCTCAAAGCACACGCCGCGGTCTCCGGCGCCTTGGCGTCCTTCTTCCAGGCGTGATCCGCCTGCTTGGTGACGTAGCCCAAGAATTCGACCAGCGGCGCGGTCTCGAGCTTGTGTTGCTCCATGCGCGTCGGTTCGACAACGGACCCGGCACTGTCAGCATAGAACCGTGTCAGATCGAGATCGACGACGGCGGGAGGCGGCGCGGCGCATTCGGCTGCCTGAGCGGACGTTGAAATGATAGCGGCGAGGGCGGCTGCTGCGGCTCTGATCATGACCTGCCTGCTCATTCCGGCCTCGGCACCATTGCTGTTCGACACATGACGTTAGACTGAGGCGGGGTCAAGAATCTTGGGTTGGCATTCTTGCGCACAGCGTTATCAAGGTGTTTCCGCAGCGGCGCAGCAATCGTCATAATGGTGCAAACGCCCGTTCGGGTCGCGCACGCTATAGCCCTGATCGCCCGCTGCAACATGAGCAGTCTCAATCGGCACCTTGCCGTGCGCGCCCGGAATGTCGAGGACATACGTTGGCAATGCCAAGCCAGAGAGGCGCTGCCGCAATTCGCTCATCAAGGCCTGGCCTTCAGCAATGGTGGTGCGGAAGTGTCCCGTGCCCGGCGCCAGATCGCCATGGTGCAAGTAATAGGGTTTGACCCGGACTTCGACGAGGGCGCGCATCAGCTCTTCGAGCACGTCGGCGTTGTCGTTGATGCCCTTGAGTAGGACCGTTTGGCTGACGACCGGAATGCCGGAATCGACGAGCTTGGCGATCGCTCGGCACGCCGCCGGAGTCAATTCCCGCGCGTGGTTGGTGTGCAACCCGACGAATACGGTTATGGACGAAGCTTTGAGAGCTGAGACCAGTTCTGGCGTGACGCGGGCGGGATCGACGACGGGAACCCGGGTGTGCCAGCGCAGAATTTTGACGTGGTCAATTGCGCCGAGCGACTCTGTGACCTCGCGGATTCTCCGCGGCGACAGAATGAAAGGATCGCCACCGGTCAGGATGACTTCCCAGATTTTTGGGTTCGCCCTGAGGTAGGCAAGGCCAGCGGACATGTCGTCCGCGCTCAGGCTTTCGCCAAGCTCCGGCCCGACCATTTCGCGGCGGAAACAGAAACGGCAATAGACCGGGCACACGCTCGCGATTTTCCACAGCACCCGGTCAGGGTAGCGGTGAACGATGCCAGGTGCCGGACTTTTATTATGATCGCCGATAGGGTCGTTACGTTCGGCTGGGTGCACGTCGAGTTCGCGGATGTCGGGAACGAACTGCCGTGCGATTGGATCGTCGACATTCCCGCGATCGATCAGATCCGCTATCGCCTGCGTGATCGCAATGGCGTAGCGCGCCCCGACGCGATTCATGGCCGAGCGCGCCGACGGCTCTGCCAGCCCCGCTGCGATCAACTCATCCGCCGTTCGCAATGCTTTTTCAGACGACACGATGTACTCTCTCTCCCCATTTCTGCACTCACTGGGGAGAGGGCCCCCATGCTGAAAGCATGTCTTCGACATGACGTGTGGGACAGAACCACGCTCGAACAAGCGTCCGCCCTTCACCCTAACCCTCTCCCCGTAAAGGACGGGGAGAGGGGACTCTATCGACCTACTTGCCCACATCGCCCATCGGAGTCCAGATGACGTGATCGACGCGCGTCGCGCCGGTCGCCAGCATGACGAGCCGGTCGAACCCGAGCGCACATCCGGACGCCGCCGGCATATGCGCAAGCGCGCTCAAAAAATCCTCGTCGACCGGATAACGGTCGCCGTAAATGCGCTCTTTGTCGTCCATCCATTTGACGAACCGGCGGCGCTGTTCGTTGGCGTCGTTCAGTTCGCCAAAGCCGTTGGCGAGTTCGACGCCGCAGGCGTAGAGTTCAAAACGTTCGGCGACTCTCGGATCGCTTTCAAGCGGACGGGCCAGCGCCGCCTCGTGCACCGGATATTCGCACAAAATGTCAGGTTGAAAGTTGCCAAGCCCCGGTTCGATTGTCCCGGTCAGGACGCGGCTGAAAATATCGCTCCAACTGTCGTCGTCCCCGATCTGCACGCCAGTGGCGCGCGCGCGCTCAGCCAGGGCCTCACGGTTTGCAACTTTCGCATCATAAGTTTCCCACAAAGCAATGTCCGCGAATTGACTGAAGGCTTGATTGAGCGTCAGCCAGTCGAATGTCTTGTTGGGATCGCAAACCCGGCCTCGGTATTCCCAAGCCGAATGCGCCGTTACGCGCGCCGCGATTTTCAAGATCCCCGTGCAATCCGCCCACAGCGTTTCATAAGGCGCGTCCACCCGGTACCACTCGAGCATCGTGAACTCATTCGCATGCAAGGGTCCTTCCTCGCGATTGCGGAACACCGGCGCGAACGTGAAGATCTTCGTCTCGCCCGCCGCCAAGAGCTTCTTCATCGCAAATTCGGGCGAGGTGTGGAGATACATGGGCTGGCGCTTCAAGTCGGTGCCGATGCGCTCGGTCTTAAAAGCGTGCAGATGTGTTTCGTTGCCGGGAGAGATCTGCAAAAAAGCCGTTTCAACCTCGATGAAGCCTTGCGCTTCAAACCAACCGCGTATGGCATTTTTGATCCGGCCGCGCGCCAATAGAAAAGGCCGCTTATCGGCGTGGCGATCGGGCGTCCACCAAGGGGAGGGGCTGTTCACAAGCGATTTCATCGGAGTTTCTGGGGGTTTTCGAGAAAAAGCGCTCTGTTGAAGGGACGCACTTGGCCTTCCGGCCCGAAGCAGGTAAGAAGCGGCGAGAAATCAAACAAGTTCGACGCCGCTCGGGGCCGTGCCTCGGCCCGCGGCCGTCCTGAAAGAACGAACGGAGACACTGGCCGTGGTCAAGGTTATTGCAAGCTCAGTCCGCAAAGGCAACGTTCTCGACATCAACGGCAAGCTGGCTGTGGTTATGACTGCGGAAAACATTCATCCCGGCAAGGGTACGCCGGTGACCCACCTGGAGCTCCGCCGCATCCAGGACGGTGTCAAGCTGACGGAGCGCTATCGCACGACCGACCAAGTCGAGCGCGCCTATCTCGATGAAGCCAACTACAATTTCATGTACGAAGACGACATGGGCTACAACTTCATGCATCCGGAAACCTTCGACCAGATATCGGTGCCGAAAGACGTGCTCGGCGACAGCGGCCAGTGGTTGATCGAGGGCATGACGTGCTCGGTGTCGCTGTTTGAAGGTAACCCGATCTCGATCGAGCTGCCGCAGCGCGTGACCTTCGAGATCGTCGAAGCCGACCCGGTGGTGCGCGGCCAGACGGCGTCGTCGTCGTTCAAGCCCGCCAAGCTTTCCAACGGCGCGCGCGTCATGGTGCCGCCGCACATTGGTGCCGGCACCCGCGTTGTCGTCATGACCGCCGACGGCTCTTACGTCGAACGCGCCAAGGATTAGTACTTCCTTCTCCCTCGGGAGAACCCTCACCCCGCCCTCTCCCCAGGGGGAGAGGGAGCCACCGGTCGCGCGAACACCAGTTTCTGATAGACGAGACCGATGCCGATCAGGACCGCGCCGAGGCACAGGAACGACAGCGCCCGCCACAAGCCGTCGATGCCGGCGAGATCGAAGACCGTCACCTTGATCGCGGTCAGAACAATCAGTGCGGCCGACGCTATGCGGGCCTCAAGTGAGCCTCGGACAAGTCCATAAGCCAGGAACATAATCCCGAGCGCCAGCCACGCCACTGAATAGGCCCATTGCTCCGGTGCCGTCGTCTCACGATAAAAGCTGATGTCGGCGCCGTGGAAGGCATAACGCACCAGCATCGTGACGTAGAGGAAGATCAGCACGACGGCGAGAATGCCCACCGCCCGCAGATACCATTCCGGCCGAGCGCCGCGTGCATGCTTCGCGACGTACAAGGCCGCGAGACCAGGCAGCAGATAAGCCGGTATCAGCGAGTTCAAGATCGCCCCCCCAGTCACGGCTTCGCCGGTCAGCAGGGGATTGGCACCGAGCATCAGTCCGAGGATCGCGATGGCGAGCGCGCCTGCACCGAATAAAAACGCCGCCCTGTCGAACACAGGATTGGCTTTGCCGAGATGCAGCTTGGCGAGAACGAACGAGAAGGCGAGGCTCATGAAGGTCAGCAAGCCGCTTTCGACATGATTGGCGCCGGCGTGCAGGACATTGCCGTTGTTGCACAGATGCCGGATCTCGAAAAATCCAAGCAGCCCAGCAAAGACCACGGTGAGGCTTTGACATAGCCGTAACGCGAGATCGGTGCCCTTCGGCTCCAGCAAACGCGCCGCGTAAGCAAAGCAAGCCGCCGGAACGCCGTAACCGATCAGCAGCCAATTGAAAACCGGCGTTCTGCCGACGCCGTCGCCCATGATGCGCGGGTTCCAAGCCAGCCGCCCCAGCACAATGAAGCCAATCGCCGCCACCGCGTAGCGCAACAACGGAATTTCGCGCTGAGTTGCAACGTAAGAGGTACCAAGAGCTGTCAGCGCGAGGGCCACCGTCAGATAGCCGCGTTCCAAACTGACCACGAGCGCGAAGGCAAACGCGGCAATGGCAGCGGCGGCGAAGGCACCGGCGGCGATGTTGTAGGCTGGCACGGAGTAAGCTTCGTCGGCCTTGTGAAAGTGCTCGGCGGCGTACGCGAAGATGACGGTCAAAACCGCGCCGGCAAGGGCGAAGGGAATGGAAACGTCGAACTGAGTGACGCGCAGATAGGTCACGATCAACGCCAGAAGCGGCGGCACGGTCGCGGCCAAGGCGTACAGCGCCGCCGTCGATTGCGGCATCAGCGAGCCGCGCCAAATCCGCAGCACCATAACGGCTGCCGGAATGAGCGTCGCCAGCGCCGCAAACGATAAGAAGCTCGAGACATTCTCCGGAAGGCGCAACAGCTGGAGTGCATAGGGCGCCGTCAATGTCGCGTCGGCCGGCTGGCGAAGCCCGGGCCAAACCAACAGCACGGCGAGCGCTAGGATTCCCGCAATAGAAGCAGCGACCACGGCAGGTGCCGCCCGCCAAGCGGTTGCCAACAAAATCGCCATCGCTACGCCAGCAAACATCGTCGTCTCGGTGATCGTGGTGTCGGTGAAGGCAATGGCCATCAAGGGCAAGCACCCGAGCGCCGCCAGCGCAAGGCTCGCGACGCGATCGGGCTTGGCGCCGCGGTCGGGGGTGGCCGAGAAGGGTTCAAGGCCTAGGAAAAATGCGCCGAGCCCAAGTTGAATGAGCGCGTGGGCCTCGGGCGCTGATCCGGCAAACCGTGTAGAGAGGATCAGAGGTCCCCACGCCACCGCGCCAGCGACGGTTGCCCAGGCGAGCCACAGCCAGGCCCTCGTCCGCGCCAGCAGATAAGCGCTGGCGGCGACGACGCCGAGATACAACACCACCGGCCAGGGGTTCGGCGCGTTGCTCTCGACCAACATCGGCGCGAGGAACGATCCGGCGAGCCCGAGACCCGCCAGCCAAGGGCCATGCAGCGCCGCGCCCAGCATGGTCAAGATGCCGGTTGCGCCGAGCAAGATGAAAGCGGCCGCTGGTCCAATAAAACCGTAGAGGGCGTGGGCCGCGTAGATTGTCCCAAAGGCAACGATGGTGCCGGCTGCGGTCAGGATGCTCGGAATGTGAGCTTCCGGAATTGCTTGCACCGGAATTTTGAATTCGCCGCGCCGCATCCATTCGCCGGCCGCGACCAGCGCCGCCGCCAGCAGAGCGCCCATCGACACCCGCACGCCCGGACCCAATAGTCCGGCTTCGATCGAATAGCGCACCAAAAACAGGCCGCCGAGCGCCAACGCCGCGCCACCCGCCCAAACTGCCCAGTGGGTGCCGAGTGTTTCTTCGAAGCTGTCGTGACGGGGGGGCTGGATTTCGGGCGGCGCGAGATCGGCCGAGCGCCGGGGTGGTTCGATGGCCGGGACGCTGCCGGGCGGTTTGGCTAGGGCCGGGGTTGGAACCGGAGCGGGCGCTTCGCTCTTGATGATCTCAATTGGTTGGCGCGTGGGCGCGACGGCCGTGGGCCTCTCAGTTCCGGGGTCGTTTCCACGTTCGGCGCGCAACCTGCGGAGTTCCGATGTTACGTCGTCGACCGCGCGTTCGACCCGATCGAGCCGTTCTTTGAAGCCTGACGACAGGTTGCGGTTGAGCCAAACAATCAGCAGGGCGGCGAGTGCCAGAATGGAGCCGAACATGAGCAGCGTTCTCCAGCTATGATCGGCCCAATGAAGCCAAAGGCGGTCAGGCGTCGATCGCCCGTTTGACCTCGAAGATTTCCATGATTCGGCAGCCCCTGTGCGGGCCATCGACGACAAACGTCCACTTTCCTTCCGTGAAGGTGTCACACATTTTGACGCCTTTGACGAGGATCCAGTGGCCCTCCTTGCCTTTGTGAATAGCTAGAATGTAGTAGGCCCAGGCGTTACGGGGCTTCTGCATCCAGGTCCAAAACGTAGGCCGGTCTTTGCGGGCCTTGCTCAGATGGCTCTCACGCAGTTCCATACGATAGCCGAAGTGGGCGAGCGCATCCTCGACTTCGTCGGCATAAGTGCCCCGGACAACCGGTTTCTTGCCAGGTGGCAGGTCGCGGCCGGCGCGGATCACATCTTCGACTTTGGAGATTGAATAGCCGGTAATGGCGGAGAGCACGTAAGGGCCGCAAAAGGCGACCCGGCCCGTGTCGTTGCGCACCTCGGCCAAGTTCGAGGTCAAGCGGCCGTGATGTGCCGAATCGTCCATGCAAATAACGCCTTCCGCCCGTGCGTGCGAGACATGTCGCGTTGACATGCTGCGATGCTATGGTTGACGAAAGGTTAACGGCCATTTCTCTTGGGCCCGGCACCAAACCCACGGAGCGAACCGCCTTGAACGTCTCGTTTCTCCAGGAACTCTTGAATACGGTCGCCGAGCAGAGCCGGGCGTTGCTCCCCAAAGCCTTGTTTGGAACCGGCGAACATAATCTCGAAGACTTGGCGCGGGCGCTGATGTCGGGACGGGGTGAAGCCTCGGGCGTCGCCATCGCGCGCCAGCTTCTCAACCGTTTGAAAGTTGCCTCGCGCGACGAGCGGCGCGCGTTTTACACCTTCTTGGCGGACGAGTTGCAACCAGACGCCAAAGCGGTTGCGGAGGCAGCGTCAGCGTATCTCGAGGGCCCGAGCGAGCAATCGTTGAGTGACCTGCAGCGGGTGACCGAAAGCCCGCGCCGGGAATTTTTTCGCCGCCTCAATCTCGCGCACGGCGCCACCGCCGAGATCGTCGCCATGCGCCGCGAGATTCTTGGCCTTGGCAAGGATGCGCACGTGTTCGCCGCCCTCGACGGCGATTTGCAATATCTTCTGCAGACCTGGTTCAACCGCGGCTTTCTGGTATTGCGTCGGATCGACTGGCAGACCCCGGCGGCGATTTTGGAAAAGATCATCGCCTATGAAGCGGTCCACGAAATCAAAGGTTGGGACGATCTGCGCCGCCGGCTCGATCCGCGCGACCGCCGCTGTTTCGGATTTTTCCATCCAGCCCTCGTCGATGAGCCGCTGATCTTCGTCGAGGTCGCTTTAATGCGCGAGATTCCCGATGCCATCGCGCCCGTTCTCGAGGCTGGCCAGGATACCGGCGACGGCGATCCAACGACGGCCGTGTTTTATTCGATTTCGAACTGTCAGGATGGTCTCAAGGGCATTTCGTTCGGCAATTTCCTGTTAAAGCAGGTGGTGGAGGAACTGGCCCGCGACGTGCCAAGTCTCAAGACCTTCGTGACGCTCTCGCCGGTGCCAAATTTCGCCCGCTGGCTGGACCGCGCGTTGGCCGACACCGGGTCTGACGCGGTAACGGTCGAGGACCGCGCGCGGCTAAAGGTCCTTGGCGATCCACGCTGGCTTGGCGTTGCCAAACAAGTAGGCCAGCAAAGCGATCAGCTTCGTGCCAGCTTGTCGGCGTTGGCCGCGCACTATTTCCTGGCGGCCAAGTCGCGTGACCGCCCCGTCGATCCGGTGGCGCGCTTCCATCTCGGAAATGGAGCGCGGCTCGAGCGGATCAACTGGCTGGCGGACACTTCTCAAAAAGGCCTGCGCGACGCTTATGGGCTGATGGTGAATTATCGCTATGAACCCGCCGACATCGAAAAAAACCACGAAGCCTATGCTCAGTTCGGCACCATAGCAGCCTCCCGGCACGTTCGGGGTCTATTGCGCGCACAATTGAAGCCAAAGGCCGGTGCGGCGGCTCCCGAAATCCTGCCCCCGCTTGCGCGGCCTAACCACAAGAAACTGCCGAGCGGCGCGGGCCCTTGAACAGAAATTGCGGTCACGCCCGCAGACCGCGTTTTCCTCCCTTGTTTTGCCCGATACGCCGTGCACTATGACGCCGTAATTTAGCGCTTGCTGGCCGTTGCCGCGGGCGCTTTCGGGACAGGGGCCACAGCGAAGGTTTGCCATGCGCTACGATGATAAGGACCGCGAAAGCGGCAATGTCGAAGATCGCCGCGACGAAGGCGGCGGGAATTTTCCAGGCGGCATGGGCGGCATCCAGATCCCCATTGGCGGCGGCGGCTTTAGTTTGACGACGATGTTGATCATCGGCGCCTTGATGCTGTTCTTCGGCATCAATCCGCTCGACGTTCTGACCGGCGCAGGCGGTGGCGGTGGCGGCGGACCGATCAACATGCCGCAATTGCCGCGCGCGGAGCGCCCAGCGGCGCCTGGGCGGCAGACTGAAATTCCGGGTCTGCCCGGCGGGCCGGGCCAGACCGCTGGCAACGAAGATGCAATGAAGACGTTTATTTCCCGCGTTCTTGCAGACACCGAGGACGTCTGGGGCCGGGTGTTCCAAGGCTTCGGCAAGAAGTACACCAATCCGCCCTTGGTGCTGTTCTCGGGTTACACGAAGACTGCGTGCGGTGCCGGCCAATCGCAGATGGGACCGTTTTATTGCCCGATCGACGAAAAAGTCTATATCGATTTAGCCTTTTATGACGAGATGAAACGGCGCTTCAACGCTGGCGGAGATTTTGCGCAGGCCTACGTTGTTGCCCATGAAGTCGGCCACCACGTTCAGAAGTTGCTTGGCATTGCCGATAAGGTTCAGGAACTCAAAGAGCAGTCGAACGACGAGGTGCGCGCCAATCAGTTGCAAGTCCGCATGGAACTGCAAGCCGATTGCCTCGCCGGCGTTTGGGCCAACTTGAACGACCAGATGAAACATCGCCTGCAACCGGGCGACGTCGAGGAAGCGTTGAACGCCGCCACGCAGATCGGCGACGACATGTTGCAGAAGAAGATGACCGGACGCGTTGTCCCGGATGCCTTCACGCACGGCTCATCGGCGCAACGTGTGCGCTGGTTCAAGGCCGGTCTCGAATCCGGGCGGATGGACGCATGCGATACCTTTAACACCACGGATCTGTGATCCAAGATTAGCGGCGCAGGCCTATACCAGGAGGTCATGAGAGCACATCCGCGCTATAGATTTTGCAAAGTTGTGAGTGCCGTCGCGGCGGTCGCGGCGGTGTTCGGATCAAGCGGCAAATCGGCTAACGCGGAAAATCTTGCCGGCCCGCCGCCATTGCCCGAAGCTGGAATTGCCGCAATAGGGCCTGCCGACCCGGAATCAAGCGCGCGCAACTCGGCGCTGATCTCTTTGATCAATGCCGTATGGAAAGATGCCACCGCCACATGGCAGATTGTTTTGAACGCCAGCGCTAGCGATCGCGTGGTCCCGCAAATCAATATCGTGCCCAAGGTCACGCCGTCGCTCTGCTATGGCCTCTACATAAATTCCGGCCCGGTCTACTGCTCCGGCAACGGTACCGTTTTCGTCAGCCTTGATGAGATGGACCGGTTGGCACAGCGCTTCGATGTTGATGCCAATGCGACGCTGGCATTTCTGATGGCCCATGAGTTTGGCCATCATCTTCAAATGACGGCCGGGCGTTTTAAGATCCTCTCGCAGATGATCCGGGAAAATCCACAACGCAGGCGCGAATACGTGATGCGGTTCGAACTTGAAGCTGATTGCCTGGCTGGTGTGTGGGCTGGCCGCAGTCGCGAATTCGCTGCGACCGAGCGGGTCAAGGCCGACCTCCTGCACGCACTGGCGCGCGTGGGAGACGATGTGCAGCGGGCGTCATCGGCAGCCCCCGATCCTGCCAACTTTTGGCATGGGACATCGGAGCAGCGGGCGCATTGGTTCTATCTGGGCCAGAAGGCCAAAAGTCCGGATGCCTGCGATGTGCTCACGGCCGCAGACTTTTAGGGCGTACGATGGGTCTCTTGGTAAGTCGCACGGGCACGGGGCCGCTTCTTTAAAGCGTCTCGCCGCCGAACGCGCCGACCTGGCAAGGGACGTTCTTGGCTGCAAGCGCTTTGCAGAGTCTCTTGGCGTCGGCCGAGGATTTCAGCGGCCCGGCGATCAAGTCAAAATTAGGGTTTTGGGCGTCCCCGCTGGACGTGTAGCGCGGTTGAAGATTTTTCAGCGTATCGCTATGGCGCTCCGCCAGCAACGTCCAGCTTAAGCGCAACGCATCCACAGACGCACCGGACGAGATCTTGATGCCCATCGGCTTTGGCGTTGCCTTGACGACCGCAGGGCCAAAATCTATGGCGTCGGTGCTGGCGGTTGTTATCTGAAAGCGCGGCGCAGACGTTCCAGGCGGCACAGTTCCCGTCGCGACAGCGGGGTCGGCATTGATCAGTTTCGGTTGCGCAGCATTGCCTTGAATAGATGCAGCGGGCGCAGCTGGCGCGACGGCAGCGTCGCCCGCGCCAGTTGCGGCAGGCGCTAATATCTCGACGGCCGCTCTGTCGCCGGTTGTAGATTCCAATTTCACGCTCGCGCCGGCATCAATTTTTTGTTGAGCCAAGGTCGACAGTTTTTGCTCCAGCCCGGTCACTTGCACCGTGAGAGCGTTCTGACGCTCCGCAAAGCCTTCGGAGTCGGTTTTGACTCGCGCGAGATCCAATTGAATGCGTGAGACGCTGTCGCGAAGATTGCCGATTTCCGTCGATAAACGCGCGGTCGCTCTCTGGCCCTGGTTGGATTGCGGATTCAAATTCGTTACGGGTAGAAGCCCTTCCAGCCAATCCGGCGCAAGGGTGACGACCGCGAGATAAAGGGCCGACAAAGTTCCCAGCATCGACCAGCCGACCGTCTTGAGATCGAACACCGGGCGCGTAAATGTCGCCCTCTGCCGGAATGGAATTTGCGTTTGCGGCTTCGTCATAATGCTGTTTGTCCCAAAATTGTGCGCGATGAGGTTTTAATCGCCGCCGCGCCACAAGGCGCGCGCGTTCTGTTATCAAGCCTGACTAATCGTGCGTGAGTCACAGCCGATGAGCAACGCCGTGGTGCATTTTTCGGTGCGCAAGTTGTGGATGGCCACAGCCGCTTCCGGGCACCCTAAGCGGCTCGGATGCTTGTTCTTTCGACCAAATCCCCGCTAAGCTGCGGCCGGTGAGACAAAGCGGCTGGAATCTAGGCGGTGGCAGCCGCATTGGCCGACTTGCACTTGGTGACCACCAAACGGTAAGGATCGAACACCATTAAGCCTTCGAATCACTGGGTTCGCAGCTCATGATGGCCTGAGTTCCGTTGCGCACTGACGTCAAGGTATTGAATGTCCACTGCTCCCCTTTTGATCATCGTGCTCGCCGCCGGCAAAGGCACGCGCATGAACTCGGCGTTGCCGAAAGTCCTGCACAAGGTTGCCGGCCGCTCGATGATGGGTCACGTGCTGGCGCTGTCCGGCGCGGCCCAAGCCGCCACCCTGGCGGTCGTCGTCGGGCCGGGCATGGCAGAGGTTGAGGCCGAAGCCAAACGTTTCGCTCCGAACGCTCAAATCTTTGTTCAGCACGAGCAACGCGGCACGGCCGACGCAGTGCTGGCGGCACGCGCGGCGATCGAAGTTCACCGCGGCGACGTGCTGGTTTTATATGCCGATACGCCGCTTATCCAGCTTGAGACGATCAAGCGATTGCGGACTGACCTGGAGCGTGGGGCGAGCATCGCTGTACTTGGTTTTCGCGCCAAGGATTCGTCGGGATATGGCCGTCTCCTGACTGAATCGAACGGAACCCTTATTGCAATTCGCGAGCACAAGGACGCGACCACGGAAGAGCGCAAGATCAATCTCTGTAACTCCGGCGTGCTGGCGTTTCGCGTCGGCAACCTCGCAGGCTTGCTTGACAAGGTCGGCAACGCCAACGCCAAGGGCGAATACTACTTGACGGACGCGGTTGAGATTGCGCGCTGGCAAAATATGAAATCCGCTGTGGTCGAGTGCCCGGAAGACGAGGTGCTGGGCGTCAATGCCCGCGATCAGCTTGCCGCTGCCGAATCGATTTGGCAAACGCGAACGCGGGCCCGCTTCATGCGCGACGGGGTTACCATGATCGCGCCCGAAACCGTCTGGTTATCGTACGACACCGAAATTGGCCGCGATGTGACGATCGAACCCAATGTGTTTTTTGGGCCCGGTGTGCGTATCGGCGACAAAGCCGGGATCAGAGCCAATTGCCACATTGAAGGCGCAACGATTGCTTCAGGCGCGCGGGTTGGCCCGTTCGCGCGGCTGAGGCCTGGCACCAAACTTGGCGAAGATGTCCACGTCGGCAATTTCGTCGAGGTCAAGAATGTCGAGATGGCGGCAGGGTCAAAGGCCAATCATCTGGCTTATCTCGGCGATGGCACGGTTGGGGCCAAAGCCAACATTGGGGCTGGTACGATTTTCTGCAACTATGACGGGTTCAACAAGCACAAGACAGAAATTGGGCCCGAGGCCTTCATAGGGTCCAATTCGGCGCTGGTGGCACCGGTTAAGATTGGAGCGGGCGCTTACATCGGATCGGGCAGCGTCATCACCAAAAATGTCGCGGCTGGCAGCCTGGCGTTGGAACGTGCGCCCCAAGAAGAGCGGGCAGGCTGGGCCGATAAATTCCGGGAAATGATGGGGCGTCGAAAGTCCAAATCTTAACGCTGCACGGCTTTTGCAGTGTTTGGTGTGGACTGCATGCTTTTGAAACATTCTGTGACTTTGTCGTGGTGGTTAACCCCGGTAAACGTATCGCCGGGGCACCAAAAAATGAGGGACGATAGCGATGTGTGGGATTGTCGGAATCCTCGGGAAGACGCCTGTCGCGACCAATCTCGTCGACGCCTTGCGCCGGCTTGAGTACCGCGGCTACGATTCAGCCGGGATTGCGACGATCGAATCCGGCCATCTTGAGCGCCGCCGCGCCGAGGGCAAACTGCGCAATCTCGAGAAGCGTCTCTTGGCTGAGCCGCTCGCGGGCTGCACGGGCATCGGACACACCCGCTGGGCCACCCATGGCCGGCCGACGGAACGCAACGCCCATCCGCATATGACAGCCGACGTCTCGGTTGTTCACAACGGCATCATCGAGAATTTCCGCGAACTGAGACAAGAGCTCGAGGCCAAAGGCCACAAGTTCGAAACCGACACCGACACCGAGGCGGTGGTTCATCTCATCACCGACGAAATGCGCAAAGGTACGGGCCCCGTCGAGGCCGCCAAGATCGCGCTCCAGCACTTGCAAGGCGCTTTCGCGCTCGGGATCATTTTTGCCGGCCACGACGATCTCATGATCGCGGCACGGCAAGGTTCGCCGTTGGCCATCGGGCATGGCTCGGGCGAAATGTATCTGGGATCGGATGCCATTGCGTTGGCGCCATTTACAGATGCCATCACCTATCTCGAAGAAGGCGACTGCGCGGTCATGCACCGTGCCGGCGTCGAGATCTTCGATCGCGCCGGAAAACGCGTTGAGCGCCCGATGATCAAGTCGGTGGCGAGTTCGCTGCTGGTCGACAAGGGCAACCACCGCCATTTCATGGCCAAGGAAATCCACGAACAGCCCGAAGTCATCAGCCACACCCTGACGAATTATCTCGATATGGCCGCAGGTCACGTCAATTTCCCCGATCTTGGGATTGATCTGGCCAAGATCAGCCGCGTCACCATTTCGGCATGCGGCACCGCTTTCTATGCTGGCCTCGTGGCCAAATACTGGATCGAGCGCTTAGCGCGAGTTCCGGTTGAAATCGATATCGCGTCTGAAATGCGCTACCGCGAAGCGCCGATGCCGGAGGGCGGCTTGGCCGTGTTCGTGTCGCAGTCGGGCGAAACCGCGGATACCTTGGCGACCTTGCGCTATTGCAAGGCCAATGGCCAACGCATTGCATCGATCGTCAATGTCAGAACCTCGACGATCGCGCGCGAGAGCCATGCTGTTCTGCCGATTCTGGCAGGCCCTGAAATCGGTGTCGCCTCGACTAAAGCCTTCACCTGTCAGCTGTCGGTACTCGCGTGCCTGGCGATTGCGCTCGGGCGTGCTCGCGGCACCATCAGCAAGGAAACCGAAGCCGAGATCGTCAAGGCGCTCATGGAGCTACCGCGCCACATTTCGTCGATCATTCGCAACGAGCAGCAGTTCGTGGCAATCGCGCATGAGCTGTCCAAGGCCCGTGACGTCTTGTATCTCGGACGCGGTTTGTCCTATCCAATCGCCATGGAAGGGGCCCTCAAGCTCAAGGAAATTTCCTACATTCACGCGGAGGGTTATGCGGCGGGCGAATTAAAGCACGGTCCGATTGCGCTCATCGACGAAAATGTGCCGGTGATTGTGGTGGCGCCCGAAGACGACCTGTTCGACAAGACCGTCTCAAACATGCAGGAAGTGGCGGCGCGCGGTGGCCAGATCATCCTGATCTCGGACGCGTCCTCTGACAAAGTCTCTTGTAAACTCGCGGCTCACATCAAAATGCCGAAAGTGTCTCATTTCACAAGTCCGCTGTTGTACGCGGTGCCGACCCAGTTGATCGCCTATCATACAGCCGTCGTCATGGGCACCGACGTCGACCAGCCGCGCAACCTGGCGAAATCTGTCACAGTCGAATGACGGGGACAACACGGTTAACCGGCAGCCCTGAATTTGCCTCGTTGACCTGATTGCAATAGGGTTGCTTCAGAGGGTGCGGCGTATTCGAAGAAGCCACCGCTGGAAGGGATCCGGATTATGGGGCAGTTCTTAAGATGCGCGCGCGCGCCGGCGCTTGCCGTTTGTGCAGCGACGATGGCGATGTTTGGCGCGCCTGGAATTGAGACGGCAACAGCCAAGACGAAAGCCAAGCCTGCGGCGGCGGCTGCGGCGCCACAGGATGAAGCGGCGCAAAAGCAGAAGGATTCCGCTGCCGCGCACGCGTCCTACGATGCCGGCGTCAAATCCTATCAGGGCGGCAAATTCGAACCCGCGGTTCAGTCGTTCACGGCAGCGTTGCGCGGCGGTGGTTTGCCGGCGAGCGACATGGCCCACGCCCTCTATTATCGCGGCCTCGCCTACAAAAAGCAGAGCAAGCCCGGTCTCGCTATTTCAGATCTGACGAGCGCGCTGTGGCTGAAGAATGGTCTCAGCGATAGCGAACGTGCCAGCGCAACATCGGAGCGCGCCGATGCCTATCGTTTGGCCGGCCTTGGCGACGGCAATACGGGTTCGGATCAAGTCTCCGTCGCGGATCCAAACGCGGCAGCGAGCGCGCCTGCCAAAACGGCGGCGCCAGCGAACACGACAGTTCCGCAATCGCCATCGCCATCGCCATCGCCATCGGCATCCGTCTCGACCGCGCCTGCAACGCGCAAGTCCGAGGATCAAGCCAGCTTGCAAACAGCGGCCCTTGGGAGTGAGCCACAAACACTTGCGGCTGCGCAGGCCGGCCCTCGTGCGCCAGTTTCAAAGCCCGCCGTGCGTGATGCCACGATCGCCGAACTGCAATCGGCAGGCTACGGCGAACGCGGACAAAAGAATCTTGCTGTTCCCGAAGCACCGCCGGCCTCGGTCGCGCAAACCGGACAGCCCGCCGTCAACGTACCGGTGCCAATACCTACGACTACGCCGGCTCTGTCCGTCGCGCCTGTGGAGAATGCCGCCGCCGCGACCTCGCAAACCAGCGCGGCCGTCAGCAGCGTGCCGAAGACAATTACCGGCTTTTTCGCGAACATGTTCGGTGGCAGCCCGGCGCCAGCCGCGCCATCCTCAACTGCCACGCCCGTGACGACGGCCTCGACCTCGGCGGCAGCGCCAACGGCTGCGAATTGGCAAGTCGCGGCACCGGCTCCAGCCGGTCAGGCCATCAAAGCCGGGCCCGCCAAGGCCGCTCAGCAGGTCGCCGCCGCAGCTCCCGTTGCAGACCCGCAAGCCGCCCCGCAGATCAAGGGCGGCAAATATAAAATCCACATTGCAGCGGTGCGCTCTCGCGCCGAAGCCGACGCGCTGGCGCAAAAGCTGGTGCAGCAGCAGGGTGCTCATCTCATGAGCCGGACGCCGGTTGTTGACGAAGCTGTGATCGGCAGCATGGGCACGTTCTACCGCGTCCGCGTTGGATCGTTCGCGACTGCCGAAGAACCGCGCGGTCTCTGCAACACATTGCGGACTGGTGGCTTTGATTGTCTCGTCGTGACAAACTAGACTTTGCCCGAGGCAAGCCGGGCGTCACGCCGAGCAGGACAATGACCGCAAGTCCAGGTACGCCGCCGCCCCCATCCTCAGCCAAGGACGCGCAGCTGACGCGCGGGCTGCAACGCTTGGCGCGCGATGACGGTTCGACGGGTTGGCATCTCGGAGCCCGGTTTCGGGCTGCGTTCCTGACCGGCCTTCTGATCGTTGGGCCCGTGACCGTCACCCTTTACATCATGTGGTGGCTGATCAATTGGGTCGATGCCTGGGTCAAGCCTTTGCTGCCCAAGATATACAATCCCGATACCTATCTGCCGTTTCCGCTTCCGGGCCTGGGATTGTTGGTCGCAATCGCCGGACTGACCATCATCGGCGCCTTGGCCGCCAACCTGTTGGGCCGCACCTTGGTATCGTCGGGCGAACTGATGATGTCGCGGATGCCGGTGGTGCGCAATGTCTACAGCGCTATCAAGCAGATTTTCGAAAGCGTCATTACGACAGCCGGGCCTAATCCGGCATTTCAAAAAGTTGGATTGATCGAGTTTCCATCGGAGGGTTTGTGGTCGCTGGTGTTCGTGACGGCCGAGACCGGCGGCGAGATCGCGGAAACAAGACCCGGCGGGGAAGCCGACTTGCTGACCGTTTTCATGCCGACCGGAATCGTTCCGCCGCAGGGATTTATCTGCTTCGTGCCGCGAAAAAACGTGACGTTTCTGTCGATGACGGTTGAAGAAGCGGCCAAGCTCATTCTCTCGGCCGGCATCGTGGTCCCGGACCTGCAAGGCAAACTCAAAGAGCTCGCGGCAGTACCCGCCAGCCAAGCCGCCAATGTGCAAAGGCCGAAACGCCCGGCGAAGATTTGATTTTTTCTCCCTCTCCCCATTCCTGCACTCAATGGGGAGAGGGTGCCCGTCCATGCGGAGCATCGCTCCGCGATAAAGGGCGGGTGAGGGGCGGCCGCTTGTTCGAATGTGTGGCTGCCCCTCACCCTGACCCTCTCCCCGTGAAGGACGGGGAGAAGGAAAAGGGCAATCACGCCGCTCTGAACAGCCTCACGGCGTCGTCGCACTCGAACAAGTAGAGCAAAGTCCGCAGCGCCACGCCGCGCACGGATTTGAGGGTTGGATCGCTGGCCAGTACCATTTGCGCGTCATCGCGCGCCGCCGACAACAACACTTCAAAACCGGGCACCTCGGCGACGCGAAATCCAGGCGACCCGCTCTGACGGGCGCCAAGCATCTCGCCGCCGCCCCGCAATTCGAGATCTTTCTCGGCAATCAGGAAGCCGTCTTCGGTATTTTCCATCATCGTCAAGCGTTTTTCAGCCGTCTCACCGAGCGGCTGCTTGTAGAGCAACATACAAAAGCTTTCGCGGCTGCCGCGCCCGACGCGTCCGCGCAACTGATGGAGTTGGGCGAGACCGAAGCGCTCGGCGTGCTCGATGACCATGATGTTGGCGTTGGGAACATTTACACCAACCTCGATGACAGTGGTGGCAACGAGAATTTTGAGCGTGCCGCTCGAAAACGCCGCCATGGTCTCGTCCTTTTCCTTGGACGACAGAGCACCGTGCAGCAGGCCGACAGTTGCTCCAAAAAGTTGGCGCAGATGGGCGTGGCGTTCTTCGGCGGCGGCGAGATCGGAGATGTCGGAACTCTCGATCAACGGGCACACCCAATAGATTTGCGCGCCCTCCGCTAATTGCACGCGCATACGGTCGATCAGTTTCTCGATTGAATCGATCGGGACTTTCCGGGTGACGATGGGTTTGCGCCCGGCCGGCTTCTCGGTCAGTTTCGAGACATCGAGATCGCCGTAGTGAGTCATCAGCAGCGTGCGCGGGATCGGTGTCGCGGTCATGACCAGAACGTTGGTCGCGCCATTGGATCCCTTGGCCTGAAGCGCAAGCCGCTGATGAACGCCGAAGCGGTGCTGCTCGTCGATGACCGCAAACGACAAATCGTTGAAAATAACTTCCGATTGGAAGAGCGCGTGGGTGCCGATCAAAATATCGATCGCCCCATCGGCGAGGCGGGCCAGGATATCGTCGCGCGTCTTGCCTTTTTCGCGGCCCGTCAGCAGCGCCAATCTCAAGCCGGCCTTATCAGCGAGCGGAGCAATCGTTTCCATATGCTGGCGGGCGAGGACTTCGGTTGGCGCCATTAGTGCCGCTTGAGCGCCGGCTTCGACCGCGATGGCCATCGCCATCAGCGCAACGACGGTCTTGCCCGACCCGACGTCGCCCTGCAACAAGCGCAGCATCCGGTGCGGGGATTCAAGATCCGCAGCGATTTCGCCGATGGCGAGGCGTTGCGAGTTGGTGAGCGTGAACGGCAAGGCGTCGGCGATGCGGGTGCGGATGCGGCCATCTCCGGTCACGCGGCGGCCGCGATCGGCGCGGACGTTCTGGCGCACCAATCCGAGCGCCAGTTGCCCGGCGAGCAATTCATCGTAAGCGATGCGCTGCCAAGGATGCGCACTATTCGAGACATCTTGCGCGTCGACGGGCCGGTGCAAGCGGCTCAGCGCTTCGTTCAAACTTGGCCAGCCACGGGCTTTCAGCCAGGCCGCGTCTTGCCACTCGGGAAAGTCCGGCACGCGTTCCAGGGCTTGGCGCGACGTTTTCTGGAGGACCTTGCCGGACAAGCCTTGGGTCAGCGCATAGACAGGTTCAAGCATCGGCAGATCGCCGCGCGCTTCCGGCGCCACGATATAATCGGGATGCGGCATTTGCAGCACTTCGCCGTAACGCTCGACCCGGCCCGAGACGTAGCGGATTTCGCCCTCGGGGAGCTGCTTTTCAATGAATTTGCGTTCGGCATGGAAGAACACAAGATCGAGACGCCCGGTATCGTCTTCGCAGGTCACTTTGTAAGGAGCTTTGTTGTTGCCGCGCGGCGGACCCTTGTGCTTTAAGACCGTGACCTTCAGCGTCACGATAGAGCCCGCGACGCAATCTCGAATGGCAGGCTCAGCGCGCCGGTCGATGACCCCGGCGGGCAAGTGCCACAGCAGATCGACGACGCGCGCCTCGGTCACCATCGGCGGCAGGTTGAGGCATTTATTCAGCAGCAGTAGAAGTCTGGGACCAATGCCGGTCAACGACTGAGCCGAGGCAAAAAGCGGGTGCAGGCTTTCTGGGCGCATCGCGGCTCAAATCCCGCGAACGTAACGCGGCAAGGCGGATGCAAGTTGGAACGCGGCAATACGCATCGTGACCTCGAGCTTTGCGGAACTGGGCGGCGGCGCTATATGAGCATCCGAATGCCGGGCCGCAAGGGTGGCGGTCTACGGTCGTGGCGTCAAGCGTGGCGCCGTTTTTATCCAAGCTGAAGAGAGCGTGACAGCGATATGACGGACGAGGCCGATGTTCGCCGGCGGCGGGCCATTTACCGGGCCAACCACCGTGGCACCAAGGAAATGGACGTCCTGCTTGGCCGTTACACCAGCGCAAAAATTGCTGGATTTTCGGGCGCGGCTTTGGAGTGCTTCGAGCGCCTTCTGGACCTGGCCGACCCGACTTTGCAATCTTGGATCTTTGATCCGGCCCGGATGGACGACAGCGAATTTAAAGACATCGTTCGTGATATGAGGCGCTTCCACGGCCTTGAAGACGCGACAAGTAACAAGGCTTGAAATGGCAGCAGAGACCAAAGTTTCCCGAAATATTCTCTCTGGCGTTCCCGAGGGCTTGGACGCGCGCGTTGTCGCCGATATGGCGCGCGCCGCCGGTCGAGACGGGGGGGCCGGCATTCATCTCCACATTGCGCGCGATGACCGCCGCCTCGATAGCTTGGAAGCGGGCCTGACGTTCTTCGCGCCGGATGTCAAAGTCATCTCTTTTCCGGCATGGGATAGCGTTCCCTACGACCGCGTCAGCCCGAACGCCGAAATCGTATCGAAGCGCATTACCTCGCTTGGCAAACTGGTGATCGGCACGCTCAAAGAGCCGGCGCTGGTCTTGACGACCGTCAACGCCATTCTGCAACGGGTGCCGCCGCGCGCCTTTATTCGTGGCGCCATCAAGCCGATAGCACCGGGGCAGCGTCTGGATATGGGCGAACTGGTGCGCCGCCTCGGGTTGTACGGCTTTCAACGCGCCAGCACGGTCATGGAGCCCGGCGAGTTCGCGGTCCGTGGCGGCATTCTCGATCTATTTCCGCCGGGCCGCATCAATCCCATGCGTCTCGATTTTTTCGGCGACAATCTCGAAAGCATCAAGGCCTTCGACGCGCAGACGCAGCGCACCACCAAGCCGGTGCAGAAATTTGCGCTAATGCCGGTGAGCGAGGTTGCCTTTGGAGACGCGCCAACGGCATTGTTCCGGCAAGGCTACGTTGAGCTGTTCGGCGGCGCCACCGGCGATGATCCGCTTTATGAGGCGGTCAGCAGCGGCAGGCGGTATCAAGGCCAGGAGAACTGGCTGCCGTTGTTTCATCCGGCGCTGGAAACTTTATTCGATTACGTTGGCGGTGCGGCTGTCAGTTTCGACCATATGGCGGATGAAGCTGTCGAGCAGCGCTTCCGCCAAATTCAGGAGCATTACGAAGCCCGCGTCGAGAGCCTGGAAGGCCAGCGATTTGGCGCACCGCCGTATAAGCCGGTGCCGCCTGAGCGTATGTATCTCGACGGCAAGGCCTGGAACGGCGCGCTTGCCAGCCGTGACAGCTATCGCCTGACGCCGTTCGAGGAAGCCGGCGTTTCCGGCGTCTATACCAGGAAAGGCCGGCAGGGGCGCACTTTTGCAGCTGAGCGCGCCGATCCCGACGCCAATGTTTTCGACGCGGTTGTGGCGCACATTCGGGGCATTCACGCCGGGCAGCGCCGGGCCATCGTCGCCGCCTGGACCACAGGTGCGCGCGAGCGCTTGGGATCGCTGCTGGACGACCACGGCTTGAAGGACATTCGCAAGGTCGAGAATTTCACCGAAGTCTTGGCGCTGCCGCCCGGGCACACAGCGCTCGCGGTGCTTGGTCTCGAACACGGCTTTGAAACGCCAGACTTTGTTGTCGTCGGCGAGCAAGACATTCTTGGCGACCGGCTTGTCCGGCAACGCAAACGGGCGCGCAAGGCCGCCGACGTTTTGACCGAGGCGACCAGTCTGTCGGTCGGCGATCTCGTCGTCCACGCCGATCACGGTGTCGCCCGCTTCGCTGGCTTGCAGACGATCACGGCCGCAGGTGCGCCGCACGATTGTTTGGAGTTGCGCTATGCCGGCGGCGACAAGCTGTATTTGCCGGTAGAAAACATCGAGCTCTTATCGCGCTTCGGCTCGGACGAGGGCGACACGCAACTCGATAAGCTCGGCGGTGCCGGATGGCAATCGCGCAAGGCCCGCCTCAAGAAGCGTCTGCGCGAGATTGCCAACGAGCTCATTAAGATCGCGGCGCTCAGGCAATTGCGCGAAGCTCCCGCCATCAGTCCGCCAACTGGCGCTTACGACGAATTCGTGGCGCGGTTCCCGTATGAAGAAACCGAGGACCAGGCCTCGAGCATCGACGCCGTTATCGAAGATTTAGCTTCCGGCAAACCAATGGACCGGTTGGTTTGCGGCGATGTCGGCTTCGGCAAGACGGAAGTTGCGATGCGTGCGGCCTTCGTCGCGGCCTTGAACGGACTGCAAGTGGCGGTGGTGGTGCCAACGACGCTGCTGGCACGGCAACATTTCAAATCGTTTACAGAGCGCTTCAAAGGCCTGCCAGTCAACGTGGCGCAGGCCTCGCGTCTGGTGCCGGCGAGAGAGCTTGCCGAAGTCAAAGCCGGGATAAAATCCGGTTCGGTCGATATTGCCATCGGCACGCATGCGCTGCTTGGCAAGGCGATCGGCTTTCAGCGGCTCGGCCTGCTGATTATCGACGAGGAGCAGCATTTCGGCGTCACCCACAAGGAGCAGCTCAAGAAGTTGCGCGAGGATGTCCATGTCCTGACATTATCGGCGACGCCAATCCCGCGCACCTTGCAACTTGCCTTGACGGGTGTGCGCGAACTTTCGCTCATCGCCACGCCGCCGATCGATCGTTTGGCGGTCAGAACGTTCATTTCGCCCTTCGACCCGGTCATCCTGAAAGAGGCGCTCAGGCGCGAACGTTTTCGCGGCGGCCAGACCTTCTATGTCGCGCCGCGCATCGCCGATCTCGACGAGGTTGCGGAATTCTTGCGCGAGGCGGTGCCGGATTTGACGTTCGCGCGCGCAACCGGGCAAATGACGCCGACCGATCTCGAGGACGTCATGACCGCATTCTACGAGGGCAAATATGACATTCTCCTTTCAACGGCGATTGTCGAATCTGGGCTCGACGTGCCCAACGCCAATACCTTGATCGTGCACCGCGCCGACATGTTCGGCCTCGCGCAGCTTTATCAATTGCGCGGCCGCGTTGGGCGCTCGAAGACCAGGGCTTACGCCTACATCACGACACCGCCGGGCCAGAAACTCACCGAGGGCGCGGAAAAGCGTTTGAAGGTTCTACACTCGCTCGACACCTTGGGCGCGGGTTTTTCGTTAGCGTCCCACGATCTTGATATTCGCGGCGCCGGCAATCTGTTGGGCGAGGAACAATCGGGCCATATCCGCGAAGTCGGCTTCGAACTGTATCAATCGATGCTCGAAGAGGCCGTTGCCGCCATGAAGGGCGGCGACATGCAAGAAGCGGCCGATAAGTGGAGCCCGGAAATCGCGCTCGGCATGTCGATCTTGATCCCGGAGAGCTACGTCACCGATTTGCAATTACGCCTAGGATTATACCGCCGTCTGTCGAGTCTCGAAACGCGCGCCGACATCGACGGCTTCGCGGCCGAACTCGTTGATCGCTTTGGAGAGCTGCCGCCGGAAGTGCAGCATCTTCTCGACGTCATGGAGATCAAGGGCCTGTGCCGCATCGCCAACATCGCCAAGATCGATGGCGGCACCAAGGGCGCACTGATTGCCTTGCGCCGGAACACGTTTGCCAATCCCGATGGCCTCGTGCAGTTCGTGCAATCGTCACGCGGCCGCTTGAAAGTGCAGCCGGATCAGCGGTTGGTCTACCGCGCCGATTGGGATTTGCCGGAAGCCCGCGTCAAGGGCGTGAGAGCGCTGATCCAGCAGTTTGCCGATTTGGCGCTCAAGTCGCGGAAGGCCGCTTGAACGAGAACCGCCCGCCCGCACGATGGGCGTGACCTTTGTCGGTGGCCGCCGGCGTGCCGTAAGCGACTTTGGCGACACGAATGGCTTGCTGATAGATAATCGGGAAGATGACGCTTAAGAATGCGCCAACCGCCATCAGGTCGCGCATGTTGGCCTGGTAGCCGCGATACAACACAAGAACCCCGGCCGCGAAACCGGCGGCGCACAGCAGCGTGATCAGCAGGGCGTGGAGATGATGCGACAGCACGTACCATGCGCCAACTACAGCCAGCAAAATGAACACGCCGAAGGTCGAGAGAATGACCGGGTGATGGCCAAGATACGTAACAAGTTCTTGCAGCATGTGTCGTCCCCCAATACGTGATCTAATACCGTGCCGTTCAATGCCGGCATACCATCTCATTTTGACAGCTTTGAAAAGCCCAAGTCTCGCGGGCCCCGTCTTTACAGGGCATTCAATCCGAAAGCGCCTGTAAATGAGCGCGCTTAAGTTTGCCGTTGGGGGTGCGCGGCAGGACATCGACGAAGACGATTTCGCGCGGTGTCTTGTAAGCGGCCAGCCGGCCCTCGCAAAAGCGCCGCACGTCGCCGGCGGCGAGCACGGTGCCCGGGGCTTTGACGATGAAGGCTGCAATCACCGAAACATCGTGGCGCGCGCGAACTTCCGCACACGCCACCTCGCCGACACCTGGGCATTGGGAGATGACGGCTTCGACCTCTTGCGGCGAGACCCGGTAGCCGAGCGCCTTCATGATGTCGTTGGCGCGCCCGTGATGGGTGACATAGCCTTCGTCGTCCATCGAGCCGGTATCGCCGCCGATGAACCAGTCGCCGCGCGTGACTGTTTTGTCTTCGGTTGTGCGGTTCCAATAGCCAAGCATCAGCCCCGGATCGGAGCGATGCACGGCGATCAAGCCTTCTTGTCCTGTTGGCAACGGATCGTCGCCGCCGTCGATGGGGAGAATCGCGACGCGCCGTCCCGGTTGCGGGCGTCCGACTGTGCCTGGCACGCGCGGACATTGCGGACCGGTTGAGATGTAAGTTGAGATCTCACTCATGCCGAGGGCTTCGTACAGTGGCAGGCCGGTTGCGCCCTGCCAAGCTTGGAACAGACCGGCGGGCGGGGCTTCTCCAGCCATCAAGCCGTGACGCAGCGCGCCGAGATCGCCACAGTCCGCGGCGGCGTATTTCAGGATTTGCCGATAGAGACCGGGCACCGCCGCAAACAGCGTTGCGCCGGTGTTGCGGATCAGCCGAGGCCAAAGTGCGGGATCTTTTTCGCCCGTGTAGACGATCGACGTCGCGGCGTTGGCCCACGGGTCGGTCAAACCCGTCCCGAGCGTGAAGGTCCAGTTGAAGCTGCCGGCGTGCAGCATCCGGTCCTTCGCGGTGATGCCGTACCAGCCGTCATACATCGGACGGCGGCCGAGCGCTGAACGGTGCGCGTGCAGCACACCCTTCGGGTTGGCGGTCGTGCCGGAGGTGTAGATGAGGAACGCTGGATCATCGGCGCGCGTCGCGGCGTAATCTGCTGTTTCTCCTTGACGTGCCATCCGTGCGATATCGGAGCTTGAGAGCACCTGAACGCCAGCCGGCAGATTTCCAAGGCTATGGTTTTCGGAACAGGCGATAGCCTCCGCGCCGCTGTCGGCAAGCAAGAACGCGACCTCGCCCTCCGTCAGTTGCGTTGAGGTGGGCAACGGCACAAAGCCGCCGGCGATAGCCCCGTAAAACAGCAGCGCGTAGGCGCTGGTATTTTCAAGCCTGATGAGAATTCTGGCGCCAGGCTCAAGCCCGCGCGCCTTCAGTGCCGCGGCAACGCGCAACACCGCGGTTTCCAGTTCGCGAAAGGTCCAGATTTCTTTCGGCGTTGGGTTCGAAGGATCATCGAGGACGATGAGGGCGGGATGATTCGGCCGCTCGAGAGCCGCCCGGCCGATGCAATAACGCGCCATGTTGAAAGGCTGAGGCAGCACCGCCCGCGTCATTTGTGGTCCTCGATCCACCAGGTATCGAAGGCGTATCCGAACACCGGCGTCTTATCCGGGTTCTTAAGGCGGGCCCAATGTGCCACCCATTGTCGTGGAATATAAAACAGCGGAATGACGTAGTCGCCCGACAGCAGCACCCGATCAAGCGCACGTACGCTTGAAACAAATTCAGCCTCGGTCTTGGCCGCCAGCATGGCTTCGATCATGGCGTCGGCGGCGGGATTGGCGACGCCCGCGAAGTTATAACTTCCGGGCAGCTTGGCGGCATTTGAAGACCAGCGGAAAAGTTGTTCGTTGCCGGGTGACAGCGAAGATGGCCAGCTCGCCTGCACCATATCGTAATCGTAATTGGTGAGGCGGGCCTGATATTGGGAGCCGTCGACCACGCGCACGCGCACCGCAATGCCCATGACTTCGAGCGAACGGGCGTAAGCCAGCAACAGCGGATTTTGCGCACTGTCGTTCGACAGAATTTCAAACGAAAGTTGGCGGCCGGTTTGCTTGTCGACCAGTCCGCCGGATTTCAGTTCGTACCCGGCTTCGGCGAGCATCGCGTAGGCTTGGCGCTGGTTGTCGCGATTTTGCCCGCTGCCGTCGCTGTGCGCCATGTGGAATTTGCCGTCCATGACATCGGCGCGCACGGCTTCCGGAAAACGCGATAGCAGCGCTCGTTCAGTCTCATCGGCGGGCTTGCCGAGGGACGACAAATACGAACGGTCAAAAAAGCTTTCGTTACGTTTGTAAAGTCCATTGAACAGGCTGCGATTGACCCATTCAAAATCGAAAAGGGAAATCAGGGCGCGGCGCACCTTAGGATTGGCGAAAATCTCGCGCCGGGTGTTGAAGGCCAGCGCCCTCATGCCAGCAGGCAAGCCAATCTCGAACTCGCGCTTCAGGATCCGGCCATCCTTGACGGCTGGAATGTCATAAGCGTCGGCCCACCGGCCCGGGTCTTCTTCAAGCCGCATATCGACGGCACCGCGCTTGAAGGCTTCGATCAGGACCGAGTTTTCGCGGTAATAGTCGAAGCGGATTTCCGCGAAGTTGAAGCGGCCGCGGTTGATGCCGAGATCGCGCCCCCAATAGTTCGGATTGAGCGCGTAGGTGATGGCACGGCCGGCATCGATATTTTGCACGGTGTAGGGGCCAGAGCCCGTCAGGGGTGCGAGCGATGTTTTGTCAAACGTCTCGGCATCCGTCGCGTGCTTGGCGACGATGGGCATCAGCCCCAAGATTAACGGCAGCTCGCGGTCGGCGGCGTTCTCAAACGTGAAGCGGACCTCGCGCTCGGAAAGCTTTTCAGCGCGCGCAACTTTCGAAAAATAGGTACGATGGTTGGGGCGTCCCTTGGTCTTGAGGATGTCGAAGGAAAAAATCACATCCTCGGCGCTGACGGCGTGGCCATCGGAAAACGCTGCTTTCGGATTGAGCGCGAAGGCGACAGACTTGCCATCGCTGGCGATGTCGATCGTTTCAGCGAGCAGGCCGTACAGCGTGAACGGCTCATCCAATCCGCGCGCCATCAAACTCTCAACCGCGAATTCGCGCACGCCCGCCACCGGCAGACCTTTGACGATGAGCGGGTTCAAGCTGTCGAATGAACCGAGGATGCCAAGCGTCACCCGTCCGCCTTTGGGAGCGGCCGGGTTGACGTAAGGCAGGTGATCGAAGTTGCGTTCGAGTTTCGGAACGCCGTGCAGCGCAATGGCATGCTGGGGATCAGCCAGTGCGCTTGAGTCGATGGCGCCGAGCCCCTGAAGAACAGCCAAACTCAACGATACGACCAGCCTACGCATTTCAAGCATTCCGAACCCTCTTCGGGGTCTCTGATAACACGTCCAAATTTGCGGTATACGGGTCTTGGGCAGCGAATTTCATAGCTATGACGCGAGGACCGAGCAGCTTGTCGCAGTGGCAGCTTTGCCACGGAATTGGGCCCGCAGCGCGGTCGTCCCCGTTAGCCCTTCGGCCCGGTCACGGGATTGCCGCAATCCCAGCCTTATTCGCTCGCTTCAGAGGTGCCACACGGGTGCCGGGACGCGCGCACGCCGCGCGGCGTTGAGAGGGGCAGAGCCGGTTTGACCAGCTCTTAAACACAAGGAAAATTTTGTTCATGAGAGACGCAGTTTCGCGCTTTTGCGGGTTCAAGTCCGGTTTCTGCGGAATAGCCGCGCTGTCACTTTTCGTCATGGCTTCGCCGGGCTTGGCTGAAACAAAGCCAGCCGCCGCTGCAGCACCTGCCGCAAAGCCCGCTGCCGCCGCGCCGGCCGCTAAACCTGCCGCTGCCGCGCCTGCCGCCGCCGCACCTGCCGCCGCGGCTCCAGCTCCGACGGCTGCGGCACCGGCCGCGCCCGCTGCTGGCGCAACTGCTGCTGCCGGCACACCTGAAATGCCATCGAAAAGCGCTTGGGTGAAGCTGTGCGAGAAGGCGCCGCTGGTCAAGAAGGACAAGGACGGCAAGGACGTCAAGGAAGAGAAGAACCTCTGCCTCACGCATCATGAGCGCCTTGACGGAAATACCGGCCTCGTTCTCGTCTCTGCCGCCATTCGCGAAGTTGAAGGCGTCGACAAGCAATCGTTGATGGTCATGGTGCCGCTCGGCATGGCCATTCCGCCCGGCATCCGCGCTGCCGTCTACACCAAAGAGCAGTGGGCGGCCGCGCAGAAAAACGAGAAGGTCGACGAGAAGGCCCTAAAGCCGATCGAGCTCAAGTACTCGCTGTGCCACCCGGCCGGCTGCACCGCTGAAACGGAAGCGACGAAGGAAATCCTCGACGCCATGAAAACCGGTGGCGGCATCATGGTGCTGGCGATGAACGCCGGAGCGCAGCCCATTGGTTTCCCGGTACCGCTTGATGGCTTCACCGAAGCGCAGGCAGGCCCTCCGATCGACAACGAGAAGTATCGCCAAGCTCGTGGTGCGCTGATGAAGTCTATCCAGGAGCACCAGGCTCAGATGGAACAGCAATATCAAGCGGCCAAGAACAATGAAGTGAAGCCGGGTGAAGCTGGCGCTGCTCCAGGAGCAGCACCGAGCACGACCGGTTCGACGGCCGCTCCCGCCGCGAAAGCACCTGCCGCAGCCGCAGCGGGCGCCGCGGCTCCGAAGAAGTAAATTTCCCGGACACGGGGTTCACACAATTCAACCGCCCGGATCGCATCCGGGCGGTTTTTTTATTTTCTCATCGACAGCTCAATGCGCGATCGGATTGCGCAGGCGGTATTGCCCGGCTTTGTCGCGCTCGAAATATTCGCCGATCTCGGGATGCCGCATCGGCACGCCACTCTCATCGGGCAGCAGATTTTGCTCCGACACGTAGGCGACATACGCCGTCTCCGAGTTCTCGGCGTAGAGATGATAAAACGGCTGGTCCTTGTGCGGCCGCACGGCCTCTGGAATCGCCAGCCACCAGTCTTCGGTGTTGGCGAAAATCGGATCGATGTCGAACACGAGGCCGCGAAACGGATACAAGCGATGCTTGACCGTATCGCCCACCCGGAATTTCGCGGTCCTCACCTTCGCCATTGCCAGCCTTCTCTTACACGCGCATGGCGAGGTTTATGTCAGACCGTAGGCGCTCGCAAGTGCCGGATCTTTCGAGGCGACGAGGCGGGCCAAATCGACGATGACCTTGGCCTGCTTCCATGTCGCATCGTCCTGCATTTTGCCGTCGATCATGACCGCGCCGGTGCCGTCCGGCATGGCGTCAAGAATGCGCTTGGCGAATTTGACCTCGTTGACGTCGGGGGAGAACACCCGCTTGGCGATCTCGATTTGGCTTGGATGCAGCGACCACGCGCCGAGGCAGCCTTGCAGGAAGGCATTGCGGAACTGAGCTTCGCAGGCGGGGCTGTCTGAAAAATCACCGAACGGGCCGTAGAACGGTTTGAGACCATAGGCGAGACAAGCGTCGACCATTTTGGCGATCGTGTAATGCCAGAGATCCTGCTGATAAAAATTGCGCGGGGCGGCCTTGTCGGCACCGGCATCCGCAAGCACGCCGTAGTCGGGATGACCGCCGCCGACGCGCGTCGTCTTCATGCCGCGCGAGGCTGCAAGATCGGCCGGCCCCAAGCTCATGCCGTGCATGCGGGGCGAGGCGGTGGCGATGGCTTCAACGTTGTTGACGCCTTCGGCGGTTTCGAGAATAGCGTGAATGAGGATCGGTTTTTTGACACCGTGCTTGGCTTCAAGCTGGGCGAGGAGCTGATCGAGATAATGGATGTTCCAGGGCCCCTCGACCTTGGGCAGCATGATGACGTCGAGCTTGTTGCCAGCCGCCGCGACGATCTCGGTGACATCGTCGAGCATCCAGGGCGAGTTCAGGCAATTGATGCGGGTCCACAAGCCTGTTGAGCCGAAGTCGAACTCGCGCGCCATCGAGATGAAACCCTTGCGCGCGGCTTCCTTTTCGCCCGCCGCGACCGCGTCCTCGAGATTGCCGAGCACGACGTCGACTTGTTTGATGGTGTCCTTGAGCTTGGCCCGGATCTTTTCATTGTGTGGCGGGATGAAATGGATCATGCGCTCGATGCGGACGGGCAGCGCGCGCAACGGCTCGGGAGCGCCGATGGCGAGGGGCGAATAGTGTTTGGCGGGCGTGCGGGTCGATGCCATGGCGGCGTTGGTCCTCGAATTTTGGGATGAGTTTGCGTGAGCGATTTGGCGGCAACCTGCGGCGGAGGAGGGGGCCTGTCAATGTGCGGCAACGTCCACGCCGGATCTGCGACTCAGGCGCCACAAAACGTGATCCTGGGGCTCGACCGAGGATCCCTCTCTCGGCAGGATGGCCAACAGAGTTTGCCGCAAGGTTGACCGGGTCGAGCCCGGCCAGGATGGCGTCGTCAGCATCACGGGCGCAGCGTTTTTGGCGCCGTTTAGCTAAGCTGCTGATGTTAACGCTGATATTTTGCGAGCGTCCGCTAAGTCCCTGATCTTAACGTTGATAGTGCTGGAGCGTGACGCTCCTTTGGGGTATAGTCGCTACGGTGCCGAGAGCGGTACGCGACGCCGGTTCAATCCCTTGAGCCGGCGTTTTTTGTTGGGACCGGGCCGTAATCCGCCGATGCGAAACCGGCTGTTGCAACATCTCACTTGCGCGACCGCTTGGAAGCTTGCGGGGGCCGGCGGGTTACGACGCTTCTTGTCGTGGCTTGAGATGTGCCGCGTCTAACCCGCCCTAAGCTTTTTACTTATTCCGGGCGCGCTTTTCGGCTTTGGCGGCGCGCTTTGTGGCATTTTGCAGTTTGCGTTGGGCGGCTTGAATGCGGCGGCGGCGAAGGTTCGACATGGTCGGCATGGTCAAATCCATTTGTTTTGTGGCCGGGCGCAATGGCCAAGCGAAGCGGTTCCTGAGAGCCTGATAGACGGATGTTGGCCCGTTGCCAAGGTGGCGGGCTATCGCGGGCGATTATTCCCGGCCTGGCGTTGGGTTTCGGCCGGATTGTGTCGCGTCACACCGCAAGTGGCGTGGCGGCCTCTAGATCGAGATTTGGCTCCAGTGGTGCCGTTTAACGGGCTGTCAGGGCACGCAAGATCGGATAGCATTGAGATGCCTGCGGCCGTTTTGGCCGGTCTCGTTGAGCGTCGGGGATTTTCATGTTCATTTCAGGTTGGGGACTTTCGGCCGGCATTGTTGGGCTGATCATGGCGTCGGGCATTATTTTGATGCCGCTGGCGCTGCTGGTGGTGGCCGGTATCATTCGAAAGCGGCGGGCGCCAGCCAGCAGCGTTGGCTGGTTGATTTCGATTCTTGTGTTCCCGCTGATCGGCTTGCCGCTGTTTTGGTTTTTCGGCAGCCGCAAAATCGACCGCATCGCCAAAACCAAACCGCAGGTGGTGCTGACGCCGGAACCGGTTGCCAAGGCGCTGCCTCAAGCAACGCCCGAATCCGCACTGGCCGCGGAACATCTCGGACCTGAGGGCATTACGCATGGCAACTTTTTCAAATTCCATGATGGCGGGGAAGATTCGTTCGCGGACTTGATCGCTTTGATCGACACGGCCAAAACCAGCATCCACATTCAGACCTACGTTTTGAAACCGGATGCGACGGGAACGGCCGTGATGGAGCGCCTCATCGCCCGCGCCAAGGAAGGCCTTGAAGTTCGCTTGCTGATCGACGGCTTTGGCTCGTTCCATATGGCGCGCTCAGCTTTGCGGCAACTCAAACGTGCCGGTGGCAAAACAGCGTTCTTCTTGCCGATTTGGCGGATCTCGCTGTTGAACCGCGGCAACTTGCGCAATCATCGCAAGATCGCGGTCTTCGACAATCAGCGCGTCTTTGCGGGTGGACGCAATCTGGCCGACGAATATTTAGGGCCGAAGCCAAGTGAGACTCGATGGGCCGATTTCTCGTTCGTGCTCGACGGCCCGGCGGCGGCGCACTACGACGAGATTTTTCTGTCCGACTGGGAATATTCGAGCAAAGAGAAATTGCAAGCGCCAACGCCAGCGACGGTCAAAACCAAGGACGGCGCGATTGTGCAAGTCGTGCCCTCGGGTCCGGACGTTTCCAAGGACGAGCTGTTCGAAGGAATTCTATCTTTCATTTTTGCGGCGAAGACGCGCATTTGGATCGTCAGCCCGTATTTCATCCCCAATGAAATGCTGGCGCAGGCTTTGGAGATCGCGCTTCAAAGGGGCGTCGATGTTCGCGTCATCGTGCCGGAGAAGTCCGATCAGTTCCTCGTCGATTTGGCGCGCGGACAATATTTGCGCGATTTCGCGGCGCTCAAATGCAAAGTTCTGCTCTACACGGCCGGCATGGTCCACGCCAAAGCCATGCTGGTCGATGACGTTGCGGCGGCGGTTGGATCGGCGAATTTCGATTCCCGCAGCATGTTTTTGAATTTCGAGGTGAGCAGCGTCATTCACAGCTTGCCCGAGATCCGCGCCGTTGAAGCCTGGATCGAACGTTTGAGCGTGCAAACGCGGCCGATGGAAACGGCCGTCGCCTCGCGCCGCGATACGCTGGAAGGCCTGGCGCGGCTGATTGCACCGATATTGTGACGGGCGTTGAAATGCCCCTATAGTCGACCGCGCGTCAGGGGTTCATTTCACCCCACCCTTTGCGGCCCTGTCCGCTGCGAAGGGGGTCAGCCGAATATGCCGAATAAGGCTGTTGGGCTCCTGGCGCTTTTGACGTTGTTATGGGGCGGGCGACACATGCATCTCATCCAAATCTTGCTGCCCGTGCGCGACAACGACGGCAAACCGTTTGGTCCGCATCCGTTTGAAGAGGTGGCGTGGTCGCTGACCAAGAAGTTTGGCGGCATCACGGCTTACAATCGCGCGCCCGCGGAAGGGCGTTGGGAGTCGAGCGGCAAGACCCAGCACGACGATGTGCTCGTTGTTGAAGTCATGATCGAACATCTCGACAAGGCGTGGTGGCGAACCTTTCGCAACGAGCTCGAGGCCACGTTCCGCCAGACCCAGGTGGTGGTTAGGGCGCAGACGATTGAGCTGTTGTGAGGGCTTGGACCGCTAGGCTCGCCCTCACGCGACGTTTGAGATCGTGTCGCCGGCCGGCTCGCGGCTAAGCTTGCCGGCGAGTTTCAAAAACGCAACCTGGACCGCATCGATCAACGGCTTGCAGGCCCCGAGATTTTGGTCGTTGGCGGCCGCTTCAAGTTTGCGGCACAGCTCCGCGAGGTCATCGGCGCCGACGTTAGCGCTGCTGGATTTGAGACTGTGTGCTGCCATTTTTATTTCCAGCGCGTCGCCCATACGCAGCGCGCGAGGCAGGTGTGCGACGCTGACGGGCGCATGCTCGAGATAAATCCGGATGAGGCGCTCATGCAAGCCGGGGCGGGCGTGTTTGAAGGTGCTGTTAGGGTTGCTGGCTGCCGCGACGGACGGCGTGGAAACGGGCTTGGCGGCAATCGTTGCGCTGCTCGAACATTCAGGGCCAACAAGCGCTGGCACGCTCGAAGGGTGACGCCATTTTTTCAAGGCTTCGGCCAATTGGTCTTCCGAAAACGGTTTACTGAGATAGCCAGCCATGCCGGCGCTGGCGCCGATTTCACGATCTTCCGCGAAGGCGTTGGCGGTGACCGCGATAATCGGGGTCGGGGCCGATTTCTGTTCCAGTTCGCGCTCGCGGATGATGCGGGCAGCCGTAACGCCATCCATCTCGGGCATCTGATGGTCCATGAGAATAATGTCGAAACGCTGCCGCTCGCAGGCCGCGACCGCTTGCAATCCGTTCTCCACAACGGTCACGCGACAGCCGAGATTGGCGAGGTATTCGGTTGCGACAACTTGATTGACCGGGTTGTCTTCGGCGAGAAGCACTTTGAGGCCGAGATCGTGTTGATTGCGGGGTAGGCTGGCGCCTGACGTCTTGGCAGCCGAGGTTTCGCTTCGGCATCCAAGAAGGCCTGCAACAGCCGTGACAAGTTCGTGACGGCGCACGGGTTTGTGGAGCAGGCGGTCGATACCGGCATCCCGAATGGTTGCAGCCTCGCCGCTCCAGGACAGGGACGACAACAGGATCAAACGCACATCTGAAATCGCCGTATCGGCCTTCACCAGCCGGCTGAGCGCTAAGCCATCGGTCACGGGCATGATGAGATCGACAATCGCCAGCGCGAACCGTTGATGGTGAGTGGCTGCGTCCTTGAGCATGGTGAGGGCTTGGGCAGCATTCTCGGCCTGCTCGGGCTGTGCGCCGCAGGCAGCGAGATAGGAGGAGATAATCTCGCGGTTGCTTTCGCGGTCGTCGACAATGAGAATTCTTTGCCCCGCAAGGGTGACGCCATGATTGCCGTCCCCGTCCGCTTCCACCGCGACCGGACGTAACGTCATTGGCAATTCGAATGCGATACACGTGCCTTTGCCGGGCGCGCTTGTCATCGCCAAGGTGCCGCCCATCAAACCGACGAGATGGCGCGAAATCGAGAGCCCGAGACCTGTGCCGCCGAAACGCCGGCTAATCGAGGAGTCCGCTTGCATGAACGGTTGGAACAAGCGGGCCTGAGTTTCCGCGTCAATGCCGATGCCGGTGTCGCGGACTTCGAAGGAGACGCGTTGTTGGCCGTTCGCGTGCCTGACGGGGACAACCCGGACCGAAACTTCGCCGCCGGATGTGAACTTAATAGCGTTGCCAATGAGATTGAGCATGACCTGGCGCAAACGGCCAGAATCTCCGGTGACGGTTGCCAGCGCATCCTCATGGACAAAGAGATTGAGATCGAGGCCCTTCTTGTGGGCATCCTCCGCCAACAGTTCGACGGCGTCTTCGACGCAGCTAGCGAGTTCGAAATCGTAAGCGTCGAGCGTCAGCTTGCCTTCCTCGATGCGCGAAAGATCGAGAATATCGTTGATGATGGTCAGCAGCGTGCGCGCCGATTGACTAATCGTGCCAACAAGACGCTTCTGGCGGTCGGTGAGTTCGGTGCGCAGCAACAAATCCGTCATGCCGAACACGCCGTTCATGGGAGTGCGGATTTCGTGGCTCATGTTTGCGAGGAACAACGATTTCGCCTGGTTTGCGGCTTTGGCTTCGGCGTTGGCATGGCGCAGATGCCGTTCGACTTTCAGGCGTTCGTGGCGCTCCACAACGAGGGCCGCGAGATTGGAAATCGTCGATGTGAACAATTTCCGCTCGTCCGTCCAAGCAATAGCGCAACGGATATTCGAGCAGGTGATGAAACCAACGAGCTTGCCGTAGGAAATAATGGGCAAGTGCATATAAGATTTAATGCCGGTCGGAACGATGACGATGTCCTGGATATCCGCAAGGATACTGCGATCGGTCGTGTCATCGGCGGCAATCATTTCGCCGCCCGATAAGCCCATCATTCTCGCGGGATGGTCTTGGTGATAGCTATATGCGGGAACTTCGAAGCGGTCCTCGCAACTGATGTAGACTTCCTTATGAAAAAAGCCGTCGTGCGCTTCGTTCAGCAGCCAGAAGCCGACGCGGTCGACATCGATTTCGCGCGCCAGGGCCCTTGAAAGTGTGCGCAGCGCTTCCGCAATCGTGCCTGAGCGCACGGCATCCTCGGCCATGATAGCGGTTAAAGTTTCCTGGTGGGCCTGGAGACGTTCGCCTTTTTGCGCAATCTCGCGCTCGGTCCGGCGGCGCTCCTCGATTTCGTCGCGCAAAGCCTGCGTGCGCTGCTCGAGTTCGCTTTGCAAGCGTTCAAAGAACATCGCGACGATGCCAGCCATAAGCACGGCGGTCGTGACGACGATGATGGCGAAGCCCAAGGCGGTCCGGTCGATGGCTGCGATAACGCCGTAGCGCGCGGGATCGAGATTGATTGTTGCGGCCGACATGGCGGTAAAATGCAGGCTGCAGATTGCGGCGACCAGGAGCGCGGCGCTCAGCCAACGGTTGGGGCGGCCGACAAACCCGTGAAACGTCAGCAGCGCGAGTGTGCTGAGCGTGACACCCAGTATGATCGACGCCACGAGCGAGTTTGTATGCCAGCCGAGATCGCCGCCAATCTGCAAAGCTTGCATGCCGGTGAAATGCATCGCAGCGACGCCAACGCCGAACATGGCGCCGCCGAGCGCGACGTGATTGCGGTGTCCGGTGGCGGTGATGAACAATGCTGCAACCGAAGCGATGGCCGCGACCACGAGAGAGGTCACAGTCAGCGGCAGATCATAACTGGTCGCAAGGTGGGGTTTATAAGCGAGCATGGCGACGAAGTGGGTGGCCCAGATGCCGCTCGCCGCGCACAACCCTGAACCCACCAGCCAGGCATTGCGGCGCGACGACGCGTTGTCGAGCGCATAGCCGTAGGTTTTCAGCGCCGTGAGAACGGTGGCGATACAAACGAGGGCGGCGAGAAAGACAACCCGCAAATCATGCTCTGTCGTCAAACACATTGCTAATCGATACACGGCAACCCCCGGCAATTCCCACATTGCAGTAAACCGCGGAGATCTTCCCCATGCGGAATTGATACAATTCGATCAAATCGATTAACGATATGTTGTTCGAAGGGATCTTGCGGCGAATAAAGATCTTACCAATTCGGTAATTTAATTCATTGGCAGGGGATATTGAAATTGTCTGAAGCTTGCCATCCGGCCATCGTGCTCGGCGATTTTGTAATCATCTGACCCGAATTGGCCGCGCGGCTTGCCACAAAAAATTGCACGGTTTTATTGCTATTAGGGATAAAGTCCGCGCTCGACGCGGGCCGTCAAGATACGCTCGCAAGCGGCTGCGAACGTCGCCGTTCGAAGCGATATGCCGCGCGCTTCCGACGCGTCCCATATGCCGCTGAAGGCGTCGACCATAATCTTATCGAGGCGGGCATTGATCTCGTCCTCGGTCCAGAAGTAACTCGAAAAATCCTGCACCCACTCGAAGTAACTGACAGTTACGCCGCCAGCATTGCAGATGACGTCAGGGACGACGGTGATACCGCGGCTGGCGAAAATATCGTCGGCCTCAGGCAAAGTCGGACCGTTGGCGCCTTCCAGCACGAGCTTGGCGCGAACGCGACGTGCGCGATCGGCGGTGATCTGGCTTTCGAGCGCGGCGGGAATGAGAATATCGCAATCGGTTTCCCAAAAGACTTCCGTTTCAATTTGCTGTGCGCCCTTGATTTTCTCAAGCGGTCCAGCGGCGCGGACGGCCGCCACCATCGCACCGACATCGAGCCCGGAGGTGTTGGCAATGGTGCATCTTTGATCTTGAACCGCGACGATTTTGGCGCCGGCGGCCGCAAACATTTCGGCCGCAGAAGATCCGACATTGCCAAAGCCCTGGAGGGCGACGCGCGCCCCCTGCAGCGGCAGTTTCATACGCCGTGCCGCCTCCGCTCCCGTGGCGAATACGCCTCTGCCTGTCGCCTTCTCGCGGCCGAGCGACCCGCCGAGGTGGATTGGCTTTCCGGTGACGACACCGGTGGCGGTCGCGCCCGTGTTCATGGAATAGGTGTCCATCATCCAGGCCATGATCTGGCTGTTTGTATTGACGTCGGGTGCCGGAATATCTTGCTGCGGCCCAATGATGAAGCCGATCTCGCTGGTATAGCGGCGCGTCAGCCGTTCGAGTTCTTTCAGCGAAAGCTGCTTTGGATCGACCCGGATGCCGCCTTTGGCCCCGCCGAAAGGCAAGTTCATCGCGGCTGTTTTAATTGTCATCCACGCCGCCAGCGCCATAACATCCTCGAGCGTCACGTGCGGATGATAGCGCAAACCCCCTTTGCCCGGTCCGCGCGCCATATTGTGTTGAACTCTGAAGCCTTCAAAATGCTGAACGCTGCCGTCATCCATCTCGATCGGAATGTCGACGATCAGGGAGCGCTTGGGATGTTTCAGCGTCTCGGCCAACCGGCCAAGCTTGCCGAGATAGGGAATGACCCTGTCGACTTGCGTCAAATAAGTCTGCCACGCGCTGTCGGCCGACGGTGTGACGTAAGACAGCATAGATGAATTGACCCGCACTGGTTTCCCTGCTCCATTGACCGGCGAAAGCCAGTTAATAGCATCGCCGTGCCGGTGTCGATTGCGGCGAAGAGATGCTGGCTAAATTTGAAGCCCGTTGCGGACTGCGTCGATCATGTCTCAAACCACCGTCGCCAGCTATCTGCTCGAGCGCTTGAAAAAAGCGGGGCTTAAACATGCCTTTGGCGTGCCCGGCGATTATGTTTTGACGTTTCTTGACCGGCTGATTGAATCGGGGATCATATTCGTTGGCACCTGTAACGAACTCAATGCCGGATACGCCGCCGACGCCTATGCCCGAATATGTGGTATCGGCTGCATCTGCGTGACTTGGGGGGTCGGCGGGTTCAGTGCCATGAACGCCGTCGCCGGCGCTTATGCCGAACAGGTTCCTTTGGTTGTTCTGGTCGGAGGCCCGCGTACGTCGCAGCGGCGTTCGAGCATGTTGTTACATCACAGCGTCGGCGATTTTGCGACCATGCAGCAGAGCTACGCACACATTACCGTTGCCTCCGTTGTACTCGACGATGCCGGCGAAGCAGCGCAGAAGATCGATCGTGCTCTTGCGCTGTGCCTGGCTGAGAAGCGCCCGATCATGATCGAGATCCCAGCTGACATCGTTGACCGCCCGTGCCTGGAGCGGGGGGACGTGGAAGTCTTTGAGCGGCCCTCGTCCAATCCGGATGCGCTTAGCGAGGCGCTCGATGAAGTGATGAGCCTGTTATCGACGGCGCAACGCCCCGTGTTACTCGGCGGTGTAGAACTGCACCGCTATGGTTTGATGGCGGAGTTTTATCGATTGGTTGAAAAATGCCGTCTGCCTGTCGCCACGACACTTCTCGGCAAGACGGTCATCTCGGAACATCACAGTCAAGCGATTGGCGTTTATGAGGGCGGATTATCGCGTAAGGAGGTTCGCGACATCGTTGAAAACGCCGATGTCTTACTCTGCCTCGGCGCCTGGATCAGCGACATTAATTTGGGCGTCTACACCGGCCGGCTGGAGGGCCGTCATCAAATCCTCGCCAACTCGGGACGTTTGAAAATCAAACAACACGTCTACGAACAGGTTTGGATCGGCGACGTGGTCAGGGGCCTGACGGAGCGGCTTCCGGCGGCTGGACTTAAACATCCTCCCTTCACCAGCGTCGCCAACCTTTTAGATACGAAATTTACAGCTGAGCCAGGACGCGCGTTGACGGTCGGCCGTGTCATGAAACAACTCAACGCCGTCATCGGCGAAAACACGACGGTGATCGCCGAAACCGGAGACTCGATCTTCGCCGCCGCCGACCTGGTCATGCACCACGATGTCGGCTTCATCGGCCAGGCCTTTTTCCTCTCGATCGGCTACGCCCTGCCGGCAACGCTGGGTGCAGCGCTCGCGGATCCAGCGCGACGGCCGCTTGCCTTGATCGGCGACGGCGCCTTTCAAATGTCGGCGCAAGAGCTGTCGTCGCTTTGCCGGTTGAAAAGCAACGCCATCATCATTTTGATGAACAACGATGGCTATACGACCGAGCGGGTCATTCACGATGGCCCCTATAACGACATTCAAGCTTGGGATTATCACAAGCTTCCAGATGTTTTCGGCGGCGGATGGGGCCAACGCGTTCGGACGGAAGAGGAATTTTATAGCGTTTTGATGCGGGCTCAGGACAGCAACGAAGGTCCTGCACTCATCGAAATCATGCTTGAGCGGTTCGATACGTCTGACGCTCTCAAGAGGCTCGGAGAAGCGTTGGCACCAAATAAATCAAACGGGTAATCCGCCCGGGCAGCATTATTTTTTTGATTTATTGCCCGCATCCTGCGATGGATTGGCACCATTGGCCTTGAGCATTCTTGAATTATATGAGCCACTTAAATCATCGCTTCTGCGTCGCCCCCATGATGGATTGGACGGACCGGCATTGCGGGGCTGCTTTCGCCTTTCGTCGCAGTTTTTGAATGCCGGGTGATTCCTTGAGCGGAAACGATAACAGGCGCAGCATTGCCGTCTCTTTCTCCGTTGGTCACGGGAAAGCGACGTTTATTTGCCAACACGGGCCTGGGCGGCAAGAACAGTTTTTATCGATTGAGCTAGGTCCGCGGCTTTGCCCTTCCCCCAAAAGTGCAAGAACAGCAAGCGTGGTTCTTCGTGGCTCATGTGATGGTGGATCGCAACAATGTTGACGCCTTCCTTGCGCATGGCTTTGAGCACGGGCTGAAGTTCATTCTCGGACATCGCAAAGTCGCCGTCCATGACCGCTTCAACATCGGTGCCGGCAAATGCCGCCCAGGTATTGACGCCCATTTCGGAAGCGACGGCCGTTCCATGCATCGTCGCGGAGCGGCCGATAACGATTTTGAACATGCCACCCTTAGCTTCGCCTTTGGTCGCGAGGATCGTCTGAATGGGTTCCGGTGAGATACTGCTGGGTGAGGCTATGTTGCCGGCGGCGAAGTGCTTTTGCGGCTGAGGCTGGGCGGCGCGGATCTCGGCGATCTTGTCGTAGACTTTCTTCACGGCCGCGGCCAGAGCACCGGTCTCACCCATCCCGCCGATGTGCATGAAGTACACCTTCGGCTCGTCAAAAAAGAAATGATTGTGGAGCGCGGTCACATCAAGGCCGTTATCCAAAGTGGCGCTCATGACGGGGTTGACTTCATCCTCAAAGACAACCGTGTCGCCCATCATCGTCGTCTGACCGTCGTGGGCAGGCGTGAATGCGGCCCACGATGAAAGACCCATAAACGGCGGCATTGGCCAGCCATCGACGTTGACGGCAACGTCGGCTCGAGGCTTTGAGATCTTGAAAACATTTTCGTGCGCATTGAAGACCCCCTTGAGGCCGGTCGCGGCTTCGATCTTGGCGGTATCGATGGTGGGTTTGTCCTCGGCGAGGGCATGTTCGCAAGGTGCGATTGCGGCAATAACGGCCGCTAAAGCCGGAATTAGTCGGCGCATATAAACCTCCTATTTCGACTGCCTAACCGGCAAATTCACCTGACACGGACGCGATATTTGCAACCGGCGTAGGCCGACCGTGTTCTGTGCGCATATGTCTGAACGCTTGCGACGACGGGACGTTCCACTGGGCGCCGCTTGTTGGGCTCGCCCGCCGTTGCTTAGCTGCGCCGCTCTGTACGTTGACTTGGGCTGTTCCCCATGGCACTCGGATTGCAATGCAATACAACGCACACAAATTCTGCGTCGCCCCCATGATGGATTGGACGGACCGGCATTGCCGGGTTTTCCACCGTCATTTGACGCGCCACGCTTTGCTCTACACCGAGATGGTGACGGCCAACGCGGTCGTGCACGGCAATCGCGATCGCTTGATCGGCTTTTCGGATGCCGAGCATCCTGTGGCCTTGCAACTTGGCGGCTCGGATCCGGCCAAACTTGCGGAGGCTGCGGCCATCGGCGAAAGCTTTGGCTACGGTGAGATCAATCTCAATATCGGCTGCCCGTCGGACCGCGTTCAAGAAGGCCGCTTCGGCGCCTGCCTGATGGCGGAGCCCGAGTTGGTGGCCCAGTGTGTTGCCGCCATGCAGAAGTCGATAAAAGTTCCGGTGACAGTCAAATGCCGGATCGGCATCGACGAGCAAGACAGCGAGCGCGATTTTCAAGCCTTCATCGATCACGTCGCGGACGCGGGCTGTGCAACCTTTATCGTCCACGCCCGCAAGGCCTGGCTCAAAGGTTTGTCGCCGAAAGAAAACCGCGAAATTCCGCCGCTGGATTATTCGAGAGTCTACCGGCTCAAAGCGGCGCGGCCGGATCTCGAGATTGTCATCAACGGCGGCATCGAAACGCTGGAGGCTTGCAGCGAACACTTGCGGCACGTCGACGGCGTCATGCTGGGCCGCGCGGCGTATCAGGACCCGGCCATCCTCGGCGAGGTTGACCGCCGCTTCTTTGGCAGCGAAGACCCCGGCATCAGCCGCGCCGCCGCGCTGACGGGTGTGATGCCCTATATCGAGGCGCACATCAGAGGCGGTGGCAGACTCTTGAACATCACCCGCCATGTGCTCGGGATGTATCATGGCCGGCCGCGTGGGCGGTTTTTCCGCCGTCACTTGAGCGAGCAGGGCGTGGCGAGGAGCGCGGGCGTCGAGGTGCTGAAGGAAGCCGTCGCTATCGCCGAGGGTTGGCAAATCGCGCCGCCAAAGAACTCCGTTGAGCGGGCGCGCGACGAACAGAGTAAAATGGGCGCGACTTAACGAGCGGGAAGGGCGGACATGCATCTGGCGATGTCGGGCGACGGCTTGGTGCTGCTGCTCGCGCTGCTGACGGTCGCGGGGCTGGTCGCGGGATTTCTCTCCGGCCTGCTCGGCATCGGCGGCGGCGGCGTGCTGGTGCCGATTCTGTACGAGGCCTTCGGTGTCGCCGGCGTGCCCGATCACGTGCGCATGCACGTCACGCTCGGCACCGCGCTCGCGGTTATAGCGCCGACGGTTCTGCGCTCGTTTTCTGCTCATAACGCGCGCGGCGTGGTTGATATGGCCGTCATCAAGCGCATGGGGCCGTGGATCGTGCTCGGCGTTTCGCTTGGCATCATCATCGCCAAGAGTGCGAGCAGTGAAGCCCTGCGGTGGGTGTGGGTCGTGGCGGGTTCAGTGCTGGCCTTGAAAATGGCGCTTGGCCGCGACGACTGGCGGCTCGGGTCAGAACTGCCGCCGCCGCCGCGCCTGGAGGTCATGTCATTTGGGATCGGCGTGCTTTCAACGTTGATGGGCATCGGCGGCGCGACCTTCACGGTGCCGCTGCTGACGCTCTATGGCCGGGGGTTGTTGCAGTCGGTCGCGACGGCGACAGGCATCGGCGCGGCCATCGCGGTGCCAGGTTTGATCGGCTACGTCTGGTCGGGCTGGCATGAACCCGGGCTGCCGCCGTACTCGCTCGGCTTCGTCAATTTGAGCGCGCTGCTGCTGGCGCCACTCAGCGTCTTCGCCGCGCCCTATGGGGTTAGAACCGCGCACACCATCTCGAAACGCAAACTCGAAATCGCCTTCGCGGTCTTCTTAACCTGCGTCGTTCTAAGGTTCTTGGCTACATTGCTCTGAGACTGTGCGGCCGACGTGTGTCCACGCTGGCGGAACGCCTGCAGGCTATGAACACTGAATGATTTACGCAATCTTAGCGCTATTTTACTAAGCTGGGGCGGAATTTGGGTTGGGCAGAGCAAATGAAATACCGCGTGGCGTTGAGTTTGGCAGTCGCTCTGGCAGCGGCGGCAGCATGTTCGCAACCGCAATCTAAGGGTCAATACAAATTTTCTATTAAGGAAGCGCTCGCGCGCCTGGAGAATGCCGACATCGCGGGTTTCCGCAAACATCGCCAGTGCGGTCTCCTCATCCACTTTTATGCGTCTCATCCCGATGGCCATTCGATCCAGTGGGACGTCACCAGCGACAACAACGACGTTGTGAATTTCATGGTGTCGCTCAGTCCGTCGGGAGATGGCACGAAAGCCACGATCGTTGTTCCGGGCGAATCCGGCGGCGGAGAGATGTATGACAGCAAGGCCCGCTATCGCCATCCCGGTCTGCGTCAACCCTTGCGCCCTGCGCTGCAAGAGTTGGTCGACTCAGCTATGGAAAAAAGGCCATTCAGCATTGATCGAATCGAAGGCGATCTGAGTGTCGATCCAGTTTGCAATCGGGAATTCGAATTACTGGCTTCCGGGCGTCCGACGCACGGCATTGCCGACGAAGAGTCCACGTCTCTCGAGGACGCAACGAGAAGCCGGAAGAACGAGTCGACCGCCCCGCGGGTCCGTCGTGGAAGCCGATAGTATTACTCCTTAAAAGCAGGATGCGAACATGAACTTGAATTTTTGGTTGGCGCGATTGTTGTTTCCTTTTGTCATCGCGGCCGGCGTGATGGGCTACTCCTTCATGCAAGCCAAGCACGAAACGCGCGATCGCGCCTATCCCTTCCCGGTCGCATCGGTGAATAGCACGCTCGACGACACGGATCTGCCGGCGATGGTATTCGGCGAGAGAGCGTCAACGGCCCGCCATTGGCGCCTTGATAATGCGACATCCGCCTGGGCGCTCGAAAATAGCGAAGGCGACGAATTCATGCGGCTGACCGCGAAGACAACCGGCGATGCCAAGAGCGCGCGCGTCCACTATGAAATCGAAGCTCCCAAGGGCCCAGACCACGACAAACTCGAAAAGCATTTCAAACAGAACAGCGCCATGGTCGACTCCTACAAAGCGGCGCTTGCGGAACAAGTCGATGCCGCCTTGACACGGCGTCCCTTCAACATGGCGAACATCATGGGAGCCGTGACGCGGGGGTCGTTGTCGCAGCTCGGTATGATGGGGGCGACGATGAGAAAGGCCGCTGCTGGCTACCAGCAAGAACGTGATGACAATATCGAACGGGCTTACGAACGACAGTCAAATCGCTGATACCCGAATTTGCAGCGCCCGCCCGCAAAGTCATCCGCGGAGTACACGGCAATCCAGGTGGATGAACGAAAATAAGCGCCGGCAAGGGACGCACTATGAGGAGCGCATTGCAAAGGATCTGCACGGTGATCGTGGCGTTGATCGTGTTTTCTCAGGTCTACACATATCATTCGTACATGCCTTCACGACAGATAGAGATCACGAGAGATCTGAAAAAACTGGCCTGGGCCAACAAAGGCACGCCCGACATCGGCAGCGAGCAGCCGGTGCCCGACGGCCGAAGGCTCCACGCCCTTTGTTACGAGCGCATGCTCGATGAACTCGATGAGGTGCACCCCAACGGCCGTACACGGGCAACCGTCAGCGCCGCCGCTTACATGGCTTGCTATGGCAAGGAAATCGACTCCTCGCCGGTTGCGCTGTGCGATAAACAAAACAAAAAGCGCTATCTCACACGCTTGGCTGCCTATTTCGGCGAGCGGGCTGCGGACATCGAGCAAGACCGGCGCTGGCAGCAGCTGTCACCGGCCAGCAGCGCGCACGTCTATGTCATGATGAGTGGATACGTAAGGCAGGGCGAAACGACGGATTCGAGCGACTTTGATGTCGACAGCCGGATCGTGGCACAGCTCAATCATTTCGTTGAGCTCGGGCTGTTGTCTAAAAAGGCCGACCTCGCGCCCATTATGGACGTTGGCATTTTGTCCGGGAGCTCAAACGATCAGCAATCCGCGACCACGCAACAGGATGCGTGCAAATAGAAGTCACGTGGGCGGTGCGTACCACATGAGCACGCACCCCCAGTCGCGATAGACCTACACCGCGATTTTCTGATTGTATTCGCCGACTTCGGGGAAGCGCGAAAGTTGGGTGTCGAGATCCTTGAAGATCGCCTTCATGTTGGCTTCCGCCGTCGGGCTTTCGACAACGACCACCAGCTCCGGCTTGTTCGATGAAGCGCGGATCAAGCCCCATGTGCCATCTTCCAGCACCACGCGCACGCCATTGACGGTGATGAGCTCGCGGATTTTCTGGCCCGCCACGCGCGCACCGGTTTCGTGCTGGCGCTTGTAGTGGGCAATGATACGATCGACGACGCCGTATTTGACTTCATCCCCGCAATGCGGCGACATCGTCGGCGAGCCCCAGGTCTTGGGCAGTGCGTCGCGCAGATCGACCATGGTCTTAGTCGGTGCCCGATCGAGCATATCGCAGACCGCGAGCGCCGCGACCAAACCGTCGTCGTAGCCCCGGCCGAGCGGCGTGTTGAAGAAGAAGTGTCCGGATTTCTCGAAGCCGACCAGCGTCTTGTGCTCGAAGTTGAATCGCTTGATGTAGCTGTGTCCGGTTTTCCAATACGTGGTGGTGGCGCCATTGGCGATCAGCACTGGATCGGTCGTGAACAGTCCTGTCGATTTGACGTCGACAACAAACGTTGCGTTCTTGTGGATGGCGGACAAATCGCGCGCCAGCATGACGCCGACCTTGTCGGCAAAGATCTCATGACCGTCATTGGCGACGACGCCGCACCGGTCGCCATCGCCGTCGAAGGCGAGGCCGACATCGGCGCGGGTCTCAAGCACCTTGGCCGAGACGGCGGTCAGCATTTTCATGTCTTCGGGGTTGGGATTATGATGTGGGAAGTTGTAATCGAGATCGGCGTGAAGGGGCACGACCTCGCAGCCGGCGGCTTCCAGAACCCTGGTTGCGAACTCACCAGCCGTTCCGTTGCCGCAGGCCGCCACGACCTTGAGCTTGCGCTTGAGCTTGGGGCGATCCGTCAGCGACTTGATATAGCGCTCCATCATGTCGGGCACGAAGATGTAGCGTCCGCCGGCTTTGCTTTCGAAGTCGCCGGACAGCACAATCTCTTTGAGCTGCAGCATGTCGTCGGGACCGAACGTCAGCGGCCGCGACAGGCCCATCTTGATGCCGGTCCAGCCATTATCGTTGTGGCTGGCGGTGACCATCGCCACGCCTTCGACGTCGAGGGCGAATTGGGCGTAATAGGCCATGGGCGAGAGCGCGAGGCCGATGTCGTGAACTTCGCAACCGCCGGCCAGAAGCCCCGTCATCAGGGCTTGCTTCACCTGCCCCGAGTACGAGCGATAATCGTGGCCGACGACGATGCGCTTGGGAACGCCGCGTCTTGCAAACAGCGTCGCCATGCCCATGCCGACGGCATTCAATCCCATGAGATTGATTTCTTCCGGAAACAGCCAGCGCGCGTCGTACTCGCGAAAGCCGGTTGGCTTAACGAGCGGGATGCGCTCGAAGTCGGCGGTGTTCGGTTTCAAGTCGGCGCGCGGTTTCGGCAGCATGGGGGACCCTCGACTGATTCAGGTTTGAGCAATGTATTAGCTGGGATGTAACGCGCCAAGGACTTGGGCGAACAAATCAGTTCGCCGCCCACAATGTCGCGCCGTTGATATTATTGATGCAAAACAAGAGCGCGGGCGCGCATGTCAACGCGCGACAAGCGGCTGAGGAAACTCATGCCGAGCAAGGTTTCCCGCATTTTGCCGCGTTCGGCGACCGCGCCGTCGACATTGCGGACCGTGATATCCCCGATGCTGATCTGTGAGATTTTGACGGGGGCGATTTTCGAGACACCATTCGCTGTGGTGGCGGTGCCAGTAAAATCGCTCGGGCGCAGGAAGATTCCCGAGCGTTCGGCATCTTCGTATGTGAGTGCGACCATGGTTGCGCCAGTGTCGACCATAACGGAAATGCTGCGGCCGTTGACTTCGGCCTCGGTCTCGAAATGGCCACTTTGATTGGCGTGCAGAGTGACGCCGTCGGACGGACCTTTGTCGCTGCCGTCCGGACTTTCTTGCGCAGCGTCGTGGTTGGCGGGAGACGCCGTTACCCCCCTCTTTGCCCGAACCTGGCTGGTGATTTGTGACGCCGCACGCTTGACGGCATCGCGGTTTTTCAGACCATAAGCAGTCGCCGCTGCAACCGCGAGGCATGCGGCAAGAGTTGCGAAGAGGCTCTTTGTACCCGATGATACCGGCATGCCGAAAACCTTGATACGACGTCTGCAGACCCGCGATTTCGGGCCGTCATTTCCGGAGCGTGAGGAAGTCTCCGTTCAATTCATAAGATCGCAAACGTCTTAAAAAAGTAATACCGAGCAAGCTTTCGTTAAGACTTCCTGGCTTGGCGACCAGAGCTTCAACGTTGTCGATTCTGATGACGCCGATAGCGACGCTGCGGATGTGAACGCTGGCAGCCAGCGCCGGGCCATTGGCGGTTTCTATCGGTATCGAGAACGTTAGCGCCGTCGTGTCGAGGCCGGCCTTTTCAGCGTCCGCGAACCGCAAGGTGACAGTCGAGGCTCCGGTATCGACCAGGACATCGATGGGTTCGCCGTTGAATTCGGCCCGAGCCACGAATTGACCGTTGTCTTTCTTGCGCAATCGGACGGAGCGCGGCGCATCGCTTGCGATAGAACCCTGGTCGCTGGGTGCGGCGAGACCGGTTCCGGCCGGCTTCCACACGCCGCTCGACTTGAAGAGCATCGCGGCAGCTAGTGCGCAAACCGCCGTTAAAATGAGGAGGGTGGGCTTTAATTTGACGGCATCGTCGCCGCGTGTCCGGGCGGCCGCATAATAGGCAAGGGCGAGAGCCGCAATGACGGCGACGGCGGTCGGCCATGGCGGCAGAGTTTCGAGCCCCAAGGTGCCGCTCTGCAAGAATACCAGCACGCCAGCCAGGCAAAAAAGTAGGACGACCAGCCAGATTAACATGCTCGGCCTCAGTCTAACTTGGGGCGCACCGGGAGTTCAGCCATGATGCGGCGGCGCTCGGTGTCCGTCATCGACGCCCAACACGCAATCTCATCGATCGTGCGGCCACATCCCACGCAGCGCCGCGACTTGGGCTCAACGGTACAAATGTTGTTGCACGGAGATTCCATGGCTGGCGCCAGCTTCAGATTGGCAGGACTCGTTGTCATGGGCGCTAGTTAGTCTGGAAGTTTGGTTTATACAATGGCCAACCTCAACGCCCGCCATTTACGGCCCGCGTTGGCATTTCCCGGTCATAGGGCGAGGCGGCTTTGAGGCGCGGCTGGCGGGTCGAGCGCGGCAGAGCTTCCGGGCCTTTGTGGCGTTCCTGGCCGAGCGGCTGCAGTGGCGAGATTTCATGCAGAACGCGCTTTTTCGGCAAGGTGACCATGACTTCGGTGCCCTTGCGCAATTCCGATTTCAGCGAGAATTGCCCACCATGCAACTGGATGAGGTTTTGTACGATCGGCAATCCCAAACCAGTTCCACCCTCGGCATTTTGGTGGGCGAGGGAACCTTGCCCAAAAGCCTGCAGGACCTTCGGGATTTCATCCTTGGGAATACCGGGTCCACTGTCTTTGACGAACAGGCATTGGCCGCCGTCTTCGGAGGGTGCAACGCCCAAAATGATGCGGCCACCCTTAGGCGTGAACTTCAAGGCGTTGGAGAGGAGATTGAGACAGATCTGGCGCATCGCGCGCGGATCGGCCCACACCTGCGGAAGGTTAGCGCCAAAATCCTCAATGATGTGCAGGCCTTTGGCGTCGGCGCGTATTTTGACGAGGCGCTGGCAATCTTCCGCGATATCGGTCAAGCGAATGGTTTCTTCATGCAAGTCATAACGGCCGGCTTCGATGCGCGACAGATCGAGGATCTCGTTGATGATGTTCAACAGGTGCGAGCCAGAGGCGTGGATGTTTCTAGAATACTCGCGATATGTGCTGTTGCCGATCGGGCCAAGGATTTCTTTTTCCATGACCTCGGCAAAACCCATGATGGCATTCAAGGGTGTTCGCAGTTCGTGGCTCATGGTGGCGAGGAAACGCGATTTAGCCTTGTTGGCCGCTTCGGCGCGGCGGCGGGCTTCGTCCGAAATCGAGGTGGCTTCTTCCAGTTCGGAAATCAGACTGTCTTTCTCGGCCCTAAATTCGATCATGGCGAGCGCCGTCGAATAAAGGCCCCCGGCGAGGTAGACGAAGAAGACGTGAATGCCAATCGCCATGAGGGCGAGGGCATAATAAAAGGGGTCGTTGAGCCAGATCAAGCGGCCAGCAACGGCGATTGTCATCGGCACCGTGCCGGCCAGGAAAACGCCGCGCAGGGTCGAAGCGAACGTCATGCGGATGGCAAGCACAACCATCAAGGTCGCGAAAATGAAGACATGCGAGGAGAACGTCGCGTCGGCCATGCCTGCGTGTTTCTGTCCGAAACCGATCAGCGCAAAAGCGGCCAGCGCGACGCCGTTGAAAACTTCGATCTGCGTAAAAAGGCGGCGCCATTGTCCGACATTGACCTCCGAGCGCGGCTTTCGCAACAGCCGGCGGCAGTAGGTGTGCATGATTATCTTGGCGACGGCGACGATGAGAATCCAGATCGTGGCTTCTATGGGCGAGGCCCAGGACATCGAGGCGACGTAAAAGATGAAGCAGAGTGCCACCATGGCGAAGGGCGCGCTGATCTCGTTGCGCGCGAACATCGTCAGCAATTCGTATTCGAATTCAGGCTTAATGTCGGTGCCCTGGGTCAGGCGATCCCGGAAGGCTTTGAGCTCGCCCGCCTTCTTGGACGCTTCGGCCTTGCTTGGCCTGCGCACCCGAGGTTCGCTGATGTCGGCGTTGTCGTGCATCGATGAAGCCGCTATTGCCAAAGACCGAACGGGGCCAACCGCAAGAACGGCTGTCCCAAATCGTTAAACTCGCTGGTATTCCCTAACGTTGCGTTTAAAAGCGGCCCGTCGGGGAACAATGTTTGAGGTGCAACCCATGAGCCGCTACCAATGGCAACGGCTTTTACGCCAGGGTTTATGGGCGTTACTGGCCATTTTGGCTGCTGTTTATGGTCCACACCGCGGCGGCGTCGGGTGGCCAAAACCGAACGCTACGGACCCGGCGCCCGAGCAAATCTCTGGCGAAGCACGTGCGATCGACGGCGATAGCCTTTATGTTGGAAGCAACGAGGTCCGTCTCAAAGACATCGACGCGCCGGAGGGGCGCCAAAGCTGCCAGCGCGAGGGCCGTGATTGGGCGTGCGGAGATGCGTCACGCGACGAGCTCAAA
>JANLYX010000093.1:0-18804 GCA_031365865.1 Hyphomicrobium sp. | reverse complement strand
AAAAGCCGACGCCCAGATCGTCCGCGACTTGACGCACCGTCCGCCCACCCGTCGCCAAAATCCGCACAGCCTCACGCTTGAAGGCTTCATCAAATACCGGCTGCTTGCCATTCTTCTTGGTCATGTCGCTCCCCTGATCTGTTCAATCTATCAGAAAAGCCCTCCACTTTTTCCGGGGAAGTCCACACCTCCTTCTCGTAAGGGTGTCGTTGAAAAGGACTGGAGATCCACCCCAGGACAATCCACGCAATTGCAAGCCAATAAAAAAGGCCCCCTGCCCGATTTCGGAAACGCCGGCTCATGACTTGTTACCTCGATTGGGGGAGGACCCCATGATTACCCCAATGTCCTCCTAAAGGCGTCAATCCGCAATCAAGGACGCGGCGACCCAGCGCGCCACGCACTCAAAAACTTTGCGGTCGTTCTTCATTTGGCTCCCAGCACAACCCGGATACAAATCGCGCCTCACCTATGCCGACGCGTACTATTTCAATCCGTCAGAAAAGACAATCGCCGCACAATCCCACACCCAGCGCCCGTTTCAACGAGTCGGGCGTTACGTCGTTCGCCAGTCTCGTCATCACCCAAAGTGGCGCGGACACCCAAGTGACCGCGGGAGCAGACCAAGTCACGATCAGTAACTACGACAACACTGCGCACGCGTTAACTGCCAACGACTTCCTGCTTGCTTGAGCCGATACGGCTGGCTTGGTAAGGGCCAGCGCCGAACGCTCTTGAGCCGATGTCGCACGACGATTTGGCAGCTGTTCTCGTAATGCTGCGGGATCATGCCGGGCTAACCTAACCAATTTATCTCAGGAAACCACATAGAGCCGCGATTCCGTCGACATGCGCCGAAAAATGTACGATTAGAGGGAAGTGCTACGGCACCAGTGGAAATAGCGGGTATCAAAGCGGGTATAAACAACGTAATTCAAGCGCTATCTTTGAAATAGAATAATAGATTCAAATGCTTGGTCAAAACATGCTGATCCTGATCGATAACTACGACAGCTTTACCTACAATCTCGTCCATTATCTGGGCGAGTTGGGCGCTGACAGCCTGGTCATTCGCAACGACAAGATTTCAGCCGAAGAGGTGATCGCAAAAAAGCCGCGCGCCATCGTGCTGTCGCCCGGACCCTGCACGCCCAACGAAGCGGGCGTTTGCCTCGACCTCATCAAAAAAGCCGGGCCGATAATTCCGCTTCTCGGCGTTTGCCTTGGCCATCAGTCGATCGGGCAATCCTACGGCGGCAAGGTCATCCGCGCGCCCGAACCCATGCACGGCAAGTTGTCGACGATCACGAATACTGGGAAAGGCATCTTCAAGGGATTGCCGAAATCGTTCCAGATCACACGCTATCACTCGCTGATCGTCGAGCGCGCCACGTTGCCCGATTGCCTCGAGATCACCGCCGAAACCGCGGATGGCATTATCATGGGGTTGCAGCACAAGACCCATCCCGTCCACGGCGTCCAATTCCACCCTGAGAGTATTGCCTCCGAACAGGGTCATGCTCTGCTTGCCAATTTCTTGACGCTTGCGGGCTACACGCCACGCCAGCGCAGCGCCGCATGAGGCCACATTAATGCCCGCCCGCGAAACCAAGCGCTTTTTAAACATGATCGCGGACGGCAAGGATTTAAGCGAAAGCGAAATCCAGGACGTGCTCGATCTTCTGATGTCCGGCGTCGCCAATCCGGTCCAGATGGGTGCCTTCCTGATGGGCTTGCGCGTCAAGGGCGAAACCACGGCCGAGATCACCGGTGCCGCGCAAAAATTGCGGGCCATGATGCTGCCCACCGAAGCTCCGCCCGGCGCCATCGACATCGTCGGCACGGGTGGCGACAGCCACGGCACATTCAACGTTTCGACCGCTGCGGCGCTGGTCGCCGCTGGCGCGGGCGTGCCGGTCGCCAAACACGGCAACCGCTCGGTGACGTCGTTGTCGGGCGCGTCGGACGTTTTGCAGGCGCTTGGCGTCAAAATCGACATCGAGCCCGTGATTGTCTCGCGCGCCATCCATAGCGCGGGCGTTGGATTCCTGTGGGCGCCGATGCATCACCCGGCGATGAAGATGTGGTCGCCGATCCGCGCCGATCTCGGCATCCGTTCGATCTTTAATTTGCTTGGCCCGCTCTGCAACCCCGCCGGCGTGACGCGCCAGGTTGTCGGCGTCTATGACCGTAAGTGGCTCGAACCGGTGGCGCAGACATTGAAGAACCTCGGCTCGGTTCATGCCTGGGTCGTGCATGGCTCGGACGGCATGGACGAGTTGACCACCACCGGACCTTCGATGGTCGCCGAACTTCACAAGGGCGACTTCACCGTCTTCGAAGTGACGCCGGAGGACGCCGGCCTGAAGCGCACGACCCTGGCGCAATTGAAAGGTGGCGATGCCGCCCACAATGCCCGGGCCTTGCGCTCGCTGCTGCAGGGCGAAGACGGCGCTTATCGCGACATCGTGCTTTTCAACACCGCCGCGGCGCTGATTGTTGCGGGCAAAGCCGGATCGCTTGAAGACGGCGTCGCGCGCGCCGCGCAATCTATCGACAGCGGGGCTGCCAATCTGGCGCTCGATAAGCTCATCGCGGTGACGAACGACGCGTAGGCTTGCTTCGCAGATAAGGCTTGAAAAAGTCATGGCAAACGCCGGGATAAGGCGCTGTCGCAAATGCAAGTGTTTGCATTCACGATTTAGCAATACGACAATTCCACCAGCGCGAAGAGCGGGAACCCCAGTCCGGCCGCAGCCACCGCGTTTGCTCGAAAAGCCAATTAATCCAGGCACTTCACTCGCGGCCCGGTGCCGTTCGTTACCGAAATACGAACAATCCTCGATCAAAACAAGGCTCGAATACTTGGAAATGCTAACCGGCATTCTAGCGATCATCGAAAAGGGACATTCACGTCTTGGTGCTACCTTCATCTGAAATCGGTGCCATCCAGAACAAGGCCCAGGAGCGAAACATGGCGACCAAGCGTCCCAACATCGAAGTTTTCAATCAAGGCAATCAACAGGCCACGTTCGGCCATTTGCCGAACCAAACCCTGACCGCCTCGGCCGTCAATGGTCACCACTCGCTGACTAGTTCTGGCGTTGGTGCAAACCTGTTGATCGGCGGGCCGGGAACCAACGTCTTCGCATTCAAATCGACGACGACGTGGCCGGGATACGCTTCGCAAAATGTTGGCGATCCCGAAAATGCCGGCCCTAACACCCTCTTTGGGCTCGCAGGCTATGCGCAAAACACCGACGTCTATCACGGCTATGCTGGCGCCACGAACATCATCTGGATGGCTAACGGCGACAAAGCCCTGTTCCTCGATGACGGATTTAGTCCCGGCGCCGACAGCCTGCGCTTCACAAACATTACATCGATCGAGTGCGGCACCGGCAAACAGATCATCGATCTGACCAGCAGCCGCTATGCCATGGGCAACGTCACCATCAAAGGCGGCATTGGCGACGACGTGCTGATGGCGTCGTCGGGCGACGACACGATTTATGCCGGCAAGGGCAACGACTATGTTTGGGGCGGCTCAGGCAACGACACGCTTGTTTACGAGGCAACCAAAGCCGCCGGTTTCACCGACACCTTCATCGGTGCGAGCGGCGTCGATACCTTAAAAATCAAATTGACGGCCGCGCAAAATACTGCAGCTGTCCAGGCCGAACTCAAGGCCTTCCACGATTTTATCGCGGACGCCAGCCACAATGGCCAGTCGTTCCAATTTCACAGCCTCGGCAATTTGACCGCAACCTCGATCGAACGCCTCGATGTCAGCGTCGACAACGTCCACGTCAACACTGGGACTAGCGCAGCCAAGATGACTTTGGAAGGAGGCGGCGCCAGCCACCTCCTGACGGGCGGCACTGGCGGCGATACCTTCTTCTGGAAAGCGACCGACATCGCCGGCCACACCGGCGGGCCGGATCACGTCGCGAATTTTTCGTTCGAACAGCTGGACCGCATCGACCTGTCGCGACTCGTTGGCAATCACAAGCCCGCCAACATCGAAGATGTTGTCCACGTCGTTGAGACGGCAGCGGGTTCACTGGTGCAGGCTCATCTCATGAACGACACGGCCTGGACCGATATCGTAGTGCTCGACAACGTCCACAACGTCAGCGCCGCGAACCTCTATCAGAGCCACAGTCTCATTCTGTAACTCCTTCTCCCCATGGGCAGAAGGTGGCCGAAGGCCGGATGAGGGGAGCCCTCTCACCCCAACCCTCTCCCCAAGGGGAGAGGGTGCCCGCGAGCACCAAATGATTCAGTGCGAATGGAAATTGCCCGAGCTTACGAATTGATCGAGACCTTGATGTCGTGCGGCGGCGGGTTCGCCAGCGTCTGATAGACCACGCAATAGCGCTCGGTCAGCTTCAAAAGCTGATCGATTTTATCTTGGGGCGCAGCCGTATCGAGATCGAAACGCAAGCGGATCGCCCGAAAGCCGACGGGCGCGCCTTTATCGAGTCCAAGGGTGCCGCGAAAATCGAGATCGCCCTCCGCGTAAACAGTTGCGCTTTTCAGCGGCACGCCGATTGCGGTTGCGACCGCCTTCAGGGTTACGCCCGCGCACGCCACCAGCGCTTCGAGCAGCATGTCTCCGGAACAAAGTTCCAAGCCGCTGCCGCCCGCTGCGGGGTGCAAGCCGGCCGCCGCCAATGCCCGGCCGGTCTCGAGGTTGCAGGCGATGTTTTGATCGTCAATCGAACCCTTGGCCTTGAGCGTTACAATCGCCGCGCCCGGATCGGACTTGTATTTGGTCTTGAACGGCGCCTGCAAGGCTCTCAGTTCTTCGCCATCCATCCGTTTACTCCCGGCCGTTGTGATTGGGGCAAGTCAAAACGAGCCCAATAACACTTAGACGGTCTTCAGCGTTTTCACATCGGTAAATCTGATATCGGGATTTTTCTCCGACGCCCACCGCAGCGCAAAGGCGCTGTCGGCCAGAAAAACGTAATCGCCATCCTGGTCTTGGGCAATTTTCGAGCGGTTCTTTTCGATGAACGCGGTCAGCACTTTGTTGTCATCGGCGCCGATCCAGCGCGCGACGTCGCACGGGGCCGTCTCGAACGCGATCGGCAAGCTGTATTCGACCTTCAGCCGTTCCGCGAGCACGTCGAGCTGAAGGGCGCCAATGACGCCGACGATCGGCTGCGTGCCTTCGATGGGCGAGAAGATCTGCACGACGCCCTCTTCCGACATTTCGATCAAGGCTTCGCGGAGTTTGCGCGCCCGGATCGCGTCTTCCAAGCGGACACGGCGCAGAATCTCCGGCGCGAAACTCGGGATGCCGAGAAAGGCGATGTCTTCGCCTTCCGTCACCGCGTCGCCGATCCGCAACATGCCGCGATTGGGAATGCCGACGATGTCGCCGGCGTAGGCTTCCTCCGCGATCGAGCGGTCTTGTGCAAAAAAGAACTGCGGCGATTGCAGCGCGATAATCTTTCCAGAGCGCACAACTTTGGCCTTCATGCCGCGCGAGAGCTTGCCCGACGTCACCCGCATGAACGCGATGCGGTCGCGGTGATTGGGGTCCATGTTGGCTTGGATCTTGAAGACGATGCCGGTCATCGCGGGCTCGCTCGCTTCAATCATCCGTGTTGACGCCTTTTGCGCGCGCGGCGGCGGCGCGAAATTGACGAAGGCGTCGAGAATTTGCCGGACGCCGAAATTTTTCAAGGCCGAGCCGAAATAAACCGGCGTCAGCGCGCCGTGCCGGAAGGCGTCGAGATCGAACTTGCCGCAGGCGCCGATGACGAGTTGGACTTCTTCCCGCCAGCGCGCCGCTGCGTCCTCGCCCATCAGCTTGTCGATGACCGGATCGCCGGGACCCGACAGGCGTCCTAAGTCCTCGGCTTCAGTGTCCATCTGGTTGATGCGCGGGGCATAGAGATCGTAAGTGCCTTTGAAATCGCGCCCCGATCCCATCGGCCAGACCATCGGCGCGGTGTCTAACGCCAAGACGTTGGAAATCTCGTCGAGGAGTTCCAAAGGTTCTCGGGCTTCGCGGTCCATCTTGTTGATGAAGGTGACGATGGGGATGTCGCGCATCCGGCAGATTTCAAACAGCTTGCGGGTCCGCGCTTCGATGCCCTTGGCGGCGTCGATGACCATGATGGCGGAATCGACCGCGGTCAGCGTCCGGTAGGTCTGATCGGAAAAGTCTTCGTGGCCCGGCGTGTCGAGCAGGTTCATGACCGCGCCGCCGTACTCGAATGTCATGACGGAGGTCACAACCGAAATACCGCGCGCTCGTTCGATGGCCATCCAGTCGGAGCGGGTATTTTTCTTGTCGCCTTTGGCCTTGACTTGACCGGCGAGCTGAATGGCGCCCCCGAACAGCAGCAGCTTTTCGGTTAGCGTCGTCTTACCGGCGTCGGGATGGGAAATAATTGCGAACGTGCGCCGGCGCGCGATCTCGCGGGCAAGCGGATCTTTTGCCGCCGTAGTTGTGCCGGCGCTGCTGGCTTGCTGTACAGGTTCCGTAGCCTGACCGCTCTCGGGTTGCGTCTCGTCCGTCACGTCGCGTGATTCCTTTTACATTTCAACCGCCCGTATAGCACTGCGGTGGGCAGATGCGCAAAAACCGTGTAACACCCAGGAATACCCCGGCGTAACTTCCGCTTAGAGGAGAACGGTCATGACCAGAACCCCGCTACATCGCCGGCAGTTCAGTCGTGTTGCCGCAGCCGGTCTGGCGCTGCTGACCGCCTATGCTGTGCCAGCCTACACCGATACCATCTCGCCGTTGGATGCGACGATCGCGGATGTCCAAAAGCACTGGCCGGATATCGCGCATTTTCCTGGTGATGACGTGGCAAAGCTGATGCGGGACGGCTCTGCTGTCGTTTTCGACGTCCGCACACCTGAAGAATATGCCGTCAGTCATCTCGAAGGCGCCATTAACGTCGATCCAGGATTGACGGCGGCTGCATTCTTGAGCCGTTACGCCGGCGCCACCAAGGGCAAAGCAGCGGTTTTCTATTGTTCCGTCGGCGTGCGCAGCTCAAAACTGGCGCAGCGCGTGACGCCGGGGTTGAAGGTTGCGGGCGTGAGCAACGTCGTCAATCTCAAAGGTGGAATCTTTTACTGGCATGGCGAGAATCGTCCGCTCGTCGATGGCAGAGGCCCAACCGACCTCGTGCACGGTTACGACAGCTCCTGGGGCAAACTGGTCAAGCGCCAAGACAAAGTGCAGGACACGGTCCCGGACAAGGCTCAAGATCAGCCAGGAAAATAGGCGGCCATGCAAGAACAAGCTAAGGCGCTCCGCGCGCGCTGGTATCATCCAAAGTCGGTTTGGCGATCGATCGTCATTCGCCCGAGGGTGTACTTTGGAGCGTTTGCGGGATTGGCCGCGCTCCTGCTTTTGCCGGCGGCGTTCTCCGGCGCCGTGCGAGATGCAACAGCTTGGTGCATCGGCGGCCTGACGTATTTGGCTCTAGCTTTCAATCTGATGAGCCGATGCCACTCCGATCGGATCAAGACGCGGGCCGCACTTCAAGACGACAGCGGCACCGTCATCCTTGTGCTGATCCTGCTCGCAGTTGCCTCGAGTATCCTGGCCATCGTCGGGCTGTTGAGCGAGGCCAAGACAGCCAGTCAGCTTGGCAAGCTTCTCTATGTTTTACTCGCCGCGTCGACGATCCTGATTTCGTGGTCGGTCATGCAAGTGGTGTTCACGCTGCATTATGCCCACGAACACTATGCCCCTCGCAATTTCACTGAAGGTCAGGCTGGCGGGCTCGAGTTTCCCAAAGACGATCATCCCGATTATTGGGATTTTCTGTACTTCTCGACGTCGATTGGGGCGACGTCGCAGACGTCGGACGTCGCCATCCGCTCCAAAAGCCTAAGGCGCCTGGTTACCCTTCACGCCATCGTGTCGTTCTTCTTCAATACGATGGTGCTGGCGCTGACGATCAATCTCGCCGCCAGCATGATTTGAGTTGAGCTAACGTTCCGGAACGGCGAAGGCTTCGAGCCAGCCCTTGCCCGGCGCAATATCGGTCCAGGCCGGACCAGTGAATGAGATTATCGCCAGCGCCGCGGTTGGAAATTTGTAAGTCAGTTGGGTCAAATCATCGGTTGCGCCTTGACCGGCCAGCTGCAATGCAAAGGCATGCAGGCCCGGATTGTGACCAACGACCAGCGCGGCGCGGTAGCGGCCGTCGAGATGCCGGATTTGCTCCAGCAACCCACTGGCGCTCACGTGATACAAATCCTCGTCGTATAAAATAACTGGCTTTGCACACTTGAGCCGCGGCAAGACGAGATCGAGGGTTTGGCGGGTGCGGATCGAGGGCGAACATAGGACGACGTCAGGCTCAAACTTCAGGCCGCGCAGAACGTCGCCCATTTCCGGCGCTGCCTTTTGACCGCGCTCGTTCAATGGCCGGTCGAAATCGCTGAGGCCGGATTGGTCCCAGCTCGATTTGGCGTGGCGGAGAAGGGCAAGCGTTAGCATGGGTCACGTCATGGGCCAAACATCAACAGTTGGCACCTGTTTACATCAAGGCCGGCCTCAGAGTAAGCCGTTTGGGACGTCAAGGGCGCGAGCGTCCAGCAAGGACAAGATATGGCGACCCTGTGGTCGGTGATTGTTTGGATTTTTGGAACGTTGCTGTCGGTCCTCTATTGGATCTTGAGCACGCTGTTCTGGATGTTTCTATGGTTTTTCCTGCCGCTGGTGATCGTCGCGTTTTTGGCGCTGCGCATCGCGGAAAATGTGTTGGGGCAGGAGCGTGTGCGCGGCTGGGTCAAAGCCCGCTCGATGAAATACGGCGGCGTGGCGTGGGAGCGGGCGCGGCGTTTGACATTTGCGTTTGGAGTCTTACCGGTCAGGGTCTTGGGATGGTTCATGCTCTTTACGATCTGGCACAGCATCGTCAGCCTAGCGTGGCGGCCGCGTTGGAACCCGTGGAAGCGGGCCTGGGCCAAGCGCTGGAAACCTAAGAAGACCATCCCGAGTGGCCGGGCGGTGAAGGTGTGATAGCGTAATACTATGAAGGTGAGAGACGTGCTCAAATTGCTGCACCAAGATGGCTGGCTCGTTGTCACCTCACGGGGCAGCCACAGGCAGTTCAAGCATCCTTTGAAGTCAGGTCGTGTTACGGTCGCGGGACATGAGGGTGATGATATTGCGCCGGGCACGTTGAACAGTATTTTGAAGCAAGCCGCTCTAAAAAGGTAACGTCACCATGCGCTACGCAATCGTGATCGAGAAAGCTACCAACAACTATTCGGGCTACGTCCCCGATTTGCCGGGCTGCGTCGCGACTGGTGCAACGGCCAAGGCGACGGAACAGCTCTTGCGCGAAGCTATCCAGTTGCACATCGACGGCATGAAGGAGGACGGCGTTGCTGTTCCGCAGCCGTCTAGCCAAGTCGACTATGTCGACGTGCCCGTGGCGGGTGAGTGATGGCAGCGTTTATCTAGCGCCGCCAACGCGTACTCACGCGACCTTCGGCGTGAGCTTTTTGACTTCGATAGTTGTACGGCGCTGGCGAACTTCGGCAAGGTCGAAGGCAGTTTGCATGCGAAGCCACGTATCGGCTGTGCTGCCGATGCCCTTCTCGATCCGCAATGCCATTTCTGGAGTCACGGCGCTCTTGCCGTTGATGACATTGCAGAGCTGCTGGCGCGTGACGCCGAGACCTTCGGCGGCCGCCGCGACGGAGAGGCCCATGTCATCCAGCTCGGTCTTGATGAGGCGGCCAGGATGGGCCGGTTTTTTCATTGGCCATCTATCCTTCGATGGTTAGTCGGCTTGTCCGAGAACGGTGAGTTTTAGCCATGACCAAATGACATTCCAGATTTGACCACCTGCAGCCTGTCCAACTCCTGCCGCTAATAATCCGGCAAGCGCCAGTCCCAGTTTTGTGTGTGTCTTAAACCAAACTTCGAACCAGCCGTCGGCGGCATGCAGGGTCGCTTCGTCTTGATCCAGAAGCGTCCGCACGCGGTGCCTTGCTAGATCCGCAGTTGGTCGGGTGCGCGGCTTGAGAATCTCGAAGATCGCGCATAAAAATTTAGGGTCGTCCGCGTGCATTTCGGCTAGTGCTTTTAGTTGTGTGTTCGTCAGTCGGTTCAGTTTCTGAAGTTCGCGGGAATGTTGGACTGAAGGCATACTTCCCTCCTCGCCGAAATCGTAGTGGCCTCACGACGGAATTATACCTGAAGCTAAAGTCACATCTTCGTGACGTTGATTTCAAACGCATTTTTTGGATTTTGAGGGGCAGGCAGTCGGTCACCCAAACGGCCCCTTGTTGCCGTTACCGCCACTCGTCACGGTCTTCGCCGCAAAGCGCACGGCTTCTTGCGCCGCACGCACAATCGCCTTGGCTTTGTTGATGCATTCCTGCTGTTCGTTTTCAGGAATGGAATCGTGCACGACGCCGGCGCCTGCTTGAACATGCAGCATGCCGTCCTTGACGATGGCGGTGCGCAACACGATGCAGGTATCCATCTCGCCGCCCGCTGAAAAATATCCAACGCAACCGGCATAGGGTCCGCGTTTTGCCTTTTCTAATTCGGCGATGATTTCCATGGCCCGTACTTTCGGCGCGCCAGAAACCGTGCCGGCCGGAAAGCCCGCCATCAGCGCGTCGATGGCATCGTGATTTTTTTCGTCCAGCTGGCCGATGACATTCGAGACGATGTGCATGACGTGGCTGTAGCGCTCGACCACGAATTGGGCGGTGACCTTGACGGAACTTGTGGTGGTGACGCGGCCGACGTCGTTGCGGCCGAGGTCAAGCAGCATCAAGTGTTCGGCGCGCTCCTTGGGATCGGCCAGCAAGGCTTCACCGAGCGCCTTATCCTCGGCCTCCGTCGCGCCGCGCCGCGTCGTTCCGGCGATCGGGCGGATGGTGACTTCGCCGTCGCGCACCCGCACCAGAATTTCAGGGCTCGATCCAACCAGCGAGAAGCCACCAAAATCAAGGTGAAACAAAAACGGCGACGGGTTCAAGCGCCGCAAGGCCCGGTAGAGCGCGAATGACGGCAAGGCGAAGGGCGCCGAAAAACGCTGCGAGAGCACGACCTGAAAAATATCGCCGGCCTTGATGTACGCCTTGGCTTTGGCGACCATGCCGAGATATTCAGCTTCCGTCGTGTTGGATTTGGGCTCGGGCAATGCCAAGGTGTCGAGCTGCGCGCGGGCACTATGCGGCAATGGCGCATCGAGTTGGGCGACGGCGTGGGCAAGGCGGGCCTGGGCCGCGTCATAAGCCTGCTGGGCCGAGGACTTGGAGTCCGGCCTGACCGGCGTCACGACGGTGATCTCGTCCTTGACGCTATCGAAAATGAAAATCAGCGTTGGGCGGATCAGGATTGCATCCGGCACGCCAAGGGCGTCGGGGCCCATTTCGGGCACGTCTTCGATCAGGCGAATGGTGTCGTAGCCCATGTAACCGAAAATGCCGGCTGACATCGGCGGTAAGCCCTCGGGCAGATCGATGGTGCTTTCCGCCAGCAGCGCTCGGAGCGACGCAAGGGTCGGATGGCTATCGGGCTCGAAGGCCTTTAGGTCTTGCAGGGGCTGGCGATTGATCCCGGCCTTGTTGCCGTAAGCTTGCCAAATAAGATCCGGCGCGAGACCGATGATGGAATATCGCCCGCGCGTGGCGCCACCCTCGACAGATTCCAACAGGAAGCTCATAGCCTGGCCGTTGGCGATTTTCAGATACGCCGACACCGGCGTCTCGAGATCGGCAACAAGCCGGGTCCACGCAACTTGCGGCTTGCCCGCGCCATAGAGCGCTTCAAAAGTCTTGAACGCCGGAAAGATATTGTCGGCCGGCGGCTCAAGCGGCTTGATGGCCGCTTGAGCTGTGCCAGCTTTGGTTTTGTCAGGACCGCTCACGGCTCAGCGTCACTCCCGTCGCGTGGTCTCGATTGTCACTGATCGGCGGTGCCGCCGCCAAGCGCCCGTTTCATTTCGTCTTCGTTCATGTGCAGGCCGAGGCGATCCTGAAGGGCGGTCGTGTATTCGATCAGCTGTTGATTGGCGAGTTCGCCTTCGGCGTCCCTGGCCAGTTTATCGAGCTGCTCCTTGGTGGCGGGGACGGCTGGCGTAACTTCGGCGACCCGGACAATGGTGCGCGAACTGCGGTTAGCGGATTCCGCTGAACCCGCGCGGCCCTTTTGGAGTACGAAAGCCTGAGCGACCGCAGCTTCGCCAAGACCTTGCGGGATCCTTGAGCGGGTGATCGGATCGGTCTTCTCGGCCTTGCCGAAGGCTGCGGCTTCAATGGCCGCCATGGCTTCGCCGCCATTGACGCGCTCGGCAAGTTTCGTCGCAAGCTCGGAGACAAGGCGGCTGCGCTCGGACGTCAGAAACGCCGCCTTGACCTGCTCTTTGACCTCTTCGAGCGGGCGCTGTTTGGGAGCTTCGATGGCGAGCCGGTTGACCCAGGCCGATCCACCGTCGGCCAGCTCGATGCCTTCCTGGTCGCCGCCCTGATCCGGCGCAAAGGCTTGGGAGACGATCTTTGGTAGATCAGGCGTCTCAAGCACCGGCTGGCCCTCCGGTGACAGGCCCTGGTGATCGGCGGCAGCCACTTCAGCGAATGGCAATTTTAGAGTATCGGCGATTTCTTTGAGCGTTTTGCCGGCATTGCGCAGATCGTCGACCTCGTCGCGTTTTTTCGACAAGCCGGTTCGGGCCTTTTCAGCCGCGATCTTGTCCTTGACCTGATCCTTGACGTCGTTGAGTGTGCGGGTGACGCCGGGCTCGATCTGGGTGACGCGCAACAGCACCGTCGCAAACCGGCCCTGCACGACGTCGGAGAACTTGTCTTTCGCCAACGCGAACGCCACGTCGGCGATTTTCTGATCGATCAAGGCTTTCTTGTTGACGAGACCAAGATCGACATCGGTGTCCTTGGCGCCGGCTTCCTTGGCGACATCGCCGAACGACTTGGAGCCGTCATCAAGAGCTTTCTTGGCCGATTCGGCCATCGCCTTATCCTTGAACGCAATCTGCTGGATGCGGCGCTGCTCGGGCGTGTTGTAACTTTCCTTGCTGTCTTCGTAGGCCTTGGCGATTTCGTCGTCTTTGACCTCGGTCTGGCTCTTCAGAGAGCTAAGCGTCAATTGCAGCACAGCGAACTTGCGGTATTCCGGCGTCATGTATTTGGCCTTGCCGGCTTCATAGAGGTCTTTGAGCTTGGCTTCGTCCGGATCGGCGACGGTCACGGCCTTATCGGCGTCGATCGTGACCCACTCGACGACGCGCTTTTCCTGATTGTAGGCGTGCATGATTTCGAGCAGCGGCGCTGGAACACTCAGGCCTTTGACGAGGGCGCCGAGCATCTGCGCGCGCAATTCGTCCTTGCGGCGTAGTTGCAGAAAGCCCTGCTCGGACATGCCGATCCGGCGCAGCAATTCGTCGAAGCCTTGCTTGGTGAATTTACCGTCTGGGCCCTTGAAGTCGGGATCATTGGCGATGCCGTCAACGAGCGTCTTGTCGGAGATCGCGAGGCCAAGGTTCTTGGCATGAGACTCGATTGCGGCGCCGCCGATCATCTGCCGGAGAACGCGCCTATCGAGGCCAAGGGCCCGCGCCTGGTCGGGGGTGATACGCTTTTTGGCATCGCGTGAAAACTTGTCGATCTCGTTCTGAAAGGCGCGCTGGAATTCGTCGGCTGAAATGTCGGTCGCGCCGATTTTTGCAATCGAACCTCGGCCGTAGTTCTTGAAGACGCCGCCGATACCCCATACGGCGAAGCTCGCGACCAGAATTCCGAAGAGCAGCTTGGCGACCCAGGTTTGGGCGCCGCGTCGTAGTGCCTCGAGCATGGAGGATCGTATCCCGTTGTTTTAGGCGCAACCCAGGCCCTCGTGAAATGAGGGCGGGCGCGAGCGCCGCGTTCGAAATGGTCTTTTATCCCGCGCGTGACGGAACAATCAGGCATGATATGAAGCAAACCCGGTCGCGAATGCAAGGGTTGCCCGGCACGTCCGGGCGCGTAAATCTTGCCTTTGCGGCAACGAGGCTAACGGAGGCTAAGTGAAAATCCATGGCAGAGGGTGATTTCCATGTCTGATGGTGGGCCAGCGCCCCGGCCTCTGGTCGCCGGAAATTGGAAAATGAACGGCCTGAAGACCGCTTTGCCCGAGATTATGGCTCTCAAAGAGGCGCTTAGCGGGCCGCTCGTCAAAGTCCAGGCCGATGTCATGGTGGCGCCTCCCGCCAGCCTGTTGATGGTCATGTCGGAGGCCGCGCGCGGCGGCAGGGTGGCGTTCGCCGGCCAAGATTGCCATGTTAAAACCTCGGGCGCCCATACCGGCGACATCTCGGCTGAAATGCTGCGCGACGCTGGCGCGAGCGCCGTCATCGTTGGCCATTCGGAACGTCGCAGCGATCATGGCGAGACCGATAGACTCGTGCGCGAGAAGGCGACTGCCGCGCATCGCGCCGCGCTCATGGCAATAATCTGTATTGGCGAGACGGCGGGAGAACGCCAAGCCGGACTGACGCTTCAGGTGGTCGCCCGTCAGCTCAAGGGCTCTGTCCCCGATCAGGCCACGCCCGCAAATACCGTCATTGCTTATGAACCGGTGTGGGCCATCGGCACCGGTTTGACCGCGACGCCCGCCGACGTTGCCAAGGTGCACGCCGCTATTCGTCACGATCTCGTCCAAAGATTTGGCGACAGTGGCCACCAGATACGCATTCTTTATGGTGGTTCGGTAAAACCCGATAACGCCAAGGCGTTGATGTCGGTCGCCAACGTCAACGGCGCTTTGGTCGGTGGCGCCAGTCTGAAAGCCAGCGATTTTGTTGCCATTATCCGAGCCTACGAAAGCTGACGATGGGTGAGTTCGACGTGATAAAGCGCTATGTGTTTGTTTTGAGCGTGCTGGCCTGGTCCGCCCCGGCGTACGCGGCGGCCAAGCTCGATAAAGAAACCTGCGACCAACTGCGGGCTGAGAAAGTCACCTTCGCTCAATCTGGAATTCTCGGCGATTTCGAGAAAGGCGCCGACTGGGGCAAGGCCAATTTAAGCGCCGACCGCTTGCGCGAGGTCGAGCACTTTATCCTCCTCGACGAGCAATTGAAATTCGGCTGCCGCGAGGCCATCCTGACGCTAGACGCCAAAGCGGCAGCGGACGCGGCCCAGAAAATCGAACTCAATCCCGATGCCGACCCGACGGCGCCGGACGTCCCGGAGGCGGCGACCCCGGCGGGATCAGACTCCGCCGCCGCCGCACCTGTCACGGCTCCCAAAACCCACCAGCGCGTCAAACCGGCGCCAAAACCTAAGGCCAAAGACGCCTACGCCCCGCCGCCCGGAACCGGAACAACCCTGGACGAGCCTCGCCAAGGTACGGGGCCGGACCTCAAAACTCCGTAACAGCGTCAATCAGGGACTAGTGCAGACCCGAGCCCTGGTGTAGAAGCCGCTTCAAACCTACATATCGCGATACCTCTCAGCCTTCGAAAGGCCCGCACGCAATGGCCACTGCGCTTCTCGTCATCCACATCATGATCGCCGCCGCGCTTGTTGGCGTGGTTCTGTTGCAGAAATCCGAGGGCGGCGCTCTTGGCATCGGCGGCGGCTCGGGTGGATTTTTGACGGGACGGGGCACCGCCAACCTGCTGACGCGGGTGACGGCCATGCTGGCGGCGGCGTTTTTCACCACCAGCATTCTGTTGAGCATTCTGGCCCGCCATTCCGCGCCCGCTGGCTCCGTGTTCGATGCGACGAAGCCCGCAGACACTCCGGCTGCCAGTGGCCCTGCAACGCCCGGCGAAGCGCCAGCAGCCCCAACGGGCGGCGGCATTCTGGACAAGATTCAGCCGCCCACGGCGCCCGGCCCGGCGCCGGGTCAAGTACCCGGCGGCCAGTAATTTTACCTGGTTCGATCGTCAACTTGAGCGTGCACGGCTAAAGCGCCGTGGATGATGCCAATTTGCCGCTTTCGAATCTCACAGCGGCCGTGCGACACCCAAGTCCCATGCAACGGTACATCTTCATCACCGGCGGCGTGGTCTCCTCACTTGGCAAGGGCCTCGCATCCGCCGCGCTCGGCGCGCTTCTGCAAGCGCGCGGGTATTCGGTCCGCTTGAAAAAGCTCGACCCCTATCTCAACGTCGATCCGGGCACCATGAGCCCGTATCAGCACGGCGAAGTCTTCGTCACCGACGACGGGGCGGAGACCGACCTCGATCTTGGCCACTACGAACGCTTCACCGGCGTTCCCGCCAAAAAATCCGACAACATCACCACGGGGCGGATTTATCAGGAGATCCTCACCAAAGAGCGGCGCGGCGATTATCTCGGCGGCACCGTTCAGGTCATCCCGCATGTCACCGACGCCATCAAACAATTCGTGCTGAGCGGCAACGAGGACGTTGATTTCGTGCTGACTGAAATCGGCGGCACGGTTGGCGACATCGAGGGCCTGCCGTTTTTCGAAGCCATCCGCCAGCTCGGCAACGATCTGCCGCGCGGCGCATCCGTCTACATTCATTTGACGCTGATGCCCTACATCCCCTCGGCCGGCGAACTCAAGACCAAACCGACGCAGCACTCGGTCAAGGAACTCAGATCGATCGGCATTCAGCCCGACATTCTGCTGTGCCGGTCTGATCGCGAGATCCCCTTGGGCGAGCGCAAGAAGATCGCGCTGTTTTGTAATGTCCGGCCAGAGGCGGTCATCCAGGCCCTCGACGTGGCGTCGATTTACGACGTGCCGCTTGCCTATCACCGCGAAGGCATCGACCGCGAGGTCTTGGCGGCGTTTGGCATCACGGGCGCGCCTAAGCCAGATCTGACGCGCTGGGAAACCATCTCTCACAACATCGCCCAGCCCGAAGGCGCGGTGACGATTGCGATCGTTGGCAAATATACCGGCCTCAAGGACGCGTACAAATCGCTGATTGAAGCGTTGGTGCATGGCGGGATCGCCAACCGCGTCAAGGTCAAGCTCGATTGGATCGAGTCTGAAGTTTTCGAACGCGAGGATTCAGCGCCCTATCTTGAAGGCGTCAACGGCATTCTGGTACCAGGCGGCTTTGGCGAACGCGGCGCGGAAGGCAAGATCCTCGCCGCCAAATTCGCGCGCGAACGCAAGGTGCCCTACTTCGGCATTTGCTTTGGCATGCAGATGGCGTGCTTGGAAGCGGCGCGCAATCTGGCTGGAATAAAGGGCGCTAGTTCTACCGAATTTGGGCCGTCGGCCGAACCCGTGGTCGGCATGATGACGGAGTGGATGCGCGGCAACGAGTTGGAACAACGGCGCGCCGGCGGCGATCTTGGCGGCACCATGCGGCTTGGCGCGTTCGCGGCGTCGCTGGCGGAAGGCAGCCGCATCGCCGGCGTCTATGGCGACACGCACATCTCCGAGCGCCACCGCCATCGCTACGAGGTCAACACGCGTTATCGCGAGCGGCTGGAGGCGTGTGGCTTGAGGTTCGCCGGCCTGTCGCCCGATGGCCTGCTGCCCGAGACCGTCGAATATCCCGACCACCCGTGGTTCATCGGCGTGCAATATCACCCGGAACTGAAATCGCGGCCGTTTGAACCGCATCCGCTGTTCGCAAGTTTCATCGCCGCGGCGGTGGAGCAGAGCAGGTTGGTTTAGGGCACATAGATTCGGATTCCTTGGGCAGAGGCATTGTCATGAACAATTGGCTGTCTAATCTGCCACCCCCGTTCTTGATCACCGCTGGGCTGATCTACATCGGGTCCCTCTTGCAAGTGGGATACTTCCGGTCGTTGGGCATCGAGTTTATTTCGACAATCAGTGCAAATGAATGGGCTTTGTCTTTGATGGTTCTGGCGGGACCGATCTTAGGGTTCGGATACTTAATAGTTGCGGCGGCAAAATGGATCGGTCGAATATTGGAGCGTCTCTTCGGCTCGGAGCGATTGCACTGGGCTTTCGGGAGAATGCCGACTTGGTATTGGTGCGTCGTGATAGTTTGTTTCATAGCTGTCGCTAAGCAGCACATGCCATTCTTTGGAATTTTTTGGTTCTGCATTGATCTAATCACTACACTAGGATTGACGGCGCTTGTGGTGTCTTCATGGGAGTCAGACGAGGATTTCACTTTGTCCACGTGCCTTCTTTTGGCGTTGATGTGGGGTGTTTCGGCAATTTCGATTGGGCAGCAGTACGGGGTAGCCGCTGGGCGCGTCTGTATCTTTACCCTTGCTAACAATAGAGAGTTGCGGGTCGTTTACATGCGCAGTGTAGCCGACAGTCATCTGGTCCGTTTAGCCGGGGCCACTTACATGTTTTCCAAGAGCGAAGTAAAAGAGATCAAGTGCCCATGGGATGACGATAATTTAGATGCACGAATTCGACTGCTAAAGGGAAAATAACACGTAGCCTCATATAACTGCAGCACGCACAGCCCCGGACCACCTTCTCCCCAAAGGGAGAAGGGTCCGCACAACATCACCCGGAATTAAAATCGCGGCCGTTTGAGCCACATCCGCTGTTCGCGTCTTTCATCGCCGCAGCGGTGGAGCATCGCCTATTCGTTTCACAGCGTCATTCCCGCGCTCGCGCGCGAAGTGCGTGAGAAGAGCGGCGGGAACCCAGCCAAGCTTCGGTGCAAAGAGCGGTGAGGCATGCGCGGAGAGTTCTAGCGGACTTCGCCTTTCGTGGTGCGGACGCTTGTCTGGGGTAAGCGCTGCACCGGCCCCACGTTGACGGGTTAGGCGGGGATTTTGGCGTGGGCCCAGGGCATGAGGGCGTCGATCTGTGAGGCGGACCAGCGGTTGACGAGTTTGGTCAGGGTGTCAACGAGCCAGGCGTGGGGGTTC
>JANLYX010000092.1:0-13809 GCA_031365865.1 Hyphomicrobium sp. | reverse complement strand
GAACCCCCACGCCTGGCTCGTTGACACCCTGACCAAACTCGTCAACCGCTGGTCCGCCTCACAGATCGACGCCCTCATGCCCTGGGCCCACGCCAAAATCCCCGCCTAACCCGTCAACGTGGGGCCGGTGCAGCGCTTACGGAGATCCAAAAGAAATTCAATCTCGATCATGAGCCGAGTGAGGCCGAGTTGCGCCAGGCCGAAGCCCAGGCCCGCGAGATCTTGCAGGAACTCGAACGCCAAGGCGTCGACTTACCGCCCGAGGTTCAACAGATGCTGGGTCAGTTGCGCTAGGCCGAATGATGGCCTCGCTCATCACCGTACCAGCAGGAACGGCGCACCGGCCAGAGAAACGGTTCGGGGTAGTGATTTTGCGCTCGGCAGCAGGTTGCCGCCAAAACGTGCGATGACGTAACTTGGGGCGAGACTGCGTAAGCGCTCGTCAAACGTGCCTTCGAGTGCAAAGGTCGGTCCCGAGGTTTCGAAGACAAGATCGTCTCTTTCAGACGTGAGAATTCTGGTCTGCGCTTCAAGTTCGCGCAAATTTGCGAACGTATCCGCGGCCAGGAATACATGCACCCGCGCGCCGGGCTGTTTCAGCCGCATGGCGGCACGCAGCATCGACGGCAGCCGCTCGCAATCTTCCGCGACCACCGCCACCGGACCAAGCGATCGCAATGCGGTTCGGGCCGCCACGACCACGGCAGTGGCGCCGCTGACATTGGCCATGATGGCGCTGATTGTCGCCGCCGTCGCAGCCGTCGGGGCGTGCGCTAGCGCGATCACGTTCCAGGGACCGCTCATCAGACACATGCCCGTCAATTGATCGATGGCTTCCCCGGCCGTGATGGTGTGATGACACGGCACGCCGAATTTGCCGGCGTAGGTCTCGATATCGCGGCGCTGGCGCTCTCCGATGAGATCCAGAACACGGGCCGTGTCCTGATCCGACAACTGATCGCCGTTGCCGCTAACGCCATCGATGACGCGCGACACCGGCAAATCCAAAGCGCGCGGCAGCGCCCCGTCGTTGACGACCAAAGTTTCGATTTCAGAACCAAAGGCCGCTGCCAGCCGGCTCGCGCCATCAATGGCGGCTAGCTCCGCCCTTAAATTTGGATCGAGCCAAAACAGCACCCGGCCGCTGTCTTCGGACGCTTCAGCGACGTGCGCCATCATTTCGATCGGCTCCGGGTCAAGCTGAGGGCGTCGTCGATATCGGCACGGCGAACGATACCGGCGCCAGCCCTTGCGGCTTTGTCACCCGCCAGCGCCAGCGACGGGCTTAAAGCGACCAGATCGAGCGAGATCCGCGACGACGATCCGCTGCGGCGGCAGGCGTCCTCATAGAGAGCCGTTGTCGCGGCTTTGTCGAGCGGCAGCAACGCCTGGGATTCCGCGATTATATTCGCGAGTTTGCCAAATGCCGCTTCGTCGACGTCCGATTTTGCCGCATCGGTGGCGAAGCGAATACGCGACGGGAAAAACCGTTCAATGCCCGGATCGATGGCTTTGAGGCGGGTCCACGAGCCGTCATCGGCAATCACGACCAACTTGAGCGACAACGGCACCGGCTCGGCATCAACCACCAGTCCCGTTGCTGCCTGAGGGGCGACGCGGCCACTGTCGATTGCGGCGCTAAGGGTTTCCCAAGCGCCCGCTGCCGACGCCAATCGCCATGCCTCGACAATCAGATATCCGCCGTTAGCGCGGAGCAGATGTCCTGGCTTCACCGACAAGCGGCCGCTGGCGTCATGACCCATAACGCCGGTGAAATCGACAGGGGTGACGTCGCGGGCAAACACAACTGGGGCATGATCGGGGCTGCCGGCGCGTAAGGGCACGAAATGACCCGAGAACATCGCGCCTTTGCCTGCGCGCGCGCCGCGTGAAACGGCGGCGCTGGCGAGGACACGTGTCTCAAGCAGCTCAAGCGCCTCTTCGGCGTCATCTGATCCAGCGTATTCCGCTCTGATAGCGTTTAAATGCGGATAAAGAGCCCGGCTTGCCACTTCGCGATTGAGCAGGGCCAGCTTTTCGCCATACCCGGCTTCCCGGCCGGGCACCTCGGAAATGAGCGATTTGAGTTCGGATTCGAGGCTTGAAATTTTATCTTCGACATCGCGCTGCAGCGCTTCCGGCAGCGCCCGGAAGACATCCGACTTGACGACTCGTCCGTCGTGCATCGGCGCCAGCACGTAGCCTTCCGGCGTTTTGACCAAGGCGATATTCTGCGCTTCGGCCCGCCGCTTCAAAACATCAAAGGCCTTGTCGCTCGCTTGCTTGAATTCTTCGTCCAGAACTTGCAGCCCGATGGCGTAGTCATCGCTCGCAAGCAGCCGGTCCAAGGCTGTCGCCGATTTGGCCAAAGCCTGATCGCAGGCCCGCGCAAAGGCGGGAGCTTCGCCGTTGGGAATCGCACACGGCTGCAAGCTTCCCGTCATGCTGTCGTCGATAAAGTACAACCAGTCTTTGTGGCTGGGCGTATCCTCGGTCTGCATGTCGATGAGATGGCGGACCGCGGATCGCCGTCCCGTTCCGCTGGCACCCAGAACCAAAATGTTGAAGCCGGGCCGGTGATTGGCCAGCGCCTCGCGCAGCGCATCGATGGCGGCTTTCTGACCGGGTAGTTGTGCCGCGGCCCGGATCAAGACATCGAGGGGCTTCGCTGCCGCCGGCGCGACGATCTCCGCGTCAATTATGCCATTCTCATTGCTAGCGCCGGCTTGCGCCAGACGATCGGCCAGACGTGCTGGCGCGATCGTTACGACCTTGGATTCAGCATCGTCCGGGATCGTTTCGCTATCGGCAATCGTTGCGTCCGCCGGGGCCGACGCCTCCTGCGAAAGTGCCCGTTCCTTTTTGGCGCGCCAAAAGTACATCTATCGCGAGCCCCGCCGCGTTAAGTTGCCTGAACCCAATGGAAACAAACCGCATCGCCCCCGCAAGCGACTTGAACTCGAACATCTCAACGCCATAATGGCGGCAGCATGACCAACCCGCCCCGGGCCAACAACAAAGATATGACAACCCTTACCGAACGCAGCGGTTTCGCCGCCGCGGCCGACATCCGGCGCGGGGTCCAGCGCTTGCTCGCCTGCCATGGTGTTGAAACAATTTCCGAGTTTTGCTTAGCAAACGGCCGCCGCGCCGATGTCTGCGGCGTTGGCCTCGACGGTCAGCTTTGGATCGTTGAAATCAAATCGAGCATTTCGGATTTCCGCACCGATCAGAAATGGCCGGAGTATCGCGACTATTGCGACCGGCTGTTCTTTGCCGTCGCCCCTGAGTTTCCAACCGAGATTCTGCCGGCCGATACCGGACTGATTTTAGCCGATCGCTTCGGCGGTGAAATTATCAAAGACGCGCCGGAGTTTCGCTTGAGCGGAGCGCGGCGAAAGGCGGTGATGTTGCAATTCGCGCGCGTCGCAGCGCTACGTTTGCAAACCCTGCTGGATCCACAAGACATGTAAGAACGGTCCGATGGCTTACTTCGGCGCGCGCTTGGCGAGAATTCGTTGCAGGGTGCGGCGATGCATGTTGAGGCGGCGCGCGGTCTCCGAAACATTACGATTGCAGAGCTCATAAACGCGCTGAATGTGTTCCCAGCGCACCCGGTCCGCGGACATCGGATTTTCGGGCGGTGGGGCCTTTTCATCGGTCGCCGCGAGCAGGGCGTCCGTGACATCGTCGGCGTCGGCGGGCTTAGCCAAATAATCGACGGCGCCAAGCTTGACCGCGCTGACAGCGGTCGCAATGTTGCCGTAGCCGGTAAGAACAATAGCGCGGGCGTCGGATCTGGCGCGCGACAACTCGGCGATAACGTCGAGACCGGTGCCGTCCTCGAGGCGCATATCGACAACCGCGAAAGCCGGAGCCTTTTGCCGGATAAGGTCCAAGCCTTCCGCGACCGAGTGGCCGCTGCGCACTTCAAAACCGCGCAATTCCATGGCCCGCGCCAAGCGCTGCAGAAACGCTCTGTCATCGTCGACGATGATGAGGGAACGGTCGGCGGGAAGTTCGTCTTGTCTGAATGAGAGATCTTCGGTGGTCACTGGGTCCTCCGGGGCGCTTGGCGCCCCTGTGTTTTCGGGTCGGCAAGCATAATTCTACGCAGCTCAACGGTGTGCAACCCTTTGTTGCACAGAAAATCGGCATTCAGGGTTACTTTCATACGAATCCGGACTTCAAACAGCAGGAATTCCGGCATTAGGCAATTCAAGCGCTGCCGTTTGGTTGTAGCGCGCCTCGAAAGCCGATCGTGGCCAGCTCACACGGATGATTGCCCCGGTCAGAGGCTCGAGGCGATTGGAATAGGTGACGGTCGCGCCGGACCGTTCAAGCAAGGTTTTGGCAATGAAAATCCCAAGGCCGAGCCCGCTGTGGTCAGCTTCTCGTTTGGTATCGAAACGACGGCTGGAAATATAAGGTTCTCCGATTGCGTCCATCAGCTCAGGCGGAAAACCGGGGCCGTCATCGGAAATCGTGACCGCGACTTCCGCGCCGCTCCACTTGGCGTCGATTTCAACGGCGGAGGCGGCAAAATCGACGGCGTTCTCGATGATATTGCCGAAGCCGTAGATGACACCAGGGCGGCGCTCGCCAACGGGCTCATCGCGGCCTTTGCCGTCGGCGCCGAGGACGGGACCCGCACCAATGACAATGCGTTTCCCACTCATCCGGTGCGCGGCGCTGGATTCGTCCAGGATCTCGCGGATCGACACTGTCGTGTGCATCGGATCCTGCTCATCGGGGCTGCGCGTCAATTTTTGCAAAATTTCCCGGCACCGCAGCGCCTGACTGCGCAGCAGTTCGAGGTCTTCGTCATAGCGGCTGCCGCCGCCAAGATCGCGCTGCAATTCCTTCGCCACCAGAACGATCGTCGATAGCGGCGTACCAAGTTCGTGCGCGGCGGCGGCGGCGAGGCCATCAAGGGCGTGCAGGCGCTGTTCACTCGCCAGTACCATATCCGTCGCGGCTAACGCCGCCGACATCTGCCGGGATTCCTTGCTGATGCGCCAAGCATAGAAAGCCATAAAAATCGTCGTCGCAACCAATGCCGCCAACATCCCGATCTTGTAATCGCGCGGCAAATCCAAGCGGCCGCCTTCAAACCACGGCAACTCAAAATGCTGGGTCACGAGGATCGTTGCGGCCACCAGGGTTATCAGCCCAAGCAGCAGCGTCGAGCGCAGCGGCAGCGTCCCCGCCGACACTGTCACCGGCACCACCATTAGAAACATGAACGGATTTTGGATGCCGCCAGTCAGGAACAATAGCCCGGCGAGCTGCAAAATGTCGTAGGCCAAAAGCGATGTTGCAAACGTTATGCTAAGCCGGTGGCGGGCTGGAAAGCGAATTGACAAGAACACATTGAGCCACGCCGACATCGCGATCAAAATGAGGCAGCTTCCAACCGGCATCGGAAAGCCGTATACGGCTGTGACCAAACCGACAGCGATGAGCTGGCCGAGCACGGCCAGCCAGCGCAATCGCACGCTGGTCTGTAGCCGGAGTTGGCTGTCGCGTTCGCTGACGATACCTCTAAGGCGGTGCGTTGTGCGTCGTGTACTCACGTTCATTGTCCATGCTGAATGTTTGGCGCTGCGACTTTTTTTCGGCGTGGTGGCTGGGCCGCTGGTGACCCGGATTGAGGCTAACACGGCTTACGACCGCCTGCCCATTCGCTCACGCTCTCGATTTGAGCTATCATTTCGTGAACTCTCAGCTATCGCCGGTTGACGCCATTCATGATTTTTAGCCAGCTAAACTTTAGCATTGGGCCCACCGCTGGCTCGCATACCGGGAACACCTCAATGAATGCTCGCAATTTGGTACTTGCTGCGTCAGGTCTTCTAGCTGGCGCTCTCGCCGCGTTTCTGTTTTTTTCGCCGCCATCCCAAACCACAACCTCGTCGGAAGCACCCGTTGTGTCTGGCAAAGCCCTCGTCGGGGGACCGTTTTCGCTCACCGACATGACGGGCAAACGCGTCACAGACCAAGACTTTCTTGGCCACCCCATGCTGGTTTTCTTTGGATACACTCATTGCCCCGACATTTGCCCGTCGGGTCTGCAGGTCATTTCTGCCGCTCTCGATAAGCTCGGGCCCAAGGGCCAAAACGTCACGCCCGTGTTCATCACGCTCGACGGCGAACGCGACACCCCTGCGAAGATGGCCGATTACGTCAAAAGTTTTCACCCACGGCTTGTCGGACTGACGGGCACGCCGCAAGAGATCGCAGCAGCTGCCAAGGCTTACCGCGTTTTCTACCAAAAAATATCCGACGAAAAATCTCCCGGCGATTATACATTCGATCACGCGGCGATCATCTATCTGATGGGCCCAGACGGTAAATTCATCACGCACATTCCCCACACCACCGACGTCGATCAAGTCGTCACAGTTTTGAACAAATCTTTGTCGTAGCAGGCGTCGCACCGTCTGCGACCCGCGCGCAACAGTTGAGCTGCACGCGAACACAATGGTACATTCTCTCTGGAGACGGCAGGCAAACCTTGCTACGTGAAACATGTGATCGCGTATTCGGCGCATTTGAGTGCTATGCCTTCACGTCGTCAATCTTCACAACTTCAATAGCGTCAGAATGAATTTCCGGGGGTCACGAGAAATGCGGCAGACCAAAGGGTCTATGTCTTCGAAGAAGCCGTCTCAACTGGAAGATATTCACGCGCGCGTCGAAGTACGCCGCCATCCAAGCGCACGCCGCCTGACGTTGCGTGTCAGCCGCACACGCCGCTCGGTCATCGTCACCATTCCTCTGCAGTGCGATCTTGATGAAGCGGGCTCTTTTCTCAGCCGTCACATTGATTGGGTGCGCGCCCGTCTCGATAGTCTCCCCGATCCAGTTCCTTTCCAGCACAATGCGGCGATGCCATTGCGCGGCGAGCCGCACCGGGTTGTTTTCACCGCCGCCAAAGACACGCGCATCGTCTCGGTCGCGACCATGCCGGGACAGAGACCAGAAATTCGTGTGCCGGGTTCGTTGGCATCGGCGCCAGGGCGATTGCGGCAGTGGTTGTTCGATGAAGCCAAGCGCGATCTCGACTTGAGAGTTTTGGCGCACACAAAAAAGCTTGGACTTCGCTACAAGCGCATTGCCGTCAGAGATCAAACCAGCCGCTGGGGCTCGTGCTCGACAACGGGCGTGCTGTCATTCTCCTGGCGGTTAATTTTGGCGCCGCCGCTGATCCTCGACTACGTCGCGGCTCATGAGGTGGCCCATCTGGCCGAGATGAATCACGGGCCCAAATTCTGGGCTCTCGTCAAGAAGGCCTTGACGGACTTGGACGCCGCCAAAGCCTGGCTGCAAGTCTACGGCCTCGACCTCCACCGTTACGGCGCGACAGCCGGACGCGGCAGCTGACATCGTGGCGTCCGGGAAGGCGGGCGTGATGAGATTGCGCGTCGTTACCACCAACCACCAAGCGACATCATCCCGCGCGGACGCTCAGCCTTTGGCGCACTCTCGGCGACTTGCCCGTCCGTTGCCGGCTGTGGGCTTTCTTCCAAAACTTTGGCGATAAAATCTTCGCTGATCGCTTCAGCCGGATAGAGCGGCGGCGGTCTCACGATGATATGCCGGCTCGTTGTGACGCGCGGCTTAGCCATGGCTGCCGGGTATTCAGGAGCTTTCGAAGGCAATAGCTGCGGCCCTGTTACGGGCACGCCAAAACTCTTCAGCCAGGGTAGAATTTCACTGCCCGCGCTGGCATTCATGTCGCCATCCTGAGTTTGCAGAGCCCGCAAGGGCGCTGACGCGACCGGCGCACCGGTCGGGGACGACATTTGCCGCGTTGTGCCCGGAAGCGCTAACGGCGCCTTGCCCTCATGAGCCGCTGTCATCAATTCGCGCCAGATCTCGGCCGGCAATCCGCCGCCGACGGCGCGGTTCATCGGCTTGGTGTTGTCGTTGCCAATCCAAACACCCGCCGTCAAATGTCCGGTATAGCCAACGAACCAGGCGTCGTGAAAGTCTTGCGTCGTTCCGGTTTTGCCGGCGGCGGGATGATTGGCAATGGCCGCGCGCTTACCCGTGCCTGCCACAAGGGCCGCGTTGAGCATGTCGTTCATGGCGCCAACCTGTACAGGATCGACGATCTGGTCGGACTTCGGCATGTCGCGCGCGAACAGGACGCGGCCCGAACTCATGCGGACGCGCCGGATGGCATGGGGTTCGATGCCGATGCCGCCGTTGCCGAACACGCCGTAGGCACCCGTCAGTTCCAGCAGCGAAACTTCCGATGTGCCAAGCGCCAGCGAGGGGCCTTCGCGTAAATCCGATTTAATGCCGAGTCGGCGCGCCACCGCAATGGCGCGGCCGCGTCCGACTTGCTGGTTGAGACGCACCGCCACCGTGTTGACCGATTGCGCCAGCGCCCTCCGCAATGAAATCTCGCCGATGAATTGTCCGTTGTCGTTACGCGGCGCCCAGCCATCGATGCTGAGCGGCAGATCATAAGTGACCGAATCCGGGGTCAAGCCCGCTTCGAGCGCCGCAAGATAAACAAACGGCTTGAATGCGGAGCCCGGCTGGCGGCGCGCTTTGACGGCGCGGTTGTACTGGCTGTCGGCATAGTTGCGCCCGCCGATCAGGGCCCGGATGCCGCCGTCGGTATCGAGCACCACCACTGCCGCTTGACTGGCGCCTAGGCTTTCTCCCTGGCGGCTCAAGCCCTTCAAAACAATTTCATTGGCCTTGCGCTGCAAGTCGGCGTCGAGAGTCGTCTCGACGACGATCTCTGAATGGCCACTGCCGATCAGCGGCGGCAAATGTTCGAGGACAAAATCGACCGCATACTCGACTCCGCTGGAATCTTTTTGGGCTTTAGGTTCGGTAAAGATGATGCGCTCGGTCAGGGCTTTGCGTTCGTCGGCTTTGCTGATGGCGCCAGCTTCGACCATTTTGGCCAAAACGACGTGCGAGCGTGCACGCGCTGCGCCGGGACTGCTGGCTGGCGAATATTTCGACGGCGCCTTGAGGAGCCCTGCTATCAGCGCCGCTTGGCCGAGGGTCAACTCGCGCGCCGAGCGATCGAAATACCGCTTACTTGCGGCTTCGATCCCGTAAGCACCGCCGCCGAAATAAACGCGATTTAAGTAGAGCTCCAAAATATCGTGCTTGGACAGCCTGAGCTCGAGCCATAGCGCCAGCGCCAGTTCTTCGACCTTGCGCGCAAGGGTCCGGTCGGCGGTTAAAAACAGGTTCTTGGCGAGCTGCTGCGTCAGCGTCGAACCGCCCTGAGCAAAGCGCCCAGCGCGCAGATTTGCGAATATCGCCCGCACCAGGCCGGCGGGATCGAGACCATGATGATCGAAGAAGCGCCGGTCTTCGGTTGCAACCACCGCAGCGGTGACGTGGCCGGGCAGAAGATCGAGCGGCATGTATTCAGCCGCCGCACCGCGCTCGGCCAACACAGCTCCATCGCGCGCGAGAATACGAATGACAGGCGCGCGCTCTTTGTTACGCATGGCGAGCGGATGGGGGAACGTCACCGTGTAATAGATCATCAAGGCCCCAAACCCGAGCCCAGCCGCGCCAAGCCCAAGCGCCGGCACAAGCGTCGCGATCCGGTATTTGAGGGGCAGGCGATAGAACATGCGGCGAAGAAAGCCGCGCCGTTTGCCACTGTAGGCGACGGACGATGCCGGCGAAACTGCAGGATTGGGTTCGTTCGCAGGAATATGCGCGAACGGCGATTGCGGGCCGAAAGCCGAGCGGTGCGCGAATGCCGACAGAATATGGAAAGGGCCCGGAAGGGGCGGCGGCACGTTCATGGGCGGCGCTTTGCCCGTCGCCTCGGATTCCGAAGCACCGCGTTTATGCCGCCGAAAAAAACCCATTACGCCCGCACACTTCCACTTGAACAAATCCGGCCCACGCAACCGAACCCGGCTGTAATTCCGGATCGCGCACGCTCCCAACGCCCGCGCACGAATGACTAAAAATAGCGGACGGAAACTAAGACCCGGTTAACTATGGCGGGCCGGCTGACAATCGGCTCGAGTTGTCTAGGCTGCGGATTTTGGCGGCCCGCTATAATCGGTCCGCGGTCCAGCTCGGCGCCGTCCAAAAAGCGCGGTAGGGTGGCGCATCAGAACTACGCAGGTCATAATCTGCCCTTGAACCCGAAAGGACAGTGATGACAGCACCAGCGGATCTTGAGACCTACAAAGATGCCTTGCTGGTTCTCGCAACCGCCGGGGTGATTGTGCCGGTCATTCACCGTTACCGCGTCAGCCCGGTGTTTGGGTTTCTCTTGGCAGGCGCGACTTTGAGCCCCAAGGGACTTGGCGTCTTCAGCTCGCGTTGGCCAATTCTCGAATGGGTGACCGTCACCAGTCCCGAACGCGTCGGCACGCTCGCCGAATTCGGCGTCGTCTTCTTGTTGTTTCTAATCGGACTCGAATTGTCGTTCGAGCGCATCTTGACGATGCGAAGGCTGGTATTTGGACTTGGCGGCGCTCAGGTCGTCGTCTCAGCCAGCTTCATCGCGCTGATCGCCATGGCCTTCGGGCTGACACCGGTCAGTTCCCTTGTGGTTGGGTCGGCCTTGTCGTTGTCCTCAACCGCCATCGTCATCGACGTTCTGGCCGGACAAAAGCGCTTGTCGACGGCAACCGGCCGAACCGCGTTCTCGATCCTGCTGTTTCAAGATCTGGCCGTCGTGCCTATCCTATTCCTGCTCGGCGTCCTCGATCCCAAGGCCGGCGGATCGATCGCCGCCGGGATTTTTCAAGCTTTGGCGCAAGCCGCCGCCGCGCTCGCCGTCATTGTCATCATCGGACGCTTTTTGCTGCAACCGCTGTTTCGCTTGGTTGCGCAGACCGGCAACCCCGACATGTTTATCGCCACGACGTTGTTCGTTGCCGTGGGAACCAGTTTCGCGACCGCCGCCGCTGGCTTGTCGATGGCGCTTGGGGCTTTCGTCGCCGGACTTTTGCTGGCTGAGACCGAATATCGCCGCGCCGTCGAGACCACCATTGAACCGGTCAAATCTCTCCTACTTGGTGTTTTTTTCTTTTCGGTCGGCCTCAGCCTCGATCTCGGGGTCTTGCTGGGAAATCCGCTCAATATCTTGGCCATGACCGGCGGCTTGCTGGCGATGCAGGCGCTGATCATCTTCCTGCTGGCGCGCGCTTTTGGCGTTTCCGTTCCAGCCAGCATCGAGAGCGCCGCACTGCTCGCGCCTGGCGGCGAGTTCGCATTTATCGTGCTGACGCTGGCATTGAGTTATGGCTTGATCTCAGGCCAGCTCACCAGCGTATTGCTGACGTCCGTGGCGCTGACCATGGCGCTGATCCCAGCCTGCAGCAGCCTTGGGCGGCGTCTGGCGGACCGGTTCAGGACCACCGCGGCTCCCGATCCAGCCCTTGCCGTGATGCCGGCGCTTGATCAGCGGATTGAGGCTGTGGTGGTTGGCTATGGCCGCGTTGGCCAGCTGGTTTGTGACATGCTCAGCCAGCACAAAGTGCCGTTCATTGCCGTCGATAACGCGGCGATGCTGGTTTCGAACGCGCGGCGCCAGGGCGCACCGGTTTATTTTGGCGACATCCGCAATATCGCATTTCTGAAGCATTGCGGCCTCGACGGCGCCAAAGCCGTTATCATTACCATTCACACGCAAACCGACATCGATCAGATCGTCACCGTCTTGCGCCAGTCCTATCCGGCCTTGACCATTGTCGCGCGCGCCAAGGATGCCGCCCACGCCCGCCACCTCTACGAGCTTGGCGTCACCGATGCGGTTCCCGAAACCATCGAAGCAAGCCTGCAATTGTCCGAAGCCGCACTTGTCGGTCTCGGCGTGCCGATGGGACCGGTGATTGCATCCATTCACGAAAAGCGTGACGTGTTCCGCGCCGATTTGCAAGGCGCCGCCAAGAAGGCCGGACGTGACAGCCGGGCATTTCAGAAGAAGAAAGGCGGTTGATTTCTGACGTTGCAACTTGGATTGTAGGCACGCCATTCCTATATGCCCGTCTCGCGCGTCAACGCGCGTGCAGTTTCGGCAGAGGATTTCAAAGTGGTGGCATTTGATCGGCGCGATAATCAAGGGTGGAGTCGTGATTCCACAAATCAAACCTTAGTCCGCGATACCTCGACGGCGGACGCGCTTATTCGGCTTGAAGCGCTCGCGACCTTGATGGACGCTGCAATCACGATTCCTGGCACAAAGATCGTGATGGGTCTTGACGCCTTCATCGGCCTCGTGCCGGTTATCGGCGACGCCATCACCAGCATCGTGTCGGGATACATCATCTGGGAAGCACGCAGGCTCGGCGCGCCGCGTTTGCTCGTCGCGCGAATGTCCGCGAACGCCGCCTTCGACGCCGTCATCGGCTCGGTGCCGATCGCCGGCGACGTTTTCGACGTCGCCTTCAAAGCCAACCGCCGGAACGTCGCGCTGCTCCGGCGTCACATCGAAAAGCACGGCGCGCGGGGCTCGAACACCATTGAGGCCGCTTACCGCGCCGAGGCGTTTTGATTTGTGGGCGCAAGGACAAAGTCTTTATCCGGAACCTTTTGCAGACGCGACAGGTTACCGGCGGTATAGTCGGCTTAAGCAGCGCAAACTGCGCCGGACAAATACGATCGCGGACAGGCATCACGCCAGTCCAACTTCAAATTTGGCCGGCGCGGCCGACCGGCGACGAACAGGCCCCTAACGGGCCCCTAGGAGACAGACATGAAGATTTCGAAACTCGCCGTCATTGCCTTGCCGCTGCTCATGTCCTGCGCGGCTGCGCCCGCATCGGCTTACGACAACGACGACCAGGCCCTGCGCTTGCGCGACATCGTCGCCGACCCGAGCGTGCCGCTGGCCTGGGATCGCCGCCATCGCGACGGTTATGGTGACGGCGGCTACAGCTACGGTTATGGCTCGCGCGTCTACGGCTCGCGCCACCACCGTTGCGGTTCGCACGCGTATTGGGACGGCGACGATTGCGTGCTGAAGAGAAGGTGGCGGTAAATTAAAAACGACCTCACACATCCGCGATCCCGGAAGCCGCGCCGCGCGGGTATTTGGAATTGAACTCCGACGCCGATAGCGCGGCTATCCGGGATCTTCCGTGTTGCTTTTGAGCGCACCCAGTCTGCGAAAGATCCCGGATCTGTGATGCGCTTTGCGCGCATCGTCGTCCGGGAACGCGGGTGGGAAAAATAACGTTACAGCGACGATTTACCAAACTTGGGAATCGACTTACTAATGGGACTCACTACTGGAGATATTTGATTCCGGTTAGGAGCAAGATGTCAGAGAAACCAAAGGTGTCAGAAAAGCCCCCACCTCCGCCACCTCCAGCGCGGGACGTTCGCAAGGACGGCCCCAAAGAGAACGTTGAGAGAAAATAGCCCCCTTACCTAGTATTTGAGAACGGCAAATACTCCCCCGAGAGTTGCTATTGCCAATGCAATCTGACCAAGCCAAATCGCGTTGGCTAACTTTAAACCAGCAAGGTTCTGCGCCTCCTCATTTTTCTTAGCTGCCAATTCGGCATCCTTGAGAAATGCATCGACGGCAGTGTCCGGATACTTCTGCGTCCATTGCCAAAAGTCGCTGCTTCTAGAGGGCAACCTAATTCTCGCAGGCGCGATGGCCTGGAATGCGCGAAATGCTCCCATCACCAGCGTGCCCGCATATCCGACAAGCATAGACTTCGCCACCGGCATACCGCTTTGCGAAAACCAAAAGCTTGCAGATATAACGTAAGCGCTGCACCGGCCCCACGTTGACGGGTTAGGCGGGGATTTTGGCGTGGGCCCAGGGCATGAGGGCGTCGATCT
>JANLYX010000059.1:0-2101 GCA_031365865.1 Hyphomicrobium sp. | reverse complement strand
CGCTCGACTTCGGCAAGTTTCTTATAACCAAGCACCGCCGCCTCGGCGGACATTTGCTCTTTGGCGACGCTCGTGCGGATGACGTAGATGCCATCGAGCGCGGCTTCTGCCGCGACCTTTTCAGCGTCTATTTCGAATGAGAATGCCGTGCTTTTGATCGTGCGCTTGAAGTGTTTTGCGACTTTGTATTTGCCGACGATCCGCCCGTACCGTTCGCCGATATTCGCCTCGCCCTTCAGGCGTCCTGCCCCGACGGCGGCTTTGATCTTCTCCAGTTCGACAACCGTGGCCGCGATCAACTCCCTGCGCTTTGCCGCCCGTCGCTTCGCCAGTTCAGGATTTCGGCAGGCGACCAGTTGCTCGCCGGGATAATCCGGATGCGTCAGGCTCAGCAGATTGCGCTCGTCGAACAGCTCGGGCTGCAACGTCTTGTCGTGCACCAGATCGGCAATGGAACCGCTTCTGAGCGCCGTGATCCAATCCACGCCGTCGAGCTTTCGCATGGCCTCGATCTGCACGTTCGTGATCATGCCGCGATCGCCGACTAGCGCCAGCCGGCCGATGCCGAAGTTATTCTTTATTTTCTCCACCTGCGGCAACAACGTTTTCGGATCGGCAGTATTGCCTTCGAATACCGAAACGGAGACCGGACAGCCGCGATTGTCGGTCATGATGCCGTAATTGACCTGCAGCGTGCCTTTCTTGCCGTCGCGGCTATAGCCGATCTTGGCCAGCGGACACGTCACGCCCGTAAACCAGGACGAGGTCAGATCGAACAGCACATGGCCGCCCGATTTCAGATGGCGTTTGGCGAGTTTCTTCTCGATGTTGTCCTGACGCACGAGCAGCCAATCCATCGCGGCATAAAGCTCGTCCTCGTCGGCATCGGCGAGACCCAGATCATCGGCCAGCGTCGTATCAGCCCACGCCTGCGTCATGCCGAGTTTGCTGGCCTCCGGCGCGATGATGCGGCCGGCCACCATAGCGACGGTCAGATCGCGCTCACGCGACGTCTCCTTGCCGATCAGCCGGTCGAATCCGAGCCGGCGCATGGCGACGCGCACCGCCTCGGCGTGACCGTGGGCCTGCGAGCGCGTGACCTCGAACGCCTCGTCGATGGGCGCGAGACGCTTGCCCTTCAGCACGTCGCGCATGACCTCGGCTTGCGCGATCGAAAGGCCGGAAAGATTGGCGACCGTGCGCTTCCGGACACGCTTGCCTTCGCGCACGCTCTCGCGCAGCAGGATGGCGGGCGGCGAGGTTCTGTTGGGGACGATGTCGATGTACATGAGCCATGCATACGTGATTTGCGGCTTGACCGCCTGAGTCATTACGTCGCAACACATGGGCACATTCAGGGCGACCGTAGCGCATCGACAGCGCACATTCGCCCAGAACACCGCCCCTTCTCAAGCGGAACCCGCCTTTCGGGTCGGGGAACTTCGGGCTAGAGCCCAGCCGGCCGGACGTGGATCGAGCACGGCGCCTTCGTTTTGGTTCGATCAGCTGTTGCGGCGCAACGCGCGAAGGCGTCTTGGTTCTCCGCCAGGATCTGCGACGTCCTCACGATAGCAGCCCATGATTCCGGATTGCCGGCACTCATGAGTTCGTTGCCGGCGACCCAGCGATCGCGGTGGCCGGTGGTGAGGGCCGCGAGGTGTGAGCCTCCGGGGATGGTCGCGGCCATGAGCGGGTAGAGCCAGAAACCGGCGATAAGCGCGAAGGCTGGCCATACCCATGGAGACGGCCGATGCATCGATCGGACCCGGAGCGTGTTGGTCAAACCGATCAGCTTGGATTGGTGGGCCTCGGTACACTCGATGGCCTTTTGCAGCTTCGCCAGCGACGGCGTGAGAAACTCTGAGATCGCCTGCGCCGACTTGACCGCGTGCTGCTCTGCTGAGAGCTTGACTGATGGCGACGCGGCGATCCGGTCGACTGCGGCGGTGATCTGCTGCGCCTGCTGTTCGAGCGCACTGAATGACGGGCCGTAGTCCGGCAGCGCCGCTTCGATTGCGCTCAACTGCTCGCGCATGGCGTCGATCTCAGCGAGAACGCGGTCTGGCGCGTCTGGCTCAACGTCGATGTGTGCAGCGGCAAT
>JANLYX010000058.1:0-18674 GCA_031365865.1 Hyphomicrobium sp. | reverse complement strand
TAATTGCCAAGTCCACCCAACCACGATGTCTCGTAAGCCATTCCAGCATGGCGTCACCACCCCTCGACTCGGTTGCTCATGCTTCATAGCATGGCCCAAGTATTCGAGCGAGGATAAACATACGCCAACTGGCCAATCGCGTAAATCTATGTCCGTCGTATAATAACGAGTTGATTTGGTGAATACTCGCCACCGCACGAAGTTTTGGTGCGCGGATACCAAACCCAGATGCCAAAAATATTAACGACGAATAGAATGGCATTCTGAATAACCAGCCAGCCAGCCGAAATCCAGGCAAGGCTGACGAACACGCAAACCAATATTTCGGCGAGTAGTCTGATGCGCCCAAAACGCCGGCGGCAATTGTACTGGCGAGGCAGCCCATTGATAATTTCAAGCCAAGACATATCGACCAGTCTAGCCACCTTCAGGATTTGCAATGTGAAATAGCCGTGTACAGATCCGCGAGGGCTCCCGAGAACCTCCTACACTACCTAACTCGACTGCATCGATTGAGTTCCCGAGCGGCCCACTTTAAGCGGACCTCACCGAAATATCCTCGCCCGCATGGACGCCTTTAAACGCCGAGACATCATCAAGCGCTTGCGCCCAGATATTGCACGGGCTGGCGAGGCGAATTTCTTTCTTGTTGCGCGAGATCGGCGTTGGGCCAAAACCGATGGCGATGGCGTCGCCGTCGGGCCAGAACACGATCTCGCCGGGCTTGATGACATCGCGGGCGCCGGGCTCGCGCGCCGACGTGACGGGGGCCTCGAAATAGACTTCCGCGCCCCAGGTCTGCGCCAAGCCGAAGATCGGTAATGCCGCCCAGATCCGCTCGGCGGTCGGAGTATCGAGGAGACGTGCGCGCACCGTAACTTCGCCGGCACGGATGACGACTTCACGCATTTGACGCCCCTTACCCACCTGAGCGCAGTCAGCGCACCAGCTGAACACGCCTCAACGAAACGAGCCGCCACCATCTCACCAAGGTTGACAGTGTTCAAGCTGTTTGCGCGACGCTGAGAAAAAGCTGACGTCTTACAAGACGTTGCCTCTAGCCGTTTTCCACCCGCGGTCCCGAAATTTCGCTGCGTCCCCGGACAAGCGAGCGAAGTCGAGCGCAGAGCCGGGGCCGCGTCGCTAGAAATAGTCATCGGCTGTGCGTCAACTCGCCGGACGCGATCCCGGATCTTCGATGCGCTTGCCGCGCCTCTTCGTCCGGGAACGCATAGAGCGGAACTAATCAAACCGACTGGATTGAGCGGTTACGCTGGCGGCGGGCCGAACACGAGCACGGCGTTGAGGCCGCCGAACGCGAAGCTGTTCGACATCGTGTAGCTGACCTTCTTGTCCCGGCCGGTATTGGGGACGTAATCGAGATCGCAGCCCTCGCCCGGCTCATCGAGGCCAATGGTCGGCGGCACCCAGCCCTCTTGCATGGCCTTGATGCACGCCACGGCTTCAATGCCGCCGCCAGCGCCAAGCGGATGACCGGTCATCGACTTGGTCGAGGAGATCGCCAGTTTGTGGGCGTGCGCGCCGAAGACGTTCTTGATCGCCTTGGTCTCGTTGATGTCGTTATCGGTCGTGGCTGTGCCGTGCGCGTTGAGATAATCGATATCGCCCGGGCCGATGCCGGCATCGTCGAGCGCCATTTGCATGGCGACGCTTGGACCCTCGACTGTCGGCTTGACCATGTCTTGGCTGTCGGAGGCCATGCCATAGCCGGAGAGCTCGGCGAGAATGGTCGCGCCGCGGGCCTTGGCGTGGTCGAGGCTCTCGAGCACCAGAATTCCCGCACCCTCACCCAAAACCGTCCCGTTGCGTCTTTTGGCAAACGGAAAACAACCTTGGGGCGAGAGCACATGTAACGCCTGCCAAGCCTTCATGGTGCCGTAGCTGATGACGCTTTCCGAGGCCCCAGCAATGGCCACGTCCACAATGCCGTCGCGGATGTAATCGCGGGCGATACCAATGGCGTGGGTGGCGGTCGAACAGGCCGAGCAGGTCGCGAACGTCGGGCCCTTGACGCCAAATTCAATGCCGACGTGGGCGGCGGCCGACGAACCGATGATGCGCAGCAGCGTCAGGGGATGGGTCGCGCGCTTGTTATGGATGAACAGGTCGCGGTAGGCCGTTTCCATGGTGGTGAGACCACCTGCGCCCGATCCCACCACGCAGGCCGAGCGATAGGGTTTTACGAACGGCACTTCGAGACCCGATTGGCGCACTGCTTCGTCGGCGGCAGCAGCGGCGAACCAGGAATAGCGGTCCGCCAGCGTGATAATACGATCGCGCTTGAAATGTTTGAAGCGGGCTTTGGGATCGAAAGTCTTGATCTGGGCGGCGATCAGGATCTTAAGGTCTTCAAGCGGAAAGCCGCCGAGTTCCGAGACGCCGCTCTTGCCTTGGCGCATCCCATCCCACATTTCTGCAACTGTGGTTCCGATTGGCGTTACGGCGCCAAGCCCGGTTACCACGACACGACGTGCGCCGCCCGCTTTGGTCATACGCTTTACATTTCCTGTTCAGAGAGTTCGCGGCCACCTACGCAAGATGACCGGTCGCTGTTTGTGCGCGGGGACGGGCCGGACTTAAGTTCCGTTGGTCCCGTTAGATTTTGGCGGCACCGGCGTTGCACAGTCAGATGCTGCGCTGTGGCCTTAGGCCTTAGCGGCTGCACCGGACGACTTGGCTGCCATCAAAGACTTGACGCGCTCGACGACGGAACCCACGGTCTTGAAATCTTCGACATCTTCGTTGGCGTTGTAGGGGATCTCGATCCCAAAGCCGTCTTCGATGTCAAAAACGATCATGGCAAGGTCAAGCGACTCGATTTTAAGTTCCGTCAACGCGGTATCGAGCGCGATATCGTCCCGCGGTTCTTTCATATGCTTTTTAAGGATGTCGATAATCTTGGTCGCGACTTCGTCCATATCACTCTCCTACCTTCCCGGAGAACCGGGGAGGCCAGTATTGCTTGGTCTCTACCTAGAACAAGACCGCCAATTCGACAAGCTGGGCCGTCACATATCCTTAAATGACGGCCAAGTCCAGCTACGCACCGTCACAGGTTTGCCACCCTTGCCTCTTGCGACCTTCGGCAGCCGTTCCCAAATTGCCAGGTCGCTATCGGCCTCGTTCGAGGGCTGCGACGCAAGTCTTATGCCCTTGAGGGACAGCGGGCCAACGCCGGCGCATAGTCGTTGGCCGAATTGGCTTATCCAAGCGATTTTGCGCTCAAGGCGACTGGTCTTTGCATTCAAAAAAGTGTTCAATTCGATGATACTTGACATTCCTGCGCAGGGGCTTTGCCCTGCGGCCGTGTGCCAGGATGACCCGCACGCCCAGCACGTCCCCAAGCCAGCACGTCCCCAAGGGAGGATGCCTTTGCATTTACCATCCGGCCCAGCCACCAACGCAACCACTGACCATGCCTGGATAAAGGCCTATCCGCAGGGGGTCGATTGGCACATGGCGGTGCCGTTGAAAGCCGTGACGTCCCTGCTCGACGACGCCGTCCGCGATTATCCCAACAATCCCGCCACGCAATTCAAAGGCAAGACCCAGACCTACCGCCAGCTCGGCAGCGACGTCGACCGCGTTGCGGCCGGCTTGCAGGCCATGGGTGTGAAAAAAGGCACACATGTTGGCCTGCTGTTGCCGAATACACCCGCCTTCATCGTTTACTATTATGCAATTTTGAAGTGCGGCGGCACGGTCGTGAATTTCAATCCGCTTTATACGCTCGACGAGCTGACCTTTCAGATCAAAGACAGCGAAACCGGGATCCTGGTCACCCACGATTTGAAGGCACTTTTCGATAAGGTCGAAGCCCTGATCGCCAAGGGCGCCTTGCAACGGGCCATTGTCGTGCCGTTCGCGCCTTTGCTGCCGATGAGCAAATCCATTCTGTTCAAACTCTTCAAACGCGATGCCATCGCAAACCCGTCGGCCTCAGCCGTCAAGGACCGCGTCGTTTCCGGTCAGAGCTTGGCGGCGAGCTCCCACAAATTCGAGCCCGTCACTATTAGCCCGGAAAAGGACATCGCGGTCCTGCAATACACCGGCGGCACCACCGGCACGCCCAAGGGCGCTATGCTCAGCCACGGCAATCTCTACGCCAACGCCATGCAGATCGTGGCCTGGGCGCAAGACCTTAAACAAGGCCAGGAATGCGTGCTCGGCATTCTGCCGTTCTTCCACGTCTTCGCCATGACGGTGGTGATGAACCTCGGTATCGCCAAAGCCGCCAAGATCGTCATGATCCCGCGCTTCGACTTGAACGAGACGTTGCAACTCATCGATGCCGAGAAGCCGACCATCATGCCGGCGGTGCCAACCATCTTCAACGCCATCATGAACCATCCTAAGGTCAAGGATTTCGACCTGACCTCGATCCATTTTTGCTTATCGGGCGGAGCACCGCTGCCGCTCGAAGTCAAAACCAAATTCGAGGCCATGACAGGCTGCAAGCTGGTCGAAGGCTACGGCTTATCCGAAACCTCGCCCGTTCTGACGTGCAACCCAATCAACGGTCCGGTCATTGCTGGTTCGATTGGGCCGCCATTGCCCGCGACGATCATTTCCTTGCGCGATATCGCCGACCCATCCAAGGAAGTCCCGCAAGGCGAACGCGGGGAACTGTGTGCGGCGGGCCCGCAGGTCATGAAAGGCTACTGGAAAAAGCCGTCGGAAACCGCCAATCAGTTTGTTGGCCAATTCCTGCGCACCGGCGATGTCGCCGTCATGGACGAAAACGGCTTTTTCTTCATCGTCGACCGCATCAAGGATCTCATTATCTGCTCCGGCTACAACGTCTATCCGCGCCGCATCGAGGAAGCCATTTATGAGCACCCTGCGGTCGAAGAGGTGACCGTCGTCGGCATCAAGGACAGCTATCGCGGTGAAGCGCCCAAAGCCTTCATCAAGCTCAGGGCCGGGATGACGGCGACGGCGGCCGAAATCCTCAAACACTTGGAACCCAAGATTTCCAAGATCGAGATGCCGGCCCAGATCGAATTTCGAGACAGCTTGCCCAAGACCATGATCGGCAAGTTGTCCAAGAAGGAACTAGCGGCGGAAGAAGCCGAGCGCGCTAAATCGTCATGACGGTGATCTCCAAACCTGCCAGCCTTTCGAAGACCGGTTCAGGGTCCACGTTCACGATTTCAGAACTCTCCAAAGAATTTGGGATCACCACCCGCACCATTCGATTTTATGAAAGCCGCGGCTTGATTTTGCCCGAACGCATCGGCACAAGCCGGCGTTATTCCAAACGCGACCGGGCCCGCCTGATCCTGATCCTGCGCGGCCGCAATCTCGGTTTCACGGTTGAGGACGTCGGCGATTATCTGGCGCTTTACGACAGCGATCCCGGCCAGGTCGCGCAAACGCAGTTGCTGCTCGACAAGGTCGTGGCGGCGATTGAAACGCTCAAGGTCAAGCGCAGCGATATCGACAAGGCTCTCGCCGACCTCGACGACATCCGCGCCCGCTGCGACGCGCATTTAAAAACCAAGACGGCTGGTTAAGGGACGTTTCGGCATTACCCTCCACTGCGTTCCCGGCCGAACAAGGATGCGGAGCGTCCTTGTGGAGAGCCGGGACCACGTTTTAGAGCGTGATGCGCTGATCGAGCCAAGTTCCTATCCGACGTGGCCCCGGCTCTGCGCTCCGCTTGGCCGGGGATGCAAGCGGAGGAAGTTGCGCTCAGCAGCCAACCACGTCATTCACAACATCACAATTCAGGCACGTCGCCCCCATCACCCCTTCACGCTCTCCATGATCGCGGCGACGCCCATGCCGCCGGCGGTGCATTACGCCTGTTGTCTCGCGTTGCGCCTTCGTCGCAGCGGTCCCCCTCCCCAGCGGGGAGGGGTTAGGACAGATTTCTCTCTGCCAACCACGTCAGTTGTCGAGCTAACGTTAACACAAGTCTCGAGCCGCTCGGGCCAGCTATTCGCCAAACGTGATAATTGCGCTCGGGTCACCTACGATGTTCGTTTGGAATTCGGACACATCAAATTCCACGTACCGCCAACCAGCGTCATCGACACCAGATCGAAATTCCAACTTAAAATTGAATGGTAAGGGAGTTCTATCAGGCGACTTGAAGATTGGTCGCTCGAGGACCCTGGGTTTCGCGCTTGTGCGCTCAAAGAAAGAATCTGACGCTTTCAACGCGGCTCGATATTCCTCTTGATCGCTGAAGCTAGAGTGCTTCAGATATACTTCCCGCCACCGTTCTTTCTCTATTGATGGGGGGTGATTGTTGACATCATAGTAATCAATCCGCCCGTGACTGAAAAATTTCGCACCGCCGTTGACTTCTGGCGCCAACTCGCCGGTGTTTAAGAGCATTTCGAAGGTTGAGAAGAAGTCAGTGTCAAGCTCCACAGCAAACTCGCAATCTCCAATTGCCTGTTTCGTTTTTGCCGTACTCATGCAGAACACGAAGAATTGCCCTAAGTAATCCTCTGATAAGCGGATGCTTTCGCACTGGAATTCGACACCGTTAAAACTTGCCGTTGGCAGCTTTTTAACGAAATCAAGCGATCCATCATCGGGAAAACTGATTGATCCTTCAGCAGCGTCGGCGCGTCCGGTATCTTCTTCAATTTTGACGTATTTCGTCAGCTCGTAGAATCGCAACACCCCGGCAGCAACTTGGTTTGCTATCTCCTGTGTGGGGACGAATTTGTAAAGCAGCATCTTTTGGCTCGTTCGGCGGTGCCTCTGTTCTATGTCAGTTGTGATGTGGTGCAGTGCCTGTTGCGCAACAAGTCTTGACTATGTCAAAAAGGCTGATTCGTTGCCTTGGCGTCGCGTGCTTCGGTCGCTAGCTCCCTCCCAACGTCTGAGTAACCGAGGTGTTATCGTCGTCGGGCGACGCGGGTTCCACTGCAGGGAAATAACCCCGGCAAATGGCGGCTATCTCTGCGGGGCGCACGCCGACGTGCCAACCATGCTGCTATTGCTCAGGGCCGCTCCGGGTCAACATCAGACACTTGTCTCTCGGCTTCTCCCCACCCCTAACCCCTCCCGGTCCAAGCGAAGCTTGGCTCCGCCAAGACGGGGAGGGGGCTGCGAGCCCCGCACTAACTGAGCCACGGCCTCACCCCTTCGCGCTTTCCATGATCGCGGCGACGCCCATGCCGCCGGCGGTGCAGACCGAAATCAGGCCGCGCCCGCCGCGCTGCGACAGTAGCTTGGCGAGGTTGGAAACGATACGTGCTCCCGTCGCCGCAAACGGATGCCCGAACGCCAGCGACGAGCCCATGACGTTTAATTTAGTCCGATCTATAGACCCCAGCGGCTGATCCTTGCCCATGTGCTTCTTGCAATACGCAGGATCTTCCCACGCCTTCAACGTGCACAGCACCTGCGCCGCGAACGCCTCGTGAATCTCGTAAAAATCGAAGTCCTGCAATTTGAGACCGGCGCGGTCGAGCATTTTGGAAACCGCAATCGTCGGCGCCATCAGCAGGCCCTCGCCGGCGACGAAATTGTTGGCCCAGTGCTGGCCATACGTCAGATACGCCAGCACCGGCAGCCCGCGCGCCTTGGCCCAGTCTTCAGACGCCAGCAGCACCGACGACGCGCCGTCCGTCAGCGGCGTCGAGTTGGCGGCCGTCAGCGTGCCCCGCTCGCTTTTTTCAAACGCCGGTTTGAGCGTCGCAAGCTTTTCGAGAGAAATGTCCTCGCGCAGATTGTTGTCGCGGTAGACGCCCGCGCACGGCACGATCAGATCGTCCATGTAGCCTGAGCGATAAGCCTCGGCCGCTTTCTTGTGGCTCTCGAACGCGAGTTGGTCCTGGTCCGCCCGTGCGATCTGCCACTCCTGCGCCATCAGCTCGCAGTGCTGGCCCATCGACAACCCGGTGCGCGGTTCCGCGACCGTCGGCGGCTGCGGCGTCAGTTCGCCCGGCGCGAAACCTTTGAAAGCGCGCAATTTGTCCATGGCGGTCTTCTGCTGGCCAACCTTGACGAGGCGTTGCGCAAATTTTTTGGAAAACACAATCGGCGCGTCGGAGGTTGTATCGGAGCCCATGGCGATGGCGCACTCGATTTCGCCGGTGGCGATCTTGGCGCCCGATCCGAGTGCGGCTTGAAGCGAGGTTCCGCACGCCTGGATCAAGGTGACGCCGGGCGTCGATGGCGCCAGCTTGGTCGAGAGCACGGCCTCGCGCGCCAGGTTGAAATCGCGCGAGTGCGAGACGACCGCCCCGCCCACGACTTCATCGATGTGCGCGCCTTTGAGCGCAAACTTGTCGACGAGGCCGTTCATGGCCGCCGCCATCATGTCCTGGTTGGAGAGATCCGCGTACAGCGTGTTCGAGCGGCAGAAGGGAATTCGCGATCCGCCCAGGACCGCCACGCGCCGAAGTGTTCCAGTCATTCCATATTCTCCAAGGATGCTTTAGAGCCAACCAATCTATATGATGCTTACACCAACGGTACTTAACAGCAGAAACCCAGAGTAATCCAAACGACATCCGGGCGATGCGTCAATCCTCTGTTTCGTTTAGTCCGGAGAAATAGGCATCGAGATCGCGGCGGCCGTGGATTATGTTACCAATGAAAAGGTGGCTGTTATGTAACTGGCGATTTCCGCAAGGTCACGAAGCGCAGCTGCGCGATAGAAGAGGCGCGGCACTCAAGGAGTCCTTCGACTCGTCTGCTGCCGATCTAAGTGGCCCTTCACATGTTCAAGGGCATCGGCAGTCGCAAAGGTGCCGCCTTCCGCTTCGGTTGCCTTGAGCATGTCGCTAAGCTCTGCTCTCTTGGCGCGGTTGATCGCGTACCTTACGGCGTCCTCGGCGGTCACGAAGCGTCCCGACGCGACAGCGGCCTCGACCCATTGGGCGGCATCAGGTGTGAGGTCAATTTTCATAACTTTCTCCTTACCGGCGGCGCTCGGCAAACCTAAACGCAATTTACTCCGCCGCTGCCTTTTGCGAGGGCGCCTGCGGATCGTTGCCGTGATTGGCCTTGTAGTGCAACGGCCCGCCCCGGAACGGCGCGAAACCGGTGCCAAAGATCATGCCGGCATCGACCAGATCGGCACTCTCCACGACGCCTTCGTCGAGCGATTTCTGGGCTTCGGTGATCATCGGCTCCATGATGTCGCGGCCGAGCTTTTCCAGTTCGACCCTTGAATATTCGGTCTTGGTCTTTTCCGGTTTGCCGTCTTTCCACACGTAGAAGCCTTCACCCGTTTTCTTGCCCAAGCGTCCGCTATCCACCAAGCGCTGCAGACGCGAGCCCTCGCTCGACTGGCCGAGAATCTTGGCGACATGCGCGCACACATCCAGCCCGACGCTGTCGGCAAGTTCGATCGGCCCCATTGGCATGCCGAAAATGCGCACCGCTTCGTCGATCTTTTCCTTGTCCTCGCCCTTCTCCAGCCGCTCCATGGCCGCGAACATGTAAGGCGTCAGCACCTTGTTGACGAGGAAACCCGGCACGTCCTTGGTGATCAGCGGAAACTTGTCGATTGCCGTCACGAACGCCGCGCCTTTCTTGACTTCGTCGTCGCGCGTTGCAGCGCCGCGCACGACTTCGACCAGCGGCATCTGCGGCACGGGCGAGAAGAAATGCAGGCCGATCAAGCGGCCCGGATCCTTCATCGGCTTGGCGATGTCTTCGAGCTTCAGCGACGACGTATTGGTGGCGAGCACGGCACCCGGTTTGATCTTGCCCTCGAGATCGGCAAACAGCTTCTGCTTGACGTCGAGACGTTCAACAATGGCTTCAATGATGACATCGGCACGGGCAATACCCTTGCCCTCGGGATCGGCAATCAGCCGGGTTTTGGCCGCGTCCTTCAAGGCCTTGGTCTTGAACTTTTTCGAGAACAGGCGGCCCTGGCCCTTGACGCCTTTTTCAAGCTGCTCAGGCGAAATATCCTGCAGCGTCACTTCCATGCCAGCCGCAACGGCAACACCGGCAATGTCGGCGCCCATGGTGCCCGCGCCAATGACATGGACGCGCTGTGGACGCCAGCCGAGACCCTTGGGCGCCTGCGCCTTCAACAGCTCCGTCAACCGAAACACGCGGCGCAAATTGCGCGAGGTATCCGACACCATCAAGGGCGCGAAGGCCCGCGTCTCGGCCGCCTTCATGGCGTCGAGATCGCCGCCGTGCTTTTCGAACAAATCGATCAAGCGGAAGGGTGCGGGATAATGATCTTCGCGCGCCTTCTTGGCGGTTTCCTGGCGCATCTTGCTGGCGAGGAACCCGCGTGCCGGCCACTTCGTCAGCAGCATCAAGGCTGCGCCCGCCTGAACCGAGCGGCGGTTTTGCAGCACGGCCTTGCGGGCTGCCCATCTGAGTTCGCCCGGACTATTGACGAGTTGATCGATCCAGCCCGCGGCTTTGGCGGCGCTGGCGCGGATCATGCCGCCGGAGAGCATGTTCGTCATCGCCGCCATCGGCCCGACCTGTTTGATCGAGCGAGCCGTGCCATTGAAGCCGGGGAAAATGCCGAGCTTCACTTCCGGGAAGCCGATGCGGGTTGCATCGTCCCGCGTGGCGATGCGGTAATTACAGGCCAGGATCAACTCCAAGCCGCCGCCGACGCAAACGCCGTGGATGGCCGCAACCACCGGCACCGGCATGCGCTCGATGCGGTCGAGCATGTCGTTGACCGGCTTCAAGCTATCGATGACCTGCTGCTCGGTTTTCATGGCTTCAAATTCGCGGATGTCGGCGCCGACGATGTAGCCCTTGTCCTTGCCCGACAGGATGACCAGGCCCTTGCAGGTTTTAGCCCGGGCTTCGGCTTCGACGCGCTCGACGATGGCCGCCAGTTCTTCGATCGGCCGGCGGCCGAGCGAATTTGCGCTCTCGCCCTCGCGATCGAAGATGGCCCAGGCGATGCCCTCGCCATCGATTGAGAATTTCCAGTCTTTTAATTGCGACATTTGCTCAGCCATTTTCGCGCTCTCAACTGACATCTCATAGCTCGGCAGACCGCTTACTCCGCCGCAAGCGGGTCAGCGCCGCGGACATTGTGTCCGAGATCGGCGTAGTTGGGTTTCAATTCCTTGGGATCGAAGTGATCGACGGCGATGACCCGCGCCACGAGCCCTTCGACCTCTTTGAGTTGTACGGCTTCGGCGTCGCTCAGCACGCCTTTTTTGACGGCGTCGGCGAACCAATCGAGACCGTGACAGCGCTTGACCAGGCCATCGCGAATAGCCTTTTCGAGTTTTTTCTCGACCGGCTCGGCGGCGATGACTTTTTCCAGAGTGACTTCCAGCAATCCGGTTGGATCGTTGACGTCCTTGGAAACGAAAATATGCCGGGTCAGGCGATCGCGGGCCGCGCCAGGTTCCAGAACGTGCTTGGCGACGACCTTGCCGAGCGCATCGGGTGCCGGCTTGAAGCGCCGGCCAAGCGGGAACACAACCGCGCGCATCACGGGGCGCATCGCGACCGTTGGAAAATTGTCGATGACGCCCGAGATCGCTTCCTGAAAACGATACAAGCCGTTTTGCGCGGCAAGCTCGACGATGGCACTATCGCCCGCCGGGCGGCCGTCGTCGTCGTAGCGCTTCAAGACGGCGGACAGCATGTAAAGTTCCGACAGCGCGTCCGCCATGCGGCCGGTGATTTTCTGTTTGGTCTTGAGACCGCCGCCGAGCAGCGCCACCGTCAAATCGGCGACAAACGCGAACGACCGGCTAGCGCGCGAAAGCTGGCGATACCAGATCGACATGCGCTGCGCGGTATCCGGGCTCGACGCCAAATGTCCGCCGGTGATGTTGTGAAAGAATGCGCCGGTCGCGTTCGAGAGTGAAAACGCCACGTGGCCGCTCAACGCATCGTCAAAGGCATTGAGGCCGCGCGCCCGATCCTTGTCCTGCGCCGATTGCACTTCCTTGTATAAATAGGGGTGCGAGCGCAGCGCCCCTTGCGCAAAGGTGATCAGCGTCCGCGTCAAGATATTGGCGCCTTCAACGGTAATGCCGACCGGCACCATCTGATAGGCCGATTGCAGGTAATTCGCGGGCCCGTCGCAAATGGCGCGGCCGCCGTGAATATCCATGGCGTCGTTGACGGCGCGGCGCAGTTTCTCCGTCGTCTGGTATTTCATCAACGCCGAGATCACCGCCGGCTTCTCGCCGCGCGACACCATCGCTGCCGTCATGGCGCGGGCCGCTTCGTTGACGTAAGCGGTCTCGATGATGCGCACCAAGGGTTCTTCGATGCCCTCCATGCGCGACACCGGAAGCCCAAACTGCTTGCGGATGCGCGCGTACGCACTGGTCACCCGCAGCATCATTTTCGCGCCCGACGTTGCCGAGGATGGCAGCGAAATGGCGCGCCCCGCCGACAGGCACTCCATCAGCATGCGCCAGCCCTGCCCGACCATTTTCTCGCCACCGATGACCCAGTCCATCGGAATGAAAACATCGTTGCCCCAGTTTGGGCCGTTCGGAAACGCGGCGCCCGAGGGCAAGTGGCGCCGTCCGATATTAACGCCCGGATGATTGGCCGGGATCAGCGCTAGCGTGATGCCGATGTCTTCCGATTTTCCGAGCAGCTTATCGGGATCGAGCAATTCGAACGCCAAACCAACCAGCGTCGCCTTTGGTCCAAGCGTGATGTAGCGCTTGTCCCACGACAGCTTGATGCCAAGCGTGTCGCGGCCCTGATAATTGCCCCTTGTCACATAGCCAACATCGCGCATCGTCGCCGCGTCGGAACCCGAGGTTGGTCCCGTCAGCGAGAAACATGGCACCTCCTCGCCTTTCGCAAGTCGCGGCAAATAATAATGCTTCTGCTGGTCGGTGCCGTATTTCTCGATCAGCTCGCCTGGGCCCAGAGAGTTCGGCACCATCACGATCGTCACGACATCGGGCGAGCGCGAGGCGATCTTGCCGAGGATCAGCGATTGCGCTTGCGCGGAAAATCCAAGACCGCCGTGATCCTTCGAGATCAGCATGCCGAGGAAGCCGTGCTTCTTGACGAAGTCCCAGATGTTATCGGGGATCTCGCGATTGGCGTGCCGGATCTGCCAATCGTTGATCATCTTGCAAAGCTCGTCCGTCGGGCCATCGAGGAAGGCTTGCTCTTCAGCGGAGAGTTGGATCGGCGGGATCGACGCCAGCTTGTTCCAATCGGGTGTTCCTGAAAACAATTCGGCATCGAAGCCGACGGTGCCCGCTTCCAACGCCTGCGCCTCTGTGTCTGAAACTTTCGGCAGAATTTTCTGCACCATGCCGTATGCCGGTTCGACGATCGCGGCGCGCTTGATCGCTGGCACCGACAAGGCCGCCAGGCCGAGAAACGGCAAATATGCGAATAGCGTCGCCAGCAATCCCGACGGCTGGGTCGGCGGCCCGCCATGCAGCAGGCCCGAGCGCCACAGCCACGTCAGCGCGCCAACGACCAGCGCCCAGGCCCACATCGGTGCCTTGCGCATGCCGAGCGTTAATATCGTTGCGATCACAAGCCCAAAAAATACCAGTGCAGCCATAGGCCAAAGCTCCTTCTACGAACTTGAGTATATCAGCCTGCCAGCAGACGGGGATAACTCCGCCTCAAGGTTTACCTTGCTGGTGACGCCAGCCGTCAATTGATGCTGCTTTTACTTCAAGTTGACGTATGCGTCAACTTGGGGACGTCACGCCCATCCATTCGGCGCAATGGCGTATTTAATCACGTTTTCGCTGTGCGGTGTAAGCCGGCACTTGAGGATTTAGGGGCGGACCAAACGTAAAGGGCCGAGCAAGGGTTCACTTGAGGGTTTGATCCATAAAGCTCGCGTGAGCGCTGACATACGACGAGCGCAAATGGCCAGTGTCCTTGTATATCAGCGCGCCATCCTCGGACCGGGCGGGACAGGTGACCTCATTGCACAGTGCGGTCATCGGATCGATGACCTGGGCTCCTGTAGATTTCGCGATATCCATCAACTTGGACTTGATAGGTCGCCAATCCTTCTCAAATTTTTCTCGATCAAGCTGCATCGGCTCAAGGCCGGCGGCGCCGAATTGCTCTCGGCGAACACTTGAGGAAGGCGCCAATTCTCCGCCGGTCGGCATGTTGAGCATAAGCCAGACAGATTTTCCTTGAGACTTGAATTCAGTGATCATCGCGGCCAAACGGGAAAATGCTTCGTTCCACGCCAGCGTGCCAAGGGTGAGGAAACCGGCGTTCACACCCTCGACGCGGTACGATGAATTCGTGAAGTAGCCATGCCAGCTCGCTGCGATGACAATCGTTTTAATGGCCGGATCATGAGCCAGCTCTGTGACTGTCTCAGCGAAACGTGCGCAATTGGGATGGTGCACCTCGTTGACACCTGGAATTGGTAGACATCCGCCACCTGTCGCAAAGATCACAGACGGCGCATCGTTTTGCTCGCCCAACCGACGCTCGATGCGTGGCCAGTACTGCTGCATATTGCTATCGCCGAAATACAAAACCTTGCGCGGTCCCTGCCCGGCCTCGTGGATTAAAATCCCCGAGTGCGCGTTGACCCGTTTCAATCCAAGCGGAAATCTCCAATCGTCGATGGCGTCACCAACATCGCGGAATTCCGCGCTGTTGAGCCTCGGATAAAGTTTGCTTTTGCTCGCCAACGCTCCGGCGAAACAAAACGACAATGTCGTCGCCAATAGTCCAACGGCAATCGCTGGAGATCGGGCGTGCCGCAGCGGCCGCTCGATAAAGTAATACGTGAGAATGGCGAGAATGAAAGATGCAAACACCGCCGCGAGACGAAACCGCATATCGCCGCCGTACCCCAATATGCTTTCGAACGACAGTAGTGGCCAATGCCATAGATAGAGCGGATAGCTGATCAACCCGACGAAGACCATCGCGCCGCTCGACAACAGCCACTTATTGACGAACGCCTCAGGTCCCGCGCCAATCAACAGCACTGCACCAACGCACGGGATCAGCGCCCAACCGCCTGGATAAACGACTTGCGCGTCCAGGAGCAACGCCCCGCCAATCATCAGCGCCAGTCCGGCGATCGAGGCGATGCTGCGCAATGTTGGCTGCGCCAGCTCAGTCATTACAAGGCGGCGGACGAAAGCGGCCTGACGGAGGTCTGACGCATAAAGATTTGCAAAAGCCAGCAGTGCCCCGGACGACAACTCCCAAAACCGGTTCTGAGGCAGATAAAATGCCGCCGCGCTGTTTTTGTGGATGGCGACGAGGTTGGATGCGAGCGACGCGGCTGTGATGAGCACCAGCACCGCCAGCGTCCGCGTGCGTCCCGCGATCAGCATCAGCAATATCGGCCAGACGATATAGAATTGTTCTTCGACAGCCAGCGACCACAAATGCAGCAGCGGCTTTTCGGCGGCGGAGACGTCAAAGTATCCAGCTTCTTTTATAAGCGTAAAGTTGATGAAATACGCGGACCCCGCCGTTAAATGTTTGCCGTATTGGCGGAACTCGTGAGGTAGCAAATAATACCAGCTCAGGAACATTGTCACCGCCAGCACGAAAATCAGGGCCGGAAACAACCGTTTGATCCGCCGGGCATAGAAGCCGGACAGCGAAAAGCGCCCCTCGTCCTTCTCCCGCATGATGATCGTCGAAATCAAATATCCTGAAATGACGAAGAAGACATCGACGCCGATGAACCCGCCGCGCACCACGTTTGGCAAAGCGTGATAGGCGACGACGCTCATCACCGCCACCGCACGCAGCCCATCGATGTCGGGGCGATACTTCAAGATCGCAGCCTTGGAAAGCGCGCAAAATCAGCTGGGATCACTCCCCCTACCCCACTCGTGCTTGGTCTTTCAGCAGTTTGTAGTTGATGCTATCGAGCAGCGCTTCGAAGCTGGCGTCGATGATGTTGGGCGAGACCCCGACCGTCGTCCAGCGCGCGCCCGTCGCGGTGTCGTGGCTCTCGACGAGAACCCGCGTCACGGCTTCGGTGCCACCCGCGCCGGTCTGCGTTAGGATGCGGACCTTGTAATCGACCAGCTCGACATGCTCGATGTGTTTTTGATACGGCCCGAGATCGCGGCGCAAGGCCGTGTCCAAAGCATTGACCGGGCCATTGCCTTCGCCGACCGACCAAAGCGGCGTCGCTTCACCGGGGATCGTGACCTTGACCGTTGCTTCCGAGACGGTGACCAATTTGCCGATGGCGTTGCGGCGGCGCTCAACCATGACGCGGAAACTATCGACCGAGAAATAGCGCGGCACTTGCCCAAGCATGCGGCGCGCAAGCAATTCGAAGGACGCTTCCGCCGCTTCATACGAATAGCCGCCGTCCTCGCGGTTGCGCACTTCCTCCAACAGTTCCGCGACCCGCTGATCGTCTTTGCCAAATTCGATGTTCAGCCGCTCGAGCGACGACAAGATCGAGGAACGCCCGCCTTGCTTGGACACTAGAATGCGGCGCTCATTGCCGACGCTTTCTGGTCTCACGTGCTCGTAGGTTTCCGGCTCTTTCAAAAGCGCCGACGCATGAATGCCGGCCTTGGTCGCGAACGCGCTTGTCCCGACGTAAGGCGCGTGCCGGTCGGGCGCTTCGTTGAGGATTTCATCGAGTACGCGGCTGGCGTGGGTGAGATTGCGCAAGCGCTCGGGTGTTACTCCGGTCTCGAAATAATTTGCGAATTCGCTTTTCAACAGCAGCGTCGGAATGATCGACGTCAGGTTGGCATTGCCGCAACGCTCGCCAAGGCCGTTGAGCGTGCCCTGGATCTGACGGCAACCGGCGCGCACTGCCATCAAGGTGTTAGCAACGGCGTTCTCGGTATCGTTGTGGGTGTGAATGCCGAGGTTGACGCCCGGCACGTGCTTGGCGACATCGGCGACGATGTGTGAGATTTCATGCGGCAGCGTTCCGCCATTGGTGTCGCACAGCACAACCCAGCGCGCGCCGTTTTCATAAGCCGTCTGGGCGACGCTCAAGGCGTACTCGCGGTTGCCCTTGTAGCCGTCGAAAAAATGCTCGCAGTCGATCATGGCCTCGCGTTGTGTCTCGACGACGGCGCGCACCGACTGGGCCACGCTGTCGAGATTTTCTTCGTTCGTGATGCCGAGTGCGACGCGGACATGGTAATCCCACGACTTGGCGACGAGGCAGATGCAATCCGCGCTCGATTGCAATATCGCCTGCAAGCCCGGATCGTTCGAAACCGAGCGCCCCGCCCGCTTGGTCATGCCGAAAGCTGTAAAGCGCGCCGATTTCAAGTCCGGCCGCGTCGAAAATAATTCGCTGTCGGTGGCATTGGCGCCCGGATAGCCGCCCTCGATGTAATCTAGCCCTAGATCATCGAGCACGCTCATGACGCGGCGCTTGTCTGCTAGCGAAAAGTCGACGCCGGTCGTCTGCGCTCCGTCGCGCAGCGTCGTGTCGAACAGATATAATCTTTCCCTGCTCATTGCGGCCTCGAAGGCGGCGCAACCGGCGCCACGGGCTTCAATTGCTTCTTCATGGTTGTATTGGTCAGCCAGACATCGCCGCGCGGCACCGAGTTGCGCTGCATGGCTTGATAGCCGCGCGCCTCGTAAAACGCTACCGCCGTTTCGCTGGCGTCAACCGTGATTGCATCGCTGCCGCGCGCCGCCGCGATCCGCTCGAGCGCATCGCACAGCGCGCTACCGACGCCCTCGCCGGCATAATGGGGATGCACGAACAGCATGTCGATGGCTTTGTTGTCCTTGAGCGCGGCGAAACCGAGATGATCGCTGCCCTGCTGAATGACGATTGTGGTCATCGCACCCAAACGCTTGGCGAAGGCCTCGGCGTCCTCTGCCTCGACAGCCCACGCCGCGCGCTGCTCTTCGTCATAGTCGTCCTGCGTCAACTCCTCGATCGACTGCGCAAACAATTCCCGCAACGCCATCGTATCGCCGGGGAGAAAGGGGCGGAGTGGGAAATTTGGAGCGGCGGTCATGGGGCTGCCGAAGAGGTAGTGACGATTTCGCTCTGATCCCCCTCCCCAACGTGCCGAAGGCGCGCCACCGGCACGAAGTGGGGAGGGGCTAGGGGTGGGGGGAATCCGTGATCGCGAGATTTGGGATTTCCCCCCTCCCGGCCTCCCCCACAAGGGGGGAGGTGAAACAACTGCTTCATCGAGAGACCTTTCCCAGCGCGCGTTTAGTCGGCAAAGAAACCGCGTCGTCGGCGCTGCCCTCACGCAGCAAGCCCAACGCCAACAGAATGCTGGTCATGACGCCATCCATATTCGTCAGCACCTCATTGTTCCAAAATCTCAGCACTCTGAAACCGTTAGCTTCGAGCCATCTGGTCCTTTCAGCATCGCGCTTCAAACCCTCGTCCAATCCGTGCTGCGAGCCAACCGCTTCGATGATGAGTTTCTGAGTGAGTTCCGCAAAATCTGCAATGTAGGGTCCAATAGGGGCTTGTTGCCGGAAATGAAATCCTTGGCCGTTCACCTCGCGCAATTTGCGCCACAGCCGCCTCTCAGCAACAGTCTTTTCCTTGCGCAACTTCCGCGCCCGCTCGCTCATGATGTTGGTCATTGTTCACGCCCGTGCAACATCACCGGTCGGAACCCCCTCCCCCTTGTGGGGAGGGTTAGGGGTGGGGGGAATCCGTGAAGATTGAATCTAGTCGTAGATTCCAAACCACAATCCTCCGGGATTCCCCCCACCCCTAGCCCCTCCCCACTTCGTGCCGGAGGCGCGCCTTCGGCACGTTGGGGAGGGGGATC
>JANLYX010000049.1:0-10373 GCA_031365865.1 Hyphomicrobium sp. | reverse complement strand
CGACATCGACGGTGACGCGCTCCATATCGTGTCGGTGACCAACGGTGTCAGCACAGCCGCCGCCGGCAACACCCTGACGCTGACCTACGGCACGCTCACCATCGCCGCCAACGGCACCTATACCTTCACCCCCAATGCGCTGGCGAAGTCTCTCACGGTCGGTGCCACGGCAACGGAGACCGTCACCTATACAGTTTCCGATGGTCATGGCGGCACCACCACAGCCAATCTCACCTTCACATTGACGGGGGACAACGATGCGCCGGTTGCTTACGACGCGACGGTCGTGACGGACAAAAACACGCCGGTTGCGACGAAGTTGCCGGTTGCCAAGGACATTGATGGCGACGCTCTAAGCTACGGAAGCGGCGCAACGACACCGGCGCACGGAACCGTCGTTGTGCAGCCAAACGGCAGCTACATTTATACGCCAGCCTTTGGGTTCGTTGGCACCGATACGTTCACGTATACGGTCACAGACGGGACTGTGACGGTCGAGAAGACGGTGACCGTTACGGTCAAACCGTTCAACACGGCGCCGGTCGCCGTTGACGATCACGTCACGATCAAGGGTGGTCAACCTGCGACGATCAACGTCTTGGCCAACGACAAAGATAATGACGGCGACCCGCTCAAAGTCACCGCAGTGTCGGCATCGAGCGGAAGCGTGACGGTCAATCACGACGGTACGCTTAACTATCAGCCGGCGGCTGGCTTCACGGGCGAGGCCACGATCACCTATTGGATCGCCGACGGTCAAGGCGGTCACAGCCAGGCGACGGTCAGGGTATCGGTAACTGCCGTGCAGAAAGAGCCTGTCGTTCCGAGAGAAGATGATATTGGGGGCGTCGAAACACCTGAAAAAATCGATATTGTCGAACGTGGTCCCGATGTCGCAAGCATCGACGTCGACGGTGCTGTCATTGACGCCATTCAGCAGATGGGTGGTCTCGCAAGCGTCGCCGATAGCATCGGAACGGATGGGATTGTCGTCAAGGCCACCAACCGCATTGAGTCGTTGCAGGGAATTTCCGAGTTTCACGGCAGCGGCGCGGTTGTCGCGCAGAGCATTCTCAGCGATGCGCGGGCGCACCAACTTTCGAATACATTCTCGGCCGCTGGCAATGTGGTGGCACTCAAAGATTGGGATCTTCAGGGCGCTACCGGCTTCTCGCTACGCTTTAACATCGCCGGGTCCGAGACGCGATCAAGAGAAGGCGTAGAGCTGGTCTTCGAAAGTCTGGTGCGCGAACACTCCCTGGTCTTACATTTCAGCGGATTTGCGACGGATTCAAGTGTTCAGGTTCTCGAATATCGCGTCACGCTGGCGGATGGCAAACCGCTTCCCGGCTGGCTCGATCGGGCCGGACCCAATGTGATATTCGGAAAATGGCCGGTCAGCATCGACACCATCGAATTGAATGTCACGGCCATCCTTTCAGATGGCGAGACGATTTCGCGGCAGATCCGGATCCAAACCAACTCGGGAGAAATCCAACCCCTGGATAACCAAAAATCCGGTTGGGTGCCGCGGACATTCACAAATGAGCTGCGCATGCATGCAAGTTCTCAGCATGACGACTTGCAGCGCCTGGCAGCCGCGTTTGGATGGTAGAGGCTTCTTTTCGCGACGCAGACGCAATGGTGAGTGTGCGTTAGGCGAAGAGCGGAAACGTTTCAAACTTGTCGCGCAGTATCGCCGCGCTGTCGTGATGCTGTAGCCAGCCTTCGATCATCGTGGCGTAGACGCGGCGAAAATCGACCGTGTACTTCAGGTTTCCATCCGCCATGAGATCGGTCAGGCTTGAGGGCGCGCCGTAGTGCCCGCCCTTGACGCTTTTGCCAACCGCGAACATGAGATTGGCGGTGCCGTGGTCAGTGCCGAGCGAGGTATTGTCCGCAGCCCGGCGGCCGAACTCGGAAAAGATCAGCATCGACACATCGTCTGCCCGGCCAATGCGCTCCATGTCGCGCATGAACCCGGCGACGGCGTCGGAGACGTAGGTCAGCATGCGCGCGTGCACGTCGCCCTGGTGCACGTGGGTATCGAAGGCGTTGTGCGGGTAGGAGGTGTAATACATGCGCGTTTGCATATCCGCCGCGATCAGCGACGCCACCTTGTTTAAGCCGAGGGGTAGAATGCCGTAATCGACGGGCGTCCGGTACTTGGCCCAAGCTTCGCGGACTTGTTGCGAAGCGTCGCGGGCACTGCGTGCGACGTCGTTCAAGTATTTTCGCGCCGCATTCTCCTCCGCGCCCACTTCTTCGACATGCTCGAATATCGGCCGTGTCTCCGCATCGCCTTTGCGGGCGAAGCGTTCGGGATCGTTGAACACCACGGGTGTATGGCGGCTGGCGTTGACTGCTAGAGATTGCGCTTCCGCGACATTGACGATGAGATTGGCGGCGCCTGTCGGCCGCATATTATCCGCCAAACGGCCGACCCAGCCAAGCTCTTGGCCGCTGTTAGGCGCGGCGGTATGCCAATACGCCATCGAGGTGAAATGCGAAAATGACGGCTGCGCATAGCCACAACCGTGCACAATCGCCAATTTGCCGTCTTTAAACAATTTTTCGAAACCGGTCATGCCGCCGCTGAAGCCGTGGTGATTGTCGATCTTCAAAAGCTTCTTGGCCGGGATACCGATGCGGGGTCTGAGGCTGTAGTAGGCATCGTCGGCATAGGGCACGAGGGTATTTAGTCCGTCATTGGCCCCGGACAGCTCCAGCACCACCAGAATGCGCTCGCTGCTTTTGCGTGTCTCCTCGGCCGCACGAGCCAGTGTTGATGTCAGGCCGAACGTGAGACCTTCGCCAGCGGCGCCCAACGCAAGTGCCGAAGCTCCGGTGCCGAGCAAGCGGCGCCTTGAAATCGATGAGGATGTGATTTTCATGAGCGTCTCCGAGGCCACGATCCAAAGGCATTAGCCGAGCTGATACTCGGGCGAACTGAGAATGAGATGCAATAGCGAGCGCAAGCTCTCTTCCATGTATGTCTGCGCTTGCATGATGTCTTTTGTGCCCAAATCCTTCTCCAGGAAGTCGGCCAACCGTTGACGCGTTTCGGACGATGGAGGCGTTTGGAACATGCGGTGCACGAAATAATCCACGACCTCTGCCGCAGTCTTCGGCGGTATTTTGCTGCTCATGACCATCTTCGTCAAATCGAGGCGGGCGGGGTGGCGCGACAAGGGTTTGACTTTTTCGAGGGCCATTTGCCAGCCACGGTAGCTGGCGTAGCGCGTATTGAAGTCTTCGTCCCGGTCAGCCATCATGTTCGATATCGACGTCATGTCCTTGTTGTCGGGCGCGGTGGCACTGCTGATATCCTGTCCGCGCGCCAATTTCTCGCTGACCTGGAGAATCTGAAAGTCGCCACCGGGATGGCGGTCGGGCGGCACAAAACCGATGTCGGGAAATACGACGTCGCGCGCGAAGTTCCCCCGCTCGATCAGCAAACCCGGCGTGATCCAGCTGCGTCCCTGGCCCCATCCGGCGACTGTTGGCGGCCAAAGGAGGGCTTGGCCCAAGGAAGAGACCGTGGTGTGAAAATCCGGAACGCCCGGGATGTCGCCAAGCCCAAGCTTCTTGTAAGTCGAAATCACGAGTTCCACTGGGCTCTTGATATGCGATCCGCAACTGGCGGTGCTATAAAAGTCGCGCGACAGGAACATCGTCTCCAGGAGCGGTGCGATCTGGTACTTGTTGTTGCGCAGCACATCGCCGAGCTGTTTGCGCAATTGCGGCGAGGCATCCTCGCGCACGAAGAAGCGATAGAGTTTGGAGGCCACGAATTCCGCGGTAACCGGCTGCTTCAGGATAATGTCGATCACCTGCACGCCGTCAAACGTGCCGTGCTGGTTGAGGAACGTCTTCTGGTCTGCATCATGATGCTCGTCTTTGACGACGAAGTTTGTGCCAACGAAGTTCCAGCCGGTGAAAGCGCGCGCCCCTTCACGAATATCCAATTCCGTGTAGTTGCCGACCCCCATGGTGAAAAGTTCCATGATCTCGCGCGCAAAGTTTTCGTTCGGCGCGCCTTTGAGGTTCACGGCAGCGTCCAAGTAGGCGAGCATCGCCGGGTCTTGGGCAACGCCGATCAGCAACTCACGGAAGTCGCCGAGACCCTTGGTTTGAAAGAGCTGAAGCTGCTTCAGCATCTTGCGGTAGTCGCGGACCTTTTCCTCGCTACTGACGAAATGACCGTGCCAGAACAGCGCCATCTTTTCTTCGAGCGGGCGATTGGTGGCGAGCATGCGATTCGCCCACCAGTTGGCCAGGCGTTGTGTTTCGAGCCGGCTCGCCCTCAGCCAGTAGAAAAACCGGTTCGCCACCGGTTGCAGGCGACGGTTGCCCGTCGGCTTCACTTTGACGCCGAGAGCTTCTCCTGTTTCTTTGGCGAGATCGGTGGCGGCCGGCCGGCTCGCCGGAAAGGGATCCAACGAGGGATCGAACACGCCGGATTCATCGAAGGCCGCAAGCTGGCTGTTGTCGACGTTCTGCGGCGCGACCAGATTGTGGACTACGCCCGCCGGGTCTAGCGTTGCCAAGCGATCCACCCCTTCGGGCGTTTCGCCAAAACCTGCGCGCTCCATCAAGTGAGCGGCGCGCGCCGCATTCCACTCGCTCCGGCTGATCGGTGTGAGATCACCGGTCCAGCTTGCACCACCCGTGCACGTTCCCGCGGCTTGCGCGCTGATGCCTAACGAGATCAGCGTTATCAGTGTCAACGACGTTCGCGAAGTTAGATGGGTCATGGGCTACACCGTGGAGCTGGCAATGTGATCGAATTAATTAGGCTACTGACGCGACAGCGATGCAGCCAGTTCATTGGGCGGCGCAAGCTATTTCTGAACACTTTTGCGCGAGCGGTAGGTGTATCGGAAATCGCTTTGCGCGGCGCGAACTAATCCGATATTTTTGTATACTTAACGACTACGACTTCCGGCGGATGAAGGATAATGGCCCACCCATCGTGAATTGAACGCGCCTGTATTGGGCAACGTCTCGCAAGCACCGCCGGCAAAGTCTGGGTGATCAGAATGTAAATGGCACCGGTTCGATTGGTACGAGCTTGCGGTCTCCCCATTCAACCCAGCCGTCGGTTCCTTCAGGGAACCAATAGAGCTTGGTGTAACCGTATCCCGCCGCCCGCTGGACAGCGTTCCATGCCATCCAACAGTCCGACTGGCAAAATAAGATAATCGGCTTTGACGGGTTGCCAGCGCTTAGCTTCGCAAGGTTTGATTTGAAATAGCTTTCGAATGCCGGGGTGATTTTGCCCCGCCCGACGTCCGGCACCCAGGTGGCCCCGGGAATTGTCTGATGCGACCGCGATAATCGCCAGGCTCCTGTCACTGGATCCGCTCCGGCTCCTTCCGACGGCATCACATCGAGCAATATGGCGCCGGCATTGAGCAAAGAATCGACCTGTTCGAGATTAACGCGCTTTCCGCCTGGAACACCGGCGGGGACGGCGCCACGGTAGTGTGCGGTCCTAAATCCGGTCTCGGAATCAAAGATTGCCTCATCGGCCGCCAATCCGGTCTGCCATAGCATGCCGAGCAGCGCCGCTAGGGCGAGCGATAATTCTGGGCGCCAGAAGACGGGCATGACGTACCCTTATCGAAAGTGGATCATTTTGCGTTGTTACACTATTTGGCAATTCTTTCTCATGGGCCGATACTTCTAGAGTGCACGTCAAGGGGATGACCATGAGACAGCCCCGTGGAAACGCTATAAGGACTTGAATTACATGAAAATTCGGACTTTTGTCTGCGCCGCGCTCGCGCTGGCGGCGATTGGCATGGCTGCGACCACGGATCTTTGGGCTCACGGTGACGTCACGCCCCAGCCGATTGATATAACCGGACTGCCACCACTCAAGGAAACAGATTGGCTAACGGAAAACCCCTATCGCGGTGACGACGCGGCCACGAAGGCAGCGATCGAGATCGGATCGTCCGGCTACAATCAAAATTGCGCGCGCTGTCATGGCCTGCAGGTCATTTCCGGCGGCATCGCTCCCGACCTTCGGTATCTTGAATTGGGCAAGGTTGGCGACGAATGGTTCATCCAGCGCATCCGTCATGGCGCCAGGAAGCCGGACGGGTCGACCATGATGCCGGCCTTTGAGGGCATCTTCAAACAAGAGGCCATGTGGGCCATTCGCACGTACATCGAATCGTTGCACCAGGATAATTGAGAACCCATGAAAAACTGGTCCCGATGTCTGCGAGCTGTCCCCGTTGCGGCACTTGTCCTCGTAGTGCCGGCCTTGACGGTCGCCGCACGCCCCCTTGAGCAGGTCACAGAAAGCAAGTCGCTCAAAGTCATCGCTTATGAAGACAACAAGCCGTTTTCCTGGACCGACGATAGCGGCACGGTAAAAGGCATCGACGTCGAACTCGGGCGGGCGCTCGCCAAAGAATTGGGCGTCGAAGCAGAGATCGTGCTGCGAATACAAGGTGAAGATGTCGGCGACGATTTACGCGGCAACGTCTGGAAGGGGCCGTTGACGGGCGGCGGTGTCGGCGATGTCATGCTGCACGTGCCAACCGACAGCGAGCTTGCTGAAAAGAACAAGCAGGCCGCCATCGGCAATCCGTACTTCATGGAGACTGTTGCACTCGCCATCGATCCCAAACGGATTCCAGCGACAAGCGATTTCCAGATCTTCAAAACCGAAAAGATCGGCGTCAAGCTCGCCACCGTCTCGGACTACTTCCTAATGACGTTTGAGGACGGCGCGTTGATCAACAACATCGCCCATTTCGTCAAAGGGCCGCAAGGCGCCAAGGAATTTCTCGACGGCGAGACAGCCGCCATGATGGGGGTGCGCTCGGAAACCGAGGGCACATTGTTTGAGGCGGGAGCCAAGGCCACATTCATCGCGCCGGACATGCCGGGCATCTATCGCAAAGAGTGGGTCATCGGCATGGCTGTTGATCAAAAAAGCGGCGATCTCGCTCAAGCTCTCGGGGATGCGGTCAAGAAACTCAGCGCTTCCGGCGCTCTAAAGGACATCTTTGCCAAGTACGGCGTCACCTATATCCCGCCCCCTCAAAACTAATTAGGATCGGACCCGCACCTGGCCGAGGAGAACGCCGTGAAAAAGCTAACGATGATCGCGGTCTGTCTTTTCACTGTCGTTATGACAGCCGGTGCGCGCGCCGATGAGCAAACCGATCCTTTGCATTCACCTGTGTGGAAAGACGCGGCGAAGAAATTGTTTGGCGAAGCCTCTTACGTCTACGATGATCGCGTTATCGTGCTCGTGCCGGCTGTCGTCGAAAACCAAGCGCAAGTACCGGTGACGGCCGACGCTCGCGGCGTACCCAATGTTCAGAAGCTGATCGTTTACGCCGATCTCAATCCGATTCAACACGTGCTGACTTTCACGCCCGCGCAAAGCAAAGCCGCGCCGTTCGTATCCTTTCGCATGAAGGTCGAGCAAGCGACGCCGGTTCGCGCTGCGGCCTTGACGTCGGACGGGGTTTGGCACGTTGGCGGCGTATTTCTCGAAGCCTCGGGCGGAGGCTGTTCTTCGCCTGCGATGGCGCGCGGCGACGCCGATTGGACCGACACCGTCGGGAACGCGCAGGGCCGCATTTGGCGCGAAGCCGATGGCGGCGCGCGGCTCAGATTGCGTGTTCGCCATCCGATGGATACCGGTCTCGCAAAGACCAACACGCCGGCGTTCTATATCGAAAAGTTCGAGATGAATAGCGCCACCGGCGACCCACTCGCAACCATCGAAATGTTCGAGCCGGTCTCGGAAGATCCGACCGTCACCATGCTGTTGCGCCCGAAGGCAACCGACGCCAGCGTTTCGATCGATGGCAGGGATAACAACGGCACGCTTTATCGCGCTGTTGTACCGCTGCCTTGGCATCAAAGTGCGCTCGAAGTTCGTTGAGAATGACCGTTATGACCTCTTCGCGACTGACGCGCCGGCAGCTAATTGCGGCCTCTGCCTGCGTAACGGTTCAGCCCATGCTGGCGATGTTCGTCGCTGAAGCGGCGCCGCTTGCCTACAACCTCAAGCCTGTGAAACTCACGGATGGCGCTTGGCTGATTGCCGGGCGGCCTGAAGTCATCACATTGGAGAACGGCGGCGCCATCGCAAACATTACTATTCTCGATTCCAAGGATGGCGCGATTATTGTCGATACAGGCCCGTCGCGCCGGTATGGGGAAGAACTTGCCAAGCTCGCGCGCGACTTGACCGGAAAAAACGTTGCCCGGGTTTATCTCACCCATTTCCATCCCGATCATGTGTTCGGTAATCAAGGCTTCGACGCGACAAAAATCGCGGCTCCAGCAGGTGTCATCGACGGCCTCAAGGAGATGGGGAATAGTTTTTCCGACGCGATGTACTATATCGCTCGCGATTGGATGCGCGGCACCGAAGTCGTTCTTCCTCAGACCGTTGCCAAGACCGGCACTGAGGATATTGGCGGCCGCCGGCTCCAACTTTTCGAACTGGCCGGGCACACCTCGTCCGATCTCGCCATCTTCGATGAAACCACGGGCCTGCTGATCAGTGGCGATCTGGTGTTTCTCGATCGTGCTCCAACGACGCCGCACGCCAATCTCGCCGTCTGGCGACAGACGCTCGAAAAGATCGAGCAAATGCCCTTTTCGCGGTTGGTGCCAGGACACGGTCCAGCCGAAAGCGGTAAGCGCGGCGTGATGCAAACGCGCGATTGGCTGAATGCCATCGATGAGATTATCACTGCCAGCTTTGAAAAAGGCCTGGATATGACGGAAGCCATGCAAGAGCCGCTTCCACCAAGTCTCGAAAAAATCGCGCTTGCGCGCTACGAGTTTGGCCGCTCGGTGATGCATTTGTATCCAAAACTCGAGGCCCAGAGACTTCCAGCCGTCGGACAGAAATCAAAATAATTCCTATTGCCAATTAGTCTTATGAGCGGCCCAAAAAGCAACTCAGCCATCTGTACTATTTGGCAATAAGAGGCCGATAGCCGCTGCGATACTTTCGCGGCCGGTGAGACTTCCCAAGCGACAACAAAACGCTTTCTGAAAACCGGAAGCAACCGTCAAAAAACGAGGAGACGCCCATGAAAGCAATGAAGTGGTACGCCACCGCGAGCGCGCTTGCGCTTTCGGTCGTGTGCACAGCAGCGCTTGCAGATGTCAAAATCGAAGACATCTCCAACGACGCCACGACCACGAACGACGTTGTAACTCCGGGTATGGGAACCCAGGGCCAGCGTTACAGCCCGTTGACCCTGATCAACAAAGACAATGTTGGCAGCCTTGTTCCTGCTTGGGCGATGTCGCTCGGCGGCGAAAAGATGCGCGGCCAGGAATCTCAGCCGCTCGTCAAGGACGGCGTGATGTACATCACCGGTTCGTATAGCCGCGTGTGGGCCATCGACGTCAAGACCGGCCGCGAGATCTGGGAATACGATCATCGCTTGCCTGAAGGCATTCTGCCTTGCTGCGACGTCATCAATCGTGGCGCATCGCTCTACGGCGACAAGGTGATCTTCGGTACACTCGACGCCAAGCTCGTTGCCCTCGACCAGAAGACCGGCAAGGTCGCCTGGACCAAGGAAATCGATGACTTCAAAGCGGGCTTCTCGTATTCGGCCGCTCCACTGATCGTTCCGACCAAGACCCACGGCGCGCTGCTCTTGAACGGCGTTTCGGGTGGCGAATTCGGCATCGTTGGCCGCGTTGACGCTCGCAAGGCTGACACCGGTGAACTCGTTTGGTCGCGTCCGACCATCGAAGGCCATGTCGGCATGTTGAACGGCAAGCCCTCGACCATGACCGGCAAGAAGAACGAAAGCTGGCCGGGCGATCTTTGGAAGACCGGCGGCGGCGCAACTTGGCTCGGCGGTACCTTCGATCCCGATACAGGTCTCGCTTTCTTCGGCACCGGCAACCCGGCTCCGTGGAACAGCCACATGCGTCCGGGCGACAACCATTGGTCGTGCTCGCGCATCGCCATCGATCCGGAAACCGGCGACATCAACTGGGGCTATCAGACCACGCCGAACGACGGCTGGGATTATGACGGCGTCAACGAAGTCGTCTCGTTCGACCTGAACGGCGTGAAGGCTGCTGCAACAGCTGACCGTAACGGCTTCTTCTACGTGCTCGATCGCACCAACGGCAAGTTCATCTCCGGCACGCCGTTCGTCGAAAAGATCACCTGGGCCAAGTCGATCGGCGCAGACGGCCGTCCGGTATTCGATCCGGCGAACCGTCCTGGCGATCCCAAGGGCAACGGCGATGGCAAGAAGGGCGAAGAAGTCTTCTCAGTGCCAAGCTTCCTCGGCGGCAAGAACCAGCAGCCGATGGCCTACAGCCCCGACACCAAGCTGTTCTATGTCCCTGCC
>JANLYX010000075.1:0-16420 GCA_031365865.1 Hyphomicrobium sp. | reverse complement strand
CAGCGGCCACCGGCCGGCAGAGAACCAATGTCCTCGCGGTGAATTTCAATCAGGTTGAGGGTTCCCCCTCCCCCTGGCTTGGCGGAGCCAAGCTTCGCTTGGACCGGGGTGGGGTTAGGGGTGGGGGGAATCCCGGTTTCCAACAATTGGGATTCCCCCCCTCCCGGCCTCCCCCACGTCATGGCGGAGCCAAGCTCCGCTTGGATGGGGGGAGGAGAAGACGTGCGGACCTCCGCATGAGCTGCCTTGACGAGAGACGACTTGCCCATGCCGCGCGCGCCCCAAAGCAGCGCGTTATTGGCGGGCAGCCCAGCCGCAAACCGGCGGGTGTTTTCGAGCAGGATCCCGGCTGTCCGGTCGATGCCCTTGAGCAAGCCGAGCGGCACACGGTTGACATGCGGCACGGCCACGAACCGGCCACCTCCCTCAGCCGACCAGACGAACGCGTCGGCGGCGGCAAAATCTGCTGGTGCCGCCGGCGGCGGGGCTAATCTCTCCAAAGCGGCGGCAACGCGTGCAAGTAGGGTCTCGAGGTCTTGTGGGTCGGTCATGTGGCGTCCATGCAGGGGGGCCGTCCGGGCGGTGCCCGTTGGTCTCAAAGCCCGTGTTTAGTCGGCAAAAACGCTAAAGCCAACGAAAGATGCGGTTTTGCAGGTGGCGGTAAGGTTGCAAACGGGCCTTAGAACACTATAGTCGCGGCGAAATCGGGCGCCTCAGCCTGGGGCTAGCAGGCTCCGGGCTTGTCATAGCGCTTTGCTCCCTTTGAACCATCCAGGAACTCACCCTTCATGTTCTCGACCGCCGCTTACGCCCAAACTGTTTACGCCCAGACCGCCGGGCCGATGGACCCGTTTGGCGGACTCCTGATCCCGATGATAGCGATGCTGGGTATTTTCTATTTCCTGGTCATCCGCCCGCAATCGAAACGCGCCGACGAGCAGCGCGCCAAAATGAACGCGGTGCGCCGTGGCGATACGGTGGTGACGTCGGGCGGCATGGTTGGCCGGGTCACCAAGGTTTCCGATACGACGGACGAGATCGAGGTTGAACTCGCCGACAATCTCAAAGTCCGCATCATCAAAGGCACGCTGATGGACGTCCGCTCCAAGGGCGAGCCGGTCAAGGACGTTGCCTCCGCCAAGGGCTAGCGGAAATTTTCACCGGCCCATTTTCCTCTCCAAGCCAAATCAACAAAGCGACCCAAATGCTCTATTTCACGCGCTGGAAGATCATCGCCATTCTCGCCACCTGTTTGCTCGGCGTCCTGGCCTGCATTCCAAATTTCATGACGAAAGAAAACTTCGAGAAGCTGCCGGAGTTCGCGCAAAACAAAATTGGCCTCGGCCTCGATCTTCGCGGCGGCGCGCATATGCTGATGTCGATGGATACGGCGGAAGTGCGCAAGAACTGGCTGTCGACGTTGCGTGCGGATGCTCGCAAATCTCTCCTCGATGCCAAGATCGGATTTACCGGCCTCGGCGTCGACGCCAACTCTGTTCAAGTCAAACTCTCGAAGCCCGAAGACAGCGAAGCCGCCATCAAAGAGCTGCGGAAACTCATTCAAAGCGTGGGCAACCCGATCTCGGGCCAGAGCGCTTACGACATCGATATCAAACCGGGCGCCGATCCCTCGACCATCACGATGACGCCGACCGACAAGGGCATTCAGAACCGCATTTCGAGCGCGGCCGGTGCTGCCATCGAGGTTATCCGCAGCCGTATTGACGGATCGGGTACCAAGGAAGCGAACATCGTGCGTCAGGGTGCGGACCGCATTCTGGTGCAAGTTCCGGGCATCGAGGACACCAAGGACCTCTTGGCCCTCATCGGCTCGACCGCCAAACTGACGTTTCACGAATTGAACCCGACGGTGTCCGTCGAAGACGCCAAACTCACACGCGTACCGCAGGGTTATAAAATCTACGAAGCAGCGGCCGGCGAACGCGAAGAACAGTCCTATTTGTTGAAGGAAGATCCGGTCGTGCAAGGCGACGATCTCGTCGATGCGCAACCAGGCTTCGACAACCGCAACAACGAGGCCGTCATTCATTTTCGCTTCAATCAGCGGGGCGCGCTTCGGTTTGGCAGCTATACCAAGGATCACGTCGGTAGCCGATTCGCGATTGTGCTCGACGAAAAAGTTTTGTCCGCCCCGGTGATCCGCGATGCGATCCTTGGCGGCACCGGACAGATCTCCGGCAACTTCACCGTCGAGAGCGCCAACAAGCTGGCCGTGCAACTGCGCTCGGGCGCCCTGCCGACCAAGCTGTCGGTGATCGAAGAGCGCGTCGTCGGCGCCAGCTTGGGGCAAGATTCAATCGATTCCGGCAAGCGCGCCGCCATGATCGGTATGCTCGGCGTCGCCGCCTTCATGATCTTCGCATACGGCTTGTTCGGCGTCTTCGCCGTCATTGGCGCCGCCATGCACGTCGTGCTGGTGCTTGGCATCATGTCGCTGATGGGCTCGACCATGACACTGCCCGGCATCGCTGGTGTCGTGCTGACGATCGGCATGGCGGTTGACGCAAACGTTCTCATCTATGAGCGTATCCGCGAAGAACTTAGGGCCGGAAAAACCCCGATCATGGCCATCGAGCAAGGCTTCAGCCGGGCTTATGCGACGATCATCGATAGCCAGTTGACGACATTCATCGCCGGCCTGGTCATGTTCTGGCTTGGCTCGGGACCAATTCGCGGCTTCGCGGTGACATTGACGCTCGGCATCATGACCACGGTCTTCACGGCCTTCACGATCACGAGGCTGCTTGTGGCGTGGTGGCTGGCCATGCAGAAAACCAAGAAAATCGAAGCCCCGCTCTCTTACAATATGGCCCGCACATGAACCTGTTCAAAGGCGTCGATTTCTTCCCGCACGGCACCAAGTGGAAGATCATCGAGAAGCGCTACATCTTTGTTGGCCTGTCGTGGGCGCTCGCCATTCTGTCCGCCATGTTGCTGATGACGCGGGGCCTGAATTTTGGCGTCGACTTCAACGGCGGGTCCTTGATCGAGGTCCAGTCGAAAGGAACCTCGCTCGACGTCGGCGCACTTCGCACCAAGCTCGACGGGCTTGGCATCGGCGAAGTCCAAGTCCAGGGCGTCGGGACTACCGGCAAGGAAGCCTTGATCCGCATTCCCGTGCAAAAGGCGACGGCCGAGTTGAGCGAAGACAAGGTTCAAACCGCGGCCAACGAAAAGATCAAGGGCGCGCTTGGCTCCGATATCGAGATCCGCCGTACCGAGGTCGTGGGGCCGGCGGTTTCGGCCGAATTGAAACGCACCGGCGTCATCGCCGTCATCGCCGCCTTGCTCGGCATTCTCGCTTACGTCTGGTTCCGCTTCGAATGGCAATTCGCGGTCGCGGCCATCGTCGCGCTCATCCACGACGTCTTCATCACCGTCGGTATGTTCTCGATGCTGTGGTACGAGTTCGATCTGGCGACCGTCGCGGCCCTGCTGACGCTTGCCGGATACTCGATCAACGACACGGTCGTGGTCTTTGACCGCATTCGCGAAAACCTGCGCAAATATAAAAAGATGCCGTTGAACGAGCTGCTCAACCTGTCGATCAACGAGACCTTGTCGCGAACCGTTTTGACGTCGGGCGTGACCTCGTTGGCGGTGTTGGCGCTTTATGTCTTCGGCACCCAAGTCATTCACGGCTTCTCGTTCGCGATGCTGTTTGGCATTGCGATCGGTACGTATTCGTCGATCTTCGTCGCAGCTTCGCTGCTGCTCTGGCTCGGCGTCTCGCGCGATTGGAGCAGCGCCGATACCAAAGGCGCGGCTCCGGCCAAGGCATAGCGGCGCGAAAAGCGGGGCTTGCGGATGACGGCACCAGCAGCGCGCTATCCTTACGAAGCGCCGGTGACCGCATACGGCAACGGCGGCTTTCGCTTCGCCGGGATGAGCCACAAGGGCTCGATCCTGTGCTTGCCGAGCGGCGTCTATGCGTGGCCGCCGGTCGTGGCCGAAAACTTAACGCCTGACGATTTCCTTCTCGCTTTGCGGGAATTGACGCCGCCGTGCGTGCTGCTACTTGGTACCGGCAAAGATCAGATTTTCCCCTCCGCCGAACTGGTCAAAGCCTTTGCCGCCAAGGGCCTAGGCCTTGAAGCCATGTCGACGGGCGCGGCAGCGCGCACCTACAACGTGCTGCTCGCCGAAAAACGCTACGTTGCGGCGGCTTTGATCGCGGTTGAATAGAATACCCCCACCCGTCATCCCGCGTGGCGTGCAACAGCTTTCCCACCCGTCATTCCGCACGCGATGCAGCACCCTTGTGATGCTTCGCAGATGCGGAATATTTTTTGTGCAATAAGATCCTGTGTCTGCAACGCACCGTGAAGGACGCTGCTTCGTGTCGAAGACACGCCTTCGGCATGAAGCGCACAGGATGACGGGTAGAGTGAGATGAGATTGCAGCCTCGAGATCCGTCAATCGCCAACATCAGCCGCGCCGCCGCCAAAGCCGGCGAGCCCGACCGCTATCTCGCGGCACTGCTGGCGCCGTCCGGCCAACGCGGCGATTTGATTGCGCTGGCGGCATTCTTGAGCGAGATCGGACGGATTGGGCAAGACGTCAGCGATCCGATGCTCGGCGAAATTCGTCTGCAGTGGTGGCGCGATGCTTTGCTTTCCAAAGACACACAAGCGACCGGCAGCCCAGTGGCGGATGCGTTTGCGGCGGGCATCACAAAGCGAAATCTTCCGGCTGAACTGATCGACGATGTTCTGGACGCACACGCGCATCGGCTTTATACCGATCCGCCCACGGACGATGCGGCGTTGCTGTTGGCGCTGCAATTAAGCGAAGGCAGCGCTTTCAAACTTGCGGCACATATTCTCGGAGCGGACGTAGACGCTCACTCCCCGGCGATCGATGCGGCAGCTCAAGCTTACGGGCTCGCCAGGCTCGGATTGCGGCTACCTTACGAATTGGCGCAGGGCAGATGCCCGCTGCCTCAATCGTGGATTGGGCCCGAAAACCCGGCGGAAAACCAGGCATGGCGTCCCGCGATCGCGCGGCTCTGCGACAAGGCACGGGGGCAATACGCCGTTGTCAGAGGCGCGTTCGCCTCATTGCCCTGGCAATTGAAAGTTACGATGCTGCCCGTTGCCCTTGTCGAGCCCTATTTGAGGGCTTTGGAGAGGGAGGGTCACGATCCGGCGCGCGACATCGCCGAGGTCGCGCCGCTGGCACGCACCACGAGAATCGGTTGGGCTCATGTGCGCGGCCGCCTTTAGGCCGGTATTGCGAGGGTTCGCAGCAATGAAGGGTACGTCCTGGTTTGTTGGTCTCATGCGCTCAGCCGGGCTATCTATGCTTGTCGCGGTGCTATCCGTGCCCGCCGCCGAAGCTGTGCCCGCGATCAAGTGGCGCGTCGAAAATCCGTTCCGGTTCTTTACGGACCCAACGGACACCGAAGTTCACCGCGCGACCTACAAGGCGCTTAACGCTGACGAAAAACGCAATCCCGTGCTCCACTCCGAGCAGGCTTTGCAGGCCCGAGTCGAGGATGGCTGGGCCTCGTCCATTTTGAATAAGACCTGCTGGAACGCCAATACCAATCGTCACACCTGCAAAGCCTACGACGATTATATCAATCCCCATTCCCATTCGGTCATCGCCGAGATCCAAGGCCTCGACGAAGCCCGGAGCTTGACCTGCACCTGGTTGACCGCGCCCAAAGGCGGCAGTGATATACGCGGCAAAGCGATCACGCAGACTTGCGACGAACCGGTCAAACTCGAAGTCCCTTATCCGGGTGAAGTCGGGTTGAAGGTCGAGATCGGCGGCCGCGAAGTGTTGCAGGCCGTTGCCAAAGTCCGCGATATTTTCGTGGTCGCAATGGGCGACAGCTTTGGGTCGGGCGAGGGCAATCCGGATATCCCCGTGCGATTTTCACGCGAGCGCGCCGCCGATTACGGTGCGTCGGGTTCAAATGCGAACCTCACCGGCTATCCCGCCCGCATCGGCGACTGGCAGCAGATTGGCGACTCAGCCTTCATCAAGGAGAATGCGCGCTGGCTCGATCAGGCTTGCCACCGCTCGCTGTATTCTCACCAGCTGCGCGCCGCGCTGCAGTTGGCGGTCGAAGATCCGCACCGCTCTGTCACGTATGCGGGGCTGGCGTGCTCGGGCGCGGAAGTGACGTTCGGCCTGTTTTTGCGATACAAAGGCAACGAGTGGGTACCAAATCCGCCGCTATTATCGCAGGTCTCGGCGGCTGCCGAGGCGCAGTGCGGCAAGCGCGAGACCCAAGCGCTCGATCTGCCCGAAGCGTATCACATGGGCGGCAAAATTCCGGAGCTGATGGGCGGGCTGGTCTTGCGCAAGTGCGCCTCGAACGTCGCCCGCAAAATCGATCTCGTCCTGTTGTCGATCGGCGGTAACGACATTGGATTTTCGCGGCTTCTGGCCAATGCGATTTTATCGGATCAGTCGATGCTGAAAATGCTCGGCGGCTGGATTGGCGAGGTCCACGGTCAGGCGCAGGCGACGACGCAGATCACGGCGCTGGAGCAGCGCTACAAATCCTTGAACCGCGCCATCCACAGCATGCTCTATGTGCCCTGGGAACAAAGCGACCGTGTCATTCTCGCGGGCTACCCCGGCATGGCGTTGACGGGCGATGGCAGCGAGACCTGTAAGGATGGCCGTGCCGGACTCGAAGTGGTCTCGGATTTTAGTCTGAGCGAACAAAAACTGCGCGAGGGCGCCTGGGTCGCCGACAAGCTTCACCGGACGATGCGTTCGGCCGCCGATGCCTACGGCTGGACGTTCGCCGAGACGCACCGGCGGGCGTTTATCGGCCGCGGTATTTGCTCGGGCTCGACGGATGGATCGAATTTGGCCGACGAATTGCGCCTGCCGCGCAAAATCGACGGGGTGTGGACGCCTTACAACCCGGCTGATTTTCAAGCTTATGCGCCGCGCCAGCGCTGGTTCCGCACCCCCAACGACGCGTTTATGACCGGCAATTTCCACGTCGCGTCGTCGTTGTTACAGAAAGCCTTGAAGCTAGAGACGCTGTCGTGGTTTCAGCTCTTGCTGGCATCGACCTATTCGGGCGCCTTTCATCCAACCGCCGAAGGTCACGCGGCAATTGCCGACGCCGTCGCGGACAAAGCCCGTGTGGTGCTTGAAAAGTATGGCCAGGGGCCGGATCCGGAACCTGACGTCGAGGATACCGCTTTGCCCACGCCGCCAGCCGAGGAACCCGGCGTCGCTCTGCCGGACGTCGCCCCGGGATCGCCACCGCAGACAGCTTCACCGCAGTCCGCTTCGCCAGTCGAGCCCGGCACGGCTTTACCGGAATTGGCGCCGGCCGTACCGCCGCAGACAACGTCTATTCCAGACGCGACGACAGACGGCGACGCCATCAACCGGCCTTGAGTCGCGCGTCGCTGATCCACAACCGCGTCGCGCTGATAACTCGCGTGTCATCCTGGACGGAGAAATTGCACGCGTGCGATTTCGGAGATCCGGGACCCAGCGTCATTGATTGAAGGTAATGTCTGGGTCCCGGCTCTTCAGGACCACGCTTCGCATGTTCCTGCGGCCGGGATGACAATATCGCGGGCGCACTTCGTCGAGGATGACGTGGTCAGGCGTGCGACGACGACGTCGCCAATTATTCCGCCGCGGCGCGCGACGTGTGACCAAGCCAGAGTTCGAGATCGGCGAGGGCGCGGCGCGACATGGCTTGCTTTTTCGCCCGCCCGCGCTCGGTGCCCTTCAGGCGTTTGCCATCGAGATCATGGGTTGGCACCGCCTCGAGATCGGGGATCAGGCCGTAGTTGATGTTCATCGGCTGAAACGAGCGCGGGATCGTTTCAGCGCCTTCCGGCCGGCTTCCCGCAGGGGAGTCGGAAGGCGCATCCAAAATGTGGCCGCCGGTGATGTGGTTCAGCAGCGCGCCGAGCGCGGTCGTGGCAGGCGGAGCGGTCAATGGCTTTGCCAGCGCCTCAGCCGCCGCGAAACGCCCCGCCAGCAGGCCCATGGCCGCGCTCTCGACATAGCCTTCAACGCCCGTGATCTGGCCGGCAAAGCGCAACCGCGGTTGAACTTTGAGACGAAGCGAGGCATCGAGCAGCTTGGGCGAATTGAGATAGGTATTGCGATGGAGACCGCCGAGCCTTGCGAACTCGGCATTTTCAAGTCCCGGTATCATCCGGAAAACGCGAACCTGTTCGGCGTGTTTCAATTTGGTTTGGAAGCCAACCATATTCCAGAGCGTCGCAAGAGCGTTGTCCTGGCGAAGCTGCACCACCGCATAAGGCCAGCGGCCGGTGCGCGGATCGTCGAGGCCAACCGGCTTCATCGGTCCAAAACGCAGCGTTTCGCGGCCGCGCTCGGCCATGACTTCGACTGGCAAGCAGCCATCGAAATAGGGGGTTGTCGCTTCCCAGTCTTTGAAGACTGTTTTGTCGCCGGCGAGCAGCGCATCGACGAAGGCTTCGTATTGCGGCTTATCCATCGGACAATTGAGATAGTCGGCGCCGGTACCGGCCGGGCCTTTCTTGTCGTAGCGCGATTGAAACCACGCGATCGAGGTATCGATGCTGTCGCGATGAATAACCGGGGCGATGGCGTCGAAGAAAGCCAAAGCGCCTTCGCCCGTCAGCTGTCCAACCGCTTCGCTTAAGGACGGTGACGTGAGTGGTCCGGTCGCGATGATGACGCTGTGCCAATCGGACGGCGGCAGGCCGTCGACTTCGCCGCGCGCGATTGAGATCAGAGGATTGGCTGTCAGGCGCCGTGTCACCTCGGCCGAGAAGGCATCGCGGTCGACGGCCAAGGCGCCGCCCGCCGGAAGTTTGTGGGCGTCGCCAGCCGCCATGATCAGCGAACCGGCGCGCCGCATTTCCTCGTGCAACAGCCCGACGGCATTGTTCTCCCAGTCATCGGAGCGGAACGAGTTCGAGCACACAAGCTCGGCGAATCCATCGGTTTTGTGGGCGTCGGTCTGGCGCGTGGGACGCATCTCATGCAGCACCACGGGAATACCGGCGCTTGCGATTTGATGGGCCGCTTCCGAGCCAGCCAAGCCTGCGCCGATGACGTGAATGGGGAACGAGGCAGACATGGCACAATACTCTGAAGGGTTGACTCTGAAGGGTCGCGTCAGCGGTTCTCTACCGTGCGGCAGCGGCAGGTTGCAACATGGCTTGTCGCACGCCGCCGCTTTAGCCACCGCCGCCGGCCAGCCCGCCTGACGCAAAATCGAAAATCAATTTGGCATTCAAGACAATGATGGCGGCGGCGATCGCCCAAGCAAAGACGCTCAGCCAGCGCGGCGCCACCAGCTCGCCAAGCTTTGATTTTTGCGCCGTGAAGTAAACCAGCGGCAAGACCGCGAACGGCAACTGCAAACTTAAGACGACCTGACTTAGAATAAGAAGTTTGGCGGTGGCCTGCTCGCCAGCCAGAATGGTCACGGCCGCGGCGGGTATGATGGCGACCAGCCGTGTCGTCAGGCGGCGCAGCCACGGCGCGATGCGCAATTCGAGAAAGCCTTCCATCACGGCTTGCCCAGCGAGCGTGGCGGTGACGGTCGAATTCAAGCCGCAGGCGATCAGCGCGACGGCGAACAAGGTTGGCGCCCATGGACCAAGCAACGGTGACAAAAGGTCGTGGGCTTGGGTGAGATCGACGACGTCGGTACGCCCCCTTTGATGGAATGCGGCGGCCGCCAAGATCAAGATAGACGCGTTGATCAGGAGCGCCAGCATCAGCGCGATCGTCGAATCGATGGTCGCGAAGCGGTAGGCTTCGCGTTTCTCAGGCAGACTGCTTCCGAAATTGCGCGTGCCCACAATCGCCGAATGTAAATAAAGATTATGCGGCATGACGGTCGCGCCGAGAATGCCAAGCGCCAGATAGAGCATTTGCGGGTTGGTGACGATATCCGCCGACGGCACGAATCCGCGCGCGACCTCACTCCACTCAGGCTTCGCCAGCAGCATCTGGGTGCCGAAGCAAAACGCGATGACCGCGAGCCCAGCAACGACGAAGGCTTCGAGATAACGGAATCCGAGGCGTTGGAGAAACAGGACCAGGAAAACATCTAGAGCCGTGATGATGACTCCGGCAGCGAGCGGAATATCGAAAAGTAGCTTGAGGCCAATGGCGGTGCCGATGACCTCCGCCAGATCGGTCGCAACGATCGCGAGTTCAGCTAACGCCCATAGCGGAACCGATGCCCACTTCGGAAATCCGTCACGGCACGATTGCGCCAGGTCGCGGCCGGAGCCGACAGCAAGGCGCGTCGCCAGCGACTGAAGGACAATGGCCATGATATTCGAGACCAAGGCCACGGCGAGCAATCTGTAGCCGAATTCCGAACCGCCGGCGAGTGAGGTGGCCCAGTTGCCGGGGTCCATATAACCAACGGCAATGAGGTATCCCGGCCCGAAATATGACAGCAATCGCTTCCAGGCCGGCCCGGTTCGGGCGACCTCGACGGTGCGGTGCACGTCGAGAAGGGGAGCGTCGCCACGCTCGCGCCGCCATCCGGGGAGCGCCGAAAGACCACGGACTTCAGATGGCGACGCCTCATGTGGCAATGTCACAAGCCCCGTGTCCTTGTCTGAGGACCATTTTTGCAAATGCAAGTCATTCGCAACTATAGTCGACCGCCCGCCGGAATACCAGGGTTTCATACGCGGGCCGCCGCCGGCCGTCATTAGGGCTTTGGCGACGGCCACGGCTTTGCTATGAGGGCGGCCGAAACCCTCATGGAGTGCAATATGGCCATCATCCGGCACGAGTCGACCGCAGTCTATTCCAAAGTTACCGAGGCAGGCGGCCTCGTTTTTACGGCTGGCGTCATTCCGGCAGACCTGTCGCGCGATTGCGAGGGCCAGACCGCGGAAGTCTTGGCCGAAATCGACCGGCTGTTGAAATTGTGTGGCACCGGCAAGTCCAAAGTCGTGCAGGCGACGGTTTGGCTGAATGATATTCGTCACCGCGATGCCATGAACAAGTCCTGGAGCGCCTGGCTTGGCGGCAAAGATGCGCCGGCACGGGCCTGTGTCGAAGCCAAGCTTATCGATCCCCGGATGCTGGTTGAGATTTCGGTGGTCGCCGCCAAGTAGGCCGCTCAGCCTTGCTGCCCGTAAATCCGGCAATCAGCTGTGACTCGTTTGCAGCGCCCCGGCATTATTCGGTGTCGATGGCGACGCGCGCTATCGAGATGCGGCCATGAATCTGCAATCATCGGCAATTGGAATTGGCCGGTGCACATGCCGCAGCTATTTTTGGAGATTTGGATCATGGTTTTGAAGAAAGCACTTTGCGTTCTGGGTGTGAGTGCGCTGGCTGTGGCGATGACAATACCGGCGAATGCCCGTACGCGGCACGCCCATGCCAAGCGCCCCGTCTACCAGCAGCAAGCGCTGGCCGTTGACGGACTGGCCGCGAGCCACACCATGAGCCACGAGGGTGGCCGGCTCTGTTTCGGGGATCATTTCCACTATGGTTCGAGCGCTGGCCTTCCGTCGCAACGCGCAGCCCAGGCGTCTGCAATTTCCTCGTGGTCGAGCTTCGTTGATTTCGAATATGGTTCGACCTGGGCCAACTACTCGAGGGCATCGAGCAAAGAGATGAAATGCAGCCAGTCCGGCGGCTCGTGGGCTTGCGACTTGGGCGCGCGGCCCTGCCGGTGACGGGCGCACATCGAAGTTGAGGAGAGCCGGTCTTTTAGGCCGGCTCTTTTTTTGTTTGACCGGCCCGCCGGTCTTAGCGCCATGGCCTCAGCGCCCGAGCACGACTCGCGACAACATCCGGCGAATGAAGCCCATGAACCAGCGCGCGAAGATGATCTTGAAAATCCAGCTCATAATGCCGCCGCCGCCCTGAAAGCCAAGCAGGCCGCCGAGAATCGAGCGGATGATGTCTTCGAGCGAGCCGCCGTTGGGGCCCGGGATTTGCGTGCCGCCCCGGCGTACGACATCAGGCAAACCTGGAAAACGTCCCGGCCGATCAAGGCCCGGAATGTCGTCGCCTGGAATGGGCAACGGGTTGCCGCCGCCAATGGCGCCTCCCATGCCGCCGCCGCCGCCCGAGGGTCGCGGTAGATCGTTCCACTGGCCGGGTCTGCTATTGCCGGTATTCGTTTCCGCGTCGGGCTCCGGCGCAACGTCAACGTCGTCGCGGGGTAACTGCAACGGGCTTCCGCCTGCGGAAATGTTCAGTCCCGGCACCCCGCGCAAGCGCGGCGTCAATGTCTTCTCTGTTTCTCTTTGAAGACCGCCCGCCAGCATGCTTGCAACCACCGGCAACATTTTCTTCAGGACGTCTTCGTCCAATCCAGACGATCGGGCGGCGCGCGCGGCGATGGCCCGGCTGGCATCCTTGTCTCCAAGCAGTACCTTGAGAACGTAGTTGCCGGCAGCGGCCGTTTCAGGCCCCGCCAAGCCTTGGCGATCTTCCAGCGCACGACCAACGCTATCGTTATTGAGCAATTGGACGATGTCGGCTAAGCCGCCGCGCGACAAGGTATTACGCTCGATGCGCTCAGCGAGTGCTTGCAGCATCGTCTGAATGGCCGGTTCGGCTTTTTCGGGATTGACGCCAAAGGCGCGTGCGACATTAGCGAGCGCGGATCCGCCTTGGGCATGATTGAGCAGGTCGACGATTTCCACCAAGCTTATCCTCCAAAGATTTAAAATGCCGTTCAGACGGCCTCCGCGATCGCATTGCCCGCTGCAATGTGGCCAGCTCGCTGACGTCCATAGGCTAGGTTGTCATACCTCATCGGATTAATTTAACGCTAGCCACCTGATAACCCGCGCCGTTCAGCTCCGGTTCAGCCTGCCAGGCTGACAATTCGGTTAAGGCAGTTTTCAGAGCCACTTTTGCTGAAAGGGAACCGAAAGCGGTTTTGGGGATTTTACGTCACAACCAACAGCCGTGAGGAGAAGCGGCCAAGACAGGAGACCAAAAATGCTAAAGTTTATCACACCGTTGCTTGTCATCGGCGGCGCTTTGGTCGCCGCAGTGCAGCCTGCATCCGCACTGCCGGCAGCGTCGAAAGCCGTCATAGCTGGCAGCGAGTCGACGCCGCTCGCCCAGCCGGTTTATTATCGCCACCACCACCGGGGTTTTGGCCTGGGAATAGGCTTCGGGGTTCCGTACTTCTACAGTGGTCCGAGGTACCGTTACTACGACGACTACGATTACTACCCCCGCCGCAGTTATAGGTCATCCTATTACTACAGCCAGCCATATGGATACTACGGCGGGTACGGTCGTCACCGTCACCACCACCGCCACTGGTAAATCTAGCCTATAGCCAATCACATTCAGCCGGTGCACCCCGCGTGCACCGGCTTTTTTCGTTCTCAACCAAAAGACAAGGCCGGCCGTGTTGCAACGCGAGGTCAGTTTTGGCATGGTCCGCCGCGACTCTCGCCCGAAGAACAAACAGGGGGCGGGACCGGGCGTGCGCAGATCACTCGCTGCCCGTCATCATCCGAAGAACACGGGCCAAAAGGGACCTAGAAATGACCAATACGCTATTGGGGATCATCGCTTGCGGGGCGTTGTCCATCGTCTATGCTTTCATTACTTCGCAAGTGGTAATGAAGTCCGATGCCGGCAATGCCCGCATGCAGGAAATCGCAGGCGCCATCCGCGAAGGTGCGCAAGCCTATCTCAACCGCCAATATCGCACGATTGCCATGGTTGGCGCGGTGATTTTTCTCATTGCCTGGGCCTTGCTCGGGCCGCTGCAGGCGGTTGGATTTCTCATCGGCGCCGTGCTGTCGGGTCTCGCCGGCTACATCGGAATGAACGTTTCGGTTCGCGCTAACGTCCGCACTGCGCAAGCAGCAACCGTTTCGCTCGCCAAGGGTCTCGACATCGCCTTCAAGGCTGGCGCCATAACCGGCATGCTGGTCGCGGGTCTCGCGCTCTTGGGCGTCGCGGTCTATTATCTGATCTTGACCGGGCCGCTGGGCTTGCCTCCGGGCAGCCGCGAAGTCGTCGATGCGCTGGTCTCGCTCGGGTTCGGCGCGTCGCTGATCTCGATCTTCGCCCGTCTCGGCGGCGGCATCTTCACCAAGGGCGCCGACGTCGGCGCCGATCTCGTCGGCAAGGTCGAAGCCGGTATCCCCGAAGACGATCCCCGCAACCCCGCAACCATTGCCGATAACGTCGGCGACAACGTCGGCGATTGCGCCGGGATGGCGGCTGACTTGTTTGAAACCTACGCCGTGACGGTTGTCGCGACGATGGTTCTGGCGGCGATCTTCTTCTCCGCCCAGCCAAACCTTGCGAACCTGATGGTCTATCCGCTGGCCATCTGCGCCGCCTGCATCGTAACCTCGATCATCGGGACGTATTTCGTCAAACTCGGCGCCAACGGTTCGATCATGGGCGCGCTCTATCGCGGCGTCATCGCCTCGGGCGTGCTGTCGATCGGCGGTCTGTATTTTGCGACCCAGTACGTGCTTGGCGGCTTCGGCGAAGTCGGCAAGGTTGGCGATCTTTCGATCACCGGCTGGAACTTGTTCCTGTCCGGCCTCGTCGGTCTCGGCCTCACCGGCCTGATCGTCTGGATCACCGAGTACTACACCGGCATTGGTTTCCGCCCGGTACGCTCGATCAGCCAGGCGTCGGTCACCGGTCACGGCACCAACGTCATCCAGGGCCTCGCGGTGTCGCTTGAATCGACGGCGCTTCCGACTTTGGCCATCGTCACCGGCATCCTGTTGACGTACAACCTCGCCGGCCTGTTTGGCACCGCCATCGCCACCACCACCATGCTCGGCCTTGCTGGCATGATCGTCGCGCTCGACGCCTTCGGTCCTGTCACCGACAACGCCGGCGGCATTGCCGAAATGGCCGGCCTGCCGAAGGAAGTGCGCCGCTCGACCGACGCGCTCGACGCCGTCGGTAACACCACCAAGGCCGTCACCAAGGGCTACGCGATCGGCTCGGCTGGTCTTGGCGCACTCGTGCTGTTTGCAGCCTACAGCTCGGACTTGGCGCACTTTATAGCCGAAGCCAACAAGAGCGGTTCGACGAGCTTCCAGTACTTCAAGGGCGTCAACGTCGACTTCTCGCTGGCCAACCCCTACGTCGTGGTTGGTTTGCTGCTCGGCGGCCTCATCCCGTTCTTGTTCGGCGGCATGGCCATGACGGCAGTTGGCCGCGCGGCAGGCTCGGTCGTCGAAGAGGTTCGCCGCCAGTTCAAGACCAAGCCCGGCATCATGAAGGGAACCGAAAAACCTGATTACGCCCGCGCCGTCGATCTTCTGACGCAGGCGGCGATCAAGGAAATGGTAGTTCCGTCGTTACTGCCCGTTGCCTCGCCCGTCGTCTTGTACTTCGTCATCAAGGCGGTCGCCGGTAAAGGTCCGGCGTTCTCGGCCGTCGGCGCCATGCTGCTCGGCGTCATCGTCACCGGCATCTTCGTTGCCATCTCTATGACCTCGGGTGGCGGCGCTTGGGACAATGCGAAAAAGAGCTTCGAGGACGGCTTCATCGACAAGGACGGCGTCAAGCACATGAAGGGCTCGGAAGCTCACAAGGCGTCCGTCACCGGCGACACGGTCGGCGATCCCTACAAGGATACTGCCGGTCCAGCCGTCAACCCGGCCATCAAGATCACCAACATCGTCGCGTTGTTGCTGCTGGCCGTTCTCGCCCGCGGCTAAGCGGGTACGCATCATCTCGCAAAACAAAAGCCCCGGAGGAAACTCCGGGTCTTTTTTGCCGAGCAACCCGCGTCCCGAAATGGTCGCTTACCCCACGTCATTCCCGCGTCGCGAAGAGGTTCCGCGCACTCCGTCATTCCCGCGTCGCGGAGCGATCGTGCGGAACGCACGACAGGCGGGAACCCAGCCAAGCATCCGAGAGGCACGAAAACATCGCTGTTGAAATCGAACCAAAGGTTTCATTGCTGGCTATTCGCTTGTCTAGGTTCCCGCCGTGCTCCCTGCGCACTTCGCGCGCAGGCGCGGGAATGACGGTGGTCCGACCACCTACAATTATCTTAGCCACGTCATCCCGTCGCCGCTCGCCCAAGGCGAGCGGATCCGGCGGACGGGACCTAGGCAAGCCTCAGCATAGCGCTGACCGAGGGCCTAGCGCAGTGGCGCTGCATCTGTGCGTGCGCGAATGCCAACGCCGTGTCCGGCCGTGCGGTAATACGCCATTGCGGACAGAGCAGTGATGCCCGCGTTGTTCGTTGCGTGGACGCCTGACTGGGCCCCGGCCTGCGATGGCTTTGCCATCGTCGCAAAGCGACGCCGGGGTGACGGACATGTGAGCGGATTGAATTCACATTGAATTTACGGATCAGCAGTGATCCAGTTGGCGCGCGATCGTGTGCTCAATCAAAACGCGCCGCTGGGCAGCATCTTGCCGCTGAACACAATCGGACCCGTGGGTGCGCCGCTGGGCGAG
>JANLYX010000073.1:0-91661 GCA_031365865.1 Hyphomicrobium sp. | reverse complement strand
GCCCACGGCACGCTGACCTTGAACGCCGCAACCGGCGCTTATACCTACGCCTCGTCGGCGAACTACAACGGCGCTGATGGCTTCCAAGTCACCGTCGCTGACGGCCACGGCGGCACAACCACCCAGACGATCAATGTCGGTATCGCCGCCGTCAACGATGCACCGGTTGCCGACGCCACCGCTTCGATCACCACGAACGAAGACACACCGGTCACCGGCCAAGTTACCGCGACCGACGTCGATGGCGACACGCTCGCCTTCTCGACCAGCCAGGGCCCGGCCCATGGCTCGTTGACCTTGAACGCCGCCACCGGCGCTTACACCTACGCCTCGTCGGCCAACTACAGCGGCAGCGACGCTTTCGATATCAAAGTGTCCGATGGCCACGGCGGCTTTGCCTCACAGCACGTTGGCGTCTCCATCGCCGCTGTTGCCGATGCTCCGACCCTCGCGGTCAGCGACGCCGCCACCTCGATGGGTCTGACAGTCAACGGCACAGCCGGCAACGACACCCTGACAGGGTCGGCTGGTAACGACTTCATCTACGGCGGCGCAGGCGACGACACCATCACCGGCAGCGGTCCCGCTCTCAACCGCGCTGTCGCACTCTCGATCTCGGCGGCGCTGACCGATCTCGATGGCTCGGAGTCGTTGACGATTGCCATCACCGGCGTTCCGTCCAACGCAACTTTGTCTGCTGGCACGCACAACTCCGACGGCTCGTGGAGCTTGACCAAAGCTCAACTGGCCGGACTGTCGATCACCTCGCCGACAGCATCGAGCTTCGACCTGACCATCAGCGCGACATCGCATGAAAATACCGGTCCGTCCGCAACGACGACCAGTTCTTTGCACGTCTCGATCGACCGCGGCACCGACAGCGATACGCTTGACGGCGGTACCGGCAACGACAAGATCTATGGCGGCGCGGGCAACAACATCTTGATTGACGGCGACGGTAACGATTTCGTCTTCGGCAACGGCGGCAACGACACCTTCAAGGCGGGCCTTGGCAACGACACCTACGACGGCGGCGCCGGCTTCGACACCATCGACATGACGCTTTCCATCCAGGACGTCACGGTCGATCTCGCTAAGAACACGGCCTCGGGCCTCGGTACCGACAAGCTGGTCTCGATCGAGGGCATCATCGGCTCCAACTTCAACGATACGCTGACCGGCAGCGCCGGCGACAATTTGATCTATGGAGGCGCGGGCAACGATCAGATCTACGGCGGCGGCGGCAACGATACGCTGTACGGCGGCGCGGGCAACGACCAAGTTTTCGGCGGCTCGGGCAACGACATCATCTACAGCGGAGCCGGCCAAAACACCATCGATGGCGGCGACGGCAACGATTTCATCTACGCTGGCGGCGGCAACAACAAGTACATCGGCGGCAGCGGCTTCGACACCCTCGATTATAGCAACTCGACAGGTCCCTTGACCGTCGACGCCAGCAAGAAGACGGTCCTCGGCTTCATCAACGACTCCCTCGACGGCATCGAAAAGATCATCGGCTCGTCGTTCGACGACTCGTTCAAAGGCGGCAAGGCTTCGAACTTCTTCGACGGCGGCGCGGGCAACGACACGTTCCGCGGCATGGGCGGCGCCGACACCTACTCCGGCGGCACCGGCAACGATCTCTACAATTGGTTCGTCAAAGACGTCACCCAGAACGGCAACTACCTTGGCGCCGACACGATCACCGACTTCGGCGGCGGCGATAAGCTTAACCTGCACGAGTTCGTTAAAGCGTTCCCAACCGCGCCGATCGACAGCGTCGTGCACCTGACCAACAGCGCGAGCGGCACGCTCGTCTCGGTCAAGATCGGCACGACGTTCCTCGATCTCGTCAACTTGCAAGGCGTGCATGAAACGTCGGCGAGCAACATGCTCGCGCACGGGCAGATCCTGACCTGAGGTAACTAGCCGTCCATCCGCATCGGCAAGCCGGCCTTGGCCATGTGCGCCTTGGCTTGCCCGATCGTGTACGTTCCGAAGTGAAAAATCGAGGCTGCGAGCACGGCGCTGGCGTGCCCTTCGCGTACGCCATCGACCAGATGATCGAGCGTGCCGACGCCGCCGGAGGCAATGACGGGCACGGAGACCGCATCTGAAATGGCGCGCGTTAATTTGAGGTCGAAACCGGCCTTGGTGCCGTCGCGGTCCATACTGGTCAATAGAATTTCGCCGGCGCCAAGAGACACGACTTCGCGGGCGTAGGAGACCGCATCCAAGCCTGTCGGTTTGCGTCCGCCGTGTGTGAAGATCTCCCAGCGCGGCGGTGCGCCATCCGCCGACACACGCTTGGCGTCGATGGCGACGACCGTGCACTGCGCGCCGAATTTCTCCGAAGCCTCGCGCACGAAGTCGCGCCGCGTCACGGCCGCCGTATTGATGGAAACTTTATCGGCGCCGGCTTCCAACAGCTTGCGGATATCATCGACCGTGCGCACGCCGCCGCCAACCGTCAGCGGCATGAAGCAGCGCGAGGCTGTGCGCTCGACGATGTCGAAAATGGTGTCGCGGTTATCGACGCTTGCCGTGATATCGAGAAAGCAAAGCTCGTCGGCGCCGGCCGCGTCATAAGCGGCAGCCGCTTCCACCGGGTCACCGGCATCGACGAGATCGACGAAATTGATGCCCTTGACGACGCGACCGTCCTTGACGTCGAGACAGGGGATGATGCGGATTTTGAGGGTCATGGGGAGCGGTTTAGCGCGCGGTGCAGCGTTGAGCAAGTTGCGAGGCAAGGCGCTGTTAAATTCAACTGATCTACCTTTTCGCGAGGAGCTATTCGTAACACGATGCCCCGCTGAGGCAAGGGCTGTGGGCACCATAGCAAGTGGCCTATAGGCTGACTTGCCCCCGCGGGTATTAGCCCACCGTCAAGCACAACCGCGATCGAACCCAGGGAGGAACTCGTGACAGCATATCTTAGGTCTGCATTGGTCTTGTCGCTCATCGGCCTCGCAAGCGCGAGCCTGGCTGAAGAGCCAAAAATCAAAGTCGGCGACACGTCGTTCAAGTGCATTCAGGACATGACGCAAGTGCGCCAATTCTACGTCGACAACTAAACGCATGAAACGTCGCCACTCAATGCGAGCTTGAGCGAATACCAATCCTACATCCCCGGCATTGGCCTCTCGCTAGCCGTTAGCACAACGACCGGAGACGCGGAAAAGCTCATCCGCATCGAGCACGCCGGCACGTCCGCAAACGACACGATCAACGGCACCTTTGGCGTCGATCTCATGCGTGGATTGGCGGGTGACGACAGGCTGAATGGTATGGGCGGAGATGACAAGCTATTCGGTGGCCAGGGATGGGATATTCTGACCGGCGGTCTTGGCCGGGACATCATGACGGGCGGCGCCGGACACGATACGTTTGTGTTCGAAACCCTAACGGACAGCGGCAAGAACACCGCCACCCGCGACGTGATCACCGACTTCACCCATCTGGGAGACCGGATCGACTTGTCCCTGATCGACGCCATCAGCGGTGTGGCAGGCAATCAAGCCTTCCATTTTGTCGGCACCGCCGCCTTCAGCCATACGGCAGGCGAGTTGCACTACACTAAGCTCGACTTTGCCGGCACGGCTGACGACAAAACCGTCGTGGCCGGTGATGTCAACGGCGACGGCTTGGCCGATTTCCAGATCGAACTTTCGCAACTTATCACGCTGACCAAAGCCGATTTCGTTTTGTGATTTGCGAAGCTCCAAACAAAAACCGCCCCGCGCAGGATGTGCGCGAGGCGGCGGAACTTCTCCCTCTCCCCGTCCTTACGGGTACAGGGTTGGGGTGAGGGGCCGCAACAAGTTCGAACAAGCGGCTGCCCCTCACCCTATCCCTCTCCCCATAAAATGCAAAAATGGGGAGAGGGGACTGCTGACGGCGGGCGAATTAAAGCGTGCTGACCTGCGATGGGAAAAATTTGTAGGTCTCGTTGCCGGTTTTGGCGAGGTTGCCAAGGCCGGGCCACGGGAAGTGGAAGGCGATGAACGGCGTCTTGTCGGCCGATAGCATGTCCCAGACCTTGAGACGCGTTGCGACGGCTTGCTTGCTGTCCGTGTCATAGGAAAATTCAATGCGCGGGGTCTCGGTCATCAAGACATAGTGATGCCCAACGTCCGCCGTGACAGCGAGGGTTTTGCCGCCCGACGAGAGCATAAACATGGTATGACCGACAGTGTGACCGGGTGCGTCGATGGCCGTGATGCCGGTGATGACTTCCTGGCCGCCCTTGATGAAATTGATCTTGTCCTTGTACGGCGCAAGGCTGTTGCGAGCGATCTCAACGAAGGCCTTGGCATCCTTGTTCTGGAGCTTGGCTTCGTCGGTCCAGAACTTGTAGTCGGTCTCGTTGACATGGACGGCTGCGTTCGGGAACACGGGTTTGCCCGCCGCGTCGATAAGACCGGCGACATGATCGACATGGCAATGACTGAGGATCACGGCGTCAATGGCTGCCAGATCGATGCCCGCGGCTTTCAAGTTTGCAGGCAAGCGGCCGGTCGTTTCGCCGAACATTTTGTTCGGGCCCATGCCGGTATCGATGATGACAAGCTTGGAGCCCGTGTTGACGACCGTGATGTTCTGTTCGAGCACCATGTAGTCGGCCGGCAGGAAATTGCCCTCGAGATGCTTGGCCATCTCTTCCATGGTTTGCTCTTTCATGGCCTTGCGGCCATCGCCAAATACGAGCGGACCGTCGGAAATAACCGAGACCTGCATGTCCCCGAGCTTGTGGTGATAGAAGCCGGCTGGTTTGGCTTCGGCGAAGGGGGCTTTGGCAAGAGCCATTGTGGGGCTGAGGATGCGGCCGCCAATGGCAGCACCGGCGAGTGCGACGCCTGCTGTTGCGAGTGCCTGGCGTCTGGAAAGGTCAAATGTCGTCATTGGTTTTGTATCTCCCTGTGGTCGCGGTTTCGTGTGTGTCGCGGTCTTGTGCCGGATCAGGAGGGCGCAACGCGTACCGCTTCCCGATTCCAAAACACGGTCTCGCATAGCCTATTTTCGAGGCCTGCGCGTGTCGCCGAGCGCATGCCTGTCATGCGTGCGGTCAAGCATGATATGCGCGCATGATAGAGAGATGACGGACGACGGGGCGGTACCCGGATACTGCAGGTGCGTTTACGGCCGTACCCGCACATTGGAAGTGTCGCAAGTTTGCGTCAGCCCGGGCTCTCAACTTGGCGTTCGCGATACCCGCAGGCATTGTGCCAATTCAGGCGTTATGCGTGCGAGGCAAAGTGGAGCGGCAGATTCTAAGTCTGGCTGCGGACGGCTGATCTCCAAATTGTGATCGTCGCAGGGTGGATCGGGACGGGCCGCGGGCCACCAAGTTCCGCGAATCCGCCGATCGTGTTAGGCTACGAAAAATAGGGAGTGACGCGATGGATCGCAAATATGCATATTCCGTAGTTCTCGAACCTGCCGAAGAAGGTGGGTTCATCGTGCATGTTCCGGCGTTGCCGGAAGTGTGCACGGAAGGCGATACTGAAGCCGAGGCGCTCGCGATGGCCAAGGATGCAATCGAACTGGTCATCGCCAGCCGCATCGAGCGCGGCGAGCCGGTGCCTGCATGAACAAAGTTCTGGAACAAGCCATTGAGAAAATCCGCAGCCTGACGGATGACGCGCAGGAGTATGCGGCAAGCGTGCTCGAGCAAATCGCGGCGTCGAGCGCTGGGGTCTATCGACTGAGCGACGACGAACGCGCGGCGGTGCGCGAAGGTCTTGCCGATGTCGATTCCGGGCGTATTGTGCCGGACGCTGAGATGGCAGCCTTTTGGAATCGCAACAGTGCTTAGCAACCATTAGTATTTCGCGAAATTGACGACGGCGCTCGAACCAATTTGCGAGAATGTTATATTCGCCGAATCATGCGCCCAAATGGCGGTCGTGACGAGATCGTGCTTGTCAAGATTCGCCGGAGTGCCGAACTGCTCGGTTAAAGCCTCGAGCAAGCCATCGGGACTGGAGGTTGAGTAATAACACGAGCGATGCCCACCTGGGCCCGGCGCAATCCAAAAGGCCAAACTATCGGCCCCCTCGCGATCAGTTTGTTGCCAAGCCACGACGTGAACCTCCCGGCCGTCAGAAGTAAAGCGCTCGCGCCATTCTTCAAGCCGTTCGTCCGGCACCGGCTGCCAATTCAGCTCCGCAGCCTTGGAGGTAGCCTCGATCATCGTCGGAGACGCGCAGATGCTCATGAGTTGCGGTATCGACGGCGAAGCTTTCAATGTTGCCGCTCCACCTACAACGAAGGCTGCGCCCAAGGCCATGATGCATGGCCAAGCGAGCGGATCAAGCAACAACCACCTTCACATGATCGGCCGCCAGCCAGATGCGGTGCTTGTCGCTTGGTTGATCGAAAACTTCGCCGACATGCAGTTCGAGCAGATCGTCGTCGAAGGCCGCGACTTTGAATTCCTTGCCGAGGCAAGACATAAACAGCTTCACCAGCCGCCGGTCGGTCTCTGGCAGGTCGTCCGGGATCTTGGTCACCCGCACCGTGTCGCCGATTTTGAGATCACCGGTTTTCATGTTGCCTCCAACAATGCCAACGCTGCCTTCGGATCAATCCAGCCATCATAAAGCGCCCGGCCTGATATTGCGCCTGCAAGCAGTCTTTATTCTGGTTTCATCAGCACTTTTATGTCGGCGATCAAGGCGACCCCCCGGCTTCGATGACGGGGCTTCCGGGGCTGGCTGCGGCCAGAAAGGTCGACCCGCTTTTCAGAGCGTGCTGATTTGCGTCGGGAAGTAGCGATAAGTGTCCGTGCCGGTCTTTGCGAGGTTGCCGAGGCCCGGCCAGGGGAAGTGATAGGCAATGAACGGGATCTTGTCCGTCGCGAGCATGTCCCACACCTTGAGGCGCGTTTGCACGGCCTGCTTGGGATCGACGTCCAAGAAAAACTCGATCTTTGGCGTCTCGACCATCAGCACGGAGTGGTGGCCGCAGTCTGCGGTGATGGCCAGCGGCTTGCCGCCCGAGGTCAAGGTGAAGAGCGTATGACCAGGGGTGTGGCCCGGCGCGTCCATGGCCGTGATTCCTGTGATGATTTCCTGGCCACCTTTGATAAATGTGATCTTGTCCGCGTGAGGTATGAGATTGGCGCGTGCGTGTTCGACCAACGGTTTTAGGTTCTCGGTCGAGAGCTTGGCTTCGTCGGTCCAGAACTTGAAATCGGTTTCGTTCACGAAGACCTGCGCATTGGGAAAGATGGATTTCCCTGCGGCATCGACGAGACCGCCCGCGTGATCGGGGTGGCAGTGGCTCAAGATAACGGCATCGACATCGGCCGGATTGATACTTGCCGAGACAAGATTCTTCGGCAGGCGGCCCTGGTTTTCACCGAACATCTTGGAGATACCCATTCCGGTATCGAACACCACAACTTTGGAGCCTGTGTTGACCACCGTGACATTCTGCTCGAGCACCATATTGTCGAGCGCAAGGAAATTGGCCTCGAGGTGCTTGTTCATCTCGTCAACGGAGATTTCCTTCATCAACTTGCGGCCGTCGCCGACCAGAAATGGCCCGTCCGAGACGACCGATATTTGGAACTCGCCGTGCTTGAAATTGTAATGGCCGACCGGTGTGGGCGGAGCTAAGGGTGCCTTGGCGATAGCCTGATCGGGGAACGGAATAGACGTGCCAATGGCGGCGCCTGTCAGTGTTGAACCGGCGGCAAGAAGCAATTGGCGCCGTGAAAGATCGGCCTTTGTCATATTGCAATCTCCCGAAACAAAATTCGAAATAATGCGAAATACGAAATCATCGATCCGGAGCGGTTCAGGCCCGCTCAAAATGGCAATTTGCTTACGAATTGGCCAGAAGGTCAAGCGCTGCCTTCGGGTCGATACGCCCATCGTAGAGCGCCCGCCCCGAGATGGCGCCCTCGAGCATTGTGTATTCGGGCCGCAGTAAGTCTTTGACATCCTCGATCGACGCCAGACCGCCCGAGGCGATGACCGGAATTTTGGTTGCTCGCGCCAGCTCGGCGGTGGCTGGCAAATTCAAGCCCTTCAAGATGCCGTCGCGCTCGATGTCGGTGTAGATGATGGCGGCGACGCCGGCGTCCTCGAACCGCTTGGCGAGATCGATGGCCGAGAGCTGCAAGGTTTCCGCCCAGCCTTCGACCGCGACCTTGCCAGCCTTGGCATCGATGCCAACGGCAACGCGGCCAGGAAAATGCTTGCAGGCGGCTTTGACGAGCTTGGGATCGCGCACCGCAATCGTTCCGAGTATGACGCGCCGAACCCCTTTGCTCAGCCACGTCTCGATCGTTTCAAGATCGCGAATGCCGCCGCCAAGCTGAACCGGCATTTTGATCGTTTTCAAAATCGCCTCGACCGCGTGCCCGTTGACCGGCTTGCCAGCGAACGCGCCGTTGAGATCGACGATGTGCAGATATTTGAAGCCCTGCCGCTCGAAGATCGCGGCTTGCTCGGCCGGGCTGTCGTTGAACACCGTCGCTTGGTCCATGTCGCCAAGCTTGAGGCGCACGCACTTGCCGTCTTTGAGGTCGATTGCGGGAAATAGGATCAAATTTGGGTCTCGCTTGTTCCCTTCTCCGCATGCGCTGCACTGGCATGGGGAGAAGGTGCCCGAAGGGCGGATGAGGGGCAGCCGCTTGTTCGCACGTGTCGCTGCCCCTCACCGTCATGTCAAAGACATGCTTTCAGCATGCCCGTCATCCCCGTTAAGGGCAGAAACGGGGAGAGGGAGTCGCGCGCCACATCCGGCCATCAGTTTGCTCAGTTCGGATGCGATCAATCGCGTATCGGCTCATCCGTCAAGTCGAAGTCGCCGAAGTTCAATCGTGAAGTGTTTTTCGAGTTCCGCCATGGCCACCATCTTTCTCGAGTGCCCGCCGCCGACAGTTGCTCGCCGACCTCTAACGGAGGACGACGCGGTCGCTATCTGGATCGCGCGCTGGCTCAAGATCCGTCCCAAGGACCTGGTGCGCCGCTATGCCTGCGATCCGCGCCGGCTGTATGAGATTTGGGAGGAGACGCGCTTTCCCGGCAGCCGTGGCAAGGCGTTAGCGTTAATGCGTACGCGTTATCCAACTCTCGAAGCCCGGATTGATCCCGGTCCGCACCGGCGAATCTCCAACGAGCCAGATCCGCGCCAGCTGACCCTGTTTGCAGAGCCCTCAGGTGCCCCCTGACGGCCGCAATCGGTTTTTGGCTACCTCTGCAACACTAGACCAAAACGCCCGTCAGCGATCAAATTCAGGGCCTTAGCCGTAATTTAGAACCCAAAGAGAACATTACCGCAACATTAGCTGGACAAGGCCGATGATTCGTGGCATGTTCTCTCTATGTTCAAGCGCCCTAATCGGCGCCCACATCGGGGTCTAATGTAGCGTTCTCTCGACCCCTAACCCTTTGCCCAGGAGAGACCCCCATGCGCACCTTTTTAATCTCGTACGACCTCGCCAAGCCGACCAGCAACCAGCACGTATTAGCGCAAGTAATCATGGGCCTCGGTGAGAAGTGGGCCCGCCCGCTCGCTAACACCTGGTACGTGACGTCGCTGCGTGAGGAGACCGAACTCGAGGCCGATCTCCGCGACATGCTCAACGAAGAAGACGGCCTGCTGATCCAGGCGGTCAAGCGCGAAGCCGTCCTCACCAACACCTCGCTGCGCTGGTTCCGTCAGCGCCGCCCGGGTGTCGATCTGGTCGCCGGCGGCAACGTCATTGCCTTCCCGGCACCCCCAGCCGCAGAGCCAGTCGAGCCCGAGCTGCCGTTCGCGGAAGCTTGCTAACCGAAGTTCGAGCGTGCCGGGCCGGCGTCTCCCCCGATGCTTGCCTCCCCCAACCAAAGGCCTGGCACGCTCGTTCCCAATCCAAGCAACACTGACATCCGGGGCGGAGGAATCGTGCAAAGCACGATCGCGAAGACCCGGGACCCAGTAAATGGGTTTCGAAAAAGAAAAGCTGGATCCCGGATCTCCAAAATCGCGCCCGCGCGATTTCTCCGGCCGGGATGACATACGAGTTGTGAAGTGGCGTCGTGCGTACAGAGCTTCCCCCGAGCTCACCCCCCCCCGTGCCCCGCAGCCCTCGCCCCCGGATGTCCCCCCATGAAGACTTTTTTGCTCCATCACGTTCCCAACAACCCCAACCAAGACACCTGGGCGGTATCGTTCTCGCTGCCCTATATCGCAACCAGCTACGCCCGCGCTGGCGACGGACTGTGGTACGTCAAGACTTGGCTGACCGCCGACCAAATCAAGAAGCGCCTCGCCATCCTGTTCGACGACACAAACGAGCTGCGCATCCACGAACTTGGCCGCCAACACGCGTCCATCAACGACCGGCTGCATTGGCTGGACGGCCGTCTCGAGAATGAAGAACCGGTGGAAATGCTTCAATCGCCGCTTGTGATGTGGCTAGCGCTTGCAAGCGCGGCGCAGTCCTTGGCATTTTCGCGAGCCGTACCGGCTACGGCTTCCAGCTCAGAAAATTGCCGAGCAGCTTGAGGCCGAGCTTTTGGCTCTTCTCGGGGTGGAACTGGGTGCCGGCGATGTTGTCATCAGCGACAAGCGCCGTCACCGGTCCGCCGCATTATGGTGCTCACTGATTACGTAGTCAGCGCGATGATGCAGGGATCAGATGAGGAAGAGGGTTTGGCTCACTGCTGGCTTAGAGGCCGCAGTGTTCACAGTGGGCGTGAACGTGGCCGGCGCGTCATGCATGGGACACGACCTACTAGCGCCGCGCATTCCAACAATTGAAGAGGCGCTGACCTCGAACCTGTGCGATGGCATGGACATCGACGCGCGCGTTCGCGAACTGAAGCTTGCCAATCCTGAGGCCGACGCGAACAAAGCTGCAAGCGATGGCCAGACCAAACTTCTGAGCTTCGATGACGAGCTTCATTACGTTCCAAATCCAGATGGCAAGTGCCGCAATGTCGTGCCACGCACAATCTGGTGCAATATCGACATAGCGGATTTCACCAGCAGTCCAGATTCAAAGAGGTTCGAAGAAGTCAAGGACCCAGAACTCACCAGACGCTACGAGATTGGCCAAAGAAATGGCTCCGTAGAAGACAAAGACAGGCTCTACTGCAAGACTGTATTCCAACGCCTCGCAGGCGAATACACGCGCCGCTACAACGCGGCAATGCTGCGCAACAAGTCTTCTCCCTACAGGGAAATGTGCAAATCCGAGGAACGGGATTGGCAACTGGCCTACACTCTGAAGCCAGAAGACTGGCGCCGCCAGGAAGATGAGCGGATCGCGCGGATCGTGACCTCCCCCAGCCTGGAGGAAAGGCCGGACCCGATCGCGGATCTCGCGACTGCGGCACGGTTCGGTGACGCTGGCGCGGTCGAGAAATTTCTGAAGGGTGGAGCGCTCATCGGCCAGCGCGACTACTTCGGCGTATCCGCAGTGGAGTGGGCGGTGATCAAAGATCACGGCAACATCGTCGCGGGCATCGCATCGGATCCGGCATTTACCGCCGCCGACGCTTGCGGCGCATTGCAGATGACGCTCGCCTACAAGCGTCCGGCATATCGGGAGATGCTCGCCGAGCGCTGTCTAAAGGAGCCGCAGACGACGCCTGAGCAGATCAACCTGGTCAACGCGATCGTCAACGCCGCGGCGCGCGATTCGGTGGAGGCCGTACGCAGCCTGCTCGACAAGGGTGCGCCGTTCGAACGAAAATTCCAGCCGCCCGCGCCGGAACCTTTCAGTTGGGGCCCTACCGGACCGCACCAGCCATTGGCGATCGGTCATGCCGATCCCCTTGGCGAAGCATCGCGATCTGGCAATACCGCAGTCTACGACTATTTGCGCGAACGCATGAGCAATACTGGCGCGAAGGATCAAGCGGGTCAGCAAATTTTGAAAGCCATCTATGCAAAGCTCAAAATACATGTGGTTTCGTGCGAATACGAAAAGCACCAGTGCCCCGAGTACATGGCCTCGCTCAAGCGCCTCTTGGACGACAAAGCTGCGCTAACGCCGGGAAACGTCTTCGACGCGCCGCCTTCGCAGTGGGAATCGGCCTTACTTCTTGCCGTTAACACCAAGTCTCCTGAAGTCGTGAGGCTACTTGCGAAACACGGCCTCGATGTGCGCGGCGATACCTATAAGGGTCTTCCATCAGCGATTCTAGCTATTCAGCATGGCAATACCGAGCTGTTGAAGACGCTGCTGGAACTCGGCGCCGATCCCAATGCGCGATACCACGACCCAAGCACCGCTGCCGGTCAAGCTCACAGAATAGAACTTGGGATGACCGTCGATTTCGAACAGACTCCGTTGATGGAGCTGACGTTCGGAAACGTCCCCGTCGTCATAGGCGAGTACCTCCACCAGATCAGCCGGCCCAAGCAGGTCGGCTCGGAAATGGCAAAGCTCCTGCTCGATCACGGCGCTAAACTCGATCTCGCAGACACGAACGGGATGACGGCTTTGCATTATGCGGCTCGCAACGAGGATGCCCTGGAGGTGGCCGAGGTAATCATTAAAGCGGGGGCAGACGTGAACACTAAAGATAAGTCCGGCCGCACGCCCTACGACCACGCAACAGAGCGCTTGCGTCTCGAAATGAAAGCGCTGCTAAAAGCAAATGGCGCAGATTCGAAATGATTGCCTTACGGAGCCCACCTGAGAAAATTGCCGAGCAGCTTGAGGCCGAGCTTTTGGCTCTTCTCGGGGTGGAACTGGGTGCCGGCGATGTTGTCATCAGCGACGAGCGCCGTCACCGGTCCGCCGTAGTTGGTTTCCGCGATGACGACGCGGCGCTCCGTGGCGGCCAGATGATAGGAGTGCACGAAGTAGGCGTGCAGGCCGTTCGGCCCCGTTGGAATTCCGGCCAGCAAAGTATGCGGCTTCGAATCCCTTAAGATTTCTTTCTCGCTCGCCTTCGGCAAGACATCGAGTGTATTCCAACCCATGTGCGGAATTTTGAGCGCGGGATCGGAAGGCGTTATCGCTTTGACCTCGCCTTTGATCCAGCCGAGGCCTTCCGTCACTTCGAATTCAAGGCCGCGCTCGCTCAGCAATTGCATACCGACGCAGATGCCAAGAAACGGCCGCGATTTTTTTCGCACGACCTCTTCAAGCGCCGCCCGCATTCCAGGCACGGCATCGAGCCCGCGCTTGCAGTCTGCATAGGCGCCGACGCCCGGCAGCACGATCCTGTCGGCCTTGGCGACATCCTTGGCGCTCGCGCTGACGACGATCCGAGCATTCGCTTCGCTCTCGCGCGCCGCCCGCTCGAACGCCTTGGCGGCCGAGTGCAAATTTCCGGATCCGTAGTCGATGATGACGACGCGCTGCATGTATCCGCTTAGATTGAGGTTCGATTGCTTCGAATGATTTGGTCTTTAGCCCTTAGCGCCCGACGGCCAACCGGGCATATGACCGCGCCTTGAAGCCGTAGCGGGCGCGCTGATGACGGGTTGCGCCGGCAGCCAATTCTCGAAAAAGCGCCGTTCGCATTCCGCGACATTGCGGCCTGTAACCGTGCCGATCATGCGCCAGCTGTCGTTGTCCAGCGACCAACGCTGCAAGCTCGAGGCTTCAAACCCAAGAAAGAGGTTGAGCGCCGCCACCAGCAAAATCACCACATCGGGGCTGACTTTCAAGATCGCCAGCAAGGCTACGAGGGCCGATACAAAAACCACATAGGCCAGCGCCGGCGTCCACAGGCCTTTGAGCGCGAAGCCAAGCGGCGGACAAATGGCGGTGATCCACGAAAAGCCGTCCTTGACGAAGCATAACTCGTCGGCCCGGTCGACGCGGTCGGCCTGAGGCTGCAGCGGCTCATGCACGGTAAAGGTCGCCACGGACATCAACTCCTCAAGAGCGGGAATAGGGAGTAGGCAATGGCGAGTAGCGAATTGAGTTGCCGGCAGCACGTCAAACCTACTCCCAATTCTCTATTCCCAACTCCCTTTGAAACATCAACCAACCAGCGTTCCCTTGGTCGAGGGGATGCGGCCGGCTTGACGCGGATCGAGCGTCAAGGCCACGCGCAAGGCCCGCGCCAAGCCCTTATAACATGTCTCGGCGATGTGGTGATTGTTCTCGCCGTAAAGGTTTTCGACGTGCAGCGTGATACCTGAATTCTGCGCGAAGGCCTGAAACCACTCGCGGAATAATTCGGTGTCCATCTCGCCGAGCTTATGGGCCGAGAAGTTGGCTTTCCAAATCAGAAACGGCCGGCCCGAAACATCGACGCAGACGCGGGTCAGCGTTTCATCCATCGGAAGGTGAACGTCGGCATAACGGACGATGCCGGCCTTATCGCCCATGGCTTTGGCGATTGCCTGACCAAGTACGATGCCGGTATCCTCGGCGGTGTGGTGGAAATCGATGTGCAGGTCGCCTTTGGCCCGGAGCGTCATGTCGATCAAGGAATGGCGCGCAAGCTGTTCCAGCATGTGGTCGAGAAAGCCGATGCCGGTTTTGATGTCGTAAGCGCCGGTACCGTCGAGATCGACCGTTGCCGAGATTTCGGTTTCCTTGGTCTTGCGGGTGATTGTGGCTTGGCGTTTCACAGGTCTCGTCTCCGGCGTTCGTCTGTGCAGCATTCGAGTATCTAATGGCACGTGGGCTAGCCAACTTGCTCCCCGACCCCATATCAGCTTAAACCGGCACGGGAAACCGCCGGGCGGAATGCACATGACACCTAACGCTTCAAATGCCGCCGATTCGTCCTGGCACGCCACGACAATCTTGACCGTCCGCAAGGGCGGGCTGGTCGTGATCGCGGGCGATGGCCAGGTCAGCCTCGGCCAGACCATTATAAAATCCAATGCCAAAAAGGTCCGCCGCCTCGGCAAGGGCGACGTGATCGCGGGTTTTGCCGGCACCACCGCCGACGCCTTCACGCTGTTTGAACGCCTAGAAGCCAAGCTCGAACAATATCCCGGCCAATTGACCCGGGCTTGCGTCGAGCTGGCCAAGGACTGGCGCACCGACCGGTATCTCCGCCGTCTCGAAGCCATGATGCTGGTGGCGGACAAAGATGCCACTCTGGTGTTGACCGGAACCGGCGATGTGCTGGAACCTGAAAACCATGTCATGGGCATTGGCTCGGGTGGAAACTATGCCCTCGCCGCTGCCCGCGCCCTCATCGATCAGCCGCTCGGCGCTGAAGAGATTGCCCGCAAGGCCATGAGCATCGCCTCGGAAATTTGCGTCTACACCAACACGAATTTCGTTGTCGAAAGTCTGGCGTCGAACCGCTAAGTCTGAGGAAAACAACAGTGGCCTGGTTGTATTTGCTGATCGCCGGTGCGCTCGAAGTCATCTGCACGACGCTCTATCGCTTCACCGATGGCTTGAGCCGGCCCGGTCCAACGGTGGCGTTTTTTGCGACAGGTATTCTGAGTTTTTACTTGCTCAACAAATCGCTGTCGAGCATTCCCATCGGCACGGCCTATGCGGTGTGGACCGGTATCGGCGCCGCCGGTACCGCGTTGGTCGGCATTCTGTATTATCACGAGCCGTCAGACACCCTCCGCTTAGCCCTTCTCACGCTTCTCATCGGCTCGATTGTGGGCCTCAAGTTTGTTGCACCGGAATAACACGACGCCCATGACCAACTTCTCGCCGCGTGAAATCGTCTCCGAACTTGACCGCTACATCGTCGGCCAGAACGATGCCAAACGCGCCGTCGCGATTGCGCTCCGAAACCGCTGGCGGCGTCAGCAGCTGACTGGCGAATTACGCGAAGAAGTGCTGCCGAAAAACATTCTCATGATCGGGCCGACCGGCGTCGGTAAGACCGAAATCGCGCGGCGGCTGGCGAAACTAGCAGGCGCGCCGTTTCTGAAAGTCGAAGCCACCAAATTCACTGAGGTCGGTTACGTCGGCCGCGACGTCGAGAGCATGATCCGCGATCTCGTCGAAGTCGGCATCGCGCTCGTCAAGGAAACCAAACGCAAAGAGGTGCGCGCCAAGGCCGAAAAAGCCGCCGAAGAACGCGTGCTCGACGCTTTGGTTGGCCCGACCGCACAACCGGCAACCCGCGAGAGCTTTCGTAAAAAGCTGCGCGCCAACGAATTGAACGACAAGGAAATCGACATTCAGGTTGCCGATGCCGGGCCGAACATGCCGATGCTGGAATTGCCCGGCTCCGGCATGACCACGCTCAATTTATCGGAAATGTTTGGAAAGGCCTTCCAAGGCCGTTCGAAATCGCGCCGCGTTACGGTGCTCGAAAGCCACGAGCCCTTGATCGCCGAAGAAAGCGACAAGCTTATCGATAGCGATCAGATCACCAGCGAAGCCATTAAGGCCGTCGAGAACAACGGCATCGTCTTTCTCGACGAGATCGACAAGATTTGCCAGCGTTCCGACGCCGCGCGCTCGGGCGCCGACGTCTCGCGGGAAGGCGTGCAGCGCGATCTGCTGCCCTTGATCGAGGGCACGACGGTTGCGACCAAGCACGGTCCCGTCAAGACCGACCATATTCTGTTTATCGCGTCCGGCGCATTCCATGTTTCGAAACCCTCCGACCTGTTGCCCGAGTTGCAAGGCCGGCTGCCGATCCGCGTCGAGCTGCAAGCGTTATCGCGTGAAGACTTGCGGCGCATTCTGACCGAGCCCGAAGCCAGTCTGATCAAGCAGTACATCGCGTTGATGGCGACCGAGGGCCTGACGTTGCACTTCACCGGCGACGCCATCGACCGGATTGCCGACACCGCCGTCGAGGTCAATTCGAATTTGGAAAATATCGGGGCGCGCCGTCTGCAAACGGTACTTGAACGCGTGCTCGACGAAGTCTCCTTCAACGCCTCCGAAATCAGCGGCCAGAAGGTCGATATCGACGCGGCCTATGTTGAGGCCCGGATCGGCGCTCTGGCCAAGAACGCCGATCTCTCGCGGTATATTCTCTAAGCCAGAGTTCACGCTGCGCGATCGAGCGGCACCAGCATATCGCGGGCAACGCGCACCGAACCGCCCAAACGCTCGCGCGCCGTGACGGTATGGCCCGGCTGCAGAGCCGCACCTAGTTCCAGCGCGGACGTGCCTTGCAATGCTTGCGTGATGACCGCTACCCTTTCCGGCGCCTCGCGGCGATCGAAGTAGATGAAATTGTTGATGTAGCGGGCAACTTTAACCGAATGGCTCAAACTGGCTATGTTCTGATCGCGCTCGCGATCGAAATCGCGGATTGGGCGCAGCATCAGGCCGTCCAAAAAATATCCGCTGAAGCCGAGATTTTCGAGAAACGTTTGGATCAGAGCAACGCCACCCGAACTATGACGCTCTTCGACTTCGACCAAAATCGTCGGCTTGCACCGTTGTAGCGTTTCCGTTGCGCCTTGAAGCACCGCCATCTCGTGGCCTTCGACGTCGATTTTAAGAAGCGCCACATCTGCAAGTTTGAAGCTGTCGAGGCTGCGTAATTCAACGCTGTGCTCCTCGACCGGCTCGGACGTGGTCCAGGTCTCGGCGGTGTGGGCCTCCAAGCTGCCAAGCTCATTGTAGCCGCGCGGCAAACGCAATGTCGCGGTGCCGGCTGCGTCAGACAGCGCGAGGCTGTGAACGATGGCATTCGCAGGCGCCGCCTTGGCAAGATAGCCGGCGAGCACGGGCAGCGGCTCGAACCCTATCACGGACCGGTAGTGGCGGCTGAGGTGATAAAGATAGACGCCTTTGTTGACGCCGGCATCGATCGCAACGCCCTTTTTGCGGCTTAACAGCCCGACGAGTGCCACCTCGGGCTCAAGAACCCACGTTCGATTTGCGAGCGCGGCAAGCGTCACTTTCGGAAAAAATTTCTGACCTTGAGCGCGCAACCACCATTTGAATTTACGCATGACGAGCCTCCCCGCTTCACAACACGTGTCGACGGCTGACATTAGCAGCGCGGTGTCGCGGAGGGGACGGCTAAGTGGCGATTTTTATTCTAGAGTGACATCCGTGCGTTGCGACTCTGTGTTGCCACGAGTTATGATAAGCCCGCACAAAAATACCGGGCATTTCTGCCCGGTATCTTTGGCATCCAAGACTTGAGCTGCGGGACTAAGCGAGGATGTCGAAGCCAACCGAATGAACGTCGACGCCCTTCAGCGTCACGACGTCGACCCACTTATGGGCGACGAGCCCTTGGACGATCGTGTCGCCAGCGCCGTCATCTGCGAAGCGGACGGAGTCTGCGTAGCCGCCATGACCCTTCAAGAAGTCCTTCATGTCGAGCTTATCGGTCCCAACCTGGAAGTCGGTAACGGTATCGACGCCGCCGCCGGCCGTATCCTTCTTGAGGTAAGCAAAGACGTCAGCGCCAGCGCCGCCTGTCAGGGTATCGCTGCCGGTCAAGCCACGGAACCAGTCCGCGCCTGCGCCACCGATGAAGTGCGTATCGGTACGGTCGCCAACAAAATGGCTGCCGTTGTCGTTGCCGATGACTTCTTCAAATCCCGAAACAGTGTCGTTCGAGAACGACTTGCCCGATCCGATCGAAGCGGTGTGCTTGCCGAGATTAATCGAGAGCTTGCCCGACATGCCCGAATAATCGAGGGTGTCATAACCGCTGCCGCCCGAATACGTGTCGTTTCCGGAGCTTGCGACCACCGTGTCATCGCCGCTGCCGGCTTTGACCACGTCGTTGCCTTTGCCAGCGAACATCCAATCGTTTCCGGCATCGCCGTTCATGATGTCGTTGCCGCTGCCGCCGACCATGACATCGTCGCCGGTGTTGCCGTCCATCTTATCGTCGCCCATGCCGCCGGCGAGAATGTCGAGGTTCTTGCCGCCGGAAATCAGATCGTCGCCCTGACCGCCGTAAACGAGGTCGTTACCGACCGTCCCTTTGAGCACGTCATTGCCGGTATTGCCGTAGATCACGTCATCGCCAGCGCCGCCGACAACAGAGTCGTCGCCCTTGCCGCCGTAGATCAGGTCTTGAAGCTTACCGGCGATGATTGTGTCAGCACCACTATGCGCCCAAACCTCGTTATCCTCGTTCATCGCCGTGGCGATGAGATCAGCGAGTTTTGTTCCGTTGATAATTGCCATGTCCGTAAAACCTCAATCCTGTTGATGCCCTGATATTTAGGTCCGGCTCTTGTGGCCGATTGCAGTCGTCTTAATTTCTAAAACAAGACATGTCGTTGTTGCGTCGAACTCCGGCAGCCTCATTCACCCCTGGATAAGAATTTGCCATTGGGAGATTGAGAAAATGCTCAAACGGATCGATCAAATTGAAATGAATTTGCTGCGAATTTTCCGGCCAAGTCTTGCGCGTTAATGTGCTCGAGGTGCGCTTTCGCGCTATTCACGGGGCTTTTGAGGGGTTAATAGTGGGGGTGAACAACGATGAAAGACCAAGTCCTTATGGTTAGCGCCGCGGAAACCAAAACTTTTTCTCTCGATACCGTCTCTCATTCTCCGGTTAACCGTCCGTCCCTCGCAGGACTTGGCCGCAAACAGCTGGCTGAGGCGATGACGGCCATCGGCGTGCCGGAAAAACAGGTGCGGATGCGGGTCGCGCAGCTATGGAGCTGGATGTACGCGCGCGGGGTCACCAGCTTCGACCAGATGAGCGATGTCTCGAAAGAGCTGCGCCGGACCCTGGAGGATGCCTATACGCTCAAGCGGCCGGAAATCGTCTCCGAGCAAGTCTCGATCGACGGCACCCGCAAGTGGCTGCTGCGGATGGCCAAACGCGGTCACGAGCAGCGCGCACCCGAAATCGAGACAGTGTACATCCCGGAAAGCGATCGTGGCACGCTGTGCATCTCCAGCCAGGTCGGCTGCACGCTGACATGCTCGTTTTGTCATACCGGCACCCAGCGCCTGGTCCGCAACTTGGAAGCCCACGAGATCGCCGGCCAAATTTTGCTTGCCCGCGACCGCATTGGCGATTGGCCAGGCGCCACGGTGCCGGGCGACAACCGTTTGCTGCCGGTGACCGATCGCAAAATCACCAACGTCGTGCTGATGGGCATGGGAGAGCCGCTTTACAACTTCGACAACGTCAAAGCCGCGATGGACATTGCCGCCGACGGCGAAGGCTTATCGCTCTCGAAGCGCCGCATTACTCTCTCGACTTCGGGGATCGCGCCGGAAATTCCCCGCTGGGGCGCCGAAGCCGACACCATGCTGGCGATTTCGCTGCACGCCACCAACGACGCGCTGCGTGACGAGCTGGTGCCGATCAACAAGAAATATCCGATCAAGGATCTCTTGCAGGCCTGCCGCGACTATCCCGGTTTGTCGAACGCACGGCGCATCACGTTCGAATACGTCATGCTCAAAGGCGTCAACGACAGCATGGCGGAAGCTCGCGCGCTGGTGCGGTTGCTCGCCAACATCCCCTCGAAAATCAATTTGATCCCATTTAACCCTTGGCCCAACACCCGCTACGAATGCTCGGATTGGGAAACCATCGAGCGTTTTGCGGAAGTCGTGAACAAGGCCGGTTATGCCAGCCCGGTGCGCACCCCGCGCGGCCGGGATATTTTGGCGGCGTGTGGCCAATTGCGGTCTGAGAGTATCAAGCTGAAGGCCAGCGAACGTGGCGCCGGGACCATGAAAGGTGGCCCCGAAGGGTGAGCCTTGCTAATTCGGTTGTGGCTCGGTCACGACCAATTATAAGGTGCTGCCGGGCGGACCTTGGAGGATAAGCCGCGATGGAGATCAAAGGCTTGGGAATGATCGCAACGGTGGCGCGCGACCTCATCGGGTTTCTGTTGGCCTGCCTCGTCGTCGGCTTTGTTACGGTGCTTTTCGTTTATCCGCCCGCCGAGCTTGCGGCACTCCCGGCCAATGTGTTTTCACAGCGCGCCAGCCAGGCCGGGACCTTGGCACTGCTGGCTGCAACCCACTCGGCCCTCTTCGGCGCCGCCTTCGCGTTCATCGCTGCCGTCATTGGCGAGTGGCTGTCGATCCGCAGTTTTGTTTATTACCTGTTTGCGGGCACCGTCATCGGCCTGCTTGGATTTCTGACGCAGTATTCGAGCGAAGTCGGTGGCCAGCCGACTATTCTCAATAACTATGCTTTAAAAGCCTTCCTGACGGCCGGTTTTTTTGGCGGGCTCGTGTATTGGCTGGCTGCCGGTCAGTTTGCAGGAAGTGACGAAGGGGCGGCCGCGGGACCGGAAGCTGACAAAGGCCCTGGGCTGTTTGGCAAAGGCTGGGTCAGGCCCAAGATTATCGTCGCCGACCCGCCGGACACCGGCAAGAAACCGGCATCACTGTCGGAGCGAATTGAAAATCCCGAGCCCAAGATCCAGGAAAAGCCGCCAGCTACCTCAAAGCCAGCGATGGCCTCCGCCACGACGTCGGTGCCGTCCACCAAACCAGCCGCGGACCAACGCCCAAAGTCCGAAGGCTCAAACGACAAACCCCAAGACGGGGATAAAAACGGCAAAGCGTAAGGCACGCTTCATTTGTTGTTGCAGCGCAGCAAAAGTGCTATGATAATCCCGGCGCGCGAGATTTGAGCGCTGCGGAGAGATGTTTCGTGTTCGATTTTGATCTTCAGACGCGCTTCATGAAAAGCGCCAGCGATGCCATGTTCGAGTTTACGAGCGCGGCATTTGCGACCGTTGCCCACCTCCAAAGTGAGACGGCGAAAACAATCGCCGAACCCGCCGGTCAAGATGCCGGAAGCGGGTTCGGGGTATTCGCGCCGTGGTCGTGGTGGGCGAACGCCGGCGCGGCCACGATGCCAACGCCCTTCAACGCGATGACCAGCCCCCTCAATTCGCCTTTGTTTCAATTCCCGGCCGCGCTGATGTCACCTCAAATCGCGCCGATGACAGAATTCTGGAGTGCGTTCATGCCGAAGACTTCGCCCAACAACCCGTTTGGCGCGAATCCTAGCTTGCCATTTTGGCCCTCTGCGAGCGCGCCGCCGGCATTCGACTTTGGCTTCTCGGAAATGATGCAGGCGTATTGGGGAGGTTCGTCAAAGTCTGGGCTCGCAGGATTTTCGTGGAACCCGGCATTCTCGTGGACCATCTATCAGTGGCCGTGGACCATGATGCTGATTTCCGCCGGTGTGCCGTCCGCGGTGGCGACGCCAACTGCGCGTTGCAGTGCTGCGACAATGGACGCGGCTGACGCGGCACGCGAACAGATGACGCGCATGTTCTCGGCTTACAGATCGGACGGCGGCCATGCGACGGCTCAGATCATCCACATGCCGGCGATGATGATGGCCGCGATGATGCCCTGGACGAAGCCGCTTCTAACGCCTTTTCTCGCCTAGACCTTTGCCTATCGCTTGTGAAAGCGAAGGCCGCGCCCCTTGATGGGACGCGGCCTTTTGATGTTCAGCCGATAACAGTCGAAACTATTATTGAGCCGGCGCGGGCGCGGGTGCTTTGGCACCGGCGGCGGCAGCAGTTGCCGGCTTCTTCGGCGCGGAGGCGGCCGGTGGCGGTGTTGACGTCGTGGTGACTTGCGGAGCCGGGGCCACTGCTGCGGGCTTAACGGCGGCGGTTGCCGGCTTCACAGCCGGTTTCTTGGCGGCGACGCCAGCGATCTTGCGACAGTATGGTTCCTGCAATTTGCCGGTCTTGTCATTAGGGTCTTTAGGGACGATCCAACCGCAGGCCTTGTTGCCACCGCAGGATTTTTCATCCAGGCCCTTGCAGGGCGATACCGCCACGACTTTCTTTGGCGCAGCTGGCTTAGCGGCAGCAGGAGCAGCTGCCGTCGCAGCAGGTGCGGGCGTTGCCGGCTTTGCAGCGGCAGCCGGGGCAGCTTTTGCTGCTGGAGCCGCCACTGGCGCTTTCGCCGCCGGAGCCGTTGTCGTCGCAGCCGGTTCAGCCAGAGCCGAAACGGCGAACATGCTACACGCCACAGACGTCAGAAGCGCACCAGCGCTCTTAGAAATTTTGAATGTCACGACCGTATTCTCCCAACCGTAGGATTTCGATTCGAATCATATCATGCCTATTTCGGTCAAAAACACGGCAAAGTGATGATTAGTCGTTCATACACAGCTGAACATCACTTATCCTCAGGGCGATTTAGGGCGTAAACGGCTTGATGGCGACGGGGCTGGACCGCGGCTCCGTAAGCGTCGTAGCTACCCGGCAGACCTGAATATTCCAAAGCATTCCGACTCATTGCAAAACTTCATTGTCGTTGAAGAAAATCGCCGGGTGCGGCGTAAAGGCCAGATCGCATGGCAAGTATGAACCAGCCCGATGGCCGGTCCGCGAAAGTCGCAGCGCTAAGAGGTGTTGCGCCATCGCGATGGTGGAACAGTCCGGCACTGTTAGGGGCAGCGGCGATCACCGGCATCATGTCAGCCGTGGCCATTACCTATCCAAGCGCCGATCTGGCCGTATCTGCCTATTTCTACGTGCCCGGACAGGGCTTTCGCGGCGCAGCCGAACCGGCGATGCTGGCGGTGCGTTCAGCCGGAAGGATCGTGCCCGGGTTGTTCATCGCCGCGCTTATCGGACTTGCGATTTTCCGCTTGGCGTCGAGACGGCCTCTGGCCGTTATCAGCGATCGCGCCATGATCTTTCTCGGGCTGTGTTTCTCGGTGGCGCCAGGCCTGATCGTCAATCTGCTGCTGAAATCGCATTCCGGCCGGCCGCGTCCGTTGGCGACAGCCGACTTCGGCGGCCCGCTGCCGTTTACACCAGCTTGGTCATGGTGGGGCGGCTGCACCTCGAACTGCTCATTCGTGTCGGGCGAGGCCTCGACGGCCATGATGCTGATCGCCCTGGTTTTTGTAGCGCCTCGGCGCTACCGGCTGCCGATAGCCAGCGTCGTGCTGATTTGGACCACTGTGATCTCAATGAACCGTGTCGCTTTCGGCGCCCACTATTTGTCGGACGTGGTCATTGCCTGTGGCTTGACGCTGGCCTCAGTCGCGATCTTCAAAGCCTTGGTGCTCGACCAGCCTCATCGCGCCTGACACGCTCCGATCTCTCGCACTTGCAACGAGGGGCATTCCTGATATGGATGCCGCCGCCCCAAAAACCCCTCCATTTTCAGGACATTCGCCATGGCCCAAACTCCCAAAACCGAGAAGGGCAAGATCAAAAAGGTCGTGCTCGCCTATTCGGGCGGCCTCGACACTTCGATCATCCTCAAATGGCTGCAGGAGACCTATGACGCCGAGGTCGTGACCTTTACAGCCGACCTTGGACAGGGCGAAGAGCTGGCGCCTGCCCGCAAGAAGGCCCTGATGCTCGGCATCAAGGAAGACAACATTTTCATTGAGGACCTGCGCGAAGAATTCGTGCGCGATTACGTGTTTCCGATGTTTCGCGCCAACGCCGTCTACGAGGGCGTCTATCTGCTTGGCACCTCGATCGCACGGCCGCTAATCGCCAAAAAGCAAATCGAAATCGCGCGCAAGGTCGGCGCCGATGCGGTTTGCCACGGCGCCACCGGCAAGGGCAACGATCAGGTCCGCTTCGAGCTTGGCTATTATGCGCTCGAGCCTGGCATCAAGATCATCGCGCCGTGGCGGGAGTGGTCGTTCAAGGGCCGCGACGATCTCCTCGATTTCGCGCGCAAGAACCAGATCCCGGTCGCCAAGGACAAAGAGGGCGAAGCACCGTTTTCGGTCGACGCCAATCTGCTGCATTCTTCGTCTGAAGGCAAAGTGCTCGAAGATCCCGCCAAGAAAGCTCCGGAACTTGTTTATCAGCGCACCATTTCGCCGATGAGCGCGCCCGACAAAGTCACCACCATCAAAATCGGTTTTGAAAAGGGCGACGCGGTTTCCATCGACGGCAAAAAGCTGTCGCCGGCAACGCTGCTCAAAGCCCTGAACGATCTCGGCCGCGACAACGGCATCGGCCGCCTCGATCTTGTCGAGAACCGCTTTGTCGGCATGAAATCGCGCGGCGTTTATGAAACGCCCGGCGGCACCATTTTGCTTGCCGCCCATCGCGCAATCGAAAGCATCACCCTCGATCGCGGCGCTGCTCATCTCAAGGACGAGATCATGCCGCGCTACGCCGAGCTGATCTACAACGGCTTCTGGTTCTCGCCGGAGCGCGAAATGCTGCAAGCCTCGATCGACACATCGCAGACCCACGTCGAGGGCGAGGTGACGCTCGAACTCTACAAAGGCAACACCATTATCATTGGCCGCGAGAGCGCGAAATCACTGTACTCGCCGACGCTGGTCACCTTCGAGGACGACAAGGGCGCCTACGACCAGAAAGACGCCGCCGGCTTCATCAAGCTCAATGCGCTGCGACTTCGGACTCTGGGTGCGCGAGGGAAAGGGAAGAAGGGCTAGCTGCTCCGTTGGCTGTGGGTTTCATTCCCATTTAGATACCGGTTAAAACCACTCGTAAACCCTGCCGATTGTGCATTCGATCAATCATTGCACGGTACACTCCCAACCGTTGATGGATCGGGACGGTGGGTAGCCTGAATGAAAATCAAAGTCGAAGCCGGAAAAATCGCTGGAATCCCGATCGCATTCCATTTCACTTACATCTGCTTGCTCATCTTGTGGGGCCGCCATGGATTGACCAGCGGATCGCTGCCGTACGTCATATCGACCCTCATTATTCTCGCCGGTCTTACGGGCTCAATTCTTCTCCACGAACTGGGTCATGCATTTGCGGGCCGGCTGTTCGGGATGCGTGCAGACCACATCGAACTACATGGCATGGGGGGCACTTGTTATTACGCCAGCGGCCGCCCAAGGGACATGGCCCAGGATCTGACTTTGAGTTTGGCAGGCCCTCTTGCCAACTTGCTCATCTATGCAGTGTGCCAGGGCATAAAATCCAACCTCTACGGCTTCATGCCGGAAGACGGCGACAACGAATCGCTACAGCTCTTGCTCCACGTCGTTGTCGCGATTGGCTCGGCAAATTTCAGCATGTTCTGGTTCAATCTGCTGCCGGCTCACCCGCTCGACGGCGGCAAGATAGCGACCATTCTTCTGGCGCAGCGATACGATGGTATGCGGGCACAAGTCGCCGTTGCCTGGTGCGGCATAGCCGTAGCAGCGTTACTCGTTGCGTCATGCCGGGGCTCGGGTTTTTGCGCGGCCTTGGCTTTGATACTTGCCTTTGACAACGTCCAAGTTCTCATGGTGGCAGGACAGCCACCTTGGAAACGTTGGAACTAGGTACGACGACTGCCGGCTATTAACCGGCTTGCCGCAGTCAGGTCATGAAGTTGACCAAGGGCTTGCTATAAGTCACGGGTACTCGTCCCAATCCTTGGCTTCAGCCCACCCATTCAGGACCCATGACCCGCACGTCCGTCAACAGCACGCTGGCTCGCGTTTACTTCCTGCTCGGGTTGGTGCTCGCGATTTCGATCGCGGCCAAGCTGGCGGATCAGATTCCGGGCATCGCGGGGTCGCCGCTCGAAGGCTTCGCCAAGAGTTTCTATGAGTGGCTGCGCGATATGTCGTTGCTGATCGCAACCGGCGGCGTCGCCTACATCAGCAATGTCTTCCAGAAGCGTTCGAAGTTCGTCGAGAGCCTGGAAGAAGAATGGCGCAACATCGTCAAAACCAAATCGGCGCTGCTGACCTATTGCGAGAAGCCCTATCAGGCGACCGACGATTATCTCTCGGCCTTCAGCCGGATCAGCGAAACCATCGACACGATGCGGATCGTCTACCGCAACGCCGGCGAGACCGGGGGCCTGGTCGGACTTTACCCGTATGCGCCGCTGCACGATATGCGCCGGGTTTTGCAAACCCTCGATCCGCGCGCGGCGGCGCAAATTACCGACGAGCAGAAGAAGCTGGTGCGCGACGCCATCTTGCAAGCGTTTTATGCGCTGCGCGAAACGTTCCTCGAAGAACTCGATCTCGAGCAGCCATCGCACCCGTTGCTGATTTCGGGTGCGCACCGCCTGAAGGTGCCCGGCGCCGACATGACCGCGATGATCCAGCAGGATCATCAGCGCCACCGCCTCGATCGCGAGCCGTCACCCCGGCCCGATATCGATGCGCTGCTCACCGAGTTGCGCTCGCGGGAGAAGGATTATGCCGGCCGCCCTGTTAATGGGACGGACCCGATCAAGCGTAGATTTGACTAGCGGCGGTGTGCGAAACACTTGTAGGTTGGGTAGACGAAGCTGTGCGGATGCACGGCGAAGGAAACCCAACACTCAAAACCGCTTGCTGAATTCTTGGCGTTGGGTTTCGGCCGCAATATGTGGGCAGCTCGCAAGAAGCACAGCGGCCTCTACCCAACCTACGCCCAAGAGATTTTGGCCTGCTTACCGCCCCGTCGAAACGTAAATCGGCTTGGCCTTTTCGATGACGGCGCGCTTTGCGGCTTGTTGCGGGGCCTCAAGTGCGGCGTAGGCGGCGTTGATGCGGCGGGCCATACTGGCCAGATAATCGCGGACCTCGTGCGGCAGCTCGACGCCGGCGAACAAATCCGGATGATAGATTTTCGACAGCTTGAGATACGCCGCGCGCACCTCGTCCCAAGGGCCGCCCCGGCTCAGACCCAGAATGCCATGCGGATCGAAGGCGTCGGCCGGTGCTTTTTGGTGAGTCAGACTGGGCTTTGGACCGGCAACGACGATCTTCACCGATTTAATCATCGACTTGGCGATCAGGCCGCGCTCGCCGTCGTGGCTTTCAAAATCGAGAAACGAGGTCTGGCCGTTAAGAACTTCGTAGAGCGACCGCGAGGCCGAGATGTAAAAATTGCCCTTGAGGATCCGGCCATCGTCCAGCGTCAGCTCGGCCGCAACGCTCGACTGTTGCAAGGAGTTGTCAATTCTGTTGCGTTCAAACATTTGGGCTGCCTGTCTAGAAATGGGGCAGGTGACGTGCCCGCTTCGAGTCTCCGAGGCACTTCGCAAGTTCCGTGCAAGCTGACCGAAAAGACCAAACAGGGCCGAACGCCGCGGCTCAGCGCCTAGCGGGGGCGGAACGAGTGTGCTATTTCGCGGGCAGATATTGCGCCGCACAAGGCTCGCGCATTAACCCTCAGGCCACTTATGAAACTCCGCAATATCGCGATCATCGCGCACGTCGACCATGGCAAAACCACCCTCGTCGACGAGCTGCTGAAACAATCCGGCGCCTTCCGCGACAACCAAAAGGTTGCCGAACGGGCCATGGACAGCAACGATCTCGAGCGCGAACGGGGCATTACGATCCTCGCGAAATGCACGAGCGTGGTCTGGAAAGGCATCCGCATCAACATCGTCGACACGCCCGGCCACGCCGATTTCGGCGGCGAAGTCGAACGCATCCTGAATATGGTGGACGGCGTCGTTGTGCTCGTCGACGCCTCGGAAGGGCCGTTGCCGCAGACCAAATTCGTGGTCTCGAAGGCCCTGAAACGCGGCCTGCGCCCGATTGTCGTCGTCAACAAGATCGACCGCCCGGACGAGCGCCACCTCGACGTCTTGAACGAAATTTTCGATCTCTTCGCCAACCTCGACGCCAGCGACGAGCAGCTCGATTTCCCAGTCCTTTACGGCTCGGGCCGCGATGGCTGGATGGCGTTAGATCCGGCAGGACCGAAGGTCAACTTGGCGCCTCTGTTCGATCTCGTTGTCGAACATGTGCCGGCGCCGGCCATCGACGACGGTCCGGCCCGCGTTCTGGCGACGACGCTCGAGGCCGATCCATTTCTGGGCCGGCTCCTCACTGGGCGGATTTCATCGGGTGTGGTCAAGTCGAACTCGGCCTTCAAGGCCATCCGCCACGACGGCACGCTGGTCGAGAACTTCCGCGTCACCAAGGTCTTGGCGTTTCGTGGCTTGGAGCGCGTGCCGGTCGAGGAAGCCCACGCCGGTGAAATCGTCGCCATTGCAGGCATGAGCGAGGCAACCGTCGCCGACACGCTGTGCGATCTCTCGGTCACCGAGCCGATCCAGGCTCAGCCCGTCGATCCGCCGACGCTGTCGATGTCGTTTCGCATCAATGACGGACCTTTTGCCGGACAAGAAGGCGACAAGGTGCAGAGCCGCGTCATCCGCGACCGGCTGCTGCGCGAAGGCGAACGCAACATTGCGATTCGTGTTTCCGAGAACGACGACAAAGATAGCTTCACAGTCTCGGGGCGCGGCGAACTTCAGCTCGCCATTCTGATCGAGAACATGCGCCGCGAAGGCTTCGAGATGACGGTTTCGAGGCCCAAGGTGGTCGTGAAGATCGATCCGGAAACCGGCCAAAGACTTGAGCCGATCGAGGAAACAATTATCGACGTCGATGATGCCCACACCGGCGTGATCGTGCAGAAATTATCAGAGCGGCGCGGCGAGCTGACGGAAATGCGGCCGTCGGGCGGCGGCCGCACGCGTATGGTCTTTTATGTTCCAACGCGCGGACTGCTTGGCTACCAAAGCGAAATGCTGTCGGATACGCGCGGCACCGCCGTCATGAACCGGCTGTTCCATGCCTATGCCCCTTATAAGGGCGAAATCCAGGGTCGCCGCACCGGCGTGCTGATTTCCAACGGCACCGGCGAAGCGACCGCTTATTCGCTGTTCAATCTGCAAGACCGTGGCCCCTTCATGATCGGGCCGCAGGCGCGCGTGTATGAAGGCATGATCGTCGGCGAACATACCCGCGACAACGATTTGGTCATCAACGTCGTGCAGGGCAAAAAGCTGACGAACGTGCGGGCGTCGGGCAAAGACGAAGCGCTGATTTTGACGCCGCCGATGCGCCTGACCCTAGAAAAGGCCATGGCCTACATCACGGACGAAGAGCTGGTTGAAATCACGCCGGAGTCGATCCGGCTGCGCAAGCGCTGGCTCGATCCCAACGAGCGCAAGCGGCAGGAACGCAAGCGCGAAGGCGAACGCGAAGCCGGCGCCGCGTGATTACCAAACCGTTAAATTAAGAATTGACATTTTATAAATCTGTATCCGGCATAATTCTTCACATTAATCTGTTCAGCACCGATTGTTGTGAAGGATTGCCATGCAAAGCCCGAACCTGACCAAAGGCCAATTCGGCGTTGAATCCGAGGTAGCCTATACCGGCCGGCATGCCCTCGTTCCGATCCTGATCGGTCTTGTGGCGCCGGTTTTGGTTTTGGTCGTCATCGATCCGCGCGCGCTCGGAAGCGCGACGGTTCTACTCCACATCTACATGTTCGCGATTTTCGTGATCGCGACGGGCGCCTATATCTGGACGGTGCTCGATCCCGGCGACATCACGCGCGTCACATTCGACAAACCGTCGCGCAAGGTTGTAGCGGAGCGGTCCGGCGCGTTGGCGAAATCGACCCTCGATATTCCGTTCGTCGACATTGCCGCGATCAGAATGGAATCGCGTTACGACGACGACGGCTACGAAAGCTTGGTGCCGATCTTGGTTTTGACGACGCGCGAAATTCTACCCCTCCCGCGCGGTACCACCGAAGCCGACATCGCGATGATGAAATCGCTGATGAAGAGCGGCTGAGACCTTTTCATCGTCCCATTTAAAAAATCGGCGTGACCCACTGTTATGTGAGCCACGCCGCATGAGCATCAAACGTTGACTTCTGTGCAGGAGCAAACGAGGGATCTCATCGATAAAACTAAACACTGTTCTTTAATTTTGTATTAGCAATATACGTCTCGTGCACGAAAGTCGTGCATGGCAGCTTGCGGGCGCAAAGTATGGCAACATGACTGCCGAGCGGCGGATCGCACGATTCGCCTTTTTTCCGTCCGAGCTTGAGAAAGGCCACCCGTTGCCAAGCGGCATCCCTCCATTGGCGATACGCCAGCTGAAAGGCCTGACATCCTGGCCGGCGGGCATTACGCCAACCGATGAGTTCGAAGCCGCGCTGGATTTCATTCGCGATGGCCACGGCCATCTGTTCGTGACCGGCCGCGCCGGCACCGGCAAATCGACGTTGCTGCGGGCGCTCAAAGATCTCATCGACGACGACATGGTGGTGCTGGCGCCGACGGGGCTCGCCGCCATTAATGCCGGCGGCCAGACAATACATTCGTTTTTCGGCTTTCCCCCGCGCTTGATCCAATCGAACGATATCCGGCGCAGCCGCAATGGCCGCCTGATGCGCGGCATGAAATTTCTGGTCATCGATGAAGTCTCGATGGTGCGTTCGGACCTGATGTGGGCCATCGATCACGCGTTGCGCATCAATCGGGGCCGGCCGCGCGAGCCGTTTGGCGGCGTGCGGCTCTTGATGTTCGGAGATCTTCATCAGCTACCGCCCGTCATTCAGGAAGCGGCGGTGAGAACGCACCTGGATGAAACACACAATGGCCCCTTCTTCTTTTCGATTTCCGGACTGCAAGAAGGGGCTGGAACGCATCTCCTCGAACTCGGCCAAGTCTTCCGGCAAAGCGACGAAGACTTGATCCGGGTTTTAAATCGCATTCGCGAAGGTGACGTCACGCGCGATGATCTATCACTGTTGAACGAACGCGTGCATCCGATCCGCAGCCTGCGCGAAGGCGAACCCTATGTCATCCTGACGCCGACAAACGCCGCCGCCAAGCGTATAAATACGGCCTACCTGGATGCGCTGGCGGGACAAACCACGCGCTTTGATGCCGGCGTCACAGGCGATTTCAACGAGAGCGCGCACCCGGCCGATGCCGCGCTCGACCTGAAACCTGGCGCCAAGGTCATGATGTTGCGCAACGACCCCGATAAACGCTGGGTCAATGGTACGGTGGCACGGATCGCACGGCTTGCCGCCAAGCAAGTTTGGATCGAATTGGCGGGCCGCGAATACGAGGTCGAACAGGTGTCGTGGGAACACCGCCGCTACGCCTTCGATCAGGTGGCCGAAAAAATCGTCGAAACGGTTGCCGGCACCTTCAAGCAATTCCCGTTGCGCTTGGCCTGGGCCCTGACCATTCATAAGGCCCAGGGCCTGACACTCGATAAGGTCTATGTCGATCTCGGGCGCGGAACGTTCGCCCATGGCCAAACCTACGTCGCTTTGTCGCGCTGCCGGACGCTGGAAGGCTTAGCCTTGGCCCGCACATTGACCCCGGCGGATATCTTGTTTGATCGCGCCGCCATGGGCTATCGCGAGGTTTTTCCGGCCCTTCGTTAATTGGCGCTCTATGATCACGATTTCGCGACTGCGAGAACCGTGAGGCGCAAATATGCCGAATGTTTGTGCATTTTGTGGCTTTTCGGCTTGTTCGAGCACCAGAACGCAGACCCATCAGATTTTTTTAATGATGGTTTCAGCAAATATATGTTGCACTGCACAAGAGGAGCCCCTATATCAGCTCTTGTAAGTTTTACCTGCTGATCCGCACCCCCGGAATAACCATACAACCTAGGAGCCTTGCAAATGACAACCGATGCTTTCACACGCCAAGTTCAAGATTTCACGCGCCAGGCCCAAGAAATGTTCTCGGCCGGCAAAGATGCCAAGATCCCTGAGAACATGTCGGCATTCGCCGAAGACGCCGTCGCCAAGTCGCGCGATGCCTTCAGCAAGATGTCGGTCGTTGCCAAGGACAATGCCAAGGTTATGGAAGAAGTTGTCTTGACAACCCAGGCTGGCGCCAAGTCGATCGGCGAAAAGCTGATGGCCAACACGCTCTCAAACACTGAAGCTGCTTTCGAAGCCGCTCAGGCAATGGCAAAGGCCAAGACCTTCCCGGAAATCGCACGCCTGCAGGCCAACTATTGGCAGCAGCAGTTTGCAACGATCGGCGCTCAGTCGAAGGAAATCTTCGAACTGTCGACCAAAGTTGCCAAGCAGTCGTTCGAGACGGTTGGCTCGGCCACCACGAAGTCGTTCGAGCAGATCAAGAAGGTTGGTTAAATCCAAGCTTTCGCAAGCGGTGCAGCTCTTTCGGGCTTAAGCGGCGCACAATAAACGTCTGGTTGTAAGATGGGCGATGGTGAGGTTTGATCCTCCCGTCGCCCATTTTTTTAGGCAAGCGGCGAGTTTGAATGTTGGCCGTTGAAAATTGCCGCTATAGTCGTGCCCATGATCCGTTCGGGCCTCAAGGTTGTGGTGCGTAGAGCCAAAGTCTCGGACAGTGAGGCTCTGGCTAAGGTTTTCGCCGACTCTTGGCGGCAAGCGTATCGCGGCATCATTCCGCACACCCATCTCGAATGTCTGATCCGGCGCCGCGGCCTGCATGCGTGGAAAGACTCCGTGCGCTCCGAAGGTCATTTGCTGGTGCTTGAGGCCGCAGGTGTCATTGCCGGATATGCAAGTTGCGGAGCGTCCCGGCGCGGCGGCCGGTATAAGGGCGAGATCTACGAGCTTTACCTGTCACCCACCCACCAGGGCCTTGGCCTCGGCGAATATCTGTTCGAAGCCTGCCGTCATCAGCTCGATTTGCGGTCCCTCAATGGTCTCATCATCTGGGCGCTCGCCGAAAATGTCATCGCCGCCGGTTTCTACGATCATCGCGGCGGCCGGCCAGTCGCACGGGCCACCGAGCGCTTCGGCAAGGTCAGCTTGGCCAAGATCGGTTACGGCTTCGATTGAGGCGTGAATTGCCAACTTGCGGCGTGGCCGCCCCGCCATACCGCAATACCGCAATGTTGAATTCGAACCATCCGAACGACTGCTAAAGGAGCCGCCATGCGTCTCGACGCCATACGCGCCGGTAAAAACCCGCCCGAAGACATCAATGTCATCATCGAGGTGCCGGTCGGCGGAGAGCCGATCAAGTATGAGATGGACAAGGCGTCGGGCACACTTTTCGTCGACCGCTTCCTGTATACGCCGATGCGCTACCCCGGAAACTACGGGTTCGTGCCCCATACGCTTTCGGCCGATGGCGATCCCATCGACGTTCTGATCTGCAACACCCGCGCCATCATTCCGGGCGCCTTTATCAATTGCCGGCCGGTTGGCGTGCTGGTCATGGAAGACGACGGTGGCGGAGACGAAAAGATCATCGCCGTGCCCAGCCCGAAACTGACCCAGCGCTACGCCAAGGTTCAAACCTACACCGATCTACCCGAAATCTCGATCAAACAGATCGAACACTTCTTTGCCCATTACAAAGATCTTGAACCTGGCAAATGGGTGAAAATCGATCACTGGGGCCATGCCGATGAAGCCAAGAAATTGATCATGGCGGCGATCGCGCGCGACGGTCAGACTAAGAGTTGAGCGAAATTGCGGGCTGTGCAATCCCAGCTAATATCCAACGCGTAGCTGCGCCACCATCACCCCAATTGTCCAGTCATTCTCCACCCCGGCCCTTTCGCGGCGCTGAGGCGGTTGCTATACCCCGGCCGGAACGTTAGCGGGCCAAACTAGGAGCCGACATGAAAATCGCTGTCATGGGCGCCGCCGGGCGGATGGGCCGGGAACTGGTCAGCGCCATCGCCGCGATGCCGGGTTGCAGCGTCTCCGGCGGCACCGAGGCGCCGGGATCAGCCGCGCTCGGTCGCGACATCGGCGAACTCGCGGGCCTTGGACAATTAGGGCCGAAGATCTCGGATAACGCCGCGGCCGTCATCGCCGCGTCCGACGCCATCCTCGATTTCACCAGTCCGCGCGCCACGGCCGTGTTTGCCGGTCTCGCGGCCAAGGCCGGCATTGTGCACGTCATCGGCACCACCGGCTTCGACGCAGCGTCCGAGGCCGCGATCAAGTCCGCCGCCGCTAACGCCGTCATCATCAAGGCCGGCAATATGAGCCTCGGCGTTAATCTGCTGGCCGCGCTCACCCGCAAGGTCGCCGCCGCCTTGGGCGAAGATTACGACATCGAAATCGTAGAGATGCATCATCGCGCCAAGGTCGATGCGCCGTCTGGCACCGCCCTCATGCTCGGTGAAGCCGCAGCCGCCGGCCGCAACATCAAGCTCAATGACAGATCGGTCAGGGTCCGTGACGGCCACACCGGTGTCCGCAAAGCTGGCGATATTGGTTTTGCGACCCTGCGCGGCGGCAGCGTTGTCGGCGATCACACCGTCATTTTCGCGGGCGACGGCGAACGCATCGAGCTGACCCACCGCGCCGCCGACCGCACTATATTTGCCCGCGGCGCGGTTAAGGCCGCGATGTGGGGAAAAGGCCGCGCGCCAGGGCTCTATTCCATGGCCGATGTCTTGGGTATCTGACCAGCCTAGGATTTGAACGAGCGAGAGGAATGGCGAGCCCCTGATATGACAGACGCGCTAACCGATAATGTTCTGGTTCTCGTGCGCCACGGCGAAAGCGAGTGGAACCGCTTGAACCTTTTCACGGGCTGGAAAAATCCGGACCTGACCGAAAAGGGTTTGATCGAGGCGCGCGTTGCCGGCCGCATGATCAAGCACGAAGGCATCCGCTTCGAAGTTGCCTTCACGAGCACATTGAAACGGGCCCAGCACACGCTCGACATCATCCTCTCGGAATTGAAACAGGATGACGTTCCCATCACCCGCGACAAAGCCTTGAACGAGCGCGATTACGGCGAACTCTCCGGGCTCAATAAGGACGAGGCCCGGCAACGCTGGGGCGAACAACAGGTGATGTTGTGGCGCCGCTCGTTCGATGTGCCCCCGCCCGGTGGCGAAAGCCTGAAAGACACGCTGGCGCGCGTCAAACCCTACTACGAGACGCACATTTGGCCGCATATCGTCAAAGGCCAAAACGTCATCGTCGCGGCGCATGGTAACTCGCTGCGCGCCTTGATCATGGTTCTGGAAAATCTGTCAGGGGACGACATCTTGAAGCGCGAACTCGCAACCGGGGCGCCGATCGTCTTCCGCCTCGGCGCCGATGGCCGCGCCATCGACCGCAAAGACCTGTTGCCACCACGCTCGGCGGCCGCACCGCCGGTCGATCGCATTGTTTAAATCGGGGCTCAGCCCAAGTCATTAGGAGTGCACGTATGGTTTGGGATGATCTTGGCCGCGACGCCAGCAAAGAAAATATGAAACAGCGCGACCGGTGGATCGGCATCTATATCGGCATTCTCGCTGTAACACTGGCCATCTGCGGCATGGGCGGGGGCAATGCCACCAAAGACAGTACATTGCGGAACATCGAGGCGTCCAACACCTGGGGTTTTTTCCAAGCCAAGAATATCCGCCGCAATGAGGTTCGGCTGCAGGTCGATGATCTGGCCCTGCGGCTTGAATCTGAACCCACTATGCCGGACGAGGCCAAAAAGCACATTCAAGCCAAGATCGAGGAATACCGCGCGCTCGATAAAAAGCTGACGACAGACCCCGAGAAAAAAGAAGGTCTCGACGAGCTTTTCACCAAGGCTAAAGCCCTTGAAGTAGAGCGCGACTACGCAATGAAGCGCGATCCCTACTTCGATTACGGGCAGGCGCTCCTTCAGATTGCGATCGTGTTGGCGTCGATTTCATTGGTGGCGAGCGGCAATCTGCTGCTGATCGGCAGCTTCATCCTGGGAGCGCTCGGCGCACTGGCGACGCTTGGCGGATTTACCTTAGCGTTCCCACTTCCGTTCTAGCGCTGCGCCGCTGCCGGCATATCCATGATTGCCGTGGTGGCGGCGACGACGCTACCGTCGCGGACGATTTCCGCGCGGCCTTCATAGCGCCCCGCCAGCCAGACCGGTTGCTTGCGTTTGACGCCCGAAAACGACGTGTACGTCGCCTTTTCTTTGACTAGGGGCGGAGATAACTGCTCGACAATCTGGCCGCCTGGACCGGTCAATGAGATCCTCACGCGGTCGCCTGCACTCAAATTTATGAACCGGCCATAGAACACCATGGCCGGTGACTCTGGCTTGGGCTGTTCGACATTCGTGTCATCACGCTCGAGAGCGGAGTGGTCAACGGGAGCGGCGGAAAATCCAGTGCTGATGATCTCTCCGGCGCGATACGTCAGGGCGGCGGCAACCGGTGCAGCCCACAGGCTGGCGGCCTTGGGATCGCGCTGACAGGTGGCCGTGGATACAGTCGCGGCCGGATTGTCAGGGCGAAAGGGATCGATGGCTTGACCATCGTGGCGAACGCTCAAATGGACGTGAGCGAAATCCGCTTGTCCAGAAAAACCGACCTCGCCGAGTTTATCGCCACGTTTGACAGCTTGGCCTTTGGCCACGGAAACGCTTCCCGATTTCAAGTGGCAGTACTGTGTTTCCCAGCCGCCGCCATGATCGATAACGACGCCGTTGCCGCATTCCCGGCCTTTGATGCCGTCGAGCTTTTTGTTATCGCGCAACAGAACGTCGGCAATGCCGTCGCGGGTGCCTTTGATCATGCCATCGGCTGACGCAAGCACGCTAATTCCGGCTTTGGCAGCGGCTGCGGAAAACAACCGGAAATCGACGCCATCGTGTTTATCGTAAGTGGCGCGTCCGCAGGCGTAGTCCCGCACACCCAGGCCCGGATCGTCGTCGACGTAATTCTGAATGAAACAGGTTTTGTGCGGCTCGCAGGCCAGCGGCAGCCCGAGTTCAAATTTATCTTCCCCGTGGGCGGCACCCAGCCAACCCAACGACGTGAAGACAGACAATGCAAAGATCGCCCGAAACCGCATTTCATCCTCTGCGCCAAATTGCTCCGTCTTTGGAGCTTAAGCTGCTGCGCGAGCTGGCTTGCCGTCAGAGCTTCGAGACGCTAGCACTACCGCGCTTCGATTTCCGCCCGTTGTAGTCCAAAGCCTCTGCACCCAAGAGGCCCTTCAAATCTAGAGGAACGTCATGGCCACCCACTCCCTGCTGCTTTTGCCCGGTGACGGCATTGGTCTTGAAACCATGGCGGAAGTCGAGCGCCTCATCGCTTTTTTCAATGCGCACGGCAAAAATGGCAAATTCATAGTCGACCGCGATTTGGTGGGCGGGTCGGCCTACGACGCCCACGGCGTCGCCATTACCGATGCCGCGATGGCCAAAGCCGATAAGGCCGGCGCCGTGATCTTTGGCGCGGTCGGCGGGCCGAAGTGGGACAAGGTCCCTTATGAGCATCGCCCGGAAGCCGGCCTGTTGCGGCTGCGCAAAGATCTCGATTTGTTCGCGAACTTGCGCCCGGCCATCTGTTACGCCGCCCTCGCCGACGCTTCGAGCCTCAAGCGCGAGCTCGTTGAAGGCCTCGACATCATGATCGTGCGTGAGCTGACCGGCGGGGTTTACTTTGGCGAGCCCAAGGAGATCGTGACGCTAGAAAACGGCGAGCGGCGCGCCGTCGACACCCAGCTCTACACCTCGCGCGAGATCGAGCGGATCGCCAAGGTCGCCTTCGATTTGGCAAGGAAGCGCGGCAACAAGGTCCACTCGGCGGAAAAACGCAACGTCATGAAGACCGGCGTGCTTTGGAATCAGGTCGTAAGCGAAGTCCACAAATCCTACGCGCCTGACGTGAAGCTCGAGCATATCCTGGCCGATAACTGCGCCATGCAACTGATCCGCAACCCCAAGCAGTTTGACGTCATCGTCACCGACAACCTGTTTGGCGACATCTTGTCGGACGAAGCGGCGATGATGACCGGCTCGCTCGGCATGTTGCCGTCGGCGTCTCTTGGCGCGCCGGATGCGAAGACCGGTAAACGCAAAGCCCTCTATGAGCCCGTGCACGGCTCGGCACCCGACATTGCGGGTAAGGGCCTGGCCAACCCCATCGCAACGATCGCTTCCTTCGCGATGGCGCTGCGCTACTCCTGCAACATGAGCCAGGCAGCCGACCTCATCGACAAGGCCATCGCGAGCGTGCTCGACAAGGGTCTCCGCACCGGCGACATCATGCAGAAAGGCATGAAACAGGTGGGCACCACCGAAATGGGCAAGGCGATTGAGAGCGAGCTGAAGCGGCTCGTGGGTTGATGGGTAAATCCTGATTTGGCCGGCGCAAGACAAAGTGGCGCGTTGAACCGCTAACTGGTAGAATTACCGAATTCGCCTTGGCTTTGCCGCCTGAAAATAAGGGGAATGCGATTCGCTATGGACTACTCAAAAATCATCACCATCGAACCCGGAAAACGCAGTGGAAAGCCCTGCATCCGCGGGCTGCGCATTACTGTTTACGACGTCCTCGATTACCTAGCTGGCGGCATGAGCGAGGACGAAATCTTGCGAGATTTTCCTGAATTGACGCGGGACGACATCCGCGCCTGCCTCGCATTTGCCGCCGACCGCGAAAGGCGATTGGTTGGCAGCATCGGCGTATGAAGCTGCTATTCGACGAGAATTTGTCTCGCAGCCTTTGCTCTCGACTGCAGGACATATTCCCTAGTTCGGAACATGCTGTAACGGCGGGACTCGAACATGCAAGCGATTGGGAGCTTTGGGAGTATGCAAAGCTCCGCGGGCTTGTCATCGCCACCAAGGACGGCGACTTTCACCAAATCAGTTTTCTTCGCGGCGCTCCGCCAAGGTGGTGTGGCTGCGCGTGGGCAATTCTTCGACGGATAGAATAGAAAATTTGCTGCGGCTTAACTTGAAATCATTGGCTCACCTGGAAGCAGATCAGGACGCAGCACTCCTCATCATCACCCCTGATTGAGTTGTCGCCATGGCTCCAATACAGCCTCCGCACCGGCGACATCATGCAGACAGGCATGAAACAGGTGGGCACCACCGAAATGGGCAAGGCGATTGAAAGCGAGTTGAAAAAACACCTCAACAAATAGCGGAGCGCTCTACGCCACAATGAGGAACGCGAAATTGCTACCGTGGAGGCCGACGGTCGTTGGGTTGGGACTTGCTGCTGTTACCTTGATGCAATCGGTATCAATTGCGGGCGCGGGCCACGGTTGGATCGCGCCATTTTACTTCTCGTTGTTCGGCTTGATCCTCTATCCGATAGCCGTGACCAGACTTTGGAATTTTCCTGAAACCCGGAACGGAGCAAACTTCGCCTTCATATTGGTCGCCTTGGTGCTTGACGCGCTACTCGTCCGCATGACCCTTCAAGAGGGGGTCGAATACTTCCACCGGGTTGGCGTTTTTGCCTATGTTTGGGTTATGCTTTGGAGCATCTGGCAAGCGCTTGCCGTGTTGATCACCATACTCCGTCTGAAATCTCCGAGTCTTTGAACTGGAGGCCTAAAAAAGGATTGCTACCGCCAAACCACGGCACTTGCCCCCTACAACCCTTAACAAACGATTGACAATTCAACCCCTTCGCGCGGTGCGTGCATCGTGAGACAATCGCGTCAATTGATTCGGGGAGATCGACGGCCGCCCAACGCGGGCAGACGTTGAAGCGCGCGGGGGCACGCGAATTAGATGACAACGGCAAACGAACTGCGCGCGGGACTATTGGCCGTCGCCAAAAGGTCGGTCAGCATCATGACCGCGTGCTCAAACGAGGAAAGCACCAAGCTTTATCTGGTTTTGCCGTTCCTTGGCCTTCTCGGCTACGATTACGCCAACCCCTATGAAGTCTATCCCGATCATACCGCACGCCCGGGGTGCAAAACCGATTTTGCGATTTTGCGCGACGGCATCCCCGTCATCGCCATCGATGTCGAACAATCCGGCAATGACCTCATGCCCGGTCGAGACGGTTTGGCCGGCTATTTCACAGCCATTCCCGAAGTCAAACTTGCCATCTTGACCAATGGAACGCTGTTTGAATTCTTTGTCGATTCCGGCGCACCCAACACAATGGACGACGAGCCTTTTCTGACTGTCGATCTCGAAACCATTGCCCGCGCCGGTGTTTCCGACGAAGTTCTCGAAACCTTGCTTGCCGCCGCCCAGGACCATTTCGACCCTGAGACGGTCGCAGAGGCCGCCCACGTCCAACTTGTCAAAAGACGTTTGCGCACCATCTTTGTCGAGGAGGCCAAGGGCCCATCGGAAGCGTTTTGCCGTTATGCGCTGGAGCGCATCGGTCTTAAATCCATTCGCACCCAAGTCATTGAGCGCTACTACGCACCCCTCATCAAAACCGCCTTCGAAGAGAGCCTGGTCGTGCCGGTGTTCGACCGGTTGAAAGCTCATAGCAGTGGCGACGGCCGGTCGGGACCCTCCGTGACGCTGCACCAAATCGGTCACCGCATCGCCACCACAGAGCACCAGTTGCAGATCTTCAATTATGTGCGCCGCCGGCTGGCCTATCTGGCCGAAGACGACGGACAATTCGACGCGGTCGAGAATGTCCGCTACACGGATTATGTCGGCCGTTTGACGGTGTTTTACGAGCGCGAGAAAAAAGGCCGGCTGTTCGATTACATCGAAGGCGCCGACGGCTATGACAAATACATCTTCCCCGACCCGATCGGCGAGATCGTCTCGAACAATGTTCTCGAAATCGATAGCGCATTAAAAACGGTGTTCGTGGCGCGGGTGCGCGAGCTTGGCGGACTTTCCAACCACCAAAAGCTTGCCCGCATCGCCTGAAGACGCCAAACTAGCCATCTAGCTTTTTAAGGGGCTCGGATGGCTAGTAATCTTTCGACAATCGGCTTTTCATTTGCCGACGAGGCATCGTTTCAAGCGACGATGCTAAAATGCGCCGGCGATGCCATTGCAGGCCTGAAATGTGAGGCTGGCGAATACCGGATTTGGCGGGCCCGCTCGGGCGCGGAGCTGTGGTTTCATATCGGCACCGCTCAAAATGGCGAAACCGAAATTCACGGACTGACGCCGTTCTTCGAGGGTCAAAGCGAAATCGCGCTCAAGATCACCGGCCCCGTTCACCGGCCCGGCGACACGGACTACGAGGGCGCATTTTATGGCTGGGTGGCGCCCGACGAAACCGGCGAAGGCAACTATCCGCTGGTCTTCGATGCCGTCGATTATTCCGCGCATTCGGGTGTGACATGGCCGGCCGTGCGGAAGGTTAGAATGACCGGGTTTGCACGCGAGCTGACCGCCTATCCCACCGAAGACGCTTATCTGGCCGCAAGCGATGGGCCTAACGAACCGCGTCTGGCTGCAAAATCGTTTATACCGATGGGCCTGTTTGCGGCCGCGCAAGCGACTGCGGAAGTGGCGCCCTCGGACAATCCCGGCAATCCGCCGCCGTCGTCGAACGCGCTTCTGACGGGCCAGATTCTCGATCATCGTCTTTTTACAAACGAAGCCAGCGGCGCGACATTTCACTGGCTGCTCGTGGAAAGTCTCGACGCAACATTCGATGTCATCGCCGACCCCGCGGTTGTGCGCGGCGAGATCCTACCGGGCGGTACAATCGAGGTTACGTGTTTGCTGTTTGGCCGCCTGCTTGAAGACTGATCGCAACGAACGTTGTATGATCAAACGTCGGCGCCGTCCCGGCATCCCGGCGCCGCCGAACCCTCGATGACGCCGCGCGCCGTCCAAAAGGGCTGCACGTCCGCAGCTCCAGGCGCCGCGTCTTCCGTGCGTGTCACGAAGTAAAATTCAAAGCAGTTGTCGCCTGTCCGGGCGACGCGGAAACATCCCCCCGCCGGATCGCCGTCGTAGATTGTGCACAGCGTTCCCGACATGACCGACCAATGGCCGCCCAGCGTTCTCCCATTCTCGAAGTATTCGATCTGCCCGTTTGACAGGTACCTTTCGGTGAACGTCCGGCCGGAGGCATACCGGCCTTCGATGGCTTTGCCGGCCAAATTGGCATAGATTTCTGCCGGCGTGAGCCACGGGCGGCCTGTTGCCACCGCAGGACCAGCGCCAAGCACAGCCACAGCCAAAAACAGGATTCGAATTGTCGACATGGATGTCCACTCAACGGCGATTGCGGGGGCAACAAAACCAGCCGATTGTGACGTGAACGCGCCCGCGAACCCAACGTCGCAGCACAATGGCCTTGAAAGCCCGTGCCCCTGCCGTTAAGTCTCGCAGCCAACACGCAAAAGCCGCTGCGACTTCGGCGCTGCCGGAACGCGCATGCCGAGAGGACATAGACCCATGGGTTACAGAATCGCGATCGTCGGTGCCACCGGCAATGTCGGCCGGGAGATGCTGAACGTTTTAGCGGATCGCAAATTCCCCGCTGATGAAGTTATCGCGCTCGCCTCGCGCCGCTCGCAAGGGAGAGAGATTTCCTTTGGTGACAAGACGCTGAAATGCCGCGACCTCGAGACGTTTGATTTCAAAGGCGTCGATATTTGTCTGATGTCGGCGGGCTCGAGTATTTCGAAAGAGTGGTCGCCGCGGATCGCGGCCCAGGGTGCCGTTGTCATCGATAACTCGTCCTACTGGCGCTACGACCAGGACGTGCCGCTCGTGGTCCCTGAGGTCAATCCCGAAGCCATTGCCGGCTACACCAAGAAGAACATCATCGCCAATCCCAACTGCTCGACCGCCCAACTGGTTGTGGCGTTGAAGCCGCTGCACGATTTCGCCAAAATCAGACGTATCGTGGTGTCGACGTACCAGTCCGTTTCGGGTGCCGGCAAAGACGCAATGGACGAACTGTGGCAGCAAACCAAGGGCAAGTACGTTCCGGGGCAAGAGGTTGAGGCCTCGAAATTCCCCAAGCAGATCGCGTTCAATTGCATTCCTCACATCGATGTCTTCATGGAAGACGGCTACACGAAAGAGGAATGGAAGATGCTGGCCGAAACTAAGAAGATCATGGATCCGAAGATCCGCTTGACGGCGACGTGCGTGCGCGTGCCGGTGTTCGTCGGCCATTCGGAATCGGTCAACGTTGAATTCGAGCGCCCGATCTCAGCCGACCAGGCCCGCGAAATCTTGCGCAATGCGCCGGGAATCATGGTGATCGATAAACGCGAACCGGGTGGCTACATAACACCCGTCGAAGCGGCAGGCGAGTATGCAACGTTCGTGTCTCGCATCCGCGAGGACGCCACCGTCGAAAACGGTTTGGCGATGTGGATCGTGTCGGACAATCTCCTGAAAGGCGCGGCGCTCAATGCCGTTCAGATCGCTGAAACGATGATCAGCCGCAGGTTTCTTACGAAAGCGGCCTGACCAAAGAGTCTTCGTAACGTAAGCCCAGGATAAATTAGCCAGCGGCAGATGCTTTCAGCGTTTGCCGCTAACCTCTTTTTCTTGCATCTTCCCCAACACCTGGACGATGGAATTCAGGTCTTGCAGAAAGCGATCGCGTTGCGCGGCGGTCAAGCTCGACAAGATGCGCTCGTCGACACGGCGCGACATCGGCTCGGCCGATTTGAGGACGCGCCAACCGTCGTCCGTCAACTTGACGGCGTAAGCACGGGCATCTTCCTTGGTGCGGCGGCGCTGAAGCAAACCTTTTTTCAGCATCCGGCGAACGATATCAGCCAGCGTCGAACGGTCGATGCCAGTGCGCTCCACGAGATGGGTTTGGCTCAAACCTTCATGCTGAGACACCGTCACAAGTACGGCGAACTGTCTGGGTGTCAAATCGCCTGAGCCAAGTTCGGCTTGAAATACCTCGGCTGCACACTGGCCGGCGCGATGCAACAAATGCAGCGGCGACCGTTCCAATCGATTAGGTGCGGACTCTCGTGCCATCATTAATCCTCGTCAAATTGTTCTGGCGGTAAGGCTAAAATGGTTGACGCCCTACCCGGGTTCCGTATCTCCCGGTATGCCGGTCAATTCGGCAAACGCGAGAGACTCAAATCTTGCCTAAACGCGCGTCAAACCTTCACAAACAGGTCACCGAACCCTTCGGCATGACCCCAAATTTACACACCCGCAGATGCAAATTGGCCATGCCGGAAAGCTTATGGTTCTTGTCACGAAACACGAGTTCGTGAAAGTCGTCCAGCAGTTTTAGCCGGTGATGCTAACAATTCCTTACAATCTGTCCGGATTGTTTACGCTAAAATTGCACCGCCAACTGTAAGAAAGGCCACTATTCCGGCCGCTGCTCGTGCTGTTTCAGCAGCCCAACTTGCGCAATCGCAAACGCCATCGTCAGAGGCATGACGCCAAATACTTTAAAGCTAACCCAGGCGTCCGTCGTGAACGATCGCCAAACCACTTCGTTCAAGAGCGCTAGAAATACGAAAAAACAGCCCCACCGGATCGTCAGTTTACGCCAGCCTGGATCTGTGAGCCGCATGACGTCGCCGAAAACGGTTTTTAAGAACAGCCGGTTTACATATAGGCCGCCAAACAGCAGGGCGGCGAACAAGCCGTTGACGATCGTCGGCTTCAATTTGATGAAATGGTCGTCTTGAAGCCACAGCGTCAGTCCGCCGAATACGACCACGAAAATTCCGGTCACCAATGGCATGGTCGGCACACGCCCAAGCAGCGCGCGCGATGCGGCGAGCGAAATAACGGTCGCCACCATGAAGCAGGCTGTTCCCCAAAATATGCCGGCGCGGGCGTTGACCGTAAAAAAAACGATCAGCGGGCCTAGCTCGACCACCAGCTTGATGATTTGCTTGCGGCCGAACTCGGGTTCGGACGGAGGTGGCACTGGCGCCTGCGCGTTGGAATCGGTCACAGGGTCTGTCCTCCCGAAGCCGGCGGCGGATCGGGTAACCGGTATTTTTGCAGGAAGCGGGTCAACACCCACGCGTAAATCAACGACAGCGGCAGGATAATGGCGACCTTGAAGAACACCCAGACATTGATGCCGCTCATCTGGTGTCCGAAGAAATCGTAGATTTCCGCGGCCTTGAATGTGATCCGGACGTATTCATTAGCGACCGCCGTCAGTAAGAAAAACAATGCGAAGCTGAACGTGAAACGGTTCCAACCTTTTTGCGTGTAGCTGAACGTCTTCTCGAAGGCGTACTTGAAAAAGTTCCGCTTGATCACAAGGCCGATAAGGAGAAACACCGCGAACAGGATGTTGAAAATTGTAACTTTGAGCTGAATCCACATCGGATCGTGCGTCACTAACGCCATAAAACCGAATGTAATCGTCACGCCTGATGCGATCAGTGGAAAAATCGGAAGGCGTTTAAGAACGAGCCACATGACGATGATGGCGAGAATTGTCGTCGAAATGATCGCAACCGTGCCATGCCACAGCGTCGGGTCGGTTTTCGAATACATGGCATTGACGACGAACATCGCGATGAGCGGTCCGAACTCACTCAGAATGTTGACCGTCTGCTCGGCGTTAAATGGATATAGCCGCTTCATGTGCACTCACGGTTCCCTTATTGCCCTCTAGAAAGATCACGTCTCAATTGTCTGCAATGGCCTTGGCGAACTCGTTCGCCGCAAACGGCTGCAGATCGTCCACGCCTTCGCCGACACCGATGGCATGAACCGGAAGTTTGAATTTCTCCGCAATTGCGACCAAAATACCGCCGCGAGCTGTACCATCCAGCTTTGTCATCACCAAGCCCGTGACACCCGCCCGGTCGCGAAACACTTCCACCTGGTTCAGGGCGTTTTGTCCCGTTGTCGCATCCAACACCAGAATCACGTCGTGAGGCGCCGTAGGATCAAGCTTTTTCAAGACCCTACAAACTTTTTCAAGTTCTTCCATCAAGACCTGTTTGTTTTGAAGCCGCCCGGCGGTGTCAAAAAGCAACACATCGGCGTTGGTTTCCTGCGCCGTTTTCAACGCTTCATAGGCAAGGCCTGACGAATCCGAGCCAACCCCGCTCGATATGACAACCGAGCCGGTACGTTCACCCCAGACTTTGAGCTGATCAATCGCGGCGGCACGGAAGGTGTCACCGGCGGCCATCACGACGCGCTTGTTGTCGGCTGCGAATTTTGCGGCAAGTTTTCCGATCGTTGTGGTCTTTCCGGTACCGTTGACGCCAACCATCATAATGACATGAGGTTTTTTCATTGGGTCGACAAGCAACGGCTTCGCCACCGGCGCCAAAACCCGCTCGACCTCTTCAGCCAGTATCGAACGTACCTCGTCGGCTGAAATGCCTTTTTCGAACCGGCCTTTTGAAATCGCCGCCGTGATACGCGCGGCCGTGGCCGTACCAAGATCCGATTGGATGAGCAGATCCTCGAGATCTTCGAGCGTCGCGGCATCAAGCTTTCGTTTGGTGAAAAGGCCGGTGATACCGCCCGACAGCTTGGCGGAGGTCTTGCCAAGCCCCGATCTCAAGCGATGCAGCCAGCTTTGCTTGGGGACTGCTGGCGCGTTCACCGGACCTGAAACCGCTTCTGCATCAATGCTGGTGCTCGCGACCGCAGGCTCGGGTGCTGCGTCAGCCTCCACCGGCGCTGTCACGGCAACGGCCGGCTCTTCCGGGCTCTTGCCGCCAAACAGTCGCCCGAGAAGTCCTTTGCGTTTCGGCTCTTGTTCGCTCACGCGACGACCTCGCCGATCAAGCGGCCGCCGCTGTGCCCGGAAATTCGCGCGCGGACAATGGCACCGCTATCGGCGTACGCGCCGGTTTCGAAAGTCACTTCGGAAAACTGCGGTGTGCGGCCATGCGTCGATTTCTCGAGAAGAACGCCGACAACTTTGCCGCGTTGTTGAGCAAGATAGGCTGTCAACACTTTGTCGCCTTTGTCCCTGAGCTTGGCTGCACGATCCTTGACGGCGCTGCGCGGCACCTGCGGCATCCGCGCCGCCGGCGTGCCCTTGCGGGATGAGAACGGGAAGACATGTAAGTACGTCAGGCCGCATTCCTCGACGATATCCAGCGAGCGGGCAAACATGTCGTCCGTCTCCGTCGGGAAGCCCGCGATAAGGTCGGCGCCAAAAACCACGTCCGGCCGAAGCCGCCGGGCTTCGTCACAAAAGCGGATGGCGTCGGCGCGCAAATGCCGGCGCTTCATGCGTTTCAAAATCATGTCGTCGCCAGCCTGCATCGAAAGGTGCAAATGCGGCATGAGGCGTTCTTCGTCCGCAATCGCGGTCAGCAGATGTTCGTCGACCTCGACCTGATCGATCGAGGACAAACGCAGCCGCTTCAACTCCGGCACGTGCTTCAAGACCTGGCGCACGAGTTTGCCAAGCGAAGGCTGACCGGGAAGCTCGCGGCCATAGGACGTCATGTCGACGCCGGTTAGGACAATCTCGGCAAAACCCTGCTCGACCAGATGACGAACCTGCGCCACAACCTCGCCACCCGGCACAGAGCGCGACGGTCCACGCCCATAGGGGATTATGCAAAATGTGCAGCGATGATCGCAGCCATTTTGAATTTGAATGTAAGCGCGGGCGCGGCTGCCGAAACCGTCGATCATGTGCGACGCCGTCTCGCGCACGCTCATGATGTCGTCGACTTGCACCCGCTCGCTGTATTCAGTTGAAAGCCCGGCGAAGGTCTCCGCCTGCATTTTCTCGGCGTTGCCGATGACGTGATCGACTTCCGCCATGTCCGCAAAGCGCTCGGGTTCGATCTGAGCCGCGCATCCCGTGACGATGATGCGCGCTGACGGATTTTCCCGGCGCACGCGGCGGATGGTCTGCGCAGCCTGCCGGACAGCTTCGTTAGTCACCGCACAGGTGTTGACGATGACGGCATTGGAGAGCCCGGCGTCGCTGGCATGACGGCGCATGACCTCGGACTCATAAGCATTGAGCCGGCAGCCGAGGGTTATGACAACAGGTTCGGACATAAATTGTTAAATCAGTCTCTCTTGATCGAATTGATTGCGCGTTCGGAAATGTTGAAGAAGGCCTTTGCCGCTAAGCTTTGACGCTGAGAAGCCGGTCGAGGTCGAGGATACCTTCGTACTCGAATTCCGCGGGCCCCGACATCAAGATATGGTTGTTTGGGGCCCACTCGATATCGAGATCGCCGCCCGGCAGGGAGACCTTGCAGGTTCGCCCCGTCAAGCCCTTGCGCGCCGCAGACACCGCCGCCGCACAGGCCGCCGAACCACAGGCCAGCGTCAGACCTGCGCCACGTTCCCAGGTCCTGAGCGTCAAAGATTTGTCCGACGTAATCTGGGCTAACGAAATGTTGGCGCGCTCGGGAAAGATCGGGTGATTTTCAAGGAGCGGCCCGAAGCGGTCGAGATCATAGGCATCGACGTCATCGACCCAGAAAATGACATGCGGATTGCCGACGTTGACGGCGGACGGAGAATGCAGCACAGGATCGTCGATCGGACCGATTTGCAATTCGATGCCGCGGGTATCGCGAAATTCTTCCGCCAACGGGATATCCTGCCAGCCGAATTTCGGCTCACCCATATCGACGGTGATGACGCCGTTGTCCTTGATCGTGGTGTCGAGTACGCCGGCGGCGGTTTCGATTTTGAAATTGCGGCGCGCGAACTCCTTGGCCAACAACCAACCGACGCAACGGGTGCCGTTCCCGCAGGCGCCAACTTCCGAGCCGTCCGCATTGTAGATGCGCACGTAGGCGTCGGTGCCCTTGGTCTTAGGGGCGTGCAGCACCATCATCTGATCGAAGCGCGAGCGCCGGTCGCCAGCGATGGCTTCGATTTCTTCGGCGTTGAAAACCTTGGAGCTTCGACGCAAATCGACGACGACGATCTCGTTGCCGAGGCCGTTCATCTTGACATAGGGAAGTGTGGCGGGCTGCGTCATGGCACCATATATGGCGAGGCCGGGGTAAAAGACAATTCGAGTGAGGTGACAATGCCTGGAATGCGAACCTATGCCGCTCTGCTCGGGCTGTCTGTTGCGCTTCTGACTAGTGCGCGGGCCGAGCAGACAAACGCTCCGGCCGCTCCTCAAACTGCCATTCAGGTCAAGGAAATCGCGAAAGGCCTTCAAAACCCATGGGGACTGCAATTCCTGCCCGATGGCCGCATGCTGGTGACTGAGCGCCCTGGCCGGATGCGCCTGATTTCACCCGATGGCAAAATTTCCGATCCGGTCGAGGGTCTGCCCAACGTTGTGAACAAAGGTCAGGGCGGGCTTTTGGACGTGCTGCTGGCGCGCGATTTTGCAACCTCTGGGACCGTGTATTTCTCCTATTCCGAACCGCGCGGGTACTTCAGCAACGGCACCTCGGTCGTCCGCGCCAAGCTGGTCCTTGAGGGCGACAGCGGCAAGATCACCGGCGGCGAAGTCATCTTCCGCCAAGAGCCGGCGGCGCGCAGCTTTTTCCACTTTGGGTCGCGACTCGTTTGGGACAACAACGGCGCCTTGTTCGTGACGCTTGGCGAGCGCGCCGACTTGAGCGAAGGGGCGCAAGATCTCGGCACCCATCTCGGTAAGATTATCCGCATTTTTCCGGATGGCTCGAGCCCGAAAGACAACCCATTTGAAAGCAGTGACGATAAACGTCCTGAGATCTGGAGCTATGGCCACCGCAACGTTCAAGGGGCAGCGCTCGACCCCAATACCGGGCGCCTTTGGACCACCGAGCATGGCGCAATGGGCGGAGATGAACTCAATCATCCCGAGGCCGGTAAGAACTACGGCTGGCCTGTCATCACTTACGGCATCAACTACGACGGCAAGAAAATCGGCGATGGCATCACCGCCAAAGACGGCATGGAGCAGTCGGTTTACTATTGGAAACCTTCGATCGGAACCTCGGGATTGGCGTTCTACAACGGCGATCTTTTCAAAACTTGGAAGGGCAATTTACTGGCCGGCGGACTTTCTGGGCGGCGCCTTGAGCGCCTAGTTCTCGATGGCGACAAGGTCGTTGCCGTCGAGCACCTTTTGCCCGACCGGAAAGAGCGCATTCGCGATGTCCGCACTGGCCCGGAAGGCGCGGTCTACGTGCTGACTGACGACAATGCCAACGGAAAGTTGCTAAAACTGGTGCCGGGGAATTGAAGGGGGGGCACAACCCGTTCGGTCACCCTTTTTCAGTGACCGGACCTAGACATGGCGTCCATGCTGTCTTACAAGCTGTCACAATAGCGGTAAATTGTAGAGCCATACCTGCCAACTTTTCAGAATAATGCATCTAAATACAAGCATTTTCATAGCTTCCACTGCCTTCAAGCATCCGGTCTTCTATCCTGTCATAAAACCTGTCTGAGAACCTGTCATGGCTCGCAAATCTACGCCTCCAAAGAGCAAGCCCGAGACGGCCTCCGATAGCGGAGAATCGACATCGGAAATGATGCCCGCGCTGATCTCGGACGATTCAAAATATAGAGGCGAACTCGACGAAAAGGTTCTGGAACTCACGCAGAAGTCGCTGAAGTTCAAAACCAGTCTTCCCGCGGCCATCGTCGAACCGCTCGCATCGCTCGTGCGGACGATGAACTGCTACTATTCCAATCTCATCGAAGGCGGCAACACCAAGCCCATCGATATCGAGCGGGCACTGCACGGTGACTACAGCGAAGATCCCGAGAAGCGTGACCTCCAGTTGGAAGCCAAAGCCCATGTCGGCGTGCAGGCCTGGATCGACGCAGGCGGCGTTCGTGAACGGGCGCTGACCGCCGAAGGGCTGCTGGAAATTCATCGGCGTTTTTTCGATCAAGTCCCAGTCGACTTACGTTGGACTAAACCAGATAAAACGGGCAATCGCGAAATTGTTGTGCCCGGTGAAATCCGAAAATGCCGTGTGGAAGTGGGCCGCCATATCCCACCAAGTGCCGGCGCGGTCCCTCGATTTTTGACGGAATATGAGCGCATCTACGCAAAACTTGGGCCCGCCGCTGCTATTCGGGCGACGGCAGCCGCGCATCATCGCTTGCTCTGGATTCATCCCTTTGTTGATGGCAACGGGCGCGTTGCACGCCTTGTCTCGCACGCCGTGATGCTTGAGGCGCTCGACACCGGTGCGCTTTGGTCCATCTCGCGCGGCCTTGCAAGGCAGGTAGACACTTACAAATCGCTGCTTGCAGCCTGCGACCTGCGGCGGCGCAATGATCTTGATGGCCGAGGCAACCTAAGCGAAGAAGAACTGATCAATTTTACGCGGTTCTTCATGGACGTGTGCATCGATCAAGTGGACTACATGACAGACTTGATGAAACCGAACGTGCTCCGTCGCCGAATAATGCGATGGACCCGCGACGAGGAGGACGCCAGGCGGCTTCCCTCAATGGCGACACGCGTTATGGAGATACTCCTGCACACCGGGCAGCTCGAACGCAAAGACGTGCAGACGCTTCTTGGCGTTCAGGAGCGGCAGTCCGCCCGCATCATGTCAGCGTTGGCTGGGGCTGAGGCAATTAAATCCGCCCATATCCGCGCGCCCTGGACGCTCAATCTCTCAGCCCGGCTCGCGCCAGCTTGGGTGCCTAGTTTGTATGATCGGGAGTGAGGGGCTTGTAGCTCTTTGTAAATCGAGATGCAGCGTCGCTAGACGTAAAGGGGCTCTGCTGTCGCACCGAATAATTTAACTGGGTCGGCACGACAGCGCCAAACATTGACTTCCCGCCCCCGTTACCCCATACAGCCTCCATCCAGACGGCCCTGAAAGTCAGAGCCGCCGCTGTGCACAGGGTTGCCCGCTCAGGGTTAATCGGGAGGCACGGGGGTCAACATCCGGCAGCGCGTGGCGCTCCCGGGTGCATTTTTGTTTTGCGCGGACGGACGAAGAGACGGATCAAAGCCTGAATGTTTCAATCGCTCTCAGATCGCTTATCTGGCGTCCTCGACAAGCTGACCCGCCGTGGTTCGCTGACAGAGACCGACGTCTCGGAAGCGATGCGCGAAGTTCGCCGCGCGCTTCTGGAAGCCGACGTCGCCCTCGATGTCGTCAAGGATTTTACCGACAAGGTCAAAGCCAAGGCTGTTGGCGCGGAAGTCCTGCGCTCGGTGATGCCCGGCCAGATGGTCGTCAAGATCGTCAACGACGAACTCGTTGCCATGCTCGGCTCCACCGCCGCACCGATTGATCTGCACGCCGTGCCGCCCGTCGGCATTCTGATGGTCGGCCTGCAAGGCTCCGGCAAGACCACGACGACCGCCAAGATTGCGTTTCGCTTGACCAACCGGGATCGCAAGAAGGTCTTGATGGCCTCGCTCGATACCCGCCGTCCGGCCGCTCAAGAGCAGCTCCGCGTCCTTGGCGAACAAACGCAAGTCGCGACGTTGTCGATCATTGCCGGTCAGACACCCATTCAAATCGCCCGCCGCGCCGAAGAGGCCGCCAAGCTCGGCAACTTCGATGTCATCCTGTACGACACCGCCGGCCGCGTGACGGTCGACGAAGAGTTGATGGATGAAGTGCGCGACGTCAAAGCCGCGATCAAACCGCACGAAACTTTGCTGGTCGCCGACGCGCTGACCGGCCAGGACGCCGTCAATACCGCCAAAGCTTTCGACGGCCACATCGGCGTCACCGGCATCGTGCTGACCCGCGCCGATGGCGATGGCCGTGGCGGCGCGGCGCTTTCGATGCGGGCCGTCACCGGCAAGCCGATCAAGCTGATTGGCGTTGGCGAAAAGTGGGACGCGCTCGAAGATTTCGATCCCAAGCGGATCGCCGGCCGCATTCTCGGCATGGGCGATATCGTCGGCCTGGTGGAAAAAGCCGCGCAAAACATCGACGTCGAAAAAGCCACCAAAATCGCCGAAAAAATGAAGAAGGGGTCATTCGACCTCGAAGACCTCGGCGAACAACTGGCACAAATGCAGAAGCTCGGCGGCATGGGCAGCATCATGGGCATGATGCCGGGAATGGCCCAGGTCAAAGGTAAAATCAACGAGGCGGCCGCCGATAAGAGTTTTAAGCGCCAGCGCGCCATCATCACATCGATGACGCCCAAGGAGCGCCGCAACCCGAAGGTCCTCGACGCCAAGCGCAAGCGCCGCATTGCCGCCGGCTCCGGCACGACTCCGGCGGAAATCAACAAGCTCCTCAAGATGCACATGCAGATGGCCGACGTCATGAAGATGATGGGCAAGAACAAGGGCATGATGAGCAAGATGGCCGGCATGATCGGAATGCCAGGAATGGGCGGGGGTAACGCGCCGACCGAAGCCGAATTGGCCCAGATGCAAGCCGAACTCGCCAAGCTTGACCCCAAGGCTCTCGAGCAACTGCCGGACGACTTGAAACAAGCGCTGCCGTCCGGATTGCCCACCGGCAACGCATCGAAGTCGGCCCCTAAAGGCTTACCTGGCCTCGGTGGCAGCGGCTTCCCCGGACTGCCGGGACTCGGCGGCGGATTTCCAAAATTCCCGGGCTTCCCCGGAAAAAAGAAGTGACGGCACGCACCACCAAAACATCGAACAGATAAAAACAGGAGACGACGAAAATGGCAGTCAAGATGAGGCTTTCGCGCGGCGGTACCAAGAAGCGCCCGTACTACTACGTCATCGTGGCGCATGGCACGAGCCCGCGCGACGGCCGCTACATCGAGCAGATCGGCACCTTCGATCCGATGTTGAAAAAAGACAACCCCGAGCGCGTCAAGATCAACGCCGATCGCGTCAAGCATTGGCTCGGCGTTGGCGCTCAACCGACGGACCGCGTCCTGCGCTTGCTCGATGGTCTCGGCCTCGCCAAGCGGACGGCTCCGAACAATCCGGAACGCGCCAAGCCGAAGAAGAAGGCGCAAGAGCGCGCCGCAGCCGTCGCGGATAAGGCAGCCAAGGCTGCCGCCGCTGCCGTTGCCGAGGCCGCCAAAGGCGACGCGGCGTAGATCTGCCGGGTGTACTGCAAGGCTGCAAGCTCTTAACAAGATTGAGAAACCCTTGACCGCTGGCCAGGGGTTTTTTGTTTGAGCTGCGGATTTGAGCGGATCGTTCAAATTCAAATTAAAATCTTAATCGTTTCTGAGAATGTTTAATTACTTAATATCGCAGTATCGAGACGAAATTTGCTTTGCGCGGTAACGAACGGCGGCAAAGCGCAGAACTATTCGTGAGTCGCTATAATTTTTGCCGCGACGTTGCATTCACTGGCTCTTTTGAAATGAAGACCGCATGTTCCAGCAAGGTATCTATTCGATTTCGTATCGCAGTTTATCCGGCAAAGTGGCCGAACGCGAAACTGCGCTGGCCATTTTCCGGGACGGTAAGATATTGGGTTCCGACAGCCACGGCGGGGTATTCTCGGGCACCATTCGGTTCGACGGCGCTCAAGACGCGAGCAAGGTCGATCTCAAAATCGACGTGCCCCCGGGCGGCACTTTGATTACCGGTTATTCGGCAGGCATTGACGGTGAAACAATCGACATCGCCGGGCTGTTCACGACCCCAAATCCGGCCTCCAAAGCCGTCGTCAACGTTGCCGGTGGCCAGGTGGAAGTCGAGTTGAGTTATCTCGGCCCCTTGCCTGATTGACCGTGCCGGGTAACACTAGAGAATGGCAAATACGCTTGATCAAAATCGTATACTGCTCGGCCGGTTTGCGACCGCGCACGGCATCCGCGGCGAGGTCTTGATCCGCACCTTCACCGGCGAGCCAGCGGCGATTGCCGCTTACGGGGCGCTCAGCGACAAAACCGGTCAACGGGTTTTCAAAATCAAGGTCGTTCGCGAAACCGATAAGGGCGTGGTTGCTCGCGTTGACGGGATCTCGGATCGAAACGGCGCCGAGGCATTGAACGGCATCGAGCTCTATGTCGAGCGCGCGAAACTGCCCAAGACCGATGACGCAGAATATTATCATGCCGACTTGATTGGCATCGCGGCTTTCTCGCCTGAAGGCGTGGAGATTGGCACCGTGGCCAGCGTTCAAAATTTCGGCGCCGGCGATCTGTTAGAGATCCGCCGCGCCGGCCGCACGGAAACTGAGTATGTGCCCTTTACCAACGCCTGTGTGCCCGAAGTCGACGTGCCCGCCCGGCGCGCCACGATCGTAATGCCGGTCATGACGGGCGATCGCGAGCCCAACACAGAAGAGAGCGAAACCTAACGGGAACCGGCGACGGCTCAGAGCGTTGATTGCGGTATCTTGTTATGCGATCCATGAAGGGCGTCCTGGAGATGAAGACCAAAAAATTTACGCGCGAGGAAGTCGAGGAGGTCGTGCCTCCGAATTCTGGCTCAACCCCTGCCGATCAGCGCAATCGCCGCAAGACCGATCCGAACAATATCGACGCCGAACAGGCCGAAGACCGCCTGGCGCAACGTGACAGCGTGCCGGACGGCAAGAAAAAATAGCGCGCGCATTAAGCGCTGCGGTGTGCTGGGCGGCCCGTCGATGAAACGTCCGCATTTCCCGTAATGTGCCCGACCTGCGAAAGGGGGCACGTCAGCGTATAGACAAAACCGGGGTGTGTGTATTGACGGGTGGCCTTACCCAAGAGTTGCGAAGGGACCACAACGTCGATGAGCGTCGTCCCAAATCCGGTGCGGGAAGGTGCCCCTGCACTGGCTCCAGGATGGCGATTCGTTTCCTGCCAACGATAATCGAAGACATCGCCCGATACGGTCCACTGAATTTCTATGACACCGCCGTCATGAGATAACGATCCATATTTGCTGGCATTGGTCGCAAGTTCGTGGATCAGCAGTCCGAAGGTTTGCACGACCTCGCTTTTGAGTTTTACGTTCGGTCCGGAAACGGTGTAGCGGCCGCCAAAGCGCTCCAGCTCGTGCTCGATGACATCGACAAGTGCCGCGCTCTCCAAAGCTTCGTCGAGCAACCCGAACGCTCCCGACATCGCGTGCAATCTATCGAGCAAAGCTTTGCGGCCTTGCTCCAGCGACATGTCGCCGGTCAAGCTTCGCGAAGTTAGGGACTGAATGACGGCAAGCTGATTGCGGGCGCGATGAATGATTTCTTTCGCCAGAAGCTGCTGGCGCTCAATTGCCGCCTTTTCAACCGTAATGTCGCGGACAACGCCGCGCGTTGAAGCCGGCCTTCTGCGAAAACCTTGGCCGACGAATGTGGTTTGGCCTCGCACCGCGACCCACCGCACACTGCCGTCTGGGGTATCGATGCGATGTTGGACGTCATAGACGCCGTCTCCGAGCGGGTTGAGCGTGTGCAGAATCGCCGACTTAACCGCGAGCCGATCGTTCACATGCACCAGACTTTGCATTCTTTCGATGGTCACGGCTTTCTCGTCACGTGACACGCCAAATAGATCGCAGGTCCGCTCGTCCCAGAGCACTTTGTTGTCTTTGACGTCGTAGGCGAACGAGCCTTGATCAGCGCCCTCGAGTGCCAACCGCAAATTCGTTCCACTTGTTTGCGCGCGTTCGTCCGCAACCGCCGACAGGCACAAGGTCGTGACGGAAATCACCGCGATAAACTGTTGCAACAATATGATTTGGTCCGCCGGCGACTTTCCGGGACCAGCGAATATGGCAGCGCCATGTTTGTCGCCCCATATCGCAATGAATGACATGACAGCCAACGATGCCGTCGCCGACAGTCGCGACGTCAAGGCGGCCCAAACGATGAAGGGCAAGATGTGCCAGGACCGCAAATAGGACATTTGGGGCTGATTGAAGATAATCCAGCTTGCCACAGCCACGGCAATCACTGGCAATCCTACGCGGACGAACTCACCGCGTTCGAATTTTTCGGGTTTTAGCTTCCCGGCCCAGCTTTGAATGAGTGGGCCGATCGTGGTGGTGCCGACAAAACTTCCGACCAGCCAAAACCAGAACGCACCGATCGTTCGCTCGAACGAAAGGCCGGCGGACGGCGCGAGCGATGCGACGCCAATTGCAGCGCAAATCGCTGGTCCCAGCGCGGCGCCGTAGCCCAAGTATTTGACCATGTCGCGAAGTGTCGGAAGTTCGAGCGAAACATGCTGACGCGCCAGGATGTAGGTGGGTATGACATCCGAAATGGCGTTTGCGGCCGAGATCAGCACTTCAACCAAAAACGAGTGCGGTGAATTTGTGAGGGCTCCTGCGATAAGCCGGCCGAAGAAAATCGCTGGCCACAGGCGTATTCCGCCAAGCATCAGCCCCGCCAAGCCGACTCCTGCCGCCGGCCAGACCGGGGAACCTGCCCGGTCGGCTTCAGCCCAGGCCAGGCCGATGTACGATAATGCAGCGTAGGCTGCCATCAGCGCAAACATCTGCACCAAATGTTTGAGCGCGCCATTTGACGTCATAGAGCCGCCGCCCCGAAAAATGAATGCTGACAAATCTGACAGGCTTTGAGATCATAAGTATTCATCAATGACATGTCTCGAACAAGCCGATGGGGAGATTGGTGGTTAACGGTATCGATGGCAACCGATCGTCGTCCCGTGTTTGGCCCTAGACCGTTTCGCCCCTCAGAAGTTTTGGCAGCTCGCCGGATAATCCCGCAGCTTCGTTTAGAATGAGCCGCTTGCCAAATGAAAACCCATTTAAGAGGCCAAGTCCTGCGCCGCGTCCGGCCCGTAGCAAAACATTGTCGATCGAGAAGACTGTGTTCAAACCGTCGTAGGCTGCAGCCGACATCGTTGCGTCGTAACGCCGCCACCGCTGATAGCGCTCAAGCGCGGAGGCGCAGCCAAAATCGAGACCGAGGCGGGCGCAATCCGTCACCGATTCAACCAGCGCCGCCACGTCGCGCAGGGCTAAGTTGACACCCTGGCCCGCTACCGGATGCACACCGTGGGCCGCATCGCCAATCAGCGCGAACCGCCGCGCTATCAGAGCACGCGCCATTTTCATTTCCAGCGGCCAGGATTGACGCGGGCCCATCACGGTGATTTTGCCAAAGCGCCCGCCAATGCGTTGGTCCAACTCATCGAGAAAAGCTCCGTCGTCTAACGCCAATACGCGTTTGGCCTCGGCCTCGGCGCTGCTCCAGGTGATACAGGCCCGATTGTCCGTCATCGGCAAAATTGCGAACGGCCCGCCCGGCAAAAAATGCTGAATGGCGCCGCCGCCATGGGATAACTCGAATTTCACAATCGCGATGATGCCGGTTTGCTCATAACCCCAGCTCACGGTCTTGATACCCATCGAATCGCGAAGCTTGGAGCTACGGCCTTCAGCAGCGATCACAAGTTCCGACGTCACAGAACCCCCATCGCTCAACGTCAGCTCGGCGTATTGATCGCCGGCCCTGATGGCTGTCGCTTCCGCCGGCGCGATCCAGGCGATCGCGGGCGACCGCTGCACCGCTTGATAGAGCGCCGCGTGAAGCACAGCTGCCGGAACAATGTAGCCAACCGGCGCGCCGGTTTCCGTGACGCCGTCGTAGGTCAGCAGCGAGGGCCGCACGCCATCATCGAGCGCGGAGTCGGAAATCTCGATCGATGTTAAAGCCTCGGCCTCGGCTGCGATATCGCGCCAGACATCCAACGACGCGAGCATGTTTTTCGACGCCGCCCAGATCGCGAAGGCGCGGCTGTCTGCTGCCGCGGCCGCTGGACCAACGGCGCGATCGATGAGCGCGATTCTGACACCGTCGCCCAAGGCCCGGGACAATGCCAGCGCGGCCGCTAGCCCCGCGAAGCTCGCGCCCGATACCGCAATATCAAATTTCGATGTTCCGGATTTCGTCAAAATAACGGATCTCGCTGAAGTTTCGCCGCCTTGACGATAGGCTTATCTTAACGCCACTGTCGACACCGGCAAATTTATCGTGAAATATCCCGACCAGGACATGCCAAATGCCGCCGCAACACGATTTAACGCCGACTGCACTCGACCGGCTTGTGGCGACTCTGTCGCTTACGCGCATCGACGACAATATCTTCACCGGCGCCAAGGGACCCGATGAGGGCTGGCAGCGCGTCTATGGCGGCCAGGTCCTGTCCCAGGCCTTGATGGCGGTGGCTCTCACCGTCCCGGAAAACCGCCCCATCCACTCGCTGCACGGCTATTTCCTGCTGGCTGGCGATCCCAAGCACGACATTATTTACGATGTCGAACGCATTCGCGACGGCGGCAGCTTCACGACGCGGCGCGTCAAAGCCATCCAACATGGCCAGGCTATTTTTACGATGAGCGCGTCGTTCCAAAAAGCCGAGGAGGGTTTCGATCACCAGTCTCCCATGCCGCTGGCGCCAGCTCCCGAAAGCTTGCCGGATGTCAAAGAATTGATGCAACAATTCATGACGGTTCTGCCTGAAAACATGCGCGCCTACTGGCAGCGCGAACACCCCCTCGACATTCGTCTGATCGATCCCAGCCGCTATGCCAGCCGCGATAACCGCGTTCCTGTGCAAGCAATTTGGCTCAAGAGCAAAAGTCGGCTTCCGGACAGCCCGAGCATCCACCAAGCCGTTCTGGCCTATGCCTCCGACTTCACGCTGCTGGACACGGCCCTGGTCGCCCATGGCAAGATGATGTTCGACCGCGACATCCAACTCGCCAGCCTCGACCACGCCATGTGGTTCCATCGGCCGTTTCGAGCCGATGACTGGCTTCTTTACGCTCAGGAGAGCCCATCTGCCTTTGGCGCGCGCGGCTACTGCAGGGGCGCGATCTTCGACTTGGAGGGCCGTCTGGTTGCCTCCACGGTTCAAGAAGGCCTCATGAGAAAACGCGATACGGCTTTTGTGATTAGCTAGTAGGCAATTGGGATTTTTTGCTTATGTTTTAAGCAGAAAATCGCTGCCCAAGGGTACCCGGCGCCTGCAACGCCTAATTTTCACGCAATAAAATCAATGCCTTGAGTACTGTCTGGCCAATTGGCACAGGACTTGACTCTCTCTGCTTGGAAACCAGGGCCATTGGCGGTTCTTGGGGAGCCATAGCGGCGCATCCGGTATTTGCCGGTGAAAAGGGAGAGGGGGCTCACATGAAGCTCATTACTGCCATCATAAAACCTTTCAAGCTCGAGGAGGTCCGCACCGCGCTGACCGATCTCGGCTTGCAGGGCATGACCGTAACCGAGGTCAAGGGTTACGGCCGTCAGAAGGGTCACACGGAAATCTATCGCGGCGCCGAGTATGCCGTCAGCTTCCTGCCGAAAATCAAAATCGAAGTCGTGGTGACGTCGGCGCAAGTCGACAAGGCCTTGGCCGCCATCCAGCGCGCCGCCAAGACCGGCCAAATTGGCGACGGCAAGATCTTTGTCTCCACCGTCGAGCACACGGTCCGCATCAGAACCGGCGAGACGGACGACAACGCGCTCTGATCCAACCCGCTCTGATCTCAATCTCAAGTTCAGCGATTTCGAGTTTCCAACAGGGAGCATAAAACATGACGTCACGAATCTTACCGCGCATCGCCTGGAGCTTGGGGGCTCTTGGCGTTCTTGCGCTGATAATGGACCCGGCACTGGCACAAGACGCCGCCACCGCCGCCAAAGATGCTGCTGCTGCCGCACCGGCGCCCGCAGCTGCACCTGCGGCCGCAGGCCCCGTTGCCAACAAGGGCGACACAGCCTTCATGATTTCCTCGAGCGTACTGGTGTTGCTCATGACAGTGCCGGGTCTGGCGCTGTTCTACGGCGGTCTCGTGCGCAGCAAAAACATGCTGTCGGTCTTGATGCAAATCTTGGCAACGCTCTGCGTCGTCGCCATCATCTGGTATCTCTATGGGTACTCGATGGCCTTCACCAACGGCGGTTCGCTCAACAACTGGGTCGGCGGCTTCTCGAAGGCCATGCTGACAGGTGTTGACGCCAACTCCGTCGCCGCGACATTCTCGAACGGCGTCGTCATTCCGGAATACGTCTACATCGTCTTCCAGATGACATTTGCTTGCATCACACCGTGCCTGATCGTCGGTGCGTTCGCCGAGCGCATCAAGTTCTCGGCGCTGATGCTGTTCATGATCCTGTGGGTGACGCTGATCTACTTCCCGATCGCGCACATGGTTTGGTATTGGGCCGGTCCCGACGCCATCGCCGCTGCCGCCAAGAAGGGCAAGGAAGCACTCGACGCCGCCAACCTCGATGCCGGTCAGGCCTTCCAGTGGGGCGCCATCGACTTCGCCGGCGGCACGGTTGTGCACATCAACGCCGGTATTGCAGGCCTCGTCGGTTGCCTCGTCATGGGCAAGCGCGTTGGCTATGGCCGCGAAGCCATGCCGCCGCACTCGCTGACCATGTCGTTCATCGGCGCAGGCTTACTGTGGGTCGGCTGGTTCGGCTTTAACGTCGGGTCTAACCTTGAAGCCAACGGCGTCGCCGGCGTTGCCATGATCAACACCTTCCTCGCCACTGCTGCTGCGGGTCTGGCTTGGATGTGCTGGGAGTGGATGGTCAAGGGCAAGCCGTCGCTACTCGGCCTGATCTCAGGCGTTGTTGCAGGCTTGGTTGCGATCACACCGGCTTGCGGCTTTGCCGGAGTTGGTGGATCGATCATCCTCGGCGTGGTCGCGGGTATCGTCTGCTCGATCTTCTCGACAAGCGTCAAGAATGCTCTTGGCTACGACGACTCACTCGACGTCTTCGGTGTTCACTGCATCGGCGGCATCATCGGCGCTTTGGGCACCGGCATTCTTGTCAATCCCCATTTCGGCGGCCAAGGCATCCTCGACTATGCGTCAAAACCTGGTGAGGGCGTCGTTGCGGCCTACGACATGATTGCCCAACTGACCTCGCAAGGCAAAGCTGTCGGCATGACCTTGTTGTGGAGCGGCATCGGCTCGTTCATTCTCTACAAGCTCGTCGATATCCTGGTGGGACTGCGTCCGAGCGAGGACAAAGAGCGCGAAGGTCTCGACATCACCGAGCACGGCGAACGCGCTTACAATTATTGAGAACACGAACCGCTGGCGGCTTCACGGCTGCCAGCGAGCTACGATTTGCACGCATTATCCCGAGCACACTGTTCTTCCCCTAGATTTGCTCAACCCTGGGCCCGGCGCGCAAGCTTCGGGTCCTTTTTTATCGAATGAATATTTTGCTGTGACGGTTGGCGCGGCTTAGCAATTTCAGGAGATCGGATTTTTTCAGCGCCACGCAGCCCTCGGTCGGCTTGTAGCCCGGCCGCGCGACATGGATAAAAACCGCGCTACCCCGGCCCCGAACCCGTGGCCGCTCGTTGTGGCTAAGAACAAGCACCAGATCATAGACGTCGTCGCCGCGCCAAAGCCTTTCAGCGCTCGCCGGATAGGGATGACGAACAGCGCGGTTATAATTGCGGTCGCCAGGAGCATCGCACCAGCCCATGTTCCTCTCTATAGGCACAACCGGAAGCAAGGTCGAAGGCCGGCGGATTTTGTCGCTGCGGTATAAGACCTTCCGGAACAAGAATGCACCTTGTGGCGTTGTTCCGTCAGCCTCCTTTTTGTTGGCGCTGATGCCGCTCCGGCCAAGGGCGCAACGCCAGTTCCGCGTGCCAAGTGCAAGCCATCCCCTGGTCGCTGACCGCGACCGGAGCCTCACAATGTGTTGAGGTTTTCTCCGAGTACGATTTCTTGACATGCAACGTCTAAAACCCCTCTCCTCCGGCCAGAAGTCGAACCTCAAAAGTCAAGCCTATGGCGGCCGTCGGCCAGATGCTAGAGTTTACCCGCACAGATTGACATACCGGTATTGGAGCCCAATTTTATGAGCACGGCCCGAAGAGTTCTTCTTGTCGACGACGATGAAGACCTGCGTATCTCTTTAAGGGATCAATTGGTTCTCCATGACGAGTTCGAAGTCTCAGAAGCCAACACCGCGTCCAAGGGCATCGAATCCGCCAAGGGCGGGCATTTCGATCTCGTCGTCTTTGACGTCGGATTACCCGACATGGACGGCCGCGAAGCGGTGAAACTGCTGCGCAAATCCGGTTTCAAAACCCCGATCGTCATGTTGACCGGTAATACCTCGGACGCGGACCAGATTTTAGGGCTCGATTCCGGAGCTAACGATTACATTCTGAAGCCCTTCAAATTCGCGGTTCTACTGGCGCGGATCCGCGCCCAGCTGCGCCAGCATGAGCAAAGCGAAGACGCGGTCTTTGCCATCGGGCCCTATACGTTCAAGCCAGCGTCGAAACTGTTGCTGGATCCTGGCGGTTCGAAGATCCGGCTGACGGAGAAAGAAACGTCCATCCTAAAATATCTCTATCGTTCCGGCGAGAAGGTCGTGTCGCGCGACGTCCTGCTGCACGAAGTGTGGGGCTATAATGCCGGTGTGACGACACATACACTCGAAACCCACATCTACCGGCTGCGTCAGAAAATTGAAAAAGACCCGTCAAATGCAGAGCTTCTCGTAACCGAGAGCGGCGGCTACCGGCTCGCCCCCTAATCGCTTTTGCACATTTCAAACCGGCTTTTACCGGCCTTTTAGACAGGGCTATCCCCAGCCTATCCACACCGGGGTGGACCGCAACGCTTCGATATGAAAAGGTGCGGGCGTTGCTGAAGTGATCCTGCCCGTTTGCCTCGCCGCTCTGTGTGTTGAGCGCGTTGCGTGGCCGTTGCGTCTGTCGCGTTCCAGTTTTTCAAACTCAAACCGGAGTGTGGCCGATGGCAATCGATGCCCTCGTCAAGCCGTTTTTGCGCTTGGCTCTTTTTCAAGGCCTAAAGCCGTTGGAGCTGACGGAGATCGTTCGGCGCGCCGATCGCATCGTCTATAAACCCGGCGATGTGATTATTCAGGAAGACAAGTTGGGCGACGCGGCAATTGTCATTATCTCGGGCGAAGCCGTGCGTTTGTGCGATGCCGATAGCGGTACGCCCGCCGATCCGTTGCCTGAAGGCACAATCGTCGGCGAGTTGGCGATGTTGGTCGAAACGGTTCACAGCACAACCGTCATCGCCAAGAGCCAGGTGCGCGCGCTGCGGATTACCCGCGATAATCTTCATGAGCAGATGTCGGAAGATCGCCGCCTCGCCGAACACTTCGCAGACAAAATCACGATCCGCTTGCAGAAGCTGGCGGCCGAGCTGCAGACCATCGATCAGGCGCTCGCGGATATCGCGCAATATGAACCAAAGCCCCGCGTCAGTGCTCATCATGAGGCCGCCGCGCTACATTGAGCGAACGCCGCCTTTTCATCATCATGGCCAGAAAAGCGAAACGCCCAGTCCCGGGGGGAGGGACTGGGCGCGATTCGCGCTTTACGCGCAGGGTATCGGGAGGGAATCCGATACCTGAGGTGGTGTCTTCGGCTAGACGGGGGGGCACAACCGAATACAGGGTGACACCACCTGCATGCCTACAGTTAAGCGCAAGCCAGACTTTTTCAACAGGGGGTGTATGCACTTATCACGAAAACGTGATCAGTTATCCCGGAATATCCCCAGGTCAGTTGTTGCGTCGCGTCCGAACAGCAACACCTTGATTTTATGAGCAATACTGCCTATTGAAGTCCCGGCTTTCTGCCAACCATCTGAATTTTAAAGAGACTCTCGTCCAATTCATTGCTTTTTATGAGCTCGGAGACTTCGATTCGGGTGTCTAGGCCCTGGGGGTCCGTGGTCACCCATTCTTTCAGTTCGAGACTCGGTTTGGTCGCTAAGAAAAGTTTGATGCGACCGGGCGTGTCGGGGCTTTTGTCCTGAATCGCCAAGATAATCAGGTCCTCGGACTGTTGAACTTCCATGATGCGGGCATCGCGCAAAAGGTCGACGTCCTTGCGCAGCAGCAGGCGGAACGGCGTCTGGTCAACTTCAACCCGATCATCGGTGTTTAAATCGAGATCTTGAACGGCGAGGTTGTCGCCGTCGGAGACGATGATCAGCTTGGACGGCAAAGAATAATCGAAACGGAAGCGGCCTGGGCGCTTGACGAAGAACTTGCCCTTCATGCGCTTATTGTCCGCACCGGTCTGGACGAATAGCCCCTTCAAACCCTTGAGCTCGCTGAAATAAGTGCTGACAGTCTTGACCACTTCGGTTTGGCGCTCATCGAGCGAAATGCCTGTTGTGCCCTTGTTGGGTGCGACTTCCGCGCTCCAGGCGCCAGGGTCGGCGGCCTTATCGGTAGATGCTGCCGGAGGAGCTGCGGCGGGCTGAGCGGCTGGGGTAGGTGTTGCGGCAGGTTTTGCTGCAGGCGCGGCCGGAGGAGCATTAGGTGCCGCCGCCGGAGCCGCTGGAGCAGCTGCCGGCGCCTTGGTATCGGCGGCCCCTGCAATATCGACCGAAAACAACGTCGCGAAGCTAACCACCGCGCAGGCGAGCGCCTTCATGTGTCGTCCCATATTGCCCCCAGTGGCCCCGTTGAAAAACCCAAGCAACGAAATCGCTTGCTCCGGCACCTTATGGTGTCGGTGAACATTGCGTCGATATATGGGCGATTCGGCTTGTCCTGTGAGCGGCATAGGCAAGCTGGCGCAGTCCTGCAAGCAAACCCCAGTTAGGCGGCATCGACGCCGCTGCTGGGCAAACCCAGGATCTCGCGTTTGCCGGTGGGGCTGGCGGGCGAGATCAGACCTTCGCGTTCCATCCGTTCGATGAGATCGGCGGCGCGGTTATAGCCAATCGAAAGCCGGCGCTGTACGTAACTTATCGAGGCCTTGCGGTCCTGCATGACGATGGCGACGGCGCGATCGTACAGATCGTCATCGCTCGGTGCACGCTCGCCGCTGGCGATTTCCGAGACCTCCGGTGGTCCGTCGAGAATGCCATCGACATAGTTGGCTGGGCCCTGAGCGCGCAATGCTTGCGCAATGGCTTCGACTTCTTCGTCCGCCACGAACGCGCCGTGGACGCGCACGATGTTGCCCGCACCCGTCGAATACAGCATGTCGCCTTGGCCGAGGAGCTGCTCGGCGCCTTGCTCGTTCAGAATGGTGCGGCTGTCGATTTTCGACGTCACCTTGAAGGAGATACGGGTCGGGAAATTCGCCTTGATGGTGCCGGTGACGATATCGACCGAGGGACGTTGCGTCGCCATGATGAGATGGATACCCGCGGCCCGCGCCATTTGCGCCAAGCGCTGCACCGCAGCCTCGACTTCCTTGCCGGCGACAATCATCAAATCCGCGAATTCGTCGACCACGATGACGACGTGCGGCATCGCCTCAAGTTCCATCTTCTGGTTCTCGAAAACGGCCTGACCCTGTTTGTCAAAACCGGTCTGGACGGTTCGCGACAGCATCTCGCCGCGCTTCTTGGCATTGCGAACGCGATTATTGAAGACTTCGATGTTGCGCACCGACAGCGTCGACATGCGCTTGTAGCGCTCTTCCATTTCACCGACCGCCCAATTCAGAGCGGTCACGGCCTTATGCGGATCGGTGACAACCGGTGTCAACAGATGCGGAATGCCGTTGTAGACCGACAGTTCCAGCATTTTCGGATCGATCATCAACAGCCTGCTGTCTTGCGGTGAATGCCGGTACAGCAGCGACAGGATCATGGCATTGACGCCGACCGATTTGCCAGACCCGGTGGTGCCCGCGACAAGCAGATGCGGCATACGGGCGAGATCGGCGACCACCGGCTCGCCGCCAATGGATTTGCCAAGCGCAAGCGGCAGGACGGCGTCGCTGCTCTTGTAAGATTCGGATTCGAGTATCTCGCGCAGCACAACCGGCTCGCGCCGCATATTCGGCAACTCGAGGCCAATGGCGTTACGGCCCGGCACGACGGCGGCGCGCACACTGGTCACGCTCATCGAGCGGGCGATGTCGTCGGCGAGCCCGATGACGCGCGAGGATTTGGTGCCGCGCGCCGGTTCCATTTCATACAACGTGATGACCGGGCCGGGCTTGATGTCCTTGACTTCGCCCTTGACGCCGAAATCGGCCAGCACGTCTTCCAGCAGACGGGCATTGCCGCGCATCACCGTCTGCGTAAATTCCGGGCCAGGCTTGGCAGCCGAGGGCCGCTTCAACAAATTGAGCGAGGGGCGTTTCCATTCGTGCTCGCGGGTGCGCATGGCAATTGCGCCGAACATGCCGGCGATTTTATTTTGTTGCGCCAAGTCTGGCGATGACATTGCAGGACCTGGTGCGGGCCCGGGCTGTTTTTCGCCGCCAGCCTTAGTCGGCACGGCAACGGTTGCTGACGGCGGCGCAAATCGAGCAGCAATCGCCCGGCTGGCTGCTTCGGTAAAGTGATCGAACCCGGCGCCGCGAAATATTTCCACCGCGGCTTGAGCCGCAGCCTCCGCGACGGTGGCAGGGTCGGGCTCAAAGGCTCCGAATGTTGGATTTGGCGCGCGCGCGAAAGGACCCGCATTCGGGTCCGGACCATAACCCGCATAATTCTGACCCGCGTATAAGACTTGAGCTGCCGCAGCGTGCCCCGCGGGAACATGAGGCTGGGCTGGGGGATACGTATTGGACCAATTTCGGAACGCGAATGGATCTTGCGCAAAGCTTGGGACCGCAAGACCGGCCGCAGCCCCATAAGGACTGGTCTTGACCGGCTGTGCCGGCGCCTTCGCGCGCCAAGACTTCCACAATCCCAAGACAGCGCTTGATGCGTCGCCGGTTATCTTCGGTTCGGCACGGCGCTCAGATGGCGCGCGCGGTTTCAGCGCTTCGCGGACCACGGTCTCGAGATCGAGCCCCATGCTTTTTGCGAGCGCCGCAATCGCGCCCGCGTTCAATACCAATGCACTTGCAAGAGCCGCGCGGTCGGCGTTGAGGAGCGCAAACATATGACTGATCAGCCGGAATAATCCGTCACCCAGCAAGCCGCCGTAGCCGTGATGCAAAGGCCAGTTTGAAACGACAGGGAACGCCGAAAGTCCGCCGGCAGTCGCCGCGATCGCCAACGGATAGTACATCAGCTTGATACGGCCTTCGAGAACGCGCTCGTTGGAGACAAGTTCAAGGGCCCAAACCATCGGCGCCAGAAGACCGACCACAGCCGCAAAGCCAAAGGTATGCAGCAGCAGATCCGACAGAACCGCGCCGAGCGGGCCAAGCCAATTGCGCGGAACGGTGGTGGTGGCGTGCGTCAAGCTCGGGTCGGACAGCGACCAGGACAGCAAGCTCAACCAGACGAGCGTCAGCGCACCAAGGAGGACAATGCCTCCCATGCGGCCTAGCCAGCCCAAGAGCCGGTCCTCCAACGACTGCGGCAGCAGCCTCTGAGGATCAATGCCTCGCGTATCAAGCGACATCGGCGCGAACGAACTCTTACTTGCTTGGACGTTCTTCTCGGAAAGCCGGCGACCACTTTTCCGAAAAGCACGTTAACGCAGCACGGAAATCGTGCGTTCGAGCGCCTCCCGGATGGTGGCTAGATCTTGAACCAACGCTGCGCGCACATAGTTGGCGCCCGGATTGGTCCCGTCTCGGCCGCATTGGGCCAGGAAGCACCCGGGTATCACCTTGACGCCAGTACGTTTCCATAAGGTTACCGCCGCCTCTACGCCGCCGCCATTTTGGCTCATATCGAGCCAAAGGCAAAACCCGCCAGCTGGGCGCTTGTAGCCAAAGCGCGTACCCAAGATCTCGTCGGCAACGGCGAATTTCTGGCGGTAAGCCGCGCGGTTTTTTTCGACGTGGGCTTCGTCGCTCCAAGCCGCTGCGGAGGCGTGTTGCACAGGCCCCGGAACCTGCGGCGCGCACATGTTGCGGATTTCGCCGTAGGTTTCGAGAAACGCCGCGTCACCCGCACAAAAGCCAGAGCGCAACCCCGGCAGGTTGGAACGCTTGGACAGCGAGTTGAACACGACGAGGTTCTTGAAGCGCTCGGGCGTCGCGGCGGCGACCTCGAGCCCGCCGGTTGGCGCTTCGCCGGTGTAAATCTCTGAGTAACACTCGTCGAGAAACAACATGAAGTCATGGCGGCGCGTCAGGCTCAGGGCTTTCTCGATATAGGCTCGTGACGCGACAGCACCTTGAGGATTGCTCGGCGAGCAGATGAAGAGCGCCGCGGTCCGCCGCATGAGGGCTTCATCGCGGGCGATGCCGTCGAGGTCGGGCAGAAAGCCGGTTGCAGCGGTGGCGTTCAAATAGACCGCCTCAGCACCAACCCCGAGTGCACCGGCGACGTAGGCTGAGTAATACGGGTTGCACATCAGGATCGCAGGCTGGCCGTCGATTTGTTTGCGTCCGGCAGCCGGCAAGCAGGCGAAGAACAGGCCTTCGCGCGAGCCGTTGAGGGCTAAGATTTCGCGCGCCGGATCGAGCCCGCCCGCGATCTGATAACGCCGCCGGGCCCACGCCGCGATTGCCGCCTTCAATTCGTCCGAGCCTTTGATGGGGGGATATTTACCGTAGAGGGCGGCCGCTTCATTCAACTTGGCTTGAATAAAATCCGGCATCGCTTCGCGCGGTTCGCCGATTGTGAGCTCAATCGGCCTTTCATGCCCCGCCGGAATGCCGTCCAGCAATCGCCGCAACTGCGTGAACGGAGACACGATCGCGCCGGAGGTCAGGGTGGCGAGGGGGGAGGGTTTGGAAGGGACGGTGGGCATTGAAGCTCCTGATGAGGTATCAGACCCAAAGGGTCAGACACCCTTTCGACGTCAAATTCAAACCTTGCCCCCACTTGTCGTCGCGAACCAATAGGCAGCGGCGGCGAAGATAGCGACGCAAAGCCAGAGTAGCCAGATCAGCCTGACACCTTGCTCCAACACCGCTTGCGAGGGGTTATTGGGATCAAAGTAGACGGTCACAGTCGAACCCGGCGCATAGCGCCCGACAATGCCTCGTTCCGTTGACTGCAAGGTCGACGTGGTGCGGGCGCCGATGTTGACGCGGTCACTGGCATAGGCAACGCCTTTGACCGAATAAGCATAGCTGACACGCTGGCGGAATTTTGTGCGGTAGGGCCCTGCCGCGTCGCGGCCGGTTTCTCGCGAGCGGAACTGCTCGACGTCTGAACTTACGATGCGGCCCGTGGTCTTGGGCCAGGACTTGATGGCGCCAGCCTGCCGGCGCAACGCCAAACCGATAAGACTTGTAAACAAAGCAAAGAGTAAAAAACCGATAACGAATGGCGCGTTCTTGGGGTTCGGAATGGAACCTCGCACGACGTCTGCGATTTGACTGACGCCGGTGACCGATAAAACCACGATGGCCAACAACAACACGATAAACCACGTCATGAACTTGAACGCGCCTTCTGGCATCTCGCGCTCGAGCACGGCTTGCTCGGGATTTGCCGGATTATAATAAACCGTGACGCTGCGCCCGGCCGGATAGCGCGCCAAGGTTTCGGCGACTTCGAGGTTGCCAAGATCCTCGCCGATACTGACGCGTGAGCCGCGCACCTGGTGGTTTTCAACTGTGAACTCATAAGCAATATCCGCGAAGTTGCGCAGTTCCGTGTCGTCGTCCCCCGGGTCGGCGCCGTTGCGGCGAACTTTGCGCATGACTGATTTTGCCGACACGATCTTTCCCGGAACCGCCAGCCAGGACCGCGCGCGGCGGACTTGAAAGTATTTGAAAATGACCAAACCGATCAGCCCCAGAATGGGGGCCGAGAGGATCAGCAGCGGGAGCGGAATGTGCGGCATTTCCAATTCATTCCTCAAGCGGCGGACGGCAATTGCGCGACGGCTCAACGCAGGCTTATCAGCGCCCGTCTTGCCCGTCGATGAATGCCCGAAACATGATTGTACCGGCAATGCGAAACCAGTTCTTAACGGCAATAGCTTAATTCCTAGCTCTTGAACCGGCGTTGAGTTTCGGGAGTTGAGCGATGCCTTGCCAGTTGCGATCGATGTTTGGGTCAGATGGTGCGGCCTCGCGGCTTATGCAGGTCTCGATCCTCGGGCCAAAGGTCTGGCTGCTGGTGCCGGTCTGCGTCGCCATTTCGGCCGCTGGTCTTGCCGCGACTGGCATGGACTTGAAATGGGGCAGCTTCCTCAAGCCGTATGCCATCGCCGCCGCGCTAGCTGGCATCCTCGCCTTCTACAATATCCGCCGGCCCGACCCGATCATTCGCAGCATGCTCGAAGCGCTGTTCTTTCTAATGGTGATCGGACCGCCGCTCGCGATCATGGATTATCCGCTGCAAGCTTTGTCCTTTCCGCTGCGCGACGCCGAGTTTGCAGCCATCGATCAAGCGATGGGTTTTGATTGGATGAGCCATCTGACCTGGCTGAGCCATAGCGCGATCGCCAGCCACTTGCTATTAGCCGCCTACCAATCCTGCATGCTGCAGCTGGCCGCCGTGGTGATCTTGCTCTCCCTCACCCGGCAGTTCGAACATCTTCGCGAACTGCTGTTCCTGTTTGTCGTGACCGCGCTCGTCGTCTCGTTCTTCTCGACGATCTGGCCGGCGGAAGGCGCTTATGCGTTTCACAATCCCGCCGACGCCTTGCGAATTCTCGGCGACAAAACGCTCGGTGTCATGCATCTCGAGCCGGTTCGGGCGCTGCGCAGCGGCGCGCTTCACACCTTCGATCTCGACCACGCCGAGGGCCTCGTCACGCTCCCCTCGTTTCACGCCATTTTCGCAATCCTGCTCGCCTGGTGCACGCGCGCGCGGCGCGCCATCTTCGTGCCGCTGGCGATCTGGAACGCGCTGGTGTGCGTCTCCGCGGTTGCTGTCGGCGGCCACTTCCTGATCGACGTCATCGGCGGTACCGCAATCGCCTTCGCCGCGATTTACGTCTATCACGCGAAGGCGCCGAAGCTCTCGACCGTCATCCTCGGCCGAGCGCGCGCACTATCCTCGCGCTTTCGGACTGAAGAAGCCCTCACGCGGCGAGGATGACGTTCGAGGATGCTGGGCCTTAGACCCGGCCCGTACGCAGATCGTCTTCAGGATTAGCGCCGATTTTGTGGATCGAGAGATCGGCGCCGCGTCGTTCTTCGTCCGCCGACATGCGGAACCCGAACATCCGATCGACGAGCCAGTAAATCACCGTACCGGCGGCAAAGCCGAAGCCTGCACCGAGCACGCTGCCGACCAACTGCGATTGGAACGTCACGCCGCCGAGACCGCCAAGAGCTTTCAGCCCGAAGATGCCACACGCTATCCCGCCCCATAGTCCGCACAACCCATGCAAGGCCCACACACCAAGGACGTCATCGATCTGCCATTTGCTGGTCGAGACCGTGAACATCTTGACGAACACCACGCCGGCGACACCGCCGGTCACGAAGGCGCCAATCGGATGCATGATGTCGGAGCCCGCGCAAATCGCGACCAGTCCTGCGAGCGCGCCGTTGTGGGCGAAGCCCGGATCGTTATCGCCGGCGATGAGCGCCGCGAGAATGCCGCCGCACATCGCCATCAGCGAGTTCATCGCCACAAGCCCGGAGATGCCCTTCAAGGTCTGCGCACTCATGACGTTGAAGCCGAACCAGCCGATGCACAGCAGCCACGAACCCATGGCGAGCCACGGAATCGACGACGGCGGCGGACTGATGGCCCGGCCCTTGTCATACCGGCCGATGCGGGCCCCAAGCTGCCGAACCGCGCCAAGCGCCACCCAGCCGCCAAATGCGTGCACCACGATCGAGCCGGCGAAGTCCTTGAACTCGGCGCCGAGCACGTTGGTGAATAGCCCGCTCTGAAAGCCAAAGTTCTTGTTCCAGAGCACGCCTTCGATCAGCGGATAGGCGACGCCGACCAGCATGGCCGTTGCCGCGCATTGCGGTGTAAAGCGCGCCCGTTCCGCGATGCCGCCTGAGACGATAGCTGGAACCGCAGCCGCGAACGTCGCCAGGAAGAAAAACTTGACGAGGTCGTAGCCCATGGCGCCGCTGATGTCGGCGGCGTTGTGATAGAATGTGATGCCGTACGACAGCCAATAGCCGAACGCGAAATAAACCGTGGTCGAGATCGCGAAATCGACCAGGATTTTGACGAGCGCGTTGACTTGATTTTTGTGGCGGACGGTTCCGACTTCGAGAAACGCGAAGCCGCCGTGCATGGCAAATACCAGGATCGCGCCCATCAAAAGAAATAGGACATCAGACCCTTGCTGAAGTTGTTCCATCTTCCCCCCACCCGTTGAGACACTTCTTTTTCAGCCGCTCGTTTGTTAGGCGGCTTGTATAGTGTCTGGGCGGAGTGATCAAGAATTGTGCGACTTCATTAACGAAGTAATTCGTTAATGGATTTTAAGGTGGTGGAGGCAGATGAAAGTGGCACTCCGTCAGCGGACGCGGCGTGGATTCTGGTACAGGTCCGTTTCCTGTTTCTGGATTTCGGGTTGCAAGCGGCCGGCGCGGACATCTTGGGCGATAGTTTTGACGTGGCGGCGGGCCTCGCGGTTGAACGCGATCATGCCGGCAAACAATTTGACGACCGCCATCAGACGCGAGTCCGCGTGATCGCCGCGCACCGTGCAGTTCCATTTGCCGCCAATCGTGAAAATCGCGCCATTGACGTGGCCAACCGTCTCGCCGTGCTGATCGACCAGCGAATAATCGCCGCCGATGTTGATGACGTCGCGGTGAAAGGCGTAAAAGCGGGGCTCGCCATTGACCATCAGGAAGAACGAGAACACTTCCGGCATGAACGGCCACTTCTTGGCCGAGCGCTCGAGGTAGATCAGGAAATCGTCGTCGTTGGTGTTGATCGAGAAGCATGTCACCGGCAGGCCGCGCGCGCCGATGGTTTGCTGCAGCGAGCGCCCGACCATCATGTCCATGCTGGCGCGCCAATTCAGCGATTCTGAAAACAGCTTCATGACGAGGCGCTTGTCCATGCCGGTCGCGTCTTTCCAGAGCTCCTTGCGATAGCCGAGGACACCGGTGGATGCGCCGTTCTCGATGATCTCGGCGAAAATATCCATGTCGGAGGTGAACTGGCGCGACTTGCCTTTGTTGCGCTCCTGCTTCCACGGCCCAAACTCGAAGCGATTGAGATTGGTCAGCCAGACGTTGACGGTGAATTCGTGCCACTTCTGCTTGGCGGCGTCGGATGCCGATTTGTGGGCCTTGTCGAGCTTGCTGACACTGGCCTTGCCGTCTGAAGCTTGGGCCTTGGCTTGCGCGCGGGCTTCGGCGCGGACATCGCTCGCGGCATCGGCCGCTGCGGCGCCGGCTTGATCGTCGAGCTTTTTGGCGGTTGCTGAACTCATGGAAATTGGCCCTCCGGTCCGAGCGCGTATTGCGCCTCAAACGAATCAGTTGAGAGAGCCTAGCACCGGGGGCGTCACGCCAACCTCTACCCCCGCCGCCCCGCCCAACTTTGCGGTGGGAAACACGGCGAGGATGGCGTGCCCGATTTGCCCACGCCACTGCACTCAACAATTTGTTTACCCAACATCAACAATGCGCCGTTAACTTGTCACCCGTCCGCTTCTCAACTAGGTGCGCTACATGGCGAAGTCCAACAGCTTTGGCCGTCGATCAGAACGACAGGCTGCTTCGAGCATGACGCACGAGCAACGTGAACGTGCGAACCCCGGGCTCGCTTCCGTTTCGCCCGATGCCAGAGAGCCTTCGATCCGCCCCGTGCCGGCAATTCCCGAAAATCTACGCATTGCCCTCGCTGGTCTTGTCGCCTTCACGGTTGGCACGACCTTTGAAGCCCAATTCGGCTTCAGTCCGAAGATGTGGTTCCTCAAGATTTTCGGCGCGGTTCTGATTTTTTATCCCGTGGTCAGTTGGCTTTGGCATCGGCTCGCAGGCCGGTCTCTTGGGCGCGACCTCGGCGGAACACCAACAGAGAAGGCAATAAACCTGACCGAGTGGATCGAGCGAAACAGGGCAGTTTTGATCATTGGTGTCGCGTCAGCCGTCGTCGCCGCCCGTCTATTCCTGCACACCTGAAAATTTCGCTAAATCTCGGCTGCCCCTCACCCCCGGCCTTCGCCGGGGCAGGCTCTAACCCTCTCCCCGTTAAGTGCAACAACGGGGAGAGGGGATTCAAAGCGGCGCTCGGCGGAGGTTTCGACGGAGCCAAAAAAATCGCTGGCCGCACCGCCAAACTTTGCGGTGGGAAACGCGCGGCCTATCCCCTCTCCCCATTTCTGCACTTAATGGGGAGAGGGTGCCCGTCGAAGCGGAGCATCGCTCCGCGATGACGGGCCGGTGAGGGGCAAGCCGCTTGTTCAGTCAGCGCCAAAACGAGGAGAGGGGATTTCTCGTTATTGCAGAGGCAGTTTCAATTTGAGTTCGCTTTTGACGTTGGCTGGGTCGGTGCCGCCGACACCTTCGACGCCAGTCGTGACGCTGAGCGAATAACCGCCGGGCTTGGCGAGCGTCACGCCGGCGGCCGCGGAATCGACGGTTTTCAATTGGCCCTGCGCCGCGCCCGCGCTCTCCAAATCGATCTCGCGTTTGACGCCGACGAATGGCTCGATGGTTTTTTTGCCATCTAGCGCGAATGAGTGATTGAGACGGGGCGCGACGCTGATCGAACTTTTTTCAGCCAGCGTCTGGCCTGTCACGGCGGCTGAATTCGCAGCCGTGCCGGATTTGCTCCACTCGGTCCGCGTATCGACCGTCACGTTCGGCAGCGACTTGAAGGCCAGATAAGCGCCGACCTTCTCGTCTTGGGTGGTTTGCGTGGCGTTAGCGCTGGCTTCGCCCTGCTCGGCAGCAACGCCGACGGTCGTGCCCTTGCTCAGATTGTAGTCGACGCCGACGCCGGCCCTGACCGAGCGATTGGGACCTTCATCGACACCCTGCGCGTCGAGTTTGCTCCAGACATCGAGCGCTGATCTTGGTGGCGGCGCGGCGGCCGGAACAACGAACGTTGACGGACCCCAGGCCTTGGCATCGTCGATTTTCCGGCGCGCGATCGAGGCGTTGTAGTCCCGCAGCGTGCCAAGGCCGACGCGCGCCGAAACGCCATGATCGCCGGGTTTTATCGCTAGCGGCGACGGCGCCGGTTGATCGCCTTCGGGAAATCTCGCTGGCGCCGGCGCATCGGCTCGCGGCCGCGGCGCGTCGATGGGTGCATCGAAATTCAGATCCGGCATGGCCACCGCGCACAGCTCGGGATCGAGGGCGTTGGTCGAAAGTGCGTCACAGTCGCCGGCGCCGGCGCGATGGCCATAACCTCCCACAACTGTAAAGGCGAGGGCCGCAATGGGCGCGCGCAGTAAGCGCAACGCCGGCAATTGTCTTTTACGCTGAACTGTCATCCGGAGCTGCTAAACCGCAACTATGATCATGATGTGGCGGGAAGGTTTATCGCGCGCCGAAAATCGCGCTGCCAACTCGGACGTGGGTTGCGCCAAATTCGATGGCGGTCTCGAAATCGCTGCTCATGCCCATGCTGAGGCCGGTAACGCCGCACTCTTTCGCGAGCTTGGCGAGAAATGCAAAATGCACGGCCGGCTCTTCGTCAACCGGCGGAATGCACATCAAGCCCGCGAAATCGATTTTCAAACGATCTCGACACATCGCAACAAACGCGGCAACATCGCGCGGCGCGACGCCAGCTTTCTGCGGTTCTTCGCCGGTGTTGACTTGCGCGAACAGTTGAAGCTTGCGCCCCTGCTTCGCCATTTCAGCGGCCACGGCCTCGGCAATCTTCGGCCGGTCGATGGTGTGAATGGCATCGAACAACGCGACCGCTTCCTTGACTTTGTTCGACTGTAGCGGCCCGATCAGATGCAGCACGATGTCGGGATATTCGGTCTTTAGCGCCGGCCACTTTCCTTGCGCCTCTTGCACGCGGTTTTCGCCGAAGTGGCGATGTCCGGCCTCAAGCAGTGGACGAATATCTTCCGCGCCAAAAGTTTTCGAAACAGCAATGAGCGTGACGGTATCTGGGTCGCGCTTCACGGACCGCGCAGCCGCAGCGATGCGGGTGTTAACTTCTTCGAGAGCAAGGACCGATGCAGGTTGCATTGCGATCAATCCATAGCCATACGCGACTGCATCGGGATCTCGCCGTAAGGCTCGAACGTATGCTCTTCGCTGATCAAGAGGTCGAAATACTTCTTGTTCAAGAACACTTTCTCCCTGCCAATTTTTTCTTCCTTGAGAACACCAATTCGGACCAACTCCTTCAGATAGGTCGAGGCCGATTGCCGCTTGGCAATGCCCTTGTCGACGACGTTTGCTATCCGGCAATATGACTGGGCAAAGATCACATCGATGAGATCACGAGAGTGGATTTTTGGCAATTCAGCTCGAACGTAGACGCTCGTCGCATCCATCAGGGCGCGTATCACGCCGATTTTTTTGGTCGTCCAATTCGATGTCGTCTCGACAGCCGTCAGCATGTAGACGATCCAGCGTTCCCATTCACCGTGCGACGACACTCTTTCCAGGGCCGAGTAGTACTCAGCCCGCGTCTTGAGGATATGACGGCTAAGATAGAGTGTCGGCAGATCCAGCAAGCCGTTTTGGGTGAGATAAACGACATTCAGTATTCTGCCTGTCCGACCGTTGCCGTCGGCAAATGGATGGATCGCTTCAAACTGGTAATGAAGTATCGCCATACGAATGAGCGGATCCAATCCGTCAGCGCCGGCGTGCAGGAATTGATCCCAATTGGACAAGAGTTCGCGTAATGCCGCCTCACCTTGTGGTGGCGTGTAGATGACGTCGCCTGTGTGCTTATTGGTCAGCGTCACCGGAATTGTCCGGACGTCCAACTGTACCCCTGTCACGATTTGGCAGATTTCAATTGCCGTTCGTGAGGATAGCGGTCGCTGCTTGATCGAGTCGAGGCCGTGATAGAGTGCGGAACGATACCGCAATGCTTCTTTGGCGCCCGCATCGCCATCCGCGATTTCAAGGCTGGCTTCACGAAACAAGGCATCGTTCGTAGTGACGATGTTTTCGATCTCGGAGCTGGCTTTGGCTTCGAGCAGCGAAATGGCACTGATGAGAACGTTCTGATCTGGAATTGCCTGACCAGCCAATCGCAATTCCGCTAGCGCTGCTCGAGCAAGACCCCATCGTTTCAGTATGACTTTTGTTTCAATGTCGGCATGGGGTGGGAGCATCGGCAGTTCATTGTAGGCGCGCTTCGGATTGAACATTCTTTTGGTCCCGAGAGCTTCATGTCGATAAAATCGAGATTCGTCGACATGATGGATTTAATACGTCGATCTGATCGACATGATAACAGTAACATGTCGACAAAATATGAAAATATCGACATGAGCCATGTTTGCTTCGTTCTGATCGACATGTGTCATGTAACATGTCGACAAAATAAGTTTTTATCAACGTTGAGCTGGTCAGATGTCGCCCATATCGACACATAACAGCTGTAATGTCGGCAATATTCAAAAACGTCGACATATCCCATGGACCACCGCCTCCCTTGACCCCTCTTTACCTTTCAGGCTCTTTACGGCCTGAAACCCTTAAGAACAAAAGAGACTTGCAGCCAGATGGCCACCGAACGCTACAACGCCCCCGCACGCGAAAAACACTGGCAGCAGGCCTGGGACAAGGCTGAGATTTTCACCGCCAGCGATGAGGGCAAGGGCCCGAAATGCTACGTCCTCGAGATGTTCCCCTACCCCTCGGGCCGCATTCACATGGGGCACGTGCGCAACTACGCGATGGGTGACGTCTTTGCCCGCTTCAAGCGCATGAAGGGTTTCAATGTCCTCCATCCGATGGGCTGGGACGCCTTCGGCATGCCGGCCGAGAATGCCGCCATGGAGCGTAAGGTTCATCCAGGTAAATGGACCTATCAGAACATCGACACCATGCGCGGCCAGCTCAAATCGATGGGCCTGTCGCTCGATTGGTCGCGCGAGATCGCCACCTGCTCGCCGGACTACTACCGGCACCAGCAAAAGATGTTTCTCGACTTCCTCAAGAAGGGCATCGCCTACCGTAAATCATCCAAGGTCAACTGGGATCCGGTCGACCACACCGTTCTCGCCAACGAGCAGGTCATCGACGGCCGCGGCTGGCGCTCGGGCGCGCTCGTTGAACAGCGCGAGCTGACGCAATGGTTCTTCAAGATCACCGATTACGCGCAAGAGCTGCTCGACGATCTCGAGACGCTGACCAACTGGCCGGAAAAAGTCCGCCTGATGCAAGCCAACTGGATCGGCCGCTCGGAAGGCATGTTGGTCCGCTGGGCGCTCGACGCCAAGACCGCGCCGAAATCCTTCAAGGAAATCGAAGTCTATACGACCCGGCCCGACACGCTGTTTGGCGCTTCGTTCCTGGCCGTCGCCGCCGATCATCCGATCGCCAAAGCGGCGGCCGAGAAAGATGCCAAGCTCGCCGAATTCTGCGACGAGTGCCGCCGCATGGGAACGTCCGTCGCCGACATCGAAGCGGCAGAGAAGCGCGGTTTCGACACCGGCATTCGCGCCGTCCACCCCTTCGATAAGGACTGGCAGTTGCCCGTCTACGTCGCCAACTTCGTGCTGATGGACTACGGCACCGGCGCGATTTTCGGGTGCCCCTCGGGCGATCAACGCGACATGGATTTTGCCCGCCGCTACGACTTGCCGGTGGTGCCGGTGATCTTGCCGCCAGGCGAGGACGCCAAGACTTTTACTCTTAAAAACAAGGCTTATGACGAAGACGGCGTGATGATCAATTCGCGCTTTCTCGACGGGCTCTCAACCAAAGCCGCCTTTGAAGAGGCCGCCAAACGGCTCGAATCTCAGAAGCTCGGGGCCAAGGCCCAAGGCGCGCGCAAGGTCAACTTCCGCCTGCGCGACTGGGGTATTTCGCGCCAGCGCTATTGGGGTTGCCCGATCCCCGTTATCCACTGCAAGGATTGCGGCGTCGTTCCCGTCGGCGAAAAGGATCTGCCGATCAAGTTGCCCGATGATGCTACGTTCGACAAACCCGGCAATCCGCTCGAGCGCCATCCGACGTGGAAGCACACGACCTGCCCAACCTGCAAAAAACCGGCAGTGCGCGAAACCGACACCATGGACACCTTCGTCGATTCGTCCTGGTACTTCGTGCGCTTTACCGCGCCGCATGCGGACAAGCCGGTCGATAAAAAGGCCGCGCAGTATTGGCTGCCCGTCGATCAATACATCGGCGGCATCGAGCACGCGATATTGCATTTGCTGTATTCGCGGTTTTTCGCCCGCGCCATGTGCGACACCGGTCACCTGACGTTTGCATCGAACACGCGCGAACCGTTCGCAGCGCTGTTCACGCAAGGCATGGTCACGCACGAGACTTATAAATCGCAGGACGGCTATTGGCTGCTACCGGGCGACGTCAAATTCGAGGGCGAAGGCGCCAACCGCCACGCTGTCGAAATTGCAACAGGCCGGCCCGCCACCATCGGCTCGATCGAAAAAATGTCGAAGTCCCGAAAAAATCTCGTCGACCCCGACGACATCATCGCCCATTACGGCGCCGACTGCGCCCGCTGGTTCATGTTGTCGGATAGCCCGCCCGAACGCGACGTCATCTGGACCGAAGCCGGCGTCGCGGGCGCCGGCCGCTTCATCCAGCGGCTCTGGCGCATCGTCGATGATGTTGCCGACAAGGTTGCTGTGAACACCACGACGAAGCCTGCCAGCTTTGGCTCCGACGCGCTCGAGGTGCGCAAGGCCGCCCATCGCGCGCTTGATGCGGTCGGACGCAGCATCGAAATGCTTCGTTTCAACGTCGCCGTCGCCCAGGTCCATGAATTCGCCAATGTGCTCCAAGCCGGTCTATCGAAAACCGGCGAAGGCCAGGAATTCGCGCTTCGCGAGGCCGCCGAATTGCTGATTCGCATGTTGGGCCCGCTCATGCCTCATTTGGCTGAAGAATGCTGGGCGCGGCTTGGATACAACACGTTGCTCGCGAACGAACCGTGGCCGGCCCCCGAAGCGGCCCTTCTCGTTGACGATCAAGTGACCATTGCCGTACAGGTGAACGGCAAACGCCGGGACGAACTCGTGATTTCGCGCGCCGCCACCAGTTCCGAGGTGGAGGCTGCTGCGCTAAGGCTCGAAACGGTGACCCGGGCACTCGAGGGTAGACCGGTAAAGAAGGTGATCGTGGTACCGCAAAGGATCGTCAATGTCGTCGGCTGATAAAACAAGCGGACACCGGTCGGGGCGGCTCTTGCTCGCCGCGCTGGCGTGCGTTGCCGCCGGCAGCGTGATGGTGGCGGGCTGCGGCGACTCATCGGGCTTCCGGCCGCTTTATGGGTCGGCTGGAATTGGCGGGGCTGGTGCCCAAGAGAAATTCCAAGCGGTCGAATTCGCGCCGATTCCTGGCCGCGTCGGTCAGCGCCTGCGCAACGAACTGATTTATGAATCAACCGGCGGCGGCGCGCCACTGCCGCTTGAATACCGTCTCGACATCGCCATCAACGAGTCTGTTTCGGCGACGCTGGTCAAGATCGACGGCAATGCCAACGGCCAAGTCTACAATCTCGATGCCTCGTTCAAGCTCATCCGCCTGACAGATAAGAAAGTCGTCATGACGGGCAAGAGCTATGGCCGTGCCGGCTTCCAGCGCGTCGAGTCGATCTTCGCCAACGTCAATGCCCGTCAAGATGCCGAGAACCGCGCCGCTAAGACGGTCGGCGAAGAACTCCGCACCCGCCTTCTCGCTTATCTCTCGCGGGCGGTTTGAGGGTCTCCCCTCTCCCTCATGGCGTAGCCATGCTTCGCATGGACGTGGAGAGGGTCGGGGTGGGGTTTGTTGTAGAACTTGACTTCCCCCTCATCCGCCCTTCATCGCGAAGCGATGCTTCGCATCAACGTGGCACCTTCTCCCGAGGGAGAAGGAACCTTGCCGTCCTCGAGTAGCATCCCCCATGGTCGCCGTTAAAACTCAGCAAGCTGGCCAGTTCATGAAAGCCCCACCGGCCAATGTCGGGGCGGTGCTGTTCTATGGCTCCGATCCGGGCCTAGTGTCGGAACGATCGCTCCAGCTCGCCAAGCTCCTTGCGGCGCGCGAAAATCCGGCCGGCGAAATTCTCCGCATCGACGACAGCGATCTTGAATCCGATAGCGGACGCCTCGCACTCGAACTCAACACCAAGCCGATGTTTTCCGGCCGCAAGATCGTGCGCGCCACGGCCGGGCGGCGGATCTCGAGCTTGCTGTTAAAACCGCTGCTGAGCGAGGGCGCGCTCGAAGGCTTCCTCGTCGTCGAAGCCGGTAACCTCAAGCCTGACGACGCAATGCGCAGCTTGTTTGAAGGGCTGCCGAACGCTGCCGCTGTCGCGTGCTATCCCGATGACGACGCCAACCTCGAAAGCCTCGTCAACGACGTGCTTCGTCAATTTGGCATGAACATCGAGCCTGATACGCGCGATGTTTTGGTGTCCCGGCTCGGCGCCGACCGCGCACTCTCGCGGGCCGAAATCGAGAAGTTGGCGCTGTACTGCATGGGCCGCGATATGGTGACCATCGACGACATCGAAGCCATTGTTGGTGACGCCGCCGACCTGGCGCTTGAAAAAATTCCCGAAGCCGCAGCCCTCGGCAATGCCACACGGGCCATATCCGATTATGGCCGCGCCATCGCGTCGGGCGAAAGCGCGCAAGCCATCATTCTGATCACGCAGCGCTACTTTCTGCGCCTGCACCGGGTCAGAGCCGACATCGACAGCGGCCGCAGTTTCGACGAGGCGGTGCGGGGATTGAGGCCGCCATTACACTTCAAGGCCAAGGATGCCTTTGCCGCGCAATGCCGGACGTGGACCCGCAAAGGACTTGATCAGGCCTTGAAGCGGATCGCCGAAACCGCCAAGGCCGCACGGCTAAACTCCAATCTCGAAGAAACCCTCGGTGAGCGGCTGATGCTGGCTCTTTCAGCGATGACGGCTTCGAGCCAATCGGCCGCACGCCGCCGTTGAACGCTGCTTGCTCCACCGCGCTCCTTGCCTATAGTGCCCGCGCACATCCAGGGGAGCCCCATGAGCCAGCCACGCTTCGACGTCACCGCCATCGGCAATGCCATTGTCGACATCATCGGCCGCTGCGACGACAAATATCTCGCGCAAATCGGCGCTGATAAAGGCTCGATGCGCCTCGTCGATGCCGAAACGATTGTAAAAATTTATAGCGGCATGGGACCGGCCGTCGAAAGCTCCGGCGGCTCGGCCGCCAATACCACGGCCGGTATCGCCTCGTTCGGCGGCAAAGCTGGATTCATCGGCAAAGTCGCGGATGACGAATTTGGCCGGATATTCTCGCACGATATCCGCTCGATTGGCGTGACCTTCAACGGCATGCCTGTCGCCAATACCGCGCCGACCTCGCGCTCGCTTATCCTGGTGACCCCGGACGGCGAACGCACGATGAATACGTTTCTCGGCATCTCGACGGAATTCGATCCGCAAACCCTCGACCGCACCCTCATACGCGACAGCGCTATTTTGTATCTGGAAGGTTATTTGTTCGACCGGCCGGAAGCGAAAGCCGCCTTCCGCGAAGCCAGCGATGAAGCCAAACGGGCTGGCCGCAAAGTCGCGTTGACGCTGTCTGATGGATTTTGTGTCGGCCGTCACCGCGCCGAATTTCTCGAATTCATCCGCGCGGGTGTCGATATTCTTTTTGCCAACGAAAGCGAAATTACAGCACTCTACGAGACATTCGATTTCGACGCCGCCGCCAACCGCGCACGCCAAGACACCAAGCTGGCGGTGCTGACGCGCAGCGCCAAAGGCTCCGTCATCATGGCGGGTGGCGACGCCATCCACGTCGCGGTCGAACCGGTTGCCCACGTCGTGGACACCACCGGCGCCGGCGACCTTTACGCGGCCGGGTTCCTGTTCGGCTATGCCCGCGATCTGCCGCTCGAGACCTCGGGCAGGCTTGCCAGCCTGGCTGCGGCCGAGATCATAAGCCACGTCGGAGCCCGCCCCGAAACCAGCCTCAAAACCCTGGCCAACCGGCGCGGATTGTTGACCTGATTCGGCTATTTCCGAATCACAATTTCCGCCAATTCGGCAATTGCCTCAATTCGTGATAGCGAAATATCCGGTATTGGCCCTTGCCCGGCCCAATAAATACGGCTTATTTGGAGGACTGATTTAATTTCCCTGGAAACAATCCAAAACTTCTTCCACATTGCGAATAGACGAATCGCTTGGGTGTCGAGGTTTGATTGATGTTGAAGACAAAAGTCAGCCGCGGCCGCCCAAAAGGGACCGGAATTGACGATACCGACCGGATTGCGCGCCTCGTCGAAATGCTAAGAACAAATCCTGATTTAAAGGCAACAACCGCCATCCGTGTCATGGGGATCGTCGATCCTTCTGCCGTTCGGCGGATCCGCGACAAGTACAAGCAGTTCACAGCGGCAACGGATTTGACCGTTGCTCAGGGCCGGGTTCGCAAAAGCGTGCCCGGGTCGGTTCAAACGGCCGCACGGGCCGCCAACACCAGGCTGCAAGGCCAATAGGCCCACCAGCTCTTTCGATGCTCTCTATAAATATCCTGAAAAAAGACCCCTGGGCCGCTGCCCCAAGCGGCCCATTTTTTTGCGCGCACCCAAAGCTCAAAGCTTTCGCAGCGACACCGACTGAACGTCGTGGCTGGCGCTCTTTTCCAAAATCAGCCGCGCGCGCTGGCGTGTCGGCAGAATGTTTTCTTCGAGATTCTTGAGATTGATGGTCCGCCACAGCCCAAGCGCGCGCCGATGGGCTTCTTCCGGCGGCATTTGCGCATATTGATGAAAGTAAGCTCCGGGATCGCGGAAAGCCGTTGAGCGCAAACGCATGAAGCGCGTTACATACCAGTGCTCGATGACGTTTGGGTCTGCGTCGATATAAATCGAGAAATCGATAAAATCGGAAACAAACGGTATGGCTTCACCGCCCCTCGGCATGCTGGCCGGCTGTAAGACATTCAAGCCTTCGATAATCAAAATATCGGGGCGCTCTGTTGTAATGATTTGGCCCGGCAGAATGTCATATTGGAAATGCGAATAGACCGGCGCTTCAACTTTGGCCGCGCCTGATTTAACATCAGCCAAGAAATTCAACAGCCGCGCCGTGTCGAAACTCTCCGGAAAGCCTTTCCGCTCCATGAGCTCAAGCCGCGCCAATTCCGCATTTGGATATAAAAAGCCGTCCGTCGTCACCAAATCGACGCGCGGATGATCGGGCCAGCGCGCCAGCAAAGCTTTCAACACGCGAGCCGTCGTGCTCTTGCCGACCGCGACCGACCCGGCGACGCCAATAATGAAGGGGACCTTCAGATCCTTGCGGCCAAGAAACTGCGACGACACCGAATGTAATTTTTGCGCGGCCGCGACATAGAGATTGAGCAAGCGCGACAACGGCAAATAAATCTGCTCGACTTCATCGACCGACAGTTCTTCGATAACGCCGGACAATTCTTCAAGCTCGCTCGGCTTCAATGTCATCGGCGTATCGGCGCGCAGGCGAGCCCACTCTTCGCGCGTAAACGACCGGTACGGGGAAAACTGAAGTCCTGACGCAAAGCCACCATCTGGGATCACACCGCCGGTATGCACTGGTGTAACAGAGCGAGGTTTCACGGATTGCCTGGCCCCCGCGCAGCTTTTTCTTCAAGGCCCGATTGGCCCATGCGTTTGTCCAACACCGCGCAGACCTCGGCGAGGGTCACGCCTTTGCTCTCCAGTAGGACAATCAGGTGATACAAAACATCGGCGGCTTCTGCCTTGACCGCTGACAGATCGTTGCCGACGGCTGCGATGACGGCCTCGATGGCCTCTTCACCAAATTTCTTGGCGCACCGTTCCGGGCCGGAATCCAGAAGCTGGCGCGTGTAGGATGTGTCGGATGCTGCATGACGCCGCGCCGCGATCAGTGCCGCCAGCCGGTCGAGTGTGTGTTCGGCCATCGCTGACGTCCCAGGATCCTGATCCCAACGCCGCCGATCGGATTGGGAGGCGCACACCACCAAGTCCCGCCGCGTCCGTCAAGGGCGGCAGCCGTTTAAGTTTAGTTTATTGGCTACCAGGAGACGGGTTTCTCAATCCGTTTGCCATCCGCTCCCGTGATCGGATTGGCAAATTGCGACGCAGCCAAATCGGCGTTATTGATGTGCCTCACAAACGTGGAAGCGGCGACCAAATTCTTATTTGGCCGCCCGCCGTCAAGCCAAATCAACCCAACCGTTAGTCCGAGTTCTTGGCTGACGATCCGCATTGGCTCGATTAAGTCGGTGTCTTGAGATAGCACCAAGGCAACATCGTAAGATTTCAGCCACCCGTCGTTCAAAAGGTGAGTGGCTAAGTTCACATCAGAGCCCTTTTCTTCGGTGTCATGAATTTCAACAAAAGCCCCCGTAGAGACCAAAGGCCGCTTTTTGGTCTTCGGAAGAAAGCGCCCGAAATGGAATTGGATTTTAGGCACCGTCGAGAGGGCATTTAGGTAGAGTTGCTGCCTTCTTGGCGCGTCCCGGTCCCCGGCTCGGGCACTGACTCGAGCAGTGAAGTATCTCACTTGCTCAACCGAATCGTCTGGGGACAGTACACGCCGCGCTAGCGCAACCAAGTTAAGCCACTTGTATGGAGTGCCCTTTAACGCCCGATAGTAGAGATTAAACCCATCAACATAGACAAAGGCCCTCATCCAGGCCTCACTAGAAACGACAAAGGCCGCCGAGACTTCCGCCTCAAACGGCCCTTGAGCCGACAGCACGCTGTCAGCGGGTAAGTTTCAGATCTATGATGAGTCCCATCAAAAGTCAAGATCTGCTTGACTTTATTCACTAAAAGAGTCCGATTCGCCATGCAACCCTGGAGGATGTGTCGAAATTTGATGACACCTACATACTGCCTGCCCTGCACGTTGCATACAGAACATTGCATCTGGGCATAGAGGCCAGTGCTCACCCCCCGCCCAAACGTTGGCGGATGTAATCGAGCTGGTCGAAATTGCCGAATTTAACGACCAAATGACCGCTCTCACCGGAGCCGCGCTTGATCTCGACTTTGAGGCCGAGCAAGTCTGCCAGCTCTTTCTCGAAAGCCTTGGTGTCGGGATCCTTGTCGCGGGTCTTGCGCGGCACCGAGCCGGTATCACTATCGCCGCGACCCTGCACGAGATCTTCGACCTCACGAACATTGAGCTGCTGGTCGACGATGCGGCGCGCCAAGGCATCGGCATCGTCACGGCCGATCAAGGCCCGCGCGTGTCCAGCCGTCAGACTGCCTTGTTGGAGCAGCGCTTGCACGGTCGCCGGCAACTTCAGCAGCCGCAAGGTATTGGCGACGTGGCTGCGGCTCTTACCGATGATCTCCGAAACCTGTTCTTGATTGTATTCGAAGCGTTCGATCAAATCGCGGTAGCCGGCTGCCTCCTCGATCGCATTCAAATCCTGACGCTGGACGTTTTCAATGATCGCAAGCTCGACGACTTCCTTATCCGTCAGCTCACGCACGATCACCGTTACGCTATGCAGCCCGGCTTTGAGAGCGGCGCGCCAACGCCGTTCACCAGCGACGATTTCGAAGTCGCCGTGGGCTTTCGGATCGGGCCTGACGATGATGGGCTGCACCAAACCTTTGGTGCGGATCGAATCCGCCAATTCCGCCAGCTCATCCTCGCGGAAATCCTTTCGCGGATTGAGGGCACTGCCCTTGACCTGACTGATCGAGACCATGCGCTGCTCGCCCTCGGGCGGCAGCCGCGACGCATTCTGCATCGGCTCCCCGATGAGCGAAGCAAGGCCACGTCCGAGCCGGCTTTTTGGCACTGCTGATTGCATGACGTCCGCGTTCCTTCTTGTCTCTTGCTGTTTGTTTGACGCGACTTGTTCAATTCAATTCAAGCACGCTAGGCTGCCTTATAATGCCGCTCACGCTCGATGATTTCGGTTGCGAGCCGGATATAGGCTTGGCTGCCGGCGCAATCATAATCGTAAAGCAATATGGGCTTGCCGTGCGATGGCGCTTCGGCGACGCGGGTATTGCGCGGGATCACGGTCTCGTAGACCTTGGGCCCGAAAAACGCCCGGACGTTTTCAGCGACTTCCTTCGACAGCGACAAACGCTGATCGTGCATGGTCAGCACCACGCCCTGAATTTCGAGATGCGGATTCAAGGTCGCGCGAATCTGATCGATGGTTTCCTTGAGCTGCGAAATACCTTCAAGCGCGAAGAACTCGCACTGCACCGGCACCAGCACGGCATGCGCCGCAGTCATGGCGTTGAGCGTCAGCGTGTTCAGCGACGGCGGACAATCGATGAGCACGTAACTGAAGGCATGATCGGCTCCGCGCACCCGGCTTTGACCGATCAAGGCCGTGACGGCGTCGCGCAATTTAAAAGCCCGGCCCGTGTCGGACTGGAGCATCTGCTCGATGCCAACGAGATCGTTGTTGGCGGGCACCACGTGGAGCCCTGGCACCGCTGTTTGAAAACTGGCATCGATCAAGCTCGACGTGCCGGCCAAAACATCGAACGAGGTTCGCGTGCGGGCTTCGGCGGGAATGCCCAAACCGGTCGAGGCGTTGCCCTGCGGATCTAGATCTAGCACCATGACCTTTTCGCCAACCGCGGCCAATGCCGTGCCGAGATTGATGGCGGTCGTGGTTTTGCCGACGCCGCCCTTCTGATTGGCGATCGCGATGACGCGCGGTCCGCCAAAGGAACCGCCCGCGCCACCCATACCTGAGACATAGCTGGCCATGGGCTCAACCCTCCGTCTTGACCTTCAACGCTGTGAGCAACACCACTGAACCGCTCGGATCGGTGAGACTTGGATGCAGCTTGGACTCGAAGACCCATCTTAAACCGGTTTCTTCAAGTTCGGCCGCAACCTCCCGTCCCTTCGAGAATAATCCGATTGTGTGAGACGCAAAATAGGGCGCCGCCAGATCCACCAAACGCGGTAAAGGCGCCAACGCACGGGCGGTTATGCAATCAACTAAGCCGACCTTAGCTGAAGTTGCTGGTAATTCGATCCTGGCACACAGGATGTCCACAGCTACTCCGGTCTGGCGCGCAACTTCGGCTAGGAATGCGGCTTTTCGGCTGTCGCTTTCGATCAGGGTATGCCGAGTCGCGGCATTCTCAGACCCCAAGATGGCGAGCACCATGCCTGGGAATCCCGCTCCTGCGCCAAGATCGAGGATATGAAGTGGGCTGCGGCTCGACCCGGTAACCTCGCCCGCCTCGCCCCTCTCGTCATCCCTGCCCCTCACCAGCCCCGTCATCGCGAAGCGATGCTTCGCATCGACGGGCACCCTCTCCCCAGGACGGGGCGAGGGGAAAATGAGCTCCCTCTCCCCATCGCTGCCCTTGATGGGGAGAGGGTGAGGGGCAGCCAGGAAACCAGCATCATCAGCAAACAGCGGCCAGAGCTGGGCGCTATCGGCGAAATGCCGGTGCCAGACATGATCGAGCGTACTTGGCGCTACCAGATTGATGGTCTTCTGCCAACGCCTCAGCACGGCCTCGTAAATGGTTAATTTATCGAGAGTTTCACGTGAAACGCCAAAGGCCGCCTGAAAGGCTTCCGGACCGTCGATTTGGTTAAATTTGCCGCCCTCCATCAGGCGGTCTTGCGAGCCGTTTTGGCGGCCTTCAGATGGCCCAGCAGGACCAGTAGCGCCGACGGCGTCATGCCCTCCAGGCGGCTCGCCTGAGCGATTGTAGAGGGCTTCTGGTTGCCTAGCTTCTGGCGCACCTCGGCGGACAGGCTCGGAATAGCCGCGTAGTCGAAATTAACCGGAATTGTTAACGATTCGTCGCGTTTCAAGGCTTCTACGTCCTCGTCCTGGCGGCGCAGGTAGGAGGCATAACGGCCATCGATTTCGAGCTGCCGGGCGATGTTGCCGCTCAGCTTGCCGAGCTCCGGCCAGATCGCCGACAAGCGGGTGAGATCAACGTCCGGGAACGCCAGCAGATCGAATGCGGTCCGCCGCTTGCCGTCGCGGTTCAGACTGAGCCCGTGGCGCCCAGCCTCCGTCGGCGTCAGGCTGAGTTGGTTCAACATCTCAAATCCGTCGGCAAGGGCCGTGGCTTTGGCCTCAAAGGCGGTCCGGCGCTCTTGTCCAACCACGCCCAAAGCGATGCCAAGCCCGGTTAGGCGCTGATCGGCATTATCGGCGCGGAGCTTCAGGCGGAACTCGGCCCGCGAGGTAAACATGCGGTAGGGCTCGGAAACGCCGCGCGTCACCAGATCGTCGATCATGACGCCTGTATAGCCATCAGCCCGGGAAATCACGAACGGCTGGTCGCCGCCCCCGCCCGCAACGAGGGCCGCATTGATGCCCGCCGCCAGGCCCTGCGCGCCAGCTTCTTCATAGCCTGTGGTGCCGTTGATCTGGCCGGCCAAAAACAGGCCAGGCATCCGCTTGACTTCGAGCGCTGGCGATAACTCACGCGGATCGACGTAATCGTATTCGATGGCGTATCCTGGCCGTTTGATGACGACGTTCGCCAGGCCCGGCATGGTTTTCAAAAACGCTTCCTGGACCTCGACGGGCAGCGAGGTCGAAACGCCGTTGGGATAAACGGTATCGTCGTCCAGGCCCTCGGGCTCGAGGAAGATCTGGTGCGAAGCCCGGTCGGCAAAGCGCACGACTTTGTCTTCAATCGAGGGGCAATAGCGCGGGCCGACACTGCCGATCTGGCCGGAATACATGGGCGAACGATGCAGATTGGCGCGGATGATGTCGTGGGTCGCGGCCGTGGTGTGCGTGATTCCGCAAGCGATTTGCCGGGTGGTGATTGCCTCGGTCAAAAACGAAAACGGTACCGGATCGGCATCGGCTTCTTGCATCTCGAGACCGGACCAGTCGATGGACTTGCCGTCGAGCCGCGCCGGCGTTCCGGTCTTGAGGCGGCCCATCGCCAGGCCCAGCGCATAGAGCCGGTCCGACAGTTTGAGCGCGGGTTGCTCACCGGCGCGGCCAGCCGGGATCTTCCGCTCGCCCATATGAATCAAGCCGTTGAGGAACGTGCCAGTGGTCAGCACCACCGCCCCGGCCGTCAGCCGCCGCCCGTCCGAGAGGATGACTCCGGTGACGCGGTGTGGTCCCCCTCCCACTCCTTGGCTACGCCAAGACGGGGGATGGGAAGTGCAAGCCTCAACAATCAAATCCTCGACGCCGCCTTCGACGACCGTCAGATTGGCGGTGGCGGCGATGGCGGCCTGCATGGCCTGGCGGTAGAGCTTGCGGTCGGCCTGGGTCCGCGGGCCTTGTACCGCCGGCCCCTTGGAGCGATTGAGCAGCCGGAATTGGATGCCGGCGTGATCGGCGACCCGGCCCATCAGGCCGTCGAGGGCGTCGATCTCGCGAACCAAATGGCCTTTGCCCAGGCCGCCAATGGCCGGATTGCAGGACATTTCGCCAATCGTCGCCGCGTTGTGGGTGACGAGCGCCGTGCGCGCGCCCATCCGCGCCGCCGCAGCAGCCGCTTCACAGCCTGCATGGCCGCCCCCGACAACAATGACATCAAAACTGTTGGTCTTGCTCATCACTCAGCCAATTAGCCGATCCCGGCGCGCCGCAAAAGCGGTTTCACGTGAAAATTCCGCAGGGTTGGCGCAGCTTCCCTCTAGAGTGCTTTCGGTTGACGTTGAATCGCCAGATCGTCCCTCCATGACTTGATCAGACTTGATCCGGCCATCCAGCGCTACGCGTTGGAAATGCACAATGAAGACCTGGATGGCCGTGTCGAGCACACGGCTGTCCGGTTGAGTTTTTGTGGACATGGAGCATGGCGTTGATTCTTCTGTGATTCGAGAGCTTGGCGGCTTCATCGAACACGGAAAGGACCGAACGCCATGCGGCACCACAAT
>JANLYX010000070.1:0-23410 GCA_031365865.1 Hyphomicrobium sp. | reverse complement strand
TCAAACCAGAAGATCTGGCTCGAAACCCAACCCGTGATCGTCAGGCTGACCTTGCGGTTGCCTTTACGAGCGGTCGTGGCTTCCAGCTCAGCGATGCGTTCTTCGAGGTCCGCGCAGCAATTGCCGCCCAGATCCGCGGCGGATGCACCTGAAGCCATTCCGCCAGCAAGTAGGCCAGCGGCGGCCAGTGCACTAAGACCAAACTTTCTCATTCGACTTTCTCCCGTCTTCTTCTGAATTTGGAACCAACGCGGTAACGAGGTGGTGCCGTATTTTCAAATGTGCCGCTAAGAGCGCGGCTTACGTTCGAAAGCAGTCTTCGTTACTTTCGCCGCGTGACGGGCACATTCCTCGATTCGCGTTGGTACAACAATCGAACTTTGTGAAATCTCGACAACGCGTTAGTCATAGTTGCGTATCGGCAACGTTTTGGGCTTGCTAAAAAATTCAACAACAGCGGCATAACGTGCTGGATTTTATATGTAATTGTTACACTAGAACGCCACGAACAACGCCGCTCTGCTGCGCCGCGAAACGGTCTTCCGAAGGTGTGGATAGTCGGAGAACAGCGGTTCCTGCGAGCATTTCGTAGATCGACAGTTCGCTGAATATGACTTTCTGACGATGGCGATGAGCTCAAGCTCACGGATGCGCCGCTGGTTTTTGGCCGCCATCATGCGATTGGATAAAGCGCTTGGAAATAAAGGCCAGTATGACGATCGCGATTGCCGTCGAGTGCGTCATCATGACGACGTTCGGCCGATTTTTATACGTCGCGAGCACAAACTGCTCGTAAAAAGCCGGATGAAATCTTTCGGCTTGCCCGAAACTCCAGCGATACTGGTCGAGCATGGCGTCGAGAACTTGATACGTATGCGCCAGGGCATTGCCGTTGATGTACTCGAAGGCCGCAATGCCGGCGACGGCCAAAATACGCGCCAGCCAGTTCAGATTGTCGACGGCCCGGTCGTAGATAAATAGCAGTGCGAAAATGGCGATATGGACGGTCACAAAAAATTGCCAGAGAACGTCTATCTGGCCTTGCGCCGTCATAATGGCGCTGATCAGCGTATCTTCCGTCATGATGTTCGGCCCCGGGGTCTGAAATAAACGTGGGCGAAGCTATAGTCGAGCGGCATCCCGGAGCCAAATGGTCGCGAGTTTGAGGCGCCAAAAGCCCTCTTCGGCATACCAGCAGCCTTTGCTGGGACTTGGCTCGGACTTGAATGTCACACAATGCGAAGGGCTTTGTGGAAAAACCGCCACAATCGAAGACTAGCTCCCTATAGAGCGCTTATTTGGCGTTGGGGGGAACAATCCGGTGTCATTTGCGTAGCTTGATACCGGCGTTATTAGGTTATTTGGGGCATGGAAGACGAGTTTTTGGATCGCCGGTCGATCCTGCAGTATTCTTGCGGCTTGGGCCTGCTAGCTGCTCTGCATGACAGAGTATTTTTCCCTCCGGCGGCTGCTGCTGGCGGAGATCCACCGAACGCTGGTTTTGGGGCCGAAAGCGTCAAGGATCTGGCGCAGAAGTTGGCAACCAGCGATTATGTCAAACCGGCAATCGATCTCCCCGAACCCTTCAACAAGCTCTCGTATGATCAGTATCGCGACATAAGGTTTCGCGCCGATCACGCGATCTGGCATGGCGAGAAACTGGATTTTGAAATTCAGCTTTTCCCGGTCGGATGGCTGTACGACATGCCCGTGGATATTGCCCTGATCGACCAGGGTGCGGTAACAGCTCTGAAGGCCGACAATAACCTGTTCAGCCTCGGCCCTTTGATTGGGAAAGGCCCTGACACCGCACCGTTTGGATTTTCCGGATTTCGCGTCCACGGGCCGATCAACCGCGCCGACTATCTTGATGAGTACGTCGTCTTCCAGGGCGCGAGCTACTTGCGCTCTGTCGGACGCGGTCAGAATTACGGAGCGTCGGCGCGCGGTCTCGCCATCAATACCGGCAAGCCGGCCGGCGAAGAGTTCCCGTTCTTTCGGGCATTTTGGATCGAAAAGCCAAAAGCCGGATCTGCAACCTTGATTGTGCACGCGCTCCTCGACAGTCCCTCAACGACGGGCGCTTACCGGTTTTCCATTCAACCGGGCGAAACGACGGTCATGGACGTCGAAGCCACCCTCTATCCGCGCAAGAACATCCAGTTTGCCGGCATTGCGCCGCTGACGTCGATGTTTCTTCACGGTCCGGCGGATCGCAGCCGCTTTAATGATTTCCGTCCCGAAGTTCACGATAGCGGCGGGCTGGCCGTCTTGAATGGCAGCAACGAGCGGCTGTGGCGGCCGCTGATCAATCCTAAAACTTTACAGACGAGCGCCTTCCTCGACAAAGACCCTAAGGGCTTCGGCTTATGCCAGCGCGATCGTTTGTTCCACGATTACGAAGATCTTGAGGCTCACTACGAGCACCGTCCGACGATTTGGGTCGAACCGAAGGGCAGCTGGGGCGAGGGCGTTATCGAACTTCTCGAAATCCCAGTCGAAGATGAAATTCACGACAACGTCGTGGTCTATTGGAAACCTGCAAAGGGACTAGAGGCGGGTGGCCCGCATGCCTTCCAGTACCGCCTGCATTGGGGTGACCAAATCCCGGCGGCTTGGTCGGGAGCCCGCGTCGCAAAGACGCGGATTGGGTCGGCAAAAAAACCCGGAATGATCCTATTCATATGTGACTTCGATGGGCCTGCGGTTAAGGAACTCCGCGATCTGCCTGTCGCAGTGCTGAGCGCCACGGCCGGTGCCGTCACAAACGTGGTGGTGCAGCGGAATTCCGAAATTCCCGGGATTCGGGTGGCTTTTGAATTGAACCCGAATGGGGCCGAACTCGTTGAACTCCGGCTGGCTTTGAAAGCCGGCGATCAAATGATTTCAGAAAACTGGCTGTACCGATGGACCAAGCCGTAAACGAGAATTTCAAAGATGGCGCGGCGTCGCTCAGGGTGAAAGATTTGGGACCCTATATCGAACTCCCGCCGCACGCCCCTCTCGCCATGCCCGCGCAGGATTTTTCAAAGCGCATAGTCCTTGCCGATCAGCCGCGGCGACGCGGCTATTGGGTGCCGCGTGCGGCCATATTCGTCGGTGCCGCGGTCCTCACGGCCGCCTTTGCCTACGAGCTGTTTTCGATCCTGGCCTTTGCGGTCATGACTCCGTTGCAGTTTCTATTCCTCGTGCTCTCGACAATTTCGTTTGCTTGGATAGCCATTGGTTCGCTGAGCGCGGCGCTGGGCTTCCTGCCGTTGTTTGCGGGCGAACGCCCCGATCAGATTATGACCCTACCCTTAACCCACGAGCTTCATGCCAGGACAGCTCTTCTGTTCCCGGTCTATCACGAAGATCCGGCGCGTATCGCCGGCACCATCGAAGCCATGGCGGGCGAGCTTGCCAGTCTTGACCGTCAGGGCCATTTCGACGTTTTTGTCCTCTCCGATACGCGCGGGGACGACGACGGTTTGAGAGAAGTCTCAGCCTATCAAGCGCTAGCCGCGGATTTGCGGGGGGTGTTACCGGTTTTTTATCGGCGCCGCGCAGAGAACACCGCCAAGAAAGCCGGCAATATCGCCGATTGGGTCGAGCGCTTTGGGGCGGCGTACGAGCACTTCGTCATTCTCGACGGCGACAGCGTGATGTCGGGAGAAACGCTGGTGACGCTGTCGTTGGCCATGCAGGCAGATAGCAAAGCCGGATTGATCCAGACTGTTCCAAGGCTTGTCGGGGGACATACCCTGCTGCAGCTCTTGCAACAATTCGCGTCGAACACTTACGGCCCCGCCGTCGCTGCGGGTATAGCCTTCTGGCATCGCGATCAGGGCAACTACTGGGGCCATAACGCCATTATCCGCACCGAGGCTTTTGCCGCCACAGCTGGCCTGCCGGATCTCAACGGCCGCAAACCCTTTGGCGGCCACATTATGAGCCACGATTTCGTCGAAGCGGTCTTGCTGCAACGGGCCGGCTGGGGCGTCCATATGATGCCGACCATCGAGGGCTCGTATGAAGGCCAGCCGCCCAACCTCGTCGATGTCGTCACCCGCGACCGGCGCTGGGCGCAAGGCAACTTGCAACACCTCGCCATCGTATCTCAAGCCGGCGTGACGCCGATGGGCCGCGTCCATCTTGGGATGGGCGCGGCGTCGTATTTGATCTCCGGGATTTGGGCCCTATCGTTAATTGTCGGCGTCATTCTCGCCTTGCAGGGCCAGAAAATCATCCCGAGCTACTTTGAAGATGCCAAAACGCTGTTTCCAATCTGGCCGATCATCGATCCCGGCGCGGCGCTAAGGTTGTTCTTGGCGACACTGGTGGTTGTCATGCTGCCAAAGGGGCTGGGGCTGTTGCTGGAATGGAAGCGCTCCCTCATTGAACACAATGCCGGGCGCGCCATTCGTTCGACCTTGGGGGTCATGTACGAGACGGTGTTCTCAATGCTGATCGCGCCGATCCTCATGCTCACCCAAACCGTCGGCGCCACGCAGATTTTTGCCGGCTTCGATTCCGGTTGGACGGCGCAGCGGCGTGACGACGGCGGATTGGATTTCGCCGATGCGCTTTGGTTTGCGCGCTGGCATACTTTCATCGGCCTCGTTACGGCCGCGATCGCCTATACGGTGTCGCCGGGTCTGCTTGTCTGGATGGCGCCGGTGGTTTTGGGCTTGGCACTGGCGGGTCCCGTCAGTTGGCTGACGTCGAAAAAGGCTGGCTGGTTTGCGCGTTGGGCGCTCGCAACGGCTGAAGACAAGAACCCGCCATCGATTCTCGTTGCTGCAAACGCGCGCGCGGATGCGTGGACCGTGCGGCTGGGTAGCAATCTTTCTCCGGCAGGTTTGCCAAAGGCAGCCTAGCAAGAGTGAAAAGTCATTTGCCCGCAGGGCTCCGCAAAGACCGGAAGAGTTCGCTAAAGATTTCGCGCACCCGGACCGGCTCGGCATCAAGGAACGGCAGCGGACGGGTGACCTCAATCGCCGCAACACCAAGGCGCGCCGTCAAGGCGCCATTGAAGGCGCCTTCGCCAAGCCTGCGGGATAACCGGCGCAGCACGTCTTGACCCAGGAATTGACCGAGCAGATCATCGGTCATCGCGATGCCGCCGGTTGCCACGATATGGCCGACGACCAACCGCGCCAACCGCAATGCGCCAAGTGCGCCGGGCCGCCCGCCATAGAGCCCGGCCAAATTGCGGAACATACGGATATTGACGACCGCCACGAACACCATCGTGATCCACATGATCGGCAATAGGGCTGTTACGGTTGCAACGCGTTTTGAAGTTTTCAGAACGATGCGGCGGGCTTCGTCATCAAGCGGCGCCACCAGTTCGCGATCTGCCAACCGCAGGAATTGTCCCGGTTCCAGAACGTCGCCTTGATGCTCGGCCAATCGGGCAAGCCCCCAGGCTGCGTCGGCACGGCCACGAAAATTCCGACTCAACGCCGACACGGCAGCGCGCTCTTGTTTGAAGTCGCCGGTCGCAATCGCGGCCTTGACGGTCCTTCGCAAACGGGCGAGGCGGGCCATGGCGCGAAACCCCCAGAGCTCGCGCAGGATTAATACCAACGCAGACAGCGCCATAAGACCGAGAAAACCGAATGCGCTCCACCCAATCCAGTCCTGGCGCTCAAGCGCGACGGCCACAAAGCGCGCGAACCACAATCCTGCGGCCAGCGACGCCAGCGCGGTCATGGCGGAGAAAAACAATCCGCCCCAACGGAAACCTCGTTTGACGTCGCCAGCGGTTAAAACGCGGCGCGGCGTTACGCCGGTTGTGGCGGCGCGATCAGGCGTTGACCCAGCGTCGGCAAAGGCGTCGTCTTCCGCGCCCAGAGCCGGATCATCGATCTTGAACGCCCGAGGTGCGCGCGCAGGATCGGCCGGCTGGCGAGGAGAAGGCTTTGGACCTGTCATGCGAGATAATCCGAAATGAGAAAATCGAGCGCCCTATCGAGACGGATATGGGGAAGCGCCGGCGGCGGCTCGCCTGGTTTGCGAGCCGGCAGATCGGGCGGGCGGAACTTTACCAGGTGAAGCGATCCGGGTTTTCCTTGGCGCGCCAGATCAAGTGCGGCACCGGGGTCGGCCGGCAAATCACCGGGGAAAATGGCGGCGGCAGTCTTGCCGTCGAATCGCGTATCGCCGACGCGTTCGCCTGACAACGGAACGCCCTTAAGACATGGCAAAGTCTCCTTGCCGGATTTGACGGAAACTTCGCGCGTCGAGCGCACGGCGGCCAGCGCCAACGCCGAAACGCCAGCGCCCTGCGTTTCCGCGCGCGCCAGAGCCCGGTCGACGACGCGCTCTAAAACGGCGCCGAGCCGGTCGTGGCTGGAGGCCGGCAACAGGTCGGCTTTGGTGGCGCAAAACAGAACCTTGTCGATGCGCTTGGACAACAGGGCCGAGAACCAGGTGTTGGCGCCGGGCCGGAAGGCTTGCAGAATGCCGTCAAGGGCGCGGTCGAGATCCGTCAGCGCGACGGCCCCGTCGTTCAAGGCCGACAAGACATCCACCAAGACGATCTGGCGATCAAGGCGGCGAAAGTGATCGTTGAAAAACGGCCTGACCACCACGGCCTTGTAGCTCTCATAGCGCCGGATCATCATGGCCGCGAGGGATCCGCGCGGCGGCGCAACTTCCGACGACAACGGCATCGGGAAGAACGTCAGCAGGGGCGAACCCTCGAGTTCGCCGGGCATTAGAAATCGGCCCGGCGCTAGCGTCGCCTGTGTGTCGGATTTGCGGGCTTGCACAAGGTAATCGGTGAACAGTTTTGCGCCGTGCAGCGCCACCTGTTCGTCATCGGGGCCGGCTGGATCGGTGCCCGCCAGAAAGTCCAGCCACGGCTTGGCGGCGGTGATGCGCCGATCGGCACGCGCCAGCGTCAGGGCGGTGGTCGAAAATTCGTCGAAGCTTTGATTTAAAAGCGGCAGATCGATCAGCCATTCGCCGGGATAATCGACGATATCGAGGTGCAGCTTCGACAGCCCGAGGGCGCGCTTCAGGGCGGATTGCGAACGGTACTCAATGGTGACCCGCAACTGCGAAATGCGGCGCGTGCTTTCTGGCCACGCAGGTGGGTCAGCTTGCAGACACTCGAGATGAGATTCGTAGTCGAAGCGCGGCACGCTGTCGTCAGGTTGGGGCTCGAGATAGGCGCGGACGATGCGACCCTCGGCGTCGGGCGTAAAAAAGGGCAGGCGTCCGCCAGACACCAGGTTGCGCACCAGCGCAGTAATGAAAACGGTCTTGCCGGAACGCGATAAACCCGTGACGCCAAGCCGGATCGCGGGCGTGAGGAAATCAGCCACTCGGCCTTGAGCCAGGGTCCAGAGATCATGGGATTGGGCAGGGGGCGAAACGGGCGGTGGTATGCGGGTCGTCAAGGTTCGCCCAAATCAAAAGAGGGACCACAGGGACCACCTTAATTGGCGTATGTTGCCCAGGGCTGCAAGTCTACCCGGGCAGAATGGCAACCTAGCCGTAGAAGACGACGGCAACGCCTGCCGCCATGACCACGAGGCCCATCATGACAATGGCGCCGCTTCTGAAAAACTCCGACATGACACGCTCCTTATGGTGCCGATGTGTGCGGGCGAAGGCCCGTAGAGCATCACTGTTGGAGCGAGAATAAGCCCGAAGGATTGAATGAACTCTGAAAGTGGAGTTCATCTGCCATTCACTTTAAGGGCTGGTGCAGGCCGCAATCGGCTAACTTGAAACAACTGCGTTAGCCTCGTCCTGGCTGTTTGATCGGCCGTGGCGGCTTTTTCATGAACGCTGGAACGCTGTCGGCGAACCCGACCCGCTGACCGGCCGGCGGATTGGCCTCCGGCGCACGTGGGCTTTTGGATGCCGATTGCTGATGTTTATCGCGGCCGGATTTTTGCCCGGATTTTTCATTGTCTTGCGGCGGTGGGCCATCGGTCCAGGCGTCGTGGCGTTTGTCCCGAGCCTGTCTTGGTTGGCCCTGCGGCCGGGCATCTTGCGGTTGGCGGGCTTCGCGTTGTGGACGGGGCGCGCGTGGCGGCCGTGGCTGTTGTTCATTGCCGGGTTGCTCGGAACCGGGCTGATCATCGCGGGCGGCGGCGGCGTGCGGCTGATCCGATCGCGGTTGTGACGACCGGGGCTGCTGAGAACGGCCATGCTCCGATTTTGGCTGGTCCGGCTTTGGATGGCGGGTGCGCGGCTGATCGCGGTGACGTGGTTCCTGGTGACGGGGCGCACGTTGCGGGGCGGCGGCGGCAATTTCAGGCTGCTCGCCCGCTAAAGGCGATGCGATCGCGACGGCTTCAGTGGCAACTTCGGCGGGACGCTCACGCTCCCACGTCCGTGGCGGCTTTGGACCGTCGCGGCGGGCCGGCTGGCGTTCGCTGCCATGCGACGTTCCACCCGAGCGGCCGGTTGGACGGCCGGTGGGCTTGCCGCGACGGCGTTTGCCGGCTCCGGCATAATCTTCGTCGGTCGGCGGTTGGTCAAGCCAGACCACCGGCTCGCCGAGCATCTTCTCAATATCCTTGAGCGACTTCAGATCTTCTGAGGAGACCAGCGAGGCGGCGTAACCTTCCTTGCCGGCGCGGCCGGTGCGGCCAATGCGGTGAACGTAATCATCCGACGCCCACGGCAGATCGAAATTGAAGATGTGGCTGACGTCGGGAATATCGAGACCGCGCGCAGCAACGTCGGACGCGGCCAGCAGCATGATCTCGCCGGCGCGAAACTTATCGAGCGTTTCCATACGCGCCTTCTGGTCCATATCGCCATGCAAGGCGCCGGCATTGAAGCCGTGCTTGGCGAGCGATTTATGGAGCACCGCGACATCGCGCTTGCGATTGCAGAAGATGATGGCGTTCTTGACGTTGCCGTTCTTGATCAAATCGCGCAGCACTTCGCGCTTGGCCCAATCTTCGCTGCTGGGGCAGAACTTGAAGCGCTGGGTAATAGTCTTGGCGGCGGTTGCGGGCTTTGCAGCTTCGATGCGCACCGGATCTTTGAGGAACTGCGCGACCAGCCGGGTGATTTCCGGCGGCATGGTAGCCGAGAAAAACAAAGTCTGCCGGCGCGGCGGCAACAGCTTGCAGATCTTTTCGATGTCGGGAATGAAGCCCATGTCGAGCATGCGATCGGCTTCGTCGATGACGAGAATTTCAACGCCCATCAGCATGACCCGGCCACGCCCGAAATGATCGAGCAGGCGACCCGGCGTCGCGATCAGCACATCGACGCCACGATCGAGCTTCTTGACCTGATCGTCCATTGAGACGCCGCCAATCAACAGCGCGACGTCGAGTTTGTGATTGATGCCGTACTTGTCGAAGCTCTGTTCGACCTGGGCCGCGAGCTCGCGCGTCGGCGCCAGGATCAGCGAGCGCGGCATGCGGGCCCGGGCCCGGCCGTTCTCGAGCCGTGTGATCATCGGCAGCACGAACGACGCGGTCTTGCCGGTGCCGGTTTGGGCGATGCCGAGGACATCGCGGCCGGTGACAGCAATGGGAATGGCCGCTGATTGAATGGGGGTTGGGGTCGTATACCCTGCCGCCGTGATAGCCGCTTGAACCTTGGGACTGAGCCCGAGGTCAGCGAACGTCGTTGTTTCCAAAAGTGAAAGTCTCCATCTGCACGTATTACCATATCCGGCACATGACGGTGCCGGACAAGCATTCGACGGGAGCGCAGGGGGACTGCAGTGCCGGAAAAGTGACTAAGTCAAATGGGGCGATGGAATCGAAATCTCGATAAACGCGAATCTATCCCCTGCGCTCCGGCACGTCCGGGTGCTCGCATACCTTTGGGGTTGGTGCAACTAAAACCATGCCGCAGGCCGCAAGGTTCACGTTCCGGTGAAGCGAAATGGCCAGCATTCAGAGACTTTGAGCGGACTTTCACGCTGGTGACGCAAAAAGGGGTGGCCGTAATGCCGCCCTTTCTTGCCTCGGATGGGTTGGGGTCGTCATCAAAGGGCGCTTTCGAGCCTTTTAATAGGCTTAGGCGAGATCGAAGCGGTCGGCATTCATGACCTTGTTCCATGCCGCCACAAAGTCGTTCACGAACTTCTCTTTGGTATCGTTCTGGGCGTAAACCTCGGCGAGGGCGCGCAGCTGCGAATTCGAACCGAACACGAGGTCGACGCGCGCTGCTGTCCACTTGAGAGCGCCCGTTTTGCGACAGCGGCCTTCGAACACATCCTTAGAATCCGGTACTGGCTTCCACTCGGCGCCCGTGTCCAGCACGTTGACAAAGAAGTCGTTGGTGAGTGTTCCTGGACGGCTGGTAAAGACGCCATGATTGGATTGGCCGTGATGAGCGCCAAGCACACGCATGCCGCCGATGAGAGCCGTCATCTCGGGCGCGCTGAGCATCAGCAACTGCGCCTTATCGATGAGCATCTCCTCAGCGGAAACAGCATATGCCGTCTTTTGGTAGTTGCGAAAGCCGTCGGCCTCCGGTTCCATGACTTCGAACGAGGCTGCATCGGTCTGTGCTTGGGTGGCATCCGTGCGGCCCGGCACGAACGGCACCACAATTGAGTGCCCTGCGGCCTTTGCCGCCTGCTCGATGGCAGCTGCGCCCCCCAGCACTATGAGGTCGGCCAGCGACACCTTCTTGCCGCCTGAGGCAGCGGTATTGAACGCTTTCTGGATGCCTTCGAGGCTGCTCAGCACCTTAGCAAGCTTGGCGGGCTCGTTGACCTCCCATTCCTTTTGCGGACTGAGGCGGATGCGGGCGCCATTCGCGCCACCGCGTTTGTCCGAGCCGCGGAACGTCGAGGCCGACGCCCAGGCGGTTGACACGAGTTCGGAGACAGAAAGACCAGAAGCAAGGATCTTGCCCTTCAACGCGGTGATGTCATTGGAGTCGATAAGCACGTGATCGACAGCCGGGATCGGGTCCTGCCAAATGAGATCTTCCACGGGCACTTCGGGACCGAGATAGCGGACCTTGGGGCCCATGTCGCGGTGGGTCAGCTTGAACCACGCGCGCGCGAAGGCATCGGCAAACTCGGCCGGGTTCTGGTGGAAGTGGCGCGAGATCTTCTCGTAGGCCGGGTCCATGCGCATCGCCATGTCGGCTGTCGACATGATGATCGGAACTTTTTTGGATGGATCTACCGGATCGGGCGCCATGTCCTTTTCCTGAAGGTTCTTCGGCGTCCACTGGTGGGCTCCTGCGGGGCTCTTGACCAAGTCCCACTCGTAGCCGAACAGAACGTCGAAGTAACCCATATCCCACTTGATCGGGTTCGAGGTCCAAGCGCCTTCAAGACCGCTCGTGATGGTGTCGCGGCCCTTGCCGCTCTTAAACGTGCTCAGCCATCCGCAGCCCATCGATTCAAGCGGCGCGGTTTCGGGATCGGGACCGACATGGGATTCAGGGCCCGCTCCGTGCGTCTTTCCGAAGGTGTGCCCACCTGCGGTCAGCGCCACGGTCTCGTAGTCGTTCATGGCCATCCGCGCGAAGGTCTCGCGGATGTCGCGCGCCGACGCGAGCGGGTCGGGCTTCCCGTTCGGGCCTTGCGGGTTCACGTAAATGAGGCCCATCTGCACAGCGGCAAGCGGGTTTTCAAGCTGGCGGTCGCCGCTGTAGCGGGTATCGCCAAGCCAAGTGTCCTCGGCGCCCCAATAGATGTCTTCTTCCGGCTCCCAGACATCCTCGCGACCACCTCCAAATCCGAAGGTCTTTCCACCCATCGACTCGATGGCGACGTTGCCGGCGAGGATCATCAAATCGGCCCACGAGATTTTGTTGCCGTACTTTTGTTTGATGGGCCACAGCAAGCGGCGCGCTTTGTCGAGATTGCCATTGTCGGGCCAGCTGTTGAGCGGGGCAAAGCGTTGCGTGCCGCTGCCTGCGCCGCCGCGGCCGTCAGCCGTGCGGTAGGTGCCCGCGCTATGCCAAGCCATGCGGATGAACAGTCCGCCATAGTGGCCATAGTCTGCCGGCCACCAATCCTGGCTGTCGGTCATGAGCGCAGTCAGATCCTGCTTTAGGGCCTTGAGGTCGAGCTTCTTGAATTCCGCCGCATAGTTAAATGCCCCGCCCATTGGATTTCCGGCGGGAGCATTCTGGTGAAGAATTTTCAAGTTCAGCTGATTTGGCCACCAGTCGCGGTTTGACCGGCCAGAGAACGTCGCCGCGGAGCGAACACCGTGGACTGGGCACTTGCTGATCTCGTTCATGTCGTCTCCTCGTCGTGATACGTCCGCTTCTTAGCGATGCGCGCGGTTCTGATGCGTGAGTTTTTCGAGCAGCGGGCAAACAATCCTGAGGTAGCACAGGACCGCGTGCACCAGCCGTCATCGAGTTCTGGTTGTCGGCAACAGGCGCGCAGGCCATCGTCTCAATTTCGTCTGTACCCTTTTGGGGTTTACTCAAGCGGAATTTCGACCGGCTGGTACAAACCAATTTCAATTCGCGCAAAAGTAGCGCCGCGTTTGGCGCGGGCGACCCATTGCGTGAGAGGGAACGTCACCACAATAGCGCGTCGGGCGAGCGAAGCAACCTAATCACTACGAGCTATTCGATAAGGAATTCTGATTGGCTTAGATATCCAAGTCCTTGGCAAAGGCGGCGCGGTCTTGGATGAAGCGGAAGCGGGCTTCGGGTTTCGAGCCCATCAAGGCGTTGACGGTTTCCGACAATACCGAGCGTTCGCCCTCGCCGATGGCAACGCGAAGCAGAGCGCGTTTTTTCTGATCCATTGTCGTTTCTTTGAGTTCGGATGCGTTCATCTCGCCGAGACCCTTGAAGCGCCCGACCTTGACCGGCGGGTTGGGCTTGAACTCTTTGGCGATCAGAGCGTCGCGATGTTTTTCGTCGCGCGCATACAAGGATTTCGCGCCTTGCGTGATTTTATACAGCGGCGGCACGGCGAGGAACAAATGTCCGTTCTCGATCAGCTCGGGCATCTCCTGATAGAAAAAGGTGATGAGAAGCGACGCGATGTGTGCGCCGTCGACGTCGGCGTCGGTCATGATGATCACTCGCTCATAGCGCAGATCCTCGTCGCGGTACTTAGTACCCGTGCCCGCGCCCAAGGCCTGGATCAAGTCCGAGAGCTGCTGGTTTTGCGAGAGTTTCGCACTGGTGGCGTTGGCGACGTTGAGGATCTTACCGCGCAACGGCAGAATAGCCTGGGTTTCGCGATCGCGCGCGCTTTTAGCAGAGCCGCCGGCGCTGTCGCCTTCAACAATGAAAATTTCGGTGCCCGCCGCCTGCTGGATCGAGCAATCGGCGAGCTTGCCGGGTAAACGCAACTTGCGGGTCGCGGATTGACGGCCGACTTCTTTTTCGCGGCGGCGTTTGAGGCGATCGTCCGATTGCTCGATGCACCATTCCAACAACTTGGTCGCTTGCATCGGCGAATCTGCGAGCCAGTGATCGAAGGCGTCGCGGACCGCCGTTTCAACGATGCGGGTTGCTTCGGCGGTTGCGAGCCTGTCTTTGGTCTGACCCTGGAATTCCGGTTCCCGGATGAAAATTGACAGCATGGCGGCGGCGGTCCCCATGACGTCTTCGGAGGTGATCTGTACGGCCTTCTTGGTGTTGGTCAGTTCGCCGTAGGCGCGCAGTCCCTTGTATAAAGCTTGGCGCAGGCCGTTTTCGTGCGTGCCGCCTTCGGCCGTCGGAATGGTATTGCAGTACGACGAGCAAAAACCATCTTCGTCGGCAATCCAGGCGCACGCCCACTCGACCGCGCCGTGACCGTTATCGCGTTTGACTTTGCCGGTGAAGATGTCCTTGGAGACCCGGGTCTGGCCTTCGATGCTCGACGTCAGATAGTCGGCTAAGCCGCCGGGGAAATGAAAGACGGCCTGGGCCGGTGTCTCGTCCTTGATGAGGGAGGGATCGCAGTTCCAGCGGATCTCGACGCCGCCGAACAGGTAGGCTTTCGAGCGCGCCATTTTCATCAGGCGGGCCGGCTTGAAGGCGCAGCCCTTGCCAAAGATTTTTTCGTCCGGCTTGAAGCGGACCTTGGTGCCGCGCCGGTTCATGATCGACCCGAGCTTTTCGAGCTTAGTCTGGGGCTCGCCGCGCGAGAACACCATGCGATAGAGCTGCTGGTCGCGTGCGACTTGCACTTCCAGCGTCTCAGATAAAGCATTGACGACCGAAACGCCGACGCCGTGCAAGCCGCCCGAGGTGTTGTAAGCCTTGCTGTCGAACTTGCCGCCGGCGTGCAAGATCGTCATGACGACTTCGAGCGCGCTCTTGGTCTTGAATTTGGGATGCGGTCCGACGGGAATGCCGCGGCCGTTGTCGGTGACGGACAGGAAACCGTCGGCGGCAAGTTCAACTTCGATCCACGAAGCATGACCCGCGACCGCTTCGTCCATGGCATTGTCGATGACTTCGGCGAACAGGTGGTGCATGGCCTTTTCGTCGGTGCCGCCGATATACATGCCGGGACGGCGGCGCACGGGTTCGAGGCCTTCGAGGACTTCAATGTGGTCTTCGTTGTAGCCGGCACTTTCGACGGACTTTTTCACACGCGCCGATTTTTCGGTCATCTCGCTCTCAAGGTCTGTAAACATGTCTGTTTGGGATCTTGCCATGCGGTCTTCCTATCTCGCGGCGTGACGTCGCGCGGGCTTGGGGCTCACGCGGCACGCGACGCGGGAACAATGCCGCAGCGGCGAATCTCAGAGGCTTCTTATAACGCGTTGCGGTCGCAAGCCACCATGCTCTCGACCGCGAATGTGGCGCGGTAGACACGTTATCCCACTGTGACGCGGCCCGTGGGCTTCGTTTGGGACGTTGCCTGTCGGCCTTAGCCGATTTTCACCGGGCCTAATAACCCTCTCGCCTACAACCAACAAAAGCAAAATCAAACACATATCGGCCCCAACACTAGCCTAGCGTCACCGATCCATTTATGGTCCGCACTAAGCGTTTGAGAATTGTTGGCCGTGTTCTTTGATGCCGTGTGAAAGTTTTTTGTGCGCGCAACACGGTCTTTGCGGATTTGGAAAAAAGGGGGGCGGCGCGTCGCGATTGCGTGCCAACCGGTATCTGACGAAATTGTTGGGAGTACAGCCCATGACGTTTATGAAAGCCCGCAATGGCGGGCAGGGGAAGATTTGTGAGGGCCGGCATAGGCAGGCTTTTTGGGTTTTGAACGCGCCAGTGATTTGGGCGGCGCTGACTTTGAGCGCGGGGCTTTGCGCAAGATCGAATTGCGCAGCACAAGCGCAAGAAGGCGGCCATATGGCTGCCCACAGCTTGGCGGAAAGATTTGCTGATCCCGGTTCCGGCACAGCCGAACAATCAACGGACGCTGCATCTCAGCCCGAGGCCACCGCAGTTCCGCTCGCCGACGGCGAAGTGCGTCTGAACTTTGCGCCGAGCCTCAAACTTGCGCCGGCCTCACTGGCGGCGACAACTTCGCCGGAAACGAGTCCTGCGTTGGAGGGCAATGCCGAGCCGGCTCCCGAAGCGCCCGGGGACGACCAACCGGCACCGAAGTTATCGCGCAAGCACGCGGCCGCCATTGACGCTGCCATCCATGCCGCGACGGAATCCCCCGTGGCGCCGGCTCCGGAAAAACAAGTGACGGTTCCAAAGAAGTCCGAAGCAGCCCAGGTTAAACCCGAAAAGCGCAAGAGCGTCCGCAAGAAAGTGGCGAAGCCGGTTGAGACGGCCGCTTCCGAGCGGGTGCCGCAGAAACGCTCCGGCTGGACCACCCGCACAGCCGCGACTGAAAAGCAGAGCGCGCCCGCTCAGGCTGCGTCCGAGCGCGAGGATGCCGGCAAAAATACCAAGTCTCAATCGCCGGGAATGTTGACCAAGCTTCTGACCAACCTGGGCTTGATCTCGCCCGAGCCGGCCTCGCCAGCGCTAGCGCCAGACGACAAGTAAGCGTTTTTCCTTAAAGCTCCGATCTCGAGCCGTGGCCGCACGCGCCGATTAATTTCGGGCGTGTAAACAATAAACGCATTCTCAACCATGATTGGGCGTGGGGGCTGGGTTAACGCGCGCTTTGCATTTAACTTCAAGTTCAAGCGTTCCAAATTTTAAGTGCGGGTGCGGGTTTCCTCCATTTTTTAAGCACGGAACGCCAAGTGCGGGACAAGTCGGTTGGCAAAGGCGATGCGCGTTCCGCGCAAAGTGCCGGCGCAAACACGCGGTTTTTGTTGCTTGGAGTTAAGCCCATGTATGGCGGAAAATCCCTCGGCGCCTGTGCCGGGAGTTTCATGAGAATTATCCGGGTGTCGACGTTTTGGCGGGATACCGGCACGGTCAATTTTGGCAGCAATGATTTTTCAATCGTCGATCACATTTATGCCGGCCATTCGACGGGGCGGCATGGCAGACAATGGCCAAAATTTTTAAGGCCATTGACAACCTTCGCATCCCAGCATCTCCCGCCACCGCTACCGCCTGCGCAGCGTCAGATCGTGCTCGCCGACGTTTCATTTCTTTTTGTAGCAACCGTGACCGCTGGGCTGTGGTTGCGGGTCGCGGCAACCATCGATCCGCATGCCGCCCGCAATAGCGCGGCTGACGCTTTGGCCGAGCGTTTTGCAAATCCCGCATCCAAAAGCGGTGACCCATCCGGCGGCATCGACGATCAGACGCAGCCGCCGTCCTCTGAAGGCGAAGCGCGCTTTGATTTCGCGCCAGGGCTATCGCTTGGATTGCCGCCTATCGGTCAGCCAGATTTTGCATCCCAAGGGTCTGAGACGCACCAAGCGTTGGGCTCACCCGGTTCTGCCAAAAGCAGGCGTACCGCCGAGTCTGATCCCCTTTCGGTGCTCATCGTCCGTAATTTGCCGCCAAAAGCTTCGTTCTCGGCAGGCGCCCGGGTTGCCGGTCATGCCTGGGTTTTGGCTGCCGCCGATCTCGATAAGCTGGTTTTAACGCTGCCTGCCGGTCTTGAGCGGCCAGTGAAAGCCGAGATCGAAACCATAGCGGGTGACGGCGTCCCCGCTGGCAAGATGACGGTTGAATTGCGTGCCGAGGTTAAACCAGCCATAGCGATGAAGAGACCGGCCGAGGTTGCTCATGTTAAATCTGCGAAGCACAAAAGTGCGCGCAGGAAAGCTGCAAAACGGATAGAGACCGCCCGTGCGCCGCAAAAGCGCGCCGCTCAACACGTGCAATCGGCAGCGGCCGTTGCTAAGCCGCAGCTAGCTTCGACCACAACGAACGGGTCCCAAGAGGTGGCACCTGCTTCACCCGGCGTGCTAAGCCAAATTCTGAGTACGCTCGGCGTCATACCCAAGGCTCCGGCACCCGCCGCATTAGCGCCGGAGGGGCAGAAGTAGCGATTGGAAATAATAGTCCTCGCTGCGCTCGCGCCTCAAACTTCGACATTGTCGATGAGGCGGGTCTTGCCGAGATAAGCGGCGGCGAGCACGCGCAGGGTCTGGTCTTTGGCTGCGGTCGTCGTGGTCGGAGGCGACAGCGTTTCAGCGTCGCGAACCTCGATGTAATCGATTTTCTTGAAGCCGGCGGCAAGGACCTTGGCTTTAGCGCCAGCCAAGGCGGCGGCAATATCGGCCCCGTCGGCAACCGCTTCGGCCAGTTCCGAAATGGCCTTGTGCAGCGCCGGCGCAATTTTGCGTTCCTCCGGGCTGAGATAAGCGTTGCGCGATGACAGTGCCAAGCCGTCCGTTTCGCGCTTGGTCGGTGCCCCGATCAGTTCGAGCGGCAAATTGAGATCGCGGACCATTTGGCGCAACACGCAGAGCTGCTGATAATCCTTCTGCCCAAAGATGGCGACGTCTGGCGTCACTTGCGAGAACAGCTTGCAGCACACTGTCGCGACGCCCCCAAAATGGTGCGGGCGGACGTCGCCCTCCAAGCCGAGCGCCGCGCCTTCTGGAACAATGCGCGTCGCGAACGCGGGTCCATACATCTCCGCCACGCTTGGCGCCCAAACCAGATCGGCATCGACGGATTGTAGTTTTTCGAGATCGCCGGCTTCGTCGCGCGGATAACGGGCCAAGTCTTCGTTGGGGCCAAACTGCGTGGGGTTGACGAAGATCGACACCACCACCCGGCCGGCATTCTTGTGGGCAAGTTTGACGAGCGACAGATGGCCGTCGTGCAAGGCCCCCATCGTTGGCACCAGGGCGATCGATTTGTCCGCTTCGCGCCACTTATCAATCTGTTTGCGCAAGTCCTTGACGGTACGAACGACTTTGATTTTCTTGGACACGGGCTCGCAACCTCTGCGCGCTAGGGCGGATTGGTTTTTTGCGCACTCCCGAGAGACGCCGTCAAGCCCCGAACTTGGCAAGCAGAAAGACGCCGCCGGGAGGCGACGGCCGGACTTGGGATCTGATAGGATTAACCCTCACGCGAATCACGAGCGTTTGCATCGTTCGAATTTGTCCACGGAGACGGCATGGTTGCGGCATTGAAGCGTGAGACACCCGTAGTGCTTGGCACCTTGCCGCCGCGGGACGAGATCGCGGCCAATCACTTGATCGATGAGCACCGCTTGACCGGCGGCCTGATCGAGCGCGCCGTGTTCACCGAAGACGAGCGCCGCCGTGCCGCCGACATCGCCCGCCGCCTCGTGCATGCCGCCCGCGCCAACAAGGGCAAGCACGCAGGCATCGACGCTTTTATGCACGAGTATGGCTTAGCCACCGACGAGGGCGTCATTCTGATGTGCCTTGCGGAAGCGCTGTTGCGCATTCCCGATAGCGAGACCGCCGATCAGTTCATCGCCGACAAGATTTCCGGCGGGGCCTGGGAAAAGCATCTCGGCGCCTCCGACAGCATGTTCGTCAATGCCTCGACCTGGGGCCTGATGCTGACCGGCCGCATCGTCAAACTCAGAGATGCCAAGGGCGCCAACCCAATTCAGTCGATCAAGCGGCTGTTTGCGCGCTCGGGCGAACCCGTGATCCGCCAAGCCGTCCGCCACGCCGTCAAGTTGCTCGGCGATCAATTCGTTCTGGGTTCGACGATTGAAGCCGCACTCGCCCGCGCCAAACCGCAGGAAGCGCAAGGTGTGCGTTTTTCCTACGATATGCTGGGTGAAGCGGCGCGTTGCGAGCGTGACGCCGAGCGCTATTTTGAGCGCTACATGGCGGCGATCGAGGCCGTTGGCGCGGCGGCAGGACCGCTGCTGCAAACCCATCAGGACGCGATATTTACCCGGCCATCGATTTCCGTGAAGTTGTCGGCGCTCTATCCGCGATTCGAGCCCGGCAAGGAGAAACGACTGACTTCGGAACTATCGCCGCGCATCCTCACCCTCGCCCGGGCGGCGCGCGCCCGCGGACTTGGACTGACCATTGACGCGGAAGAACAAGACCGCCTCGACATCACCGCGCAGATGTTTGGCGAGGCCTTCATTCATCCCGCACTTGAAGGTTGGAACGGTCTTGGACTTGCTGTTCAGGCTTACGGCAAACGGGCGGTTCCGCTGCTCAGATGGATGCGGCGCTTGTCGGAACAGACCGCAAAACGCATTCCCGTTCGCCTCGTCAAGGGCGCCTATTGGGACAGCGAGATTAAATGGGCGCAGGAGCGCGGCCTTGCCGATTATCCCGTGTTCTCGCGCAAGCTTTATTCCGACGTCTCGTATCTCGCGGCGATGCGGCTGATGCTGTCCGATTCTAAATCGTTCTATGCCCAGTTCGCCACCCACAATGCCCATTCGATTGCCTCGGCGCGCGTCGCCGGCGGCGGCACGGACTTTGAATTTCAGCGTCTGCACGGTATGGGCGAAGCTCTGTATGAAGAGGTCGCCGGCGATGACAAGGCGGCGCGCCCGGTTCGCATCTATGCGCCGGTCGGGGGACATGAGGATCTGCTCGGCTATCTGGTTCGGCGCTTGCTGGAGAACGGCGCGAATACTTCTTTCGTCAATCGCTTGGCCGACGAAGAAACGCCCGTATCCGAGATCATCGCCGATCCGGTCGAGATTGCCGAGCGCGAGCGGGTGGCAGGTGAGCGCAAGCCGCTGATGGTGCGGCCGCGCGATATTTATCTTCCACTGCGAACAGCGAGCGCGGGCTTGGCGTTGACCGAGAGCAGCGTGCGCTCGAATTTGCAACAGGATATGGCCAAGGCCATCAAAGTGCCATTTGCGGCTGGCCCGATCATAAGCGGAGTGGCAACGACCGGCGGCGATACAGCAAATGTTTTACTCTGCCCCCACGATCATCGCGAGCGCGCCGGATCGGTTAGGATTGCAACGCCGGCCCAGCTCGACGCCGCCATCACGGCCGCCGCCGCAGCAGCCCACCGCTTCGACCGCACCGACGCCACCGAGCGCGCCCGGATGCTCGAACTCGCCGCCGATCTTTACGAACGCGACCGCGCCACGTTGATGGCGGTGCTGGTGCGCGAAGCCGGCAAGACGCTCGAAGCCGCGCAAGCGGAATTGCGCGAGGCTGTCGATTATCTTCGCTATTACGCGACAGAAGCCCGCCGGCTGTTCTCGGCCCCCATTAAGCTCGCCGGTCCGACGGGCGAAGAAAATACGCTGGAGTTGCGGGCTCGCGGCGTCTTCGGCTGCATAGCGCCGTGGAATTTTCCGCTCGCCATTTTCACCGGCCAGATTTCAGCAGCGCTCGCGGCCGGTAATCCAGTCGTCGCGAAGTCCGCCGAGCAAACGCCCATTACCGGCTTCCTCGCCGTCAAGCTGTTGCATGAAGCGGGCATCCCCAAGGATGTTTTGCAACTCGTGACCGGCGGCGCCAAGCTCGGTGAGGCCATGGTCAAGGATGCCCGCGTTCAGGGTATCGCTTTCACCGGTTCCAACGAAGCCGCGTGGGCCATCCAGAAAGCGCTCGCGGACCGGCGCGGCGCGATCATCCCCTTCATCGCCGAGACTGGCGGGCTTAACGCCATGATCGCGGATTCTTCCGCGCTCTCCGAGCAGGTCGTGCGCGACGCCGTGCATTCGGCCTTCGACAGCGCCGGTCAACGTTGCTCGGCGGCGCGGGTGATTTTCCTGCAGGACGATGCGGCGCCGCGCGTCAAGAACATGCTAATCGGCGCCATCGACGCGCTCGACGTCGGCGATCCTTTCGATTACGCAACCGACATTGGTCCCGTCATCGATGAAGTATCGCAAGATCTGCTCGAAGGCCACAAGGTTCGGATGCAGCGCGAGGGCCGCGAGTTGATCGACGTGGCGATGCCGGAAGCCTGCCGGGCAGGCACTTACGTGACACCGGCGATGTATGAACTTGACCGCTTGTCGCGGATCGAGCGCGAGGTCTTCGGACCGGTGCTGCACGTCATCCGCTTCGATCGCGGCCACTTGGACAAAGTCATCAACGCTCTCAATGCCACCGGCTACGGCCTGACGCTCGGACTGCACAGCCGCATCGAGCAAGTCGCCGATTACGTTGCCGAGCATGCGCGCGTCGGCAATCTTTACGTCAATCGAAACCAGATCGGCGCGGTTGTCGGCGTGCAACCTTTTGGCGGCGAGGGCTTGTCGGGTACCGGCCCCAAGGCCGGCGGCCCGAACTATCTATTGCGCTTTGCGACAGAGCGCACCCGCACCACAGACGTCACCTCGACGGGCGGAAATTATACGCTGCTGGCTGGCGGCGATTGATTTGGCGGAGGGTGCCCCGCCTTTGAGGCCGGACACCATATTGGCGTTTGAGATTACGTGCGGCTCGCTTGGAATGTGCTCCATGGCGTGCCCCAAGTGATCGGCATATAATTTACTTAGCCATTGCCTGACAGTGCGGCCGGATGAGGGACAGCCCGTCCGGCATTTTCATGGGCCGCTGGATGCAGAAACGAAAAAGGAACAAATCATGATTGACAGATGAGAACAAATAAAGTACATAGACGGTTAATTGAAGAAAGGCCACAACTGCCATAGGGATAGGGTGAGACACATGGACCGCTCGGATTTGACGGTGCTCGAAGGGGGCAAAATGGACAAGAAACAGGCGCTGGAGCAGGCTCTCGCGCAAATCGATAAGACCTTCGGCAAGGGCTCGATCATGCGCCTTGGCGCGAACGAGAAGGTCGACATCGAAGCCATTTCGACAGGCTCGCTCGGGCTCGATATCGCGCTCGGGATCGGCGGTTTGCCCAAGGGCCGCGTCGTCGAGATTTATGGACCGGAATCGTCGGGTAAGACGACACTGACATTGCAAGTGATCGCGGAAGCTCAGAAGAAGGGCGGCACCTGTGCCTTCATAGACGCCGAGCACGCCCTCGATCCGGGTTATGCGAAGAAGCTCGGCGTTAAAATCGAAGAGCTGCTGATTTCCCAGCCTGATACCGGCGAACAAGCCTTGGAGATTGCCGACACGCTGGTGCGCTCCGGCGCCGTCGATGTTCTGGTCATCGATTCGGTTGCGGCGCTGACACCGAAGGCTGAGCTTGAAGGCGACATGGGGGACAGTCTGCCGGGTCTGCAAGCCCGGCTGATGAGCCAGGCTTTGCGGAAGTTGACGGCGTCGATTTCGAAGTCCGGCACCATGGTCATCTTCATCAACCAGATCCGCATGAAAATCGGTGTCATGTTCGGCAACCCCGAGACTACGACCGGCGGCAATGCATTGAAGTTTTACGCCTCGGTTCGCCTCGATATCCGCCGCATCGGCCAGATCAAGCATCAGGAAGAGGTCGTTGGCAGTCAGACCCGGGTCAAGGTCGTCAAGAACAAGGTGGCGCCGCCGTTTAAGCAGGTCGAGTTCGACATCATGTACGGCGAAGGCATCTCGAAGATGGGCGAGCTTGTCGATCTCGGCGTCAAAGCCGGCGTGGTCGAAAAGTCGGGCGCGTGGATGTCTTACGAGGGCAATCGCATCGGCCAAGGCCGCGAGAACACTAAGACCTACTTGAAGGATAACCCGAAAATCGCCGCTGAGATCGAACGTGCCATTCGCGCCAATGCCGGTCTGATTGTCGAGAAACTTCTCGTCAATCCGTAAGCGGGCGAGGACGACGGCGAGGAGCCCGACGCCGACGGCGTTCTGCCTGACGACGAAGTAGCCAAAAAGGCTCCGAAGGCCCGGCGCTCCTAAGGCGCTCTACGTTCAAGGTCTTGGGTTGCCACTGAGGCCGTGGTGTGTGTGCTGGCCATTCCTGGACAGGGCTTGAGGCCGCCGCTACAACGGCGGCCTTGCCGTTTCCGGCCCGGTTTTGTTTGGCGCGGCCGTCGCCGGAGCCGGCAGGCTCCTAATCCGACTTGAAAGCATCTCATGGCTGGCGTCAGCGAAATCCGCACTTCCTTCCTCGACTACTTCGGCAAGCAAGGCCACGAGATCGTGCCATCCTCGCCGCTCGTTCCGCGCAATGACCCGACGCTCATGTTCACCAACGCCGGCATGGTGCAATTCAAGAACGTCTTTACGGGGCAGGAAACCCGAGCCATTCCGCGCGCCGCGTCGTCGCAGAAATGCGTTCGCGCCGGCGGCAAGCACAACGACCTCGATAACGTCGGCTATACGGCGCGCCATCACAC
>JANLYX010000063.1:0-3169 GCA_031365865.1 Hyphomicrobium sp. | reverse complement strand
GACAAACGCACGCTGCCCGGCCAGGATCACGGGCCGCTTGCCACCCATGGGTTTGGCCGAAGCATCCCCTGTCGCCCGGAAACGCTGCGACCACTTCACGACACTCGCCACGCTGACGCCGAATGTGTCAGCGACGGCACGACACGATTGACCGCTCTCGACGGCTGCAACAACACGTTCACGAAGATCAAGGGAATAGGGTCGGACCATGCGGGCTGGCCTCCAATCCAGCCCACAAGCCTGAATCATATTCGCGGCCCCTTGGGAATCCCCCGCGATTCAATCAATAGTGATCACGCTCTAGCTGCCGCTTCGACGTCGGTGGTTGTATATATTTTTGCGATGACGCGGCTTGTTATTCGTCATGAAGAACAGCGTCTTCGGGAAACCTTTGGTATGTCATTTGAGGATTACGTTTACCGCACTCCACGCTGGCTGCTTCGGCATCGGCCGTCGGAAATGCGGATGGGGGCTTACCATCAAGCCTGTAGAGCCCAGGCCGGCGTCTATACGCTCAAATTCAGGAAAGTAGGCCGCGTAAATGCGCAAGTTGACCGAGCCGAACTTCTGGCCGGGCGCCGACAGTCGAGATTATTTCGGCCGCTGCAAAACTGCCCAACCGCCCTGCCGAACCGTGGCTCATTCCATGGGCGATTCCGTAGAGTACTCCAGCCGCATACATATCACCCGCACCCGTGACGTCCTTTGGCCTTTTGACAGGTTCGGCCGGAACTTCGACTATACCGCTTTTTGAGGCGATCACCGAACCACGCGGACCGCGTGTGATGATTGCGATCGGCACATCAATGGACGCTTGCCGGACGGCATATTCAAAGAGAGGCGTGCCATAGAGAGCCGCAATCTCGCTCTCATTGGCTATCAAAATGGAGACGCCCGAGCGGATCAGGCGCAGAAAATCCTCTCGGTGACGCTCAACGCACAAAGAGTCGGACAATGATAAGGCAGTGGCGGTGCCACTTCTAGACGCTACGGTGCAGGCCGTGCGGAACGCAGCTTTGGCTGTATCGCGGTCAAAGAGGTATCCCTCAAGATAGACGATCCGAGAAGCCCCTATAATGGCGGGGTCAAGGGCGGAAGCGTCCAACTCCGGGCTGCAGCCCAGATAAGTGTACATAGTGCGTTGCCCGTCCGGGCCGGTCAGAATCAGCGATCGGGCGGTCACTTTCCCGACGGCTAATGCGGGCGCTGTGTCGAACGATACGCCAACACCCCGAAGATCATGACGCAAAGCTCTTCCATATCGATCATCCGCTGCCTTGCCAATGAAAACTGATTTGCCACCAAATGATGCGATGCCCACAGCAGTATTGGCCGCCGAGCCGCCCGCCACCTCATAGCCAGCCGGCAGTCTTTTCAGGAGTATTTCTATCGAAGCAGCGTCTGGGGCCAAGGTCATATGGCTTTTGGGAAGGCAAGTCGATGCGATAAAAGCTTCGTCGCATCTCTGCACGATATCAATAATCGCATTACCGATTGTGACGATGTCGAATCGCTTGCTGTCCATTTGTCACCCCTCGTAAAGGGGAACCCGACTAGCTTGTGCGAAACTTGACGGGAGGAATGGCGCTTCGAATCACAACACGAAGCAAGTGATCGTCGATGGCTATCGAGCAGCAAACCAGGTAGTTTGGCAGCTAACAACCGGTCGCTCACCGCAGCCAACTTCCTGTACTCCGACCAGACTGTGTCCGACATCTGTCACTTCGACTTGGCAGCACTGTTCACATTGTCGGCCATGTCCAGACTTGAAGTGACTTGGGCCAATACGTACGAGCAGGGGCGGAGATCGGGTTCGAGGAAGATCGTGCACCGTCGTGCTTCTTCAAGAATACCGCCCTCGCGCTGTCTGTAGAGCCTTTGAAGGTTACCTTGTCCGCGACATCGGTCGCTCCTTCGGCAGGCTGGCGGGGGCGACGATCAGGGGGTGGTGGTCGTCATGGGATGGTTCGTTGAGTTCTGCGGCCACAGTTGCGCAGAGTTCCAAGGTCAGATCGGACTTCTTATCCTGATCGGCGAGTGGCCGAAGCTGGGAATTGCCCCTGACGATGTCCTGTACGAGCCGAAGTTTGGCTCTTTCCATCACGTCTTCGCCGCAGACTGCAGAAAAAGATCTGGAGAACGCATGTTCACGTGTCGCGCCGTATTCGGTCAACGGATACTGGGGGCAGTTTTCGCGCAGCATTGCGACTTGCAGAATGAGCGTTGCACGCGCCTCGCAATCAGTCATATCGCGCGCTTGGATCGGGGTGGTCAGGATGCTCATTGAGACCAAGAAGGAGAGGGACATAAATTTCACGTTGGTTCTCCAGCGGCGCACGCTGCTTTGATCTTGAGGCGATAACATTGCGTCCGGCTTGCGGCGTGCAACGCGCTACTGCGGTCCAACTTCGATTACTGCCCTAAAATCCGCTTTAAAGTAATTTTATACAAAATTTATGGACCGGCCGCGTGCCACAATGAGAATCTGCAATGTGCATCGGAAGTCGCTGATATGTATCCGGCCTGTTTGTTCGACGCGAAGTCGTGGCCTTGATGGGAGGACGCACGCACCTTTGGTCTTATTAGCGGACAGGCCGGTTGGCGGCCATTTTGTATAACAGACTCTGGGTGCGTATTTTCATCTGTTCCATGCAGCAATCTCAATCGCGAGCTTCGTTGAGAAACGCAGCAGCTAGACCGCCAGCGCTGCTGCGAGCTTATTTCGATGCAGGCGGATGGCTGCACCGGTGAGCCGGGGCCCGAGGCTGAACTTCTCCGCGTCAGGATCACGTTGGGCCGCCTGCCTGAAAGGCATGCGCAGCTACTTGCTGCCGCGTTTCGAAAGGCGTCCAAGAATCGGCCGGCCGCTCGTCATGTGGGCTCCAAGGGTTCAAGGACGCGGCCCAATCGGCGCTTCCACCAGCTAAAGCCCCGCGTTTCGTGAGGCAGGGCCCCTAAAAAGTCGGCACACGGCTAACCGGCGCTCGTGACGCAACTGATGCGTCCATTCGGGCGAAAGTCGAGGACAGGTAATCCCCCCGTTTTTAGCGGGGCTCAATCGTAGAACTCACGCGGCGGTTTGCAGTTTCAATTTCTGAGCGGGTGTGATCCCGCCAAGCCCCATGTTGGGGCGGTCGTTGTTATATGTCCAGAGCCATTGCGTGGCGCG
>JANLYX010000042.1:0-7202 GCA_031365865.1 Hyphomicrobium sp. | reverse complement strand
GATAGGTGTAAGCCACAATTCGACCGCGGCGCTGTTTTTACCTCATTATTTGCTGCCTTTTCTCCCCCCCCCTTGTGGGGTGGGCGGGGGTGGGGGGAATCCCGGACGCTTTCGATTTAGCATCTGACATTAAATTCGATGGTCACGGAGTTCCCCCCTCCCAACCTCCCCCACAAGGGGGGAGGAGCAGACACCGCCTTAGCCTCTCGTCGCCGTGCGATTCAATCAATGTTCGTTATGCTCTAGGCTCTTTCACAGCCAGCTCATTGCGCCGTCGCGCAGCACCAGCACTTTGTCTTGCGGAACGTCGAGGGTTGGCACAACGGCGGTGTCGAGGCCGAGCACGGCGCCGCGCGCGACCCGGCTGACCCCACCATGCGAGATCGCGACGGTATCGCGTTCAACCGTTCTCAACCACGCGCTGACGCGGACCATCAGATCGGCGTAACTCTCGCCACCTCGCGGCCGCCAGCCAAAGGCGTCGCCGGATTTGCCCGCGACGCCCTCGGGATCGGATTGCGCCAATTCGGAAGCGAGGTGACCTTCCCAATGGCCGTAATGGACTTCCAGCAAATTCGCGTCGAGCCGATAGGCTTTGGCATCCAGACCGATGTTGCGGCGGAGAATTTCCATGGTCTCGACGGCACGCGACAAGGGGCTCGAGACAAAGTCTGCTTGAGCGATCCCTGGCATCAGCGATTTCAAAATGACGCCGTTGCGGGCGGCTTGTTGCCGGCCGGTGCCGTTCAATGGAATGTCGGCTTGACCTTGATAGCGCTGGTCCTTGTTCCAATCGGTCTCACCGTGGCGGACCAGATAAAGCGTGACGCCCGGCTTCAAGATGTGGTTCAAGACCGGCAGGCGTGCGCTCATGGCACTCAAGCGCCGTCGCTTTTCACGACCGAGATATCCGGCGCATCTTCGTTTTTCATGCCTTGGACATGATAGCCGCTATCGACGTGATGAATCTCGCCGGTGACGCCGCGCGACAAGTCCGAAAGCAGATACATGCCGGAGGCCCCGACCTCGTCGATCGTCACGGTGCGCCGGAGCGGAGAATTGTACTCGTTCCAGCGCAGAATGTAGCGGAAGTCCGAAATGCCGGACGCCGCCAAGGTTTTGATGGGACCCGCCGAGATCGCGTTGACGCGGATATTGTTCTTGCCGAGATCGGAGGCGAGATAACGGACGCTCGCTTCAAGGGCGGCTTTGGCGACGCCCATGACGTTGTAATGGGGCATGACTTTCTCGGCCCCGTAGTATGTCAACGTCAGCAGCGATCCGCCGTTGGTCATAAGCTTTTCGGCGCGCTGGGCCAGAGCCGTGAACGAGTAACAAGAAATCAGCAGCGACTGGGTGAAGTTTTTTTCCGAGGTGTCGACATACCGGCCGTCGAGCTCGTTCTTGTCGGCGAAGGCGATCGCGTGGACCATGAAGTCGAGACGGCCCCAAGTCTTGGCGAGGGTTTCGAACACGGCATCCATCGAGGCCGTATCCGTCACGTCGCAGGGCAGGACGAGTGACGAGCCAATGTCGGCGGCGAGGGGCTCGACCCGCTTTTTCAGCGCGTCGCCTTGGTACGTGAACGCCAGCTCGGCGCCTTGCGCGGAACAGGCTTTGGCGATGCCCCAAGCGATGGAGCGGTTGTTGGCGACGCCCATGATCAAGCCTCGCTTGCCGGCCATGAGATTGCCGGTGGCCACGCCTGTGTTCGCCTCAACTGCCGTCATCGGCTTATCGACCCTCGTTTCGTAGAGATGGCGGGGTGTAACCCGGCGGGCATCCTACACAAATGGGCGCTTCGGTCCAGATCGCAGACAGGGTCATAGCAGCGCAACGGGGAGAGTGCACGAAAGCTCTCAAATCATTGCATGAATCAGCCGTCGAGCTGCCATACTCCGGAAGCCAGGCGGCAGGCCACGGTTTCGGTCTTCTTGGTATCGTCCGCGCCGTTCAACACAACGAGGACATGGCGGCAGACGTTGCCCTTTGGATCCTTGAAAGACGTCGTGGGCTTGACGATACCCGACAGCCGGCCATGACTGCGATGCCAGACATATGACGACCCATCGGCAACCTCGGTCAAGGCAAATTGGACGCTTTCAAGCACGGCAATCTCGTCGCTCTCGTCAAGCGGGGCTTTGAGATCGGCAAATTTGGGTTTGGTTGCGCCTTTACCATCACCGGGACAGCCGCAACCCGCTGGCGAGGACGCAGCGGTTTGTTCGGCGGCGGCTGCGAAATCGCTGGCAACGAACACGCTGGCGACCAGCGCAAAGGCGGTAAGGCCAGCCGCGAGGAGCGGGAAAATAGACGAATTGGAACTCATGACGCTGCACTCAACTCTAAATGACGCTAACATCCGCGAACAGCGGAACACGCCGTGAGTTTGCCCATGGTATGGTTAAAGAGCGCTGAAAGACCGTGTCTAAATCCGCCGGCCCTAATGGAATTCAAGGAATTTGGCATGACCGTCCATGCAACTCAACAGACCAGCGGAGCCGATTTCACTAGCGCCGATGAGCCGTTCTCATTGTTCGCGGCCTGGCTGAAAGAAGCTGAATTGAGCGAGCCCAACGACCCCAACGCCATGGCGCTCGCAACAATCGATGATGCCGGAATGCCGAATGTCCGGATGGTTCTTCTCAAAGGACTGGATGGTCCCGAAACCGGCAACCGCGGATTTGTGTTTTTCACGAACTTTGAAAGCGCCAAGGGCCAGGAAATTTTCAAACATCGCGCCGCCGCTCTGGTTTTTCATTGGAAGAGCCTTGAACGCCAAATCCGGGTTCGCGGCAACGTCTCGGTTGTCAGCGAGGCCGAGGCCGACGCCTATTACGCAACCCGCCCCATCGGCAGCCGCATCGGAGCTTGGGCGTCCCGGCAATCGCGGCCCCTCGAAAGCCGGCGCGCGTTGCAGGCCGAGGTCGCGAAATACGAAGCGAAGTTCGCCAGCGCCGCTATTCCGAGGCCCCCACATTGGTCGGGCTTTCGCATCACGCCCGTTGAGATCGAATTCTGGATGAGCCAGCCCTTTCGGCTGCATGACCGGGTGGTTTTCAAGCGCTCGACACCGGCTGAGAGTTGGAACAAGACCCGGCTTTTTCCTTAGCTTCGGAGGGATCGCCCGCGACGCCGCGATTGCCGGTGGATCGTTCGCGTTTTTGACCGAATTCCGGCTATGCTGGGCGCGCCCGCCGAACTAAGTCTCGGCCGGAACGGTTGTCGGATGACAAGGATAAGACGAACGCATGGCGCGGATAGAATATGCTGCCGATCAGCCGCCGTCGTTATTCGCTCGCTGGTCGAGCCGCATCGGCTTGTTCTGCGGCGTCTTGCTGGCGGTGACGCTAATCTTGCACCGGCTATTTGCAATGCCGACGCCTCTTGCGCTTAACATCGCCGCCTCGGCATTTGCTGGAGCCGCGTTGGCGCTGGCCATGGCCTTGATCGCCGGGCTGGACATTTGGGTGACTGGCCGGCAGGGCGCGCCGCGGGTGATATTCGCCGCCGTCCTCGGACTCTCGCTGTCGGCCGTGCCGGTTGCCCTATGGGCCGTGAGCCGCGAATGGCCGGATCTTAACGACATCACCACCGACGTTGAGCATCCCCCCGAATTCGTTGAAATTGCCAAGTGGCGCATTGGTCCGACCAATCCGCTGCGTTATCCCGCAGACCGCTTCAAGGCCGTTCAACTCGCGGCGTATCCGGATTTAAAGACGCTGCAAATTCCGCGGAGCGCGACGGAAACCTTCGATATCGTTCTGCAGGCCCTTGGCAAGCTCAAGATGCGAATTCTTGCCGAGACGCCGCCCGGGCAGGGCGCAAATTCGAGCGGCCTTGTAGAGGTCGTAGACAAGACTCTCATCATGGGCTTTGCGGACGACGTCGCGATCCGCGTCATCGGAGACGACAAGTCGTCTCGCGTCGACGTTCGTTCGGCATCGCGCTACGGTCACAGCGATTTTGGCCGTAACAGCGAGCGCGTCCGTCATATCCTGAAAGAAATCGTCGGCCGGCTGGAAGCCAGCGTGCCCAATACGGGCGGTCGTCGAGCACCCGGCACAAGACCCGGTACCGGCAAAGACGGCAAGACTGTCAAACGGCCGTTAGTGCACGGTCCGGGGTCAGTGGTGGGTCGCTTGAAACAAGGCCTTTCTCGATCAGATGCTCGACGTGAGCCTGGACAGACAGGGTCGCCGCCGGCAAAAGATGAGGGGAAATCCCCTGGTAAATCTCGGGGACGATCAGACGAATAGACTGCGCTCCGTCCTTGAGCGCTTTGAGGATCGCCTGTTCGCGCCAGCGCCGGTGCAAGAGATAGGCTTTGACGGTGCGCTGGGGTGCCTCAAGCCGCCCACCGTGACCCGGAAGAAAAACCTGATCGTCGCGGTCCAGCAGAATTTCGAGGGAGCGGATATAGTCTGCCATGCGGCCTTCCGGCGGCGCGATCACGGTCGTGTTCCAGGCCATGACATGGTCGCCTGAAAACACCACGTCCCGGCCCCTTAGGGCAAAGCACAGATGATCGGGCGCGTGGCCCGGGGTGTGGATGGCGGTCAGGCCCCAATCGCCCCCTTCGATAACGTCCCCGCCCTTGAGGTTGATGTCCGGCACGAAATCATAGTCGATGAAATCGCGGCCGGACGGCCCATCCTTCGCGAGGATGGGCGGCGCAAAAGTTCGCTTGTAAGCTGCTGTTTTGGCGCCGGTCAGATCTTGCAAGGCTTTGACGCCATCGACGTGGTCGCGGTGCGCATGCGTTGTGATGATGTGGGTGATCGGCCGCGATGCCGCCGCGCGCACAATGGCCTCGCGATGCGCTGGCAGATCGGGCCCGGGATCGATGACGGCAAGGCGGGTTGAGCCAACAAGATAGGTATTGGTACCCTTGAACGTAAAATGCCCGGGGTTGTCGGCGACAATGCGAACAATTCCCGGCCCCATGGGCGCCGGCGTCCCATAGGCAAACGCCATGCTGGTCTTGAACGACAGGTTATTGCTGGAAGATTGGCCATCCATCGAATTTGATTCCGGCCGTTGCCGCGCCCGCCCCGTGCTACCGGCCAAGGCCCGCCGAAACGAAAAAAGCCGTTGGTCGGAGCGAGAGGATTTGAACCTCCGACCCCTTGCTCCCGAAGCAAGTGCGCTACCAGGCTGCGCTACGCTCCGCACCGACCGTCAGCCTGACGAAGGCTTAAAGCTTGGGCAGACCGCAAAAAAACCGGCCGCCCAAGCGAGCGGGCTTTATAGCGGCAGCAATTTCTATCCGCAAGCGTTGCCTGTAGATCCATGACGACCAGTGCTTGGCCTGCAACTTCATGGGAGAAATGAGGAAATTGGCCGCGCTTTGCGGCCCAAGCTTGCCATTGAATGGTCGCGCGTCCGTCACTATGGTGCGCGCGCCTCTCCGGATTTTCCGGACAGCGTCGTTGGGATGTAGCCAAGTGGTAAGGCAGCGGATTTTGATTCCGCCATGCGAAGGTTCGAACCCTTCCATCCCAGCCAACCTTATCAGCTACTTAGCAGACGCCGTGGGGAACAGACTGTGATTTTTGCGGGAGTTTTGCGGGAGTCACGATGCAGCGCACCCCGCAAAACCAGTAATTCTGGTCGTGTTCCGTTCTGCTCGCACACACTGTTGGCGGCTTCCAACAACCGCGAAAGCTCCGCCGCCGAATAGTGCGTCGTGATCCGACCCGAGCGATGTCCCAAGAGATCTTGCCGATCCTCAAAGCTCGCGCCAGCGGCACGAAGTCTGCGGCCGAACGTGTGCTTCAAGTCATGAACTCGAACGTGGGCTAAGCCTGCCGACACGCGTGATCGCCGCCAAGCGTAGTTCAGCATCGTCCGAATTGGATTTCCTTTGTAGGTGAAAACGTATTCGGGGTGATGGCCACGGCGTGCGTTGACAACTGACATTGCGACGCGGTTCAAGACCACGAGCCTTTCTTGTCCGTTCTTCACTCGGTCGCCTGGGATGATGAAGATCGAGGTTTGCAATTCGCGTACCGCCACCTCCCATTCCCAGCGAAGAGTGCAGACCTCTCGATCTCTGCAGCCCGTGTTGACGGCAAAAAGCGCCATGTCGGCCAAGTGTTCAGGCAGCAATCGAAATAGCGCAGTCTGCTCCGCCCAACTGAGCGGATAAGGTGCGCGCTTTTCGTTGTTGACCAAAAGCTTGATTTTGGGAGCCGCCTGCAGCCAAGTCAGCCCTTGATCGTCGACCCATTCGCCTGCCGCCAGGTTCGTAATGCGGCGGACGATCTGAAGCCCATGATTGATCGTCCCAACAGCGATACGAGCGCGCCGGCGTGAGTCGATCCATGGCTGAAGGCTACCCCGGTGGATTCGATCCAAAGGCAATGTCGCAATCCAAGGCAATAGCCCTTTTAGACGGCTTACGTCATCATCGATGCTCCGCTTGTGCTGGTTCTCCAGCACGAACTTTGCCGCGGCCTGCTCGAAGGTTCGAGTAGTCCTGACGCCGTAGACTTGGGCTTGCCGTGTTTGTTCCATCACCCTTGCGAGGTACTGTTCGGCTTCTTCGAGTTGAGCTGTGCCAGTGCTTTGGCAAACTCTCCGCCCGAGGAAGCGTTTGTCGATATGCCAGATCCCGGCCCGCATGATGAGGCCGGGGACTTGTTTGCGTCCCATGATGTTTCTCCTTTCCGAGCGGGACGCCCGTTGCGGGACTTATAGTCCTCGAACCAAGCATCAAGATCAAGTCGATCGAAGCCGACACCCTGTGTGCCTATAGGCACCTCGGTAAGGTGCGGGCGGACCTCCGAATTAAACCGATTTCGGTCCATGCCGAGGTAGAATGGCGCATCGCGGAAGCGGATAATGCGGGGCAGCAGCGCAAGCCTATTTTGGCTTTCAATCATGAGTGGCCACATCCTTCAAAACGGTCACAATGGGAGTCTGCCCAAGCTTCCTTTTGACCAAAATTAGTCCGGCAGCTTCGAGCCAAAGCAGGGCGCGGTACTTTGCGTTCCGATTGAGGCCGAACCCGCTAGCATCGATGTTGCTTAGCGAGACTTGACGCGAACCCAGTCGGCCGACGGCGTGCCAAAGGGCGATGCCGACATGCAGAGACTTGCCCGGAAGTCTTGCGGCCGACGTCAACCATGTCATTGGCACTGGCCCTCGAAAGTTTTGTTCGTGCCGGTTGCGTGTGTTCAAAGCCCTGCCGGGGGCCG
>JANLYX010000035.1:0-37438 GCA_031365865.1 Hyphomicrobium sp. | reverse complement strand
AGGGGGCGTCCTCCTTCTCCCTTGGGAGGCGACCTCCCGCCCTTCACCGCACGTTGGACTATATCCGAAGTGCGGGGATCAGAGTTACAAGGTGGTCCGAAGGACCGGATGAGGGGGCCGTTTGGGGCGGCCAATCTGAGGGGCACCCAAAAAACAAAAAAGCCGGAGACTTGCGCCTCCGGCTGAGTATTCACATGAGAGCTCCTCGCTCAAGGTTCAGCGCATCTCGTAGCCCGCTTGCAGAAACTGCCGCTTGCGGCGGAAACGGTGCGCCTTGTCAGCTCTCACGCGAAAGCAGATTTAAGACCGTTCTGCATAGCAGCAGCTTGCGCGGCATTACGCAAGAGGCAAGCGATGGTCATCGGTCCAACGCCGCCCGGCACTGGCGTAATTGCACCAGCCACCCGTGCGCACTCGCCATAGTTGACGTCGCCAACCAGTCGTCCCTTGCCGTCCGGACCGGTAATGCGATTAATTCCGACGTCGATCACAATAGCGCCGGGCTTGATCCAATCGCCGCGCACCATCTCGGGAATACCGACTGCTGCGACCACGAGGTCCGCGCCCTTGATGACGCCGTGCAGGTCGCGGGTCCGCGAGTGCGCGATAGTCACCGTGCAGTTTTCGCGCAGCAGCAACGCCGCCACCGGCTTGCCGACAATGTTGGAACGCCCAATAACCACGGCATTCATGCCAGCGAGGCTCGGCGACACCGACTTCGCCAGAATGATCGAACCGGTCGGCGTGCACGGCACCAGCGATTTTTCGCCAACCCACAGCCGGCCGACGTTGACGGGATGAAAGCCGTCGACGTCCTTGTTGGGGTCGATCGAGTTCAAAACTTTCTCGGCATTGATATGCTTGGGCAGCGGCAACTGCACCAGGATGCCATGGCAGGCCTTGTCGTTGTTGAGCTTGTCGACCAGCGCCAGCACGTCGGCCTCGCTGGTCTCAGCGGGCAATCTATGCTCCCACGAGTTCATGCCGACTTCGACGGTTTGCTGGGCTTTGTTCTTGACGTAGACCTTGCTCGCCGGATCTTCGCCGACCAGCACCACGGCGAGGCCAGGCTTGACGCCGTTTTCCTTCAGCAGCCTTGCGACTTCGGTGGCGACTTGGGCGCGCACTTCAGCCGCGATCTTCTTGCCGTCGATGATCTTAGGTTCCGCCATCGGCGTCGTCCTCCGCTTATATGTTGAACGTGTTTTTGGAAACTTCCGTGAATTTGGCTTGCAGCTTTTTGTCGAGGATTGCCGGATCGCCGCCGATGGCCAAAGTCTTGACGCGCGATTTGGCGCCCGAGATTAGCGAAACGGCAGACTTCGGAACTTGAAGCCACGCCGCCGCCAGCCGTTCGAGCGCCGCATTGGCCGCGCCGTCTTCGGGAACCGCGCGCACCCGCACCTTGAAGGCCGGGCCCTCAGCAGTGATGTCCAACCCGTCGATACTATCTTTGGACGATTTCGGCGTTAAGCGAAAGCGCACAATGACGCACGCGGCGCCCTGCCGCCCGGCGTTGCCGCCCGTGATCCTCCAAGGCCGAACCTTGTGAGCCGGGCGATCCGCGCCGTCACTCAAACAAAGGCCTTGGCGATATTCGGCAGCACGACCGCTTGCAGAAACGTGCAGGCCAGCAACAGGATGATCGGGGAAATATCGATGCCCCCCATATTCGGCAGCTTGCGCCGGATCGGGCCGAGCAATGGCTCGGTCAAGGCGTTCAGGCCCTGCCAGATCGAGCGCACCATCGGGTTATGGCCATTGATGACGCCAAAGGCCATCAGCCAGCTCATGACCACGCCGGCGATGATGATGTAGGTGTAAAGGGTGATCAGGTAACTGATGAAGCCGAGAAGTTCGATCATGATCCGCCTTTGGGTGTTGCGATTGGCGTGCATGTAGCCCGCATTGCGGCGTCCTCGCAAGCGTCCGGCGCGCCGCATCCGAGGCCGGTGCGCGGTAGCCAAGCGCAATTCTTGACAACTTTCAGCCCCGCCTCCTAAATGCTTAGGTGTTGGGGCCGTAGCTCAGCTGGGAGAGCGCGTCGTTCGCAATGACGAGGTCAGGGGTTCGATCCCCCTCGGCTCCACCAACCCATCAATCTTCCCCTTTCTCCAGCGCCTTGCGCATCGCTATCAGTTCTTGGGCGCGCTCGGGCTTGGGTTCGGGATAAGCCATCTTCAGATCGTCCAACGTCTCGAAGATAATCTCGGACACGATCAACCGCGCGGTCAGCTTGTCATCGGCGGGTACGATGTACCACGGCGCTTCCGCGGTGCTGGTCGCCGTCAGACACGCTTCATAAGCTTTGCGGTATTGCTTCCAGAATTTGCGTTCTTCGATATCGGACGGCTTGATTTTCCAATTCTTTGCCGGTTCGTCGATACGGGCGAGCAGGCGCTTCCTCTGCTCGTCCTTGGAGACGTGCAAAAAGAATTTGATGACGCGGGTGCCGTTGTCATGCAGATGGCGCTCCAGACCGTTGATCGAGCGAAATCTCTCGGGCCAGATTTTTTCAGGGTCTCCGTCATCGGGCAGTGCCTCGGCTTGGAGGATCTCCGGATGAACGCGAACGATCAGCACGTCTTCGTAGTAGGAGCGGTTGAAAATCCCGATCTTGCCGCGAGCAGGCAAATCGCGGGCCGCCCGCCACAGGAAGTCGTGCTGCAACTCGGCCGGGCTCGGCGGGCTAAAGCTGAACACATCGCAGCCCTGCGGATTGACGCCCGACATGACGTGCTTGATACAGCCGTCCTTGCCGGCCGCGTCCATGGCCTGAAAGATGATGAGGACGGCATGAGCGTTCGATGCAAACAGCAATTCTTGCTTGGCGTTGAGCCGCGCGATGTGTTCGCCAAGGAGGCGCTTATAATCTTCTTTTGATGTGTAGACAGGATCGATGGCGGCCGGCCGCTTCTTGAGATCGACGCTTTCTCCAACGTCGACCCGGCACTGCTTGGCAATTTTTTTCATGGAATCGTTTCTGCCCACCTTGCCGAACGATCAGGGCCCACATCAGCGGCTATGGCAATCGAGCCATTTTCCCAGAATCGCGCGATCATACAGGCCGACGATACCGCAGTTCTGGCAGACGGTGACGACGATATCGAGTTGGCCCTCGGACGGCCCCGAAACACGGTGGCAGGGGATATCTTTCAGGTCGCTCTCGACGCGCCATTCATAGTGCCCGCAGACCGCGCAACCCGTCACGTGCTTGCCGATGAAAAAGCGTTTGACGTCGGCGTCGGAAATTGTCCGGCACTTTGTTTCGGTCACGGGGTTTTGGGCCAGCGGGGCTTGGGCCAGGGGCGTTTGGGTGGCGGTGGTCATGATCTATCTCCTTGATCGGCCTGCTGACGCATGCCCTCGCCCGTTTGCGCCTTGTTTTGAAATAATCCTCCGGGATGCCCTCGGCAAGATGCGTCGAGATTTATGGAGAGTCTTTATCGAACCGGCTGCAGCCTTCGCATTGCAGCATTGGTCTGGGGCCGGGCTTTCCCAATCCTAAAAATTGTTTGCCTGAGCCGTTTGCCGGCATGGCCGAGTTGGCCGGACCTGTTAGAGTGCTGCCCAAAGCCCGCCGCAACTCAAGAGCGGGCCGCATCACGAGGGGGATTTCAGGAATGATCTGGCAGCAAGTCTATAATCCGTTTGGCAACATGGCGGTATCGGCGCTTGTTGCAGCGATCCCGGTGTTCGTGCTGTTGGGCTCGATTGCGCTGTTTGAAATCAAAGCGCATTACGCCGCAATCCTGGGTCTCATCTCGGCGCTGGCGGTCTCGATTTTCGCATTCGGAATGCCGCCTGAGAAGGCAGCGCTAGCGGCTGGATACGGGGCCGCGTTCGGACTTCTGCCCATCGGGTGGATCATCCTCAACGTCATGTTTCTCTACAATCTGACGAACGAGAAGGGCGATTTTCTAAGGCTGCAATCGTCCATTCAAGGGATTTCAAACGACCGGCGCATCCAGCTTCTGTTTATCGCTTTTTCGCTCGGCGCGTTTTTTGAAGGTGCAGCCGGCTTTGGCACGCCTGTCGCAGTGACGTCCGCGATGCTGATCGGACTCGGGTTTTCCCCGCTTGCGGCCTCGGGTCTCTCGCTCATCGCGAATACGGCACCCGTGGCCTTCGGTGCGCTTGGCACGCCGGTTATCACGCTCGCTGCGGTGACGGGACTGGATCTGCTCGAGATCAGCGCCACAGTGGGCCGGCAGTTGACGCCGTTCTGCGTGCTCGTGCCCTTCTGGCTGATTTGGGCGTTTGTCGGCTTCCGAAAGATGCTCGAAATTTGGCCCGCGATCTTGGTGGCCGGCGTTTCATTTGCCGTGCCACAGTTTTTGATTTCGAATTATCACGGGCCGTGGCTCGTCAACGTGGTTGCCGCCATCTGTTCGATGGGATGTTTGGCGCTCTTCCTCAAATTCTGGCAGCCTTCCAATCCGATGACGGAGATGCCAACGGGCTTTAGCGCCGATACGCCCGCTGTGCCGGCCTCGGTCGCGCCGTCAACATCAGGACAAAAAAGCGGTCTGCGCGTCTGGGCGCCATGGATCATTCTCAGCTTGTTTGTGTTCGTGTGGGGCACGCCGGTCAAAGACATCCTTGAAGGCTGCCAGCCGCCCAAAGGCGCAGTGGCAACTGCCACGGGCTTTGAAGACCGCAGTGCCATTTCGCAATCTGTCTGCAGTCTGACGCGGCCGTTCTATAACACCTACAAAATCGCTGGATTGCACGAGCAGGTACAAAAAGTACCGCCAGTCGTGGCCAAGCCGGAAGCCGAAAAGGCGGTTTTTAAACTCAACCTGTTGTCGGCCACGGGCACCAGTATTTTCCTCGCGGCGATCGTATCCGCTTTCGTGCTGGGATACGGCATCCTAGACATCATCAAGATGTACGGGAGGACGTTGTGGATGGTGCGCTATTCGTTGCTCACCATCGCTGCCATGCTCGCCGTCGGCTACGTTACCCGTTATGCCGGAACCGACGCCACCATGGGCTTGCTGCTTGCCAATACAGGGTACTTCTATCCGTTCTTCGGGACATTGATCGGCTGGCTCGGCGTGGCGCTGACGGGTTCCGATACATCGTCCAACGTGCTCTTCGGAGGCCTGCAAAAAGTCAGCGCTGAGCAGCTCGGCTTAAGCCCCGTGCTCATGGCGTCGGCCAACTCGTCAGGCGGTGTGATGGGCAAGATGATTGACGCGCAGTCGATCGTTGTCGCGTCCACAGCCACCAAGTGGTACGGCCACGAAGGTGCGATCCTGCGCTACGTGTTCTGGCACTCGCTGGTGCTAGCTTCGCTGGTCGGTCTGGTGGTGATGCTGCAGGCCTACGTCTTCTAACCGTCCGCGCGGATGGTGCTGCACTGACGTTGCGGCCAATGTTTACGCGGTATGCTCCGGTGCTTACAAAGTGCCGGAGCATTTCTCGGTCGAATTTCTGCCATCTCCAACCGGACTTATAGGCTCCTCTACGACGTTGTTATTTCAGGATCGGCCACGGCGGGGCTCGGGGCTGATTTTCGTAATGAGTTAGGGGGTCGCATGTCTGGTTCTCGCTTTCGCAACCGTCAGGTTGTTCGTCACCGCGAGCCGTCCCGGGTCAAAAGGGACAAATTAAGTGCCGCCGGCATGGCACGGGGCAATTTCAAACTTCGCAAATCCCGGCATTTGAATCAGGGCTTGCGCCGGCGCACCGGCGGACTCTGGGTTGTGGCCGTTGGAGCGATCCTGCAGTCGCGCCGGCAATGCCGTCAGCACTCTCAGCACCAAGCGGATCACGCTTAGATAGAAGCGTAGACGCTTGGCTCGACGGTTCGAAATCAGATGGGGGCGCAGCCCCCGTTTGAAGTCTGGAGCCGGCATCCCCGCTCGCCGGCTCCAGACGACTCGGTGTCTGCAATATCTAACATTTAAAAACGACAGCGCCGCCGGTTAGGCCAGCGCCTGCCGCCGTCATCAAAATGCTGTCGGCGGGCTGGTAACGGCGGCTCGCCGCGTCCATCGACAACGTAAAAGGGATGGTCGCGGCCGAACTGTTTCCGAAGAGCCGGACGGTTGATGCCATCTGCGCCGGCGCGACGCCAAGTTTATGGGCAACTTGGCTCATCATGCGCTCGTTGGCTTGATGGGGGATGAAGTGCGTCACGTCTTCGGCACGCATCTTCGCGCGAGCCAACGCCGTTTCCGCAGCGGCCGTCATCATCTCGACGGCTTGCCGGAACACAGCCTGGCCGTCGCTGATTACCATCAGCGTCTCCTGCACGTTCGCAATTTGAGAGAACGGCCGGCGGCTGCCACCGCCAGGGATTTTGATGAGATCATATCCGGCGCCTGACGACGCCAAGTGCACACCCGCAATGCCAGCATGGGGACGCTCATCAGGCTCGAGCAAGACCGCGCCCGCAGCATCGCCAAACAACACGCTGCTGGCGCGGTCCTGTACGTTTATCCGCCGCGACAGCACGTTGGCGGCGATGACCAGCACCGGCGCGTTGTGCGTGCGCACAAACCCGTCCGCCATCGTCAGTGCATAAACAAAGCCGCCGCACGCGCCCGCCATGTCGATGCCGCCGGCGTTGGTCAGCCCAAGCCGATGTGCGACAAGCGGGGCCGATGGCGGCAGCAGATGATCGGGAGTTGAGGTCGCGAGCAACACAAGCGCGACATCGCCACGTCTCAGGCCAGATTGTTCCAACGCCATCTCACCGGCCTTGACGGCAATGTCCGAGAGCGCTTCGCCGTCGCCGGCATGGCGGCGTTCTTCGATGCCGGTACGCTTGAAAATCCAACCGTCTTTTAGGCCGAGGCGCGTTTCAATCTCGCTGTTCAAGACCCTACGGGCCGGCGCGTAATGGCCAAGGCCGATGATTTTGACGCCGCTCATGCCGTCACCTCTTCGGCGGCTTGGGCGATGGTCGCGTAAACCAGATCGAGGTCTTGTGCGGTCGTGCAATACGGCGGCATGACGTAAATGGTCCGGCCGAGCGGGCGCAACAGGACTCCACGCTGCAAGCAAAACGCCCTGACGCTCAATGAAATGTTGGCGGCATAGCCCTCGTCATGACCGGCAAGATCAAGCGCCGTGATGGTGCCGAGCTGACGGACGTCCTCAAATCGCGAACTTGTGCGCAGTGGGCCTAACCGTTCAGCCTGCATCGAGGCCAGCGTCGCGACGCGGTTCCGCACCGGTTCGTCGCGCCAAATCGCGAGATTGGCGTTGGCGGCGGCGCAGCACACCGGATTGGCGGAGTAGGAACTGGAATGGAAAAACATCCGCGTCCGATCGGTCGAATAGTGAGCGTCGTAAATGGCACTCGAGCACAACGTCGCGGCCAGAGGCAAGGCGCCGCCGGTCAGACCTTTGGCGAGGCACATGATGTCGGGCACGATCGCCGCCTGCTCGCACGCGAACAATGTGCCGGTGCGGCCAAAGCCAGTCATGACCTCGTCGGCGATGAATAGCACACCGTGGGCGCGGCAAATCGCGTGCATGTCTCTGAGCGTTTCCGCCTCGTACATCAACATCCCGCCGGCACCCAGGATCAGCGGTTCGCAGATGAAGGCCGCAACGTCGCCCCGTTTGCAGGCAATTTCGAGAGCGTCGAGTGCCATTTGTTCGCGGCCAACTGCTGGAAACGGAATTCGCCCGACATCGAACAACAACGGCTCATAGGACGCGTTGAACAGGCCACGCGCGCCCGCTGACATGGTCCCGACGGTGTCACCGTGATAAGCGTGCTCGAGCGCCAGGATCCGCGTTCGCTTTTCGCCGCGATTGCGCCAATAGCCAAGCGCCATCTTGAGCGCGACTTCAACCGCCGTCGAACCACTGTCCGACAAGAACACGCGATTCAAGCCGGCGGGTGTTATCTCGACGAGGCCCCGCGCTAACTCTTCGGCCGGCCGATGCGTGAAGCCGGCAAAAATAACTTGGTCGAGCTTATCGAGTTGGTCTTTGATGGCGGCGACAATACGAGGCTGGCGATGGCCATGCGTCACCACCCACCACGACGAGATCGCGTCGAAAATGCGCGCGCCCTCGGCCGTCTCCAGCCACGCACCCTCGGCCCGCGCAAGGTTGGTCATCACCGGCTCAAGACCGTGCTGCGTGAAGGGGTGCCAAAGCGGCGAGCGGGGTGTGTTTGTCATGGGCCCAAGGACCCAAGACCAAGAATGGTTGCAACTTTGAAGTTGTCGGCAAACGCCGCGCGCAGTGCTCTCGCGTCGAGCGGATCGACGAACGGCAGACGGCCAAGATTTTTGACACCGCCGATCTCGCAAATGGTGCGCTCGTTATCGGCGTTGGCGTCGCCGGAAAACGCAACGCCGAGAATGGGAATGGCACGCCGCTTCAAGGCTTCGATGGACAACAGACTGTGGTTGATGGTGCCAAGGCGCGTGCGGGCGACGAGGATCACGGGCGCCTTCCAGCGCGCAAACAGATCGATCTGCAGAAGGTTGCGCGTCAGCGGCACGGCCAGACCACCGGCGCCTTCGATGACGAGCGGGCCCGGTGTCGAGGGGATGTCGAGCGTCGCCGCATCGATGGTCACACCGGCGCGTTCGGCTGCAAAGTGCGGAGAGGCTGCCGTTGCGAACCGGTAGCTTTCGGCCAATATCCGATTCGGTCCGAGCCCGCTCAGACGCCGGACAATTTGACTGTCGGTTTCGCCGATTAGTCCGGCCTGCACCGGTTTCCAGTAATAGCCGTCGAGCGCCGCAACCAAACCGGCCGAGAAAACGGTCTTGCCGCTATCGGTATCGGTTCCGGCGATGACAATGGCCTGGCTCATGGCAGCAGCTTTGCCCGTTCTTCGGCAAGGCCGTCAACCAGCGCGGCGATGTCACCTTCGCTGGTGTTGAGCGTCAAGGTCATGCGCAAGCGCGCAGTGCCCTCGGGGACGGTCGGTGGCCGGATGGCGCGAATGTCGAAGCCGCGCGCTTTCATGGCAGCGGCCAAAGCCAGCGCGGTGGTGTCGGCCCCGGCGATGATGGGCTGAATTTGTGAGCCTGACGGCTCAACGCCAACAAGCGCCTGAAGCCTATTGTTCGCGAAGGCGATGCGGGCGTGCAGGCTGTTGCGCCGCATAGGTTCGTTCGCACAAATCGTGAGAGCAGCCCGCACCGTTGCCGCCATAAGCGGAGACGGTGCCGTCGCATAGATAAAAGCACGCGCCCGATTGATCAGGAAATCGCGATAAATCTTGGGCGCCAGCACCAGCGCGCCCGTGGCGCCTAGGGCTTTGCCGCAGGTGTGGAGCGAGATGACATTGCCGTGGCCTTCGAGCGCTGCGCCCAGACCCCGGCCTTCGGGTCCGAAGACGCCGGTGGCATGGGCTTCGTCGATCACCAGCACACCGTCGTGACGGTCAGCGATCTCGACCAACGCGTTCAAAGGCGCGCGATCACCGTCCATGCTGTAGAGGCTCTCGACGGCGATCCAGGGCTGACCAGTACCGCCGCCGGCGCGCCATTGCGCAATCGCATCATCGAAAGCTTGCGCATCGTTGTGACGCACTGAGATCGACTGGGCTTTCGACAGCCGCATGCCGTCGTGGGCGCTGGCGTGGATCAATTCGTCATGGACGATGAGATCACCGCGCTGCGGCAACGTCGCGAATATCGCGGTATTGGCGACAAAGCCGCCGCCGAAAAACAGCGCCGTCTCGGCCTTGAAAAATTGCGCGGCTTCGGTTTCCAGCGCTTCGTGCTCGTCGTGATTTCCACGCAACAGCCGCGAGCCGCCGGCACCCACCGGCACGCCGCGTTCCAGGGCGCTGATGACAGCCGCCTTGAGGTCATCAGATTGCGCCAGTCCGAGATAATCGTTGGATGTGAAATCGGCGCCAAGCCGCGGTTCGAGGCTTCGCAAGCGGCCACGGCGCATCAGCGCGTCAAGCGCACGCTCATGATTGGTGGGCATTCCCTTGACCCGCTTCTAACGCGGGCTCACGCTCACGAAGAGGTTGGCCAGGTGAGGCCGGTTCAAGCGCCATCGCCTCCAAGCCGAGCTTGGCGAACAGGCGGCTGTCGGCGTCTTCACCTGGATTGCCGGCCGTCAGCAGGGTGTCGCCCGCGAAAATAGAATTGGCGCCGGCGAAAAAGCACATCGCCTGCATCTCGTCGCTCATGGCGGTGCGGCCGGCCGACAAACGGACCATCGATTTCGGCATCATCAAACGCGCCACTGCAATGGTGCGCACGAAATCGATGGAATCGATTTTATCGGAGTTTTCCAACGGCGTGCCGGGAATGGCGATCAGCATATTGATCGGCACGCTCTCGGGATGTTCTTCGAGGTTGGCGAGTGTCACCAGCATGTCGACGCGATCTTGCGCGGTCTCGCCCATGCCAACGATGCCGCCAGAGCAAACCTTCATGCCGGACTCGCGGACACGGGCCAGCGTGTCTAAGCGGTCGGCGTATGAGCGGGTGGTGATGACCTTGGAATAATAGGCTTCCGAGGTATCGACGTTGTGGTTGTAGTAATCGAGACCGGCGTGGCGGAGCTTGGCGGTGTCGTCGTCCGACAACATGCCGAGGGTCATGCAGGTTTCCATCCCCAAGGCTTTGACACCCGCGACCATGGCGACGACGCTGTCCATGTCGCGCGCCTTCGGGCTGCGCCATGCCGCGCCCATGCAGTAGCGCGTCGCGCCGGCCGTCTTGGCCTTGCTCGCCTCGCTGATCACGCGCTCGACTTCCATGAGCTTCGAAGCCTTGAGCCCGGTGTCGTGATGGGCCGATTGGCTGCAATAACCGCAATCTTCCGCGCAGCCGCCGGTCTTGATCGATAGCAGGCGGCTCATCTGGACTTTGTTGGCATCAAAATTCTGCCGATGTGCGGTATGGGCCCTAAACAGCAGATCCATCAAGGGCAGCTGGTACACAGCCAGCGCCTCGGAACGCGTCCAATCGTGACGAAGCCGCGTCACTGCGGTCAGCGAAGGTTCAGGCATTGAAACCGAAGTCATGATTGGTGATTTCTCTCATCGCGGCGCGACTACGAATGCACTGAGATGTTTGCACCGCCGAGGGCCCCATCGGCAACCCTCAAATTGTTGGACATTTTGATACGAGAAAGGTCGAAGCTCGACAACGTCTGTGAAGTATTGGCGGATCAATACTTATTTGTTTCGGGTTTTATTGAAATTATGACTGCGCACGTTGAGGTTTAAACAAGGTATACAACCGTTAATATTGGAAAATGCCCCGTATTCGTTGTAAGTAATGTTCAAATACTGGGGCAGTCGTTTGCTGAGGATCCGGGCGTCAAAGCCCAGTTCACGCATGCTCCTGCTTGATGCGGATATCAGGAGGGGCTTAACCGTCGATGGGCGCAAATTTAGAGAATAAGCGGCTGATGGAAGCGCTCGAGCGTGACGAGACCCTCAAGGCCCGAGGTTTCACGGCGGCGTGCGGGCCGACCGGGAGCGTGGTGTTCGACCGCTGGAACCACGTGCGGGGCGTCTGGCATTTTGCGGGCAACCACTATTTCTGGACGCCGGCTGGCTATACGGAGCCGACCTACCGGTGCTCGACCCTCGATCCAGCCTTGCAGCATACGCTCGAGGTGCTGGCCAAGATTTGACGGATGCCAGTTCCGGCGCTCAATTCTGGTCCTCCGGCAGACGCGGCAGAACCCCGAACGGTATGCCGTCGTCGGAAAGCTTGCGGGCGTCATCGAGCGAGGTCTCGCCGTGAATGGTGCGCTGTTCGCTCTCGCCGAAATGAATTTTGCGGGCTTCTTCGGCAAAGCGAGGTCCGACGTTCTCGCTATCGGCGAGAAGCTTTTGCTTGAACTCGCGCATCGCTTCGATCATCGGGTGCGCTGTTGGCGTTGAGATGGCTTCAAGCATTTGCGGCGGACGCGTCCCGCTGTTGCGGCCTTTGACAAGCGCCGGCGCCATAGGCACCTTATCGACCTGAAGAGAGCCGCATTCGGGGCAAACGATTAAGTGACGCCGCGCCTGCGCGTCAAAAGCCGAGCCGGATTGGAACCAAGCCTCAAACTGGTGACCGGCGGTGCAGCCGAGGCGGAATTTGATCAAAGGGCGCTACTCATGTTGCGTCAGCCTGACTGACGACGACGTCAAAATGACGGTCGTGATCGAGGGACGGCACCCGGCGGCGGGCCTCGTCCAAAGCTGTCATGTCGATGTCGGCGACAATAACCGAAGGCGTGGTGCCGCCTTCAGCGAGAATTTCGCCCCACGGTGAAATGATCAGGCTGTGCCCAAAGGTCTCGCGTCCATTCTCATGCCGTCCACCCTGGGCCGCCGCAAATACGAAACATTGCGCTTCGATGGCGCGAGCCCGCAACAAGGTATGCCAGTGGGCTTCGCCCGTGACCCGAGTGAAGGCCGCCGGAATCGCCAAGAACTTCGCACCAGCCTTGGCCAAGGCACGATACAGCGCCGGAAAGCGCAAGTCATAACAAATGGTCATGCCCAGCGGTCCCCAGGGCAGTTGCGCGATGACGGCGTCTCGCCCCGCCGCATAGCTGGCGCTCTCGCGATAAATCTCGCCACCACCAAGATCGACATCGAACATGTGAATTTTGTCATAGCGGGCGGCGATGCTGCCATCCGGCTTGAATAGAAACGAGCGGTTGGCGATGCGGCCGCTGTCCAGGCGGATCCCAAGCGATCCGATATGGAGAAAAATCTTAAGCTCGCGTGCCAGATCGCCGAATGCCGCCAGCGCCGGGTTATTGGCTTCTGGCACAAGCTCGACCAGCATGCGGGCTTGGTCCAGCTCCGTGAGGCCGGTGTTTTCAGGCGTCTGTATGTAGTGCGCGCCGCCGTCCGCGGCCTGCCGGATCAAATCGCTGGCATCTTTGATGTTGCGTGCAACATCACGGCCTGAGCAGAGCTGAACGAGGCCGGCGCGAAAACGGCCGGATTTGGGATCATGGGTCATGAGGCCGAAGCGTAGCGCTAATGCGCCAGAAGTGCATCCAATTTGCCAGCGCGGTCGAGGGCAAGCAGATCATCGCAGCCGCCGACATGGGTTTCGCCAATCCAGATCTGAGGCACTGTATTCCGTCCGCCAGTCTTAGTCCGAAGGTCTTCGCGCAGATCCGAGCGGCCGGTCACGTCGATTTCCTCGAAGGCCGCCCCCTTCGTCCGAAGCAGCTCTTTTGCCATGTGGCAATAGCAACAGCAGCCTGCGGTGTAGACCTTGACCCTATGGGTCGTGGAGGTGTTGGACATGGGTTTGTGTCGTCTCCTGTCGCGGCGGACCGACTCGCTGACAAGACTAGTCCTTTCGAAAGACTGTGCAAGATTTGAGGCGTTTTTTGCGTCTTTGTGACGCGAACGGGCAACGCTTTCGCTTCAAACCTCAAATAATGTGACCCGGATCGCTGACAATCGCTAGCGCGAGCACGTCGACGCGGACAGCTCCTGCGCGTTTTAGCGCCCGGGCCGCCGCCCCAATCGTGGCGCCCGTGGTGATGACATCGTCAACCAGCAGAACAGATTTACCTTTGACCGACGCTATTCCTGCCGCCGTTACGCGAAACGCCCCGGCAACGTTCTTTTTGCGCTCAATCCGCGTTAAGCCAACCTGTTGCCTGGTGGCGCGATGCCGGATTAGAATCGCAGCGGAGAGCGGTTTTCCGGACAAACGGGCGACTTCGCTGGCTAGGATCTGGGCTTGATTGAAACGGCGCGTCAGCAGCCGCCACCGTGACAAGGGCACCGGAATGACGACATCGGCATCGCCGATCAAGTCCGCCCCCGCGCTCATGAGCCAGCGGCCGAACAGGCGGCGGCCGTCGTGACGGTCGGAAAATTTCAAGCCGTGAACGAGATCGCGCATCAAGCCGTCGAAGCGTGCGACAGCGCGGGCCCGGTCATAGACCGGCGGGTCGGCGACGGCGGCGCCGGAAACCATGGTGCCGCCGGTATCGTAAGGAAGCGGAATACCGAGGCGATCGCACAACGGCGGGCGAATGAAATCGATGCCCCGCCAGCACACCGGGCAGAGCGTATCGTGTTCGAGCAACCGGCCTTCGCAGCCAAGGCAGACAGGCGGCAGTACAACGTCGAGAAGCCGGCGCCACGCGTTGGCCGTGCGACGGCGTAAACCGTTGCGGACCGGTGTCGCAGTTTCAGCGTCTTGCCACTCGCTCTCGATCGTGTCTGGTGTCGCCATGACTTAGATCTATCGTACTTGAGCAGAGTTCGCGACAGGCAGATTGATTGTGACCATGACTGCGGCCCCCCAGATATTTGATCGCCAGCTTCTCAGCCGCCGCCGGGCGCAAATCGCCGGAACCGCGCCGTCGCATGATTTTCTGTTGCGGCGCGTGGCCGAGGATTTCGCCGAACGGCTTAGCGTCGTGACCCGCCGGTTTCCATACGGTGTAAATCTCGGGGCTCACCACGGCTTGTTATCACGGCATTTGCGCGCCTTACCGTCAGTGGGCGCAATGATAGACTGCGATCGCGTTGAGATGCCGGACGCGGCACCGGACACGTTCCGCATTGTTGCGGATGAGGAAGCGCTGCCGTTCCGCGATGGCAGTCTTGATCTTGTCGTGTCCGGCTTGGCGTTGCAGTTTGTAAACGATCTGCCAGGCACGCTTCATCAAATCCGCCGCACCCTCAAGCCCGACGGCTTGATGCTGGCCGCACTCCTCGGCGGTGAAACCTTGAAAGAGCTGCGCGAGGCTTGGCTGATCGCCGAAGACGAAGTGAGCGGAGGGGCCTCGCCGCGCGTCGCGCCGTTCGCGGATGTTCGCGAGCTCGGCGGCTTGTTACAGCGTGCGGGGTTCGCTCTTCCGGTGGCTGACGCGGATGTGGTGCACGTCACCTACGCGACGCCTTTAGCGCTGATGCGCGAGATCAAAGCCATGGGTGCTAGTAACGTCCTCAACGCTCGCCGCCGCGTTCCGGTCAGCAAGGGTCTGCTCATGCGGGCCTGCGAAGTTTACATCGACCGCTTCGGTCTTGCCGGTGGCCGCGTTCCCGCGACGTTCGAGATCATCACGCTCACCGGCTGGTCGCCGCACGAAAGCCAGCAAAAACCTTTGCAGCCCGGTTCTGCCAAAGTGCGGTTGTCAGATGCGCTTGGAACCGTCGAGCGCCCCACCGGCGAGAAGCCGGGCAATGCGTAAAAGATCTTTCGATGTCATCCCGGCCGGAGCGAAGACGCGAAGCGCTTTTGCGCAGAGCCGGGACCCAGCCTTTTTGCATTGCTGGATCCCGGCTCTACAGCATCGCGCACGCGCCATGCCTCCGCCCGGAATTAGTTCGTCAGCGATGGGCCGAACCCGATCGTGAGATTGGCTTCTTCGCCGGCTTGAAGGTCGGAATGCCGGAAACGTCGGTCTCGCGCTTGGCATGCCAGAGGTCATAAGCCGTCTGCATGTTGAGCCACAGCGCCGGGCCGTTGCCCAGAAACTTGCCAATGCGCACGGCCATCTGCGGCGTCACCGGCTGCTTCTCAGCCAGCAGATCATAAAGTGTCTGCCGTGAAATACCGAGATGATCGGCAATCGTTGTTTTCGGCAGCTCCAGTGCCGGAACCGCGTACACGCGCAAGATCCGCCCCGGGTGGGTCGGGCAACGCTTTGGGTCTCGAATCGGAAAATCCGTCATGGGTACGCCTCACAACTGACGCTACGCTAATCGATGCGTTCCAAATCAACATCTATTGCATGTCCGTCGCTCCATCCATTCGAGATCAGCCAATGATCGGTGATCATGATGCCGTATCTCTGCTGCGTTCCTTCCATCCATTCGTCGAACCGGAATCCGGTGAAGGCCGGGTCGCGAGGCGCCCCTGCCGCATCAATCGCATCCAGTACGTCAAATCTCCTCGGCTACGAGTCTCTTATATTCAAGTGGCTGGCTGAACTCCCAAAATACAGTCGTCAATCACTGCCTTACACATCTATTCATCTGGTTAAATCAACCTGAGCGCCCTGAAACTGGCGTGGCCGTCGCGGCCGACGATGACGTGGTCGTGCAGGGAAATGCCGAGCGGCCGGGCGGCATCGACGATCTGCTTGGTCATGTCGATGTCGGCGCGCGACGGCGTCGGATCGCCCGAGGGGTGATTATGGACCAGAATGATCGCCGTTGCCGATAGTTCGAGCGCGCGTTTTATAACCTCGCGGACGTAGACCGGCGTGTGGTCAACAGTGCCCCGGCCCTGCACCTCGTCGGCGATGAGGTTGTTTTTTTTATCCAGAAATAGAATGCGAAATTGCTCCGTGTTCTCGAAGCCCTGGGCGAGGCGCAGATAATCGAGAACCTGATCCCAGGATGATAGCGCCGGCTTGGAAATAATTTGGCGTTTGAGCAGGCGTTGGGCCGCAGCCTTGATGAGTTTTAATTCTTCAACGGCCCGATCCCCGATGCCGTCGACCTCTTTCAGCCGTTCGGGCGCGGCGTTGACGACTTCGGCGAAGGAGCCGAATTTGGCCAGCAGCCGTTTGGCAGCGGGCTTGGTGTCGCCGCGCGGAAAAACCCTAAATAAAATCATTTCCAACAATTCGTAATCGGGAACGGCATCCGCGCCGCCGTTGGTAAAACGCTGCCTCAAACGCGCGCGGTGACCGAGCTTGTCATCGGCAACGGTTGGCGCGGCGGTCGCGGCAGGCGAGGTCGCGAAGAAGGACGCCTGTTCGTGGGCGCTGGTCTTATCGCTGGTGTCGCCCCCCGGCATCGCTCAACTCCAAGTGTTACGCCGCGTTGCTCAGTTGATAGGGCGGACAGTCGAAACCCGCCGGCGACGATGTAAAAATCTCATAGCCGGTATTGGTCACTGCCACGGTGTGCTCGAACTGGGCCGAAAGCTCGCGGTCGCGGGTGACGGCGGTCCAGCCGTCGGGCAGGACCTTAACATGAGGCTTGCCCAAGTTGATCATCGGTTCGATTGTAAAAAACATACCCGGCTCCAGCAGGGTGCCATCGCCCTTGTCGCCATAATGCAAAATATTGGGCCGGTCATGGAAGACCTGGCCGAGCCCATGTCCGCAAAAATCACGGACCACGCTGCAGCGCTCGGTTTCGGCATAGCGTTGAATGGCCATGCCGATATCGCCCGTGGTGTTGCCGGGTTTGACCGCCGCAATGCCGCGCATCAGCGATTCATACGTCACCTTGACCAGCCGCTCGGCCCGGCGCGAGATTTCGCCAACCGGATACATGCGGCTGGTATCGCCATGCCACCCTTCGACAATGAGGGTCACGTCGATGTTGACGACGTCGCCCTCTTTCAGGGGTTTGGCATTGGGAATGCCGTGGCAGACGACGTGGTTGATCGACGTGCAGATCGCGCGCGGAAACCCGCGATAGTTGAGTGGGGCCGGAATTGCCCCGTGATCGAGGGCAAATTCCAACACCAGGCTGTCGAGCTCATCGGTCGAAACCCCGGGCCTAACGTGCGGCGTCAGCATATCGAGCGCACTCGCTGCTAAGCGCCCGGCCTTACGCATGCCTTCAAAATCTTTTGGGCCGTGGAGGAGGATCTTTCCGTCGCGGGCGGCATTACGATTAACGTCGACGTTGGACATCAGGTTTCAACTTTTCTCGAGGATCTCGTCTTTCACGGAATTTAGTGCAATTCTGCGGTTTCGCAATCGACGTCCGTCAAATGAGGCGTCGCTGCACCAGGAGGAAGCAATGAGCAGATACAAGGCCATCTTGTTGGGTAGCGTTGCCTTGAGCCTGATTTCTCTTCAGGCAGCACCGGAAAACGACGGCCGGGATTTTTCGAACGTCCTGAAGACGCGGCTTGCCAAACATCAGCGCGTCGATGATTTGAAATACGCGACCCGGGTTGCGGAGGAGCAAGAGCAGAAGCCGGCAAACGATGCCGCCGCCGCCGCTCCTGCCACATCGACGGCTGGCGTGACCGAATATCATGGCGTGAGCGATGCAATAGCGACGCCACCCTGGGCCGCCGAAGCCAAAGTTTATCTCTCCGTCGACGATGGCAGCGCAGCCCCAAGTCCGGCTGAAAAACCTGCGGCCGCCCCGGCTCCTGCCGCCGCGGCCGATGCTCCTGCAAGCGCCGCTGGCGAAGTCGTTCACGGCGTCACCAGTTATAACGGCGATACGGCCCGGGCCGAGGAACAACCCTTCTCCGCGCCAGCGACCGTGTTCGAGCAAGTGACCGTCAGTGAGCCAGCGCCGGCTGCGCCCGAGCCCGCGGCTCCAGCGGCCGCAGCTGAGCCGGCACCGGCCGCCGCAGCCGTTGAGGCGCCGAAAGTCAACTACGTTGAATCGCACCCTGCCGACCCGGTTCCCGGTGTCACTTGGTACCCAGGCGAAACGCGGCGGGCTGAAGATCAGCCGTACTCTGCCCCAGCCAAGATGATGGTGATGGACGAGCCTGCGCCTGCCGCTGCGGCGCCCAAGGTCAACTATGTCGAGTCTCGTCCTGCTCCCCCGGTGCCGGGTGTCACCTGGTATCCCGGCGAGACCAAACGTGCGGAAGACCAGGCGTTCTCGGTGCCCGCCAAAATGATGATGGAAGCTCCGTCCGCTGCCGCAAATTCATGCCGCGATGAGCTCAACGTCATCGTGCTGGCCGGGCGCATTTTGTTTGATAACAACAGTTGGGACATCCGGCCCGAAAGCTTCAAAACCCTCGATAAACTGGCGGTCGCCGCCAAATCGTGCGGTGGCGTCGTGATCGAAGTCGGCGGTCACACCGACAACACCGGCACCATTGCCGCCAACGAAGAAATTTCAAAGTTGCGCGCCGAATCTGTGTCCAAATATCTCGCCAAAGCCGGCGTCGATGCAGCAAAGTTGAAAGCGGCTGGATTCGGGCAAAGCAAGCCGGTCGCGGATAACACCACACCGGAAGGCCGCCAGAAGAACCGCCGCATCGAATTTGCCGTGAGTGGCGGCTAAGCAAACTAGAGTGCGATCGTTATTGATGGAATCGTCTACGCATCCATCTAGAACGTGAATCGCACTCCAAAACCAACTCTAGTCTGCGATCATGAGCGGCAAAACAAAAGCGCCGGGAAATTTCCCGGCGCTTTTAATTTTAGAGTGCGCGACGCGCTTGGCTTAGCTCTTGGCTTCCTCGGCCGGAACTTCGCCCGCTGTCATTTCAGCGAGAAGCTTCTGGGCCTGGCCGATCCAGTCCTGTTTCTCGATGGCGCCTTTGAGGTTCAGCGTCTCATCGACGTTGGCGATATCCTCGTCGGAGAAGGTGGCGATCTGCTCGACCTTGTAGCAGTTGACCTGCTTCAAGCGGCCGGCGATATCCGCCGTGATGCCCTTGATCTGTGTCAGATCATCCGGCTCGCCCTTCGGCTTTTTGAAGCCTTTCCAGGCAGCGTTGAGGCGGCGGGCGCGGGCGTCCGTGCGTTCGAAAATACGGGCGGCCTTACCGCGGCGGCCACGCAGATAATAGAGCTTGGCACGGCGGACTTTACCGCGGCGGACCACTTCGATTTCGGCGATGTAGGGCGAGTAGACCGGGAACACGCGTTCGACGCCTTCGCCGTAAGAAATTTTGCGGACCGTGAAGCTTTCGTTGATGCCGGCTCCCGAACGGGCAATGACCATGCCTTCATAGGCCTGAGGCGCTCGGTTGGCCTCTTGTCGACGGCCTTTTTCTTTTTGTCTTTGGGATCGGGTTCGTTGGCTTCGATGACCTTGACCATCACTTTGACGGTGTCGCCGGGACCAAATTCGGGGATGCCACGCTTCGCGAGCACGGCATCCATTTGCTCGCGCTCGAGCTCCTGGATGATATTCATAGCGATGTTCTTCCTTCAGGCTCCGGTCTTGGGATTTTGGTCCCAAACAGAGCGTTGTTTTTCATCATTGAAGCAGAGGAGCAGTCGCCCAAGCCTCTGAAAAGACTTTGCTATTGCTCGTGCAGCCCTCAAGGGGCGACCCATTTTCGGGAACTTGTTGAGGGGGCAATACAGGAAACCCGCCTAAATGTCGAGTGGGCGCGAGCGCGCTCAATGGCTCCGGGTTTGGCTTTGCGGTCAGCCGCGCAGCTTACTTCGGGGCTTCGACCTTGATCTTGAACGACGAATAATAGGCCGCCAAGTCGTTGATATCTTCAGGCGTAAGCTGCTCGATGATGACGCTCATCATCTCGTTCTTGCGCGCTCCCGATTTGTAGTCGCCGAGTGCCCTGACCAGGTAGATGGGATTTTGACCGGCGATATTGGGAGCTTCCGGCAATTTCGACATCCCGTCCATGCCGTGGCAGGTCTGACAGAGCGCTGCCTTCTTTTTTCCCGCGTCGGCATTGCCGGCGGCGGCGGCAGGCTGGGCGGATGCGGTTAATACTAAGCCTACGAACAAAAGTACCAAGCGTTTCATGTCGGAACCTCGTCTCGGATAGAATGCGCCAGTTGGACTATGAAAAAGCCCGCACCAGTATTATCCGGTGCAGGGCGATTTTGTTGCTCGATCCGAAAATTACTTCGAGTACGAGATGCGATAGACGGCGCCGGCGAGATCGTCCGAAACCAGGATGGAGCCATCCTGCATCTGTGCGACGTCGAGCGGACGGCCGAGGTATTCGCCGTTCTCGCCGATCCAGCCTTCAGCGAAGGTGGTCGTCTTGTCGGCGGTGCCGTCGTCCTTGAGTGAGGTAAACAGCAACTTTGCACCCGATGGCGTCGTACGGTTCCAGGAACCGTGCTCGGCCGAGATGATGCCGCCCTGATACTTTGCCGGGAACATTTTGCCCGTATAGAAGATCATGCCCATGTCGGCCGCGTGTGCCGTCATTTCCACTTGTGGGAATACGGCGTTGGCGGGCGGCTCGCTGTCTTTGTACTCGTTGGTGCGTACCTTGCCACCGCCATACCAGGGGAAGCCGAAGTGCTCGCCGGGTTTGGTTGCGCGGTTCAGTTCGCCCGGTGGGATGTCGTCACCCATGCCGTCGACTTGGTTGTCGGTGAACCAGAGCGTCTTGTCCTTGGGGTTGAAGTCCATGCCGCCGCTGTTGCGGACGCCGGTCGCAAAGACTTCGCGGTTCTTGCCGTCACGGTCCATGCGGATGATGCCGCCGATACCGGTCTTGGCGTAGAGGTCCATTTTTTCTTTGGCGAAGACGTTGGTCGGCTGGCCGAGCGAGATGTAGAGCTTGTTGTCCGGCCCAATGCGGCAAATGCGGGCGGTGTGGTTATAGCTTTCTTCTTCGGCTGGGATCAGATCGCCTTGGCCAACGACTTTGAAAGCGGCGACGTCGGCGCCTTCATAGAAATATTCAGCCGCCGGGAACACGGTGACGCGGTTCTGTTCGACAATAAACAGGAAGCCGTCCTTGGAGAAACAAACGCCGTGCGGAATGGCTTTTTCAAGCGATGGCGCGAATTCCTTCACTTCGTCGGCGACGCGGTCCTTATTGCGGTCGGTAACCGAGTAGACCTTGTCTTTGCGTGTCGAAACGAAGGTCACCACGCCCTGCGGACCAATGGCGATATCGCGTGCGTCCGGAACGATGGCGTAAAGATCGATCTTGAAGCCGTCGGGAAGTTTGATTTTCTTCAAGGTCTGCTTGATGGCTTCAGCATTGGCGCCGCCTTGCTCGATGGCGGGAATTTTGGTCATGCCCGTTGTCTTGAAACTTGAAAGTTTCTCGAGGTTGGTTTGGGCTGGCGCGGCACTGGCGCTTGCAATCAGCAGAGCGGCAGTGGCGACTGCCGGCATTGGCTTCCACATGTGTTTTCTCCCTGTTAGTTTTTTGATTCTGTTAGTTTTTTGAGTGGTCAAAGGGCTGCGATCCGCATGACATGAATACAGACCGGACGTTCAAATGATCTTGCCTCGCCGAAGGTCGGACCATTCCTTGGCGCATCATCGTAGCGCTCTATTCTTCATTACATCGGAACCGTTGTCAGAAGGCGTTACTCCGATACTACCTAAACCGTATTCGCAAAAATGGTTGCCACGGATCACTGTCGACGCGCAAAAATTGATCAGCTTTTTGGTTTATCCGGCACGAGCATATCCGGGCGCCTATCGCGCGTAATGCGCACGGCTTCCGCGCGCCGCCACTGGGCGATTTTCCCGTGATCGCCCGATAGAAGCACGTCCGGGATCGTCCGGCCCTCCCAGTCCCGCGGTTTGGTGAAATGCGGGTATTCGAGCAGACCGTCATCGAAACTCTCGTGTGTGAGGCTGTCAGCGCTGCCCAGGACCCCCGGTAGCAGGCGGATGCAGGCGTCTAGCAACACCATCGCCGCCAGCTCGCCGCCCGAGAGCACATAATCGCCGATCGAGATTTCGCGCATATTGCGGCCCGCTATCAGGCGCTCGTCGATGCCCTCGAAGCGGCCTGCCAACAGGGTCACGCCAGGACCGGCGGCGAGGTCGCGGACCATGTCTTGCGTTAGCGGTTGGCCGCGCGGCGTTAGATAAATCAAGGGCGCGTCAGGATTGCCAGCTTTAGCGTGGTCGAGCGCAGGGCCAAGGACGTCGGCGCGTAGGACCATGCCAGCCCCGCCGCCAGCAGGACTGTCGTCAACCTGGGCATGCCGACCAAGGCCAAAGTCGCGAATATTGATGGCGGTCAACGACCAAACGTTGGCTGCAAGAGCGCCGCCGACGAGCGATGTCTGCAGCGGTCCCGGAAACATCTCCGGGAACAAGGTCAGGATCGTGACCTGCCAGGGGTTGCGTCCATCGCTCGTGGGAATGTGGGGCATTGCTCCTCCCTCTCCCTCGGGAGAGGGCCGGGGTGAGGGGGGCCATTCGTGGGTCTCTGTACACCCCCTCATCCGGCCTTCGGCCACCTTCTCCCCAAGTGGAGAAGGATAAATATTACACGCCCTCAACGACTGTCATGTCGAGCGTCCCCGCGCCTTGACGAAGAGCCTTGGCGGCAAGGTAATCGGTCGAGGTCGCGTAACCAATGGCGTTATCGTAGCTCGGAAACTCCAATACGACATTGCGCGGTGCGCCCGTGCCCTCGACGATTTCGCAGCGACCGCCGCGCACGATCGGCTTGCCCTCGTAGCGCTCGAGCACGGGCTTCGAGGCGGCGAGATACGCCCCCCATTTTTCCATGTCGGTGACGGTGGCGCGAACGATCACGTATCCCTTGGGCATTGCATCCTCAATGTTGACCAGACGGCGTAGTGCTGAGGGATAGCCCGGCTGGCCGTGAACGGCAACTGGCGGCGAAGGGTTAGCGCGGACGCTCGTAAGATCACCGGAGATCACTGGGGGTTCAGGGGAGTCACAACCGTAATCCCGGCCTGATGTTCGCTGTCGGAGACCTTACGCGCGGCCCGATTTTCTTCCCGCTTCTTGATGTCCGGCATAGCGTTCCCGGCAATACCGTCATCCCAGGCGGCGATGTCTTCGGGCGTTCGTGTCTTAGGCCCGAGCGCCATCAAAGGCGTTGAGACCAGCTTTTTTGCCAGCCTGCGCGAGACGGGAGCCAACAGCTTGCCGGGGTTGGCGGGGCAGGCGGTCGCTGCATCGGCGTCGAGGCCGGCGTTGGAGACGGTAATCGGATTGACGATGTAGCGTTTCGAGCAGATCGCCACGCGCGGCGGCATCCGCGACGTCGAGAAATCGTCGTAAGCTTCCTTGAGCGGCGTCCACGTCGGTAGCGCTGGGTGATCGTTGTGGGCAAGAATATTCTTGGCCGTCATCCGGAACGGAAAAATATGCAGCGGGACTCGGGTCTCGCCGCCGGCAGTCGAGTCCCTCACGAAGGCGTAGATCTCTTCGATCAGGTCGTCGGTCATCGCGAAGCAGCCGACCGAGACGCATTTGCCGTGCACCATGATGAAATCGCCGGTCCGGCCCAAGGCTTTGTCGAGCGCGTTGGGATAGCCGATATTCAGCGCCAAGTGGTAAGTGCTGTCAGGCTTGAGGCTGTCGTGGCCAAGGCTGTAGAACCCTTCCGGCGCCATGTGATCGCCGAGGCTTTGCTTAGGCCCGAGCTTTCCCGACCAATTGCAGATCGGGTAAGTCTTGATATGGACGAAGCGTCCGCCGGGGCGAGCCTTCCAGACTTCAAGCTCGGACTCTTCCTTGAATATGCGGATGTAGAGCGCGGAGTCCGGCGCTATGCCCTTGGACTGAAGAAACAGCGCGGTATCGGGTTCGAGAGGCTTGGTGGAGGGTTTGTCGGCGGCGCTTGCTTGAGCCGCGGCGAGCATGACGGTCGCGGTCGCAACCGCCGCAATGGCAATACCTCGCCACGCGCTCAATCGCGCGCTGTGCCATGCTGTCATACGCTTGCCCTCTACGCACTCTGGCTGCCGGGTCGTGCCCGAGCCTGCCACCCGTCTGCTATGTCCCGAAGATGGTTAAGCAGTTGTTAACGCAGCTTGGTTTGTCGGGATGTCGAGGGCCGGGCGATGATGTGGCGAAACCGTGGAAATGTTTGGCCGATCTTGTAGTGCGCCGGTCAAACTAAGCGCGGCGCAATGTGGGCGAGAAAGGCTTCGGCGGCCTTTTTGGGGTCTGCGGCGGCATTGATGGGGCGGCCGACGACCAGATGATTGGCGCCGAAAAATATCGCTTCAACCGGTGTAGTCGCGCGTGTCTGATCGGCTGCATCCACAAGAGGCAGACGAATTCCGGGAGTAACAATCAGAAAACCTGGGGTGGTCGATTGCCGGATGCTCTGCGCTTCCTGGCCAGAGGCGACAACACCGTCAAAGCCCGAATCAAATGCGAGACGGGCTCGTTTGCTAACGAGTTCGTCTGGTGCCAGCAGTGTTCCCTGCTCTTCCAGGTCTTTCTTTTCTAATGTCGTCAGGACCGTAACCGATAGCAACCTCAGCGGCGCCGTGCCCCTTCCTTTCATTGCAGCTTTCAGAGTTTTAGTGTCGTGCCCATGTATTGTGAGGAAGTCGATCTCTAGTTGAGCCGCATTCGCAACGGCCCGTTCTACGGTGTTTGCAATGTCGAGCAGTTTCAGATCCAGAAAGACGCGTTTTCCAGCGTCTTTCAATTCTTCTGCCAATTTTAGCCCACCAAAGAATATTAGTTCCAGACCAATTTTGTAAAACGAGACCGTGTCCCCAAGTGTGTCGACCAATTTGCGCGCGGCGTCGGCCGTTGGCAGATCAAGGGCAACAATTAGTTTGTCTTTCACGGGATCAAACATCGGTTAGCCCTCAGCCGTGCAACACATGGGCGGCGCGGGCGAGTTTCTGGATCAGGGCCTTGAAACTCTCCTGCGCATCCTTGTTTTTGAGATGGCCGTTGTCTTCGAAGGCATCGACCGCGCGCGGCACCGCGAATTGATCCGGCAACACCAGCGCGTTCAATCCCAGCTCGAAGACAAGCCGAAGCTGAGACAGGCCGCGCAACCCGCCCATACCGCCGGGCGAGGCGGAACCCAAAGCGAAGACCCGGGTTTTGAAAACCTCCAAGGCGGCTTCGCCTTCGTCGCGGGTGTGGCTGACCCAGTCGATGGCGTTCTTGAGCAGCGGCGAGAACGAGGCGTTGTATTCCGGGCTGGCGATGAAGATGCCGGAATGGATTTTCATCAGGGCCTTCAGTTTGCGGGCGTTGTCGGGCGGGCCGTCCTTGGTTTCGATGTCGCCGCAATAAATCGGCATCGGATAATCACCGAGATCGGCAAACGTCGACGCGATACCGTTGGCTTCGGCAATGTCCGCGCCGAGACGTGCCAGACGTTTGTTGTGCGATTTCTCGCGTGCGCTGCCGGCGATGAACAAGAGGCGCGGCTCGGTTTTTGCGGCAGTCATGCACGATCTTTCATGTGTGGATAGCCGGAGAAATAGGCTCCAGCATTCGAGACGACATGCGCGGGCATGCCTAAGGCCGGAACGTAGCGGGTTTTGATCGGTTCACAAGCCTTCAGGGTGCGGGTTTTGCCGCGACCGTTTGAGCGCGGTTTCTGGCGTATTCGAGATCCGGCTGGCGATCTTTCCAAAATATCTGCGGCCGGGATCCTCGATCCAGCGCTTGGTGACAGACGCCAGCGCCAGCACAATCGTCAGGTAGGCCGCAAACAACAGATCGAGGGCGAATATATGGGGCGAGACGATCATGCGTGTCGAACCACCGTCCGTGCTCACGATCTGCCACAGATCGAGGCCGTTTCGTCTTTGCCAAACACTGATCGTCATGCCCAGTACGAACCAGACGAAGGCATGGACCATGTAGATCGAATACGACCGATCGCCGAGTGCGCGCAGCGGCCGTGCCGTCAAGATTCGCGACACAGCACCTTGCTCGTAACTGAAGATGAAAACCGCAATCGCGAACACAAACGGCGCCAGATATGAGACCGGTCCATGCGTCACGGTACTCAGAAACACGATCACGAGCCCCACCGCCGCACATTCAAGAAGGGTATGCATGGCTCCCTCGCCCCTTGGGGAGAGGGGGGGCTTCGTTTCGAAATTTAAAAACGTCCCCCTCATCCGCCCGTCATCGCGGAGCGATGCTCCGCATTGTCCGGGCACCTTCTCCCCATTTTGGCGGAGCCAAGCTTCGTTTGGACGGGGAGACGGCAGTCTCAAACGCAACGCATAGACCAGCTGCCCCAGCATGAAGCCGTAGACGCAGCGGACGAAACCAAGTTCATAAGTGGCGTCCATGCCGTGCGACGACTGCGTGACGAGAAGCGCTGCCGCGATTAAACTAACTGCTGCAAAGCCTGCGAGCCGCCAGCGCCCGCCAAAAAGTGTGATGCTGCCGAAGACCAAATACGTCCAGAATTCGGCGCTGATGCTCCAGTCGGGGCCGTTCCAGGTCAGCTTTTGGTCGATTCCTAATGATGTCGTCAGAAGCAGGTGGCTCGTTAGCGTCCGCAGAGGAGTATAGCCTTCTGGGTCGAATGGCACCGCGCCCGTCGAAATGCCGAAGACTTTGACGAGGGCAAGCTTGACGATTTCAACCGTGACGAAGGCGGCGAGAACACTGGCAGCCAGCGGCCAAAGCCGGCCGAACCGGCGGACCGCAAAAGCCGCCAAATCAGTGCGCGAATTGACTTTGGCACCGTAGGCGTGGGCGATCACGAAACCCGACAGCACAAAAAAGAAGTCGACGAACAGATAGCTATTGGCAAGCATAGGCAGGCCGTGAAAGTGCCAGGTCGCTTCGAAGTGATAGGCGGCGACCATCAGCGCTGCGATGCCGCGCCAACTGTCGAGTGCCACGAAGCGCATGATTGGCGAGGTCCCAGAGCTGATGAGCTACAATCGCAATAGGCGAAGCGGCATGCCCCAGCAACGAAAAGGCCGCACTATCGTCAATATGCCGTCTACGCTTAATCGCCGACCGCGTTAACCGCCCTTGCCGTCGAAGAAGTCTTTGACGCGGGTGAAGAAACCGGCGCTCTCGGGGCTGGTTTCCTTGTGGCTGGCCTTCTCGAATTCCTCAAGCAACTCGCGCTGGCGGCGAGTCAGGTTCTTGGGCGTCTCGACCTCGACCTGAATGTACATGTCGCCGGTCACCTTCGAGCGCAGCACCGGCATGCCCTTGCCCTTGAGGCGGAACTGTTTGCCGCTCTCGGTGCCTTCCGGAACCTTGACCCGTGTCGAAGTGCCTTCCAGCGTCGGGACGTCGATCTGCCCGCCGAGCGCGGCCGTCGTCATGGCAATCGGCACCTTGCAAAAGACATCGGCGCCGTCGCGCTGGAAAAACTCGTGCGGCTTGATCGAGAGGAAAATGTAGAGATCGCCGGCTGGGCCGCCGCGCAATCCAGCTTCGCCTTCACCCGCAAGGCGGATGCGCGTGCCGTCCTCGACACCAGCTGGAATGTTGACGGAGAGCGTCCGCTCCTTGGTGATGCGGCCCGCGCCCGAGCAAGTTGGGCACGGATCGTCGATGGTTTCACCGCGGCCGTGGCAAGCCGGGCAGGTCCGCTCGATGGTGAAGAAACCCTGGCTGGCGCGCACCTTGCCGTGGCCGGCGCACGTCGTGCAGGGCTTGGGCTTAGAGCCGGGCTTGGCGCCAGTGCCATCGCAGGTTTCACAAGAAACGCTGGCGGGGACGCGAACTTGCGCTGTCTTGCCGCTATAGGATTCGGTCAGTTGGATTTCGAGATTGTAGCGCAGATCGGCGCCGCGCTCTTTGCCGCCGCTGCGCTGGCGCTGGCCGCCGCCGCCACGCCGTCCGCCCATGAATTCGCCGAACAGGTCGTCGAAAATATCCGACATCGAGGTTGCGAAATCGGGGCCGAAGCCTTGCTGGCCGCCACGTCCGCCCATGCCACCGTCAAATGCCGCGTGCCCAAATTGATCGTAGGCGGCGCGTTTCTGCGGATCCTTCAGCGCCTCATAGGCTTCGTTGACTTCTTTGAATTTGTGCTCGGCTTCCTTGTCGCCGGCATTGCGATCGGGATGAAAGTCTTTGGCGAGGCGGCGATAGGCCGATTTGAGATCGGATTCGCTGGCGTTGCGGGCGACGCCGAGAATTTCGTAAAAGTCGCGCTTTGCCATGGGATGCCGATCGGGATGGACGCGTGCCACGCGCTAGATATGGACCATTGCCGCGCTATGGGGAAGAGCGGCGGCCCGGAACGCCAGTCCCGGGCCGCGAACCAGTTGCCTTAACCAGCTTTCTTCTTGTCGTCTTTGACCTCTTCGAAGTCGGCATCGACAACGTCTTCGCCGTTCGCCGACTTCTTGGGTTCATCGCCTTCAGACATGCCTTCCGCGCCACCCTTGGCGGTGTAGACGGCTTCGCCGATCTTCATGGCGATTTGGGTCAGGGCATTGGTCGACGACTTGATGGCTTCGAGGTCTTCCCCGGCAATGGCGGTTCTGACCGCCGCGATCGCCGTGTCGACATCGCCCTTGATGGCGCCGACGGCCGCAACAGAGGCGTTCTCAACCAGCGACTTCTCGATGCCGTGGACCAGCGCTTCGGCGCCGTTGCGGGCTTCGATCAGTTCGCGCTTAGCCTTGTCTTCCGAAGCATGGGCCTCGGCATCCTTGACCATCTTTTGAATATCGGCTTCGGACAAGCCACCCGACGCCTGGATGCGGATCGACTGCTCCTTCGATGTCGCCTTGTCCTTGGCGGAGACATGCACGATGCCGTTGGCGTCGATATCGAAGGTGACCTCGATTTGCGGCATGCCGCGCGGTGCCGGTGGAATGCCGACGAGGTCGAACTGACCAAGCATCTTGTTGTCGGCCGCCATCTCGCGCTCACCTTGCGAAACCCGAATGGTGACGGCGCTCTGACTGTCTTCAGCTGTCGAGAAAGTCTGGCTCTTCTTGGTCGGGATGGTGGTGTTGCGGTCGATCAGGCGCGTAAACACGCCGCCAAGCGTCTCGATGCCGAGCGACAATGGCGTCACGTCGAGCAGCAACACGTCCTTGACTTCGCCCTTCAAAACGCCGCCCTGAATGGCCGCGCCGATGGCGACGACTTCATCGGGGTTGACGCCCTTATGCGGCTCTTTGCCAAACAGGTCTTTGACGACCTGCTGGACCTTGGGCATGCGGGTCATGCCGCCAACCAGCACCACTTCGTCGATGTCGGCGGCTTTGAGCCCGGCGTCCTTCAAGGCTTTCTCGCACGGCAATTTGGTGCGCGAGATCAAGCTGTCGACCAGGCTTTCGAGCTTGGCGCGGGTCAGCTTCATCGTCAGATGTTTGGGACCGGAAGCATCCGCAGTAATAAACGGCAGGTTGATTTCCGTCTGCTGCGACGATGACAGCTCAATCTTGGCTTTTTCAGCGGCTTCCTTCAGGCGCTGCAGTGCGAGCTTGTCGGAGCGCAGGTCAATGCCCTGCTCCTTCTTGAATTCATCGGCGAGATAGCTGACCAGCGTCATATCGAAGTCTTCGCCGCCCAAATGGGTATCGCCATTGGTCGACTTCACTTCGAACACGCCATCGCCGATCTCGAGGATCGAGACGTCGAAGGTGCCGCCGCCAAGGTCGTAAACCGCGATCGTCTTGGCATCTTTCTTTTTGTCGAGGCCATAGGCCAACGCCGCCGCTGTCGGCTCGTTGATGATGCGCAACACCTCAAGGCCGGCGATCTTGCCCGCGTCCTTGGTGGCCTGGCGCTGAGCGTCGTTGAAGTAGGCTGGCACCGTGATGACGGCCTGCGTCACCGGCTCGCCGAGCTTGGCTTCCGCAGTCTCCTTCATCTTCTGGAGAATGAAGGCCGAGATCTGCTGCGGCGAATATTGCTTGCCGTGGCTCTCGACCCAGGCGTCGCCCGTCGGGCCCTTGACGATTTTGAAGGGTGCGAGCTTCAGATCCTTCTGGACATCGGGATCGTCGAATCGACGGCCGATCAAGCGCTTGATGGCGAAGAAGGTGTTGGTTGGATTTGTAACAGCTTGGCGTTTTGCCGGCTGGCCCACCAAACGCTCGTCATCGGCCGTGAAGGCGATGATCGAGGGAGTGGTATTCATGCCCTCGGCGTTTTCGTAGACCTTGGGTTTGCCGCCGTCCATGACGGCCACGCACGAGTTGGTGGTGCCAAGGTCGATGCCAATAACTTTTCCCATTGTCTTTCAATCCTCTTGCTTTTTTGGCGGACCGGGTGGACCCAGACGTCTGGCATCCAACGTGCTTTTCTCGCTGCAAGCGATATTGCACCGGTCCCAAGGAATTCCATTGGATGACCGCAGCTTATATAGGTAGCGCTTTCAAGCCTGCAACCGTCGCAGACGAGGGTCCTCAGATCAATTTCGCCCACAGTTTCTTTCGGGCCTCTGGTCGAGGCTTTGGATAGAAAACCAGCGGATTCAATGCTTCCCCGTTTTGATCGGCGACCATGCCGATGATCGGGTTGCCGGTCAACTGAGCGAATGTCTCACGGCGCGCTGGACTCAGCCGGATTAGGCGATCCATCGGGCGAAACCGGGGCGTTTTTCATCCAATCCGGCATTTCGGTCGATTCAACACCTTTCTCGTGTTCCTCCATCCAATGCTTCATGAAGTTAATTTCCCGCCGCTGAGCCGCGATGATACCGCCTGCTAAGCGCCTTAGCCGCAAATTTTTACTGTATTTCAGTAGCACCTGGGCCTGATCGATGGCGCCCTGATGGTGGGGCATCATTCCGCGGACGAAGTCGAGATCGACGTCGTTGGAGTAGGGGACTGTCATGTCCTTGTGCATTTTCTGCATGGCGTCTTCGTAGGCTTTGGATGCTTCTGAAAGTTCACCCTTGTCGCTCGCGGCGCCGGCGTGTTGGCTGTGGTCCTCAGCGGAGACGTGACGAGCCGTCAAAACCCCTCCGAACACGAATGCAACTGCCAGTAACGCAGTGCCGGAAACGAAACGGCTTTGGCGCGTCTTGGGGTTGAAAATCATGATCCACCTTCTCAATCTGGGTAAGGGTACGACGGGCTTCTCGCAGTTGAACCCAGGTTTTTATACGTCCGAGGTCTTTGCGGCCTTGGGTCCGCCACGCGAGACCACCACCATGGCGGGGCGCAGACAGCGATCGTCGATCAAATAGCCAGCCTGGAAGACCTGTAAGACGGTGCCATTGGCAACGCTCGCATCCTCTTTTTCCATCACCGCTTGATGTTGGTGAGGATTGAAAGGCTGACCGGCCGGGTCGATCAGACGCACACCATTGCGATCTAAAACGGCGCGAAATTCCCGCTCCGCCAGCATCACGCCGTCGAGCAAATTTTTCAGCGCGGGATCGTTGTCGACGGCGCCCTTGGGCACGGCCGAGATCGTGCGTTGAAAATTGTCGCCGACAGAAAGCACGTCTTTCGCGAATTTTGAGATCGCGTATTTGGCGGTTTCCTCTTTTTCTTTTTCCATGCGGCGGCGGACGTTTTCCATTTCCGCCATGGCGCGCATGTACTGGTCTTGCTTGTCGGCGGCGTCGGCGGTCTTTTTGTCGAGCTCGGTTTGCAAGACGGCAACGATTTCTCTCAGTTGCGCCGCGCCGATGTCCATGCCGCCTGTGGTCCTCGCGGCCGTTGTTTGCGGCTGATGCGCGCCTTCGCCCTCGGCATAATCGGAGGGCGTCATCGGCAACGGCACGGATGTAGAATCGGCAAATCTCTGCTCGGCGCTCATGCGGTCTCCGGAAATGTGTTATGTGATCAGCCGGCTTACCAGTTTTGCCGTATAATCGACCATGGGAATAATACGGGCGTAGTTGAGGCGGGTCGGGCCGATGACGCCCAGAACCCCGACAATCCGCCGTTGTTCGTCGCGGAACGGCGCCACGATCAAAGACGAACCCGACATTGAAAACAGCTTGTTTTCAGAGCCGATAAAGATCCGCACGCCCTCTGCTGTTTCGGACGCGCCGAGCAATTGCACGATCTCGCGCTGGGATTCGAGGTCGTCGAAAAGCTGGCGGATGCGCTCGAGATCTTCGGTCGCGGTCAGGTCTTTGAGCAGGTTGGCTTGGCCCCGCACGATTAGGCTCTTGCGATCGTCGTTGGCGCCCGACCATTCGGCGAGCCCGGCGGTGATGACCTTCTGCGTCAAGGCATCGAGTTCGGCTTTGGCGGTTGTCAATGTTTTCTCGATGGCCGAGCGGGCTTCGGCGATGGTCATGCCGCGAATATGGGTGTTGAGGTAGTTCGACGCCTCTTGCAGCGCCGATGGCGGCAGGCCGGGCGGCAAATTGATGATGCGGTTTTCGATGTTCTGGTCTTCGCCAACCAGCACCACCAAGCCGCGGCCCGGCTCCAATGGCACGAATTCGATGTGTTTTAGCCTCGCCACCTGCTTCTCGGTGACGACGACGCCGGCGCAGTGCGACAACCCTGAAATCAATTCTCCTGCTTCCGACAGGATCTGGTCGAGCGACTTTTTCCGCTGGACGCCGATCTGGGCTTCGATATGGCGGCGCTCGTCTTGGGTGAGGTCGCCGATTTCCAAGAGGCCATCGACGAACATGCGCAAGCCAAGCTGGGTCGGCATCCGGCCAGCGGACGTGTGCGGCGAAATGATCAGCCCGAGCTGCTCGAGGTCCGACATGACGTTGCGGATCGACGCCGGCGAGAGCGACATCGGCAAGGCCCTGGCTAGATTGCGCGACCCGACAGGCTCGCCGGTCGTCAGATAACTCTCGACGATCCGGCGCAATATGGTGCGCGAGCGTTCGCTGAGCAGGGCAAGTTCGCTTTGACCGTCGGTCATACGTTGAGGTTATCGCTGCCAGATGGTTTCATGACCGGCAACCTTAGGGATCATGGCCGCCTGGGTCAAACGACAGGCCGGCTTATTCGACCTTTAAGGTTGAAGCGGGTGCCAGCGTTCTTTAGGGTCGCCGCCAAGATTGACCCAATTGCTCCAGGAGCCTCATGCGACCTTCCAAACGAAAGCCCGACGAACTCCGCCGCGTTTCGATCGAAAGGGCTGTTTCGAAGCATGCCGAAGGCTCGTGCCTGATCAAATTCGGCGACACCCACGTTTTGTGCACGGCGAGCCTCGAAGAACGCATCCCGCCCTGGCTCAAGGGCCAAGGCAAAGGCTGGGTCACCGCCGAATACGCCATGCTGCCGCGCGCCACCTCGGAGCGCACCCGCCGCGAGGTCACGACCGGCCACCCCTCGGGCCGAACGCAGGAGATCCAGCGTCTGATCGGACGGGCGCTGCGCGCTGTTGTCGATTTGCCGAAATTGGGCGAGCGTCAGATTAGCCTCGATTGCGATGTCATCCAGGCCGATGGCGGCACCCGCACGGCCGCCATTACCGGTGCCTGGGTGGCGCTGCACGATTGCATCCAGTGGATGAAAATGCGCGACATGGTCAAGGACGGCGTCCTGCGCGATCAGATCGCCGCCATTTCGTGCGGCCTCTATAAAGGTGAGCCGGTGCTCGACCTCGACTACGCCGAAGATTCCAATGCCGACGCCGACGCTAACTTCGTCATGACGGGTTCCGGCGGCATCGTGGAAGTGCAAGGCACGGCCGAGACCACCCCGTTCAAGCAGGAACAGTTCGATCAGCTGATGGTGCTCGCCAAAAAGGGCATCGGTGAACTGGTGCAATTGCAGAAGCTGACGGTGGCATGAGATTTACCCGCTCCCCGTCCTTTACGGGGAGAGGAACGTATTCGGAGGACTGTGTGATGTTCGGACCCTTCGCACTCGTCGCCGCGGCACTGTTTACGGGCGCGGCGGCCTACATCAACTGGGCGGAGCAACCGGCACGGCTTGGTCTCGATGATCGCGCGCTGCTGGCGGAATGGAAGCCGAGTTACGCGCGCGGCTTCACGATGCAGGCGTCGCTTGCCGTCATCGGATTCGCGCTTGCCGTGCTCGAGTGGCTGATGACCGCAAACTGGTTGTGGCTCGTTGGCGGCATCGTTCTCGTCGCCAACTGGCCCTATACGATGTTCGTGATCATGCCCGTCAATCACGAGCTCGACGCGACACCCGAACAAAGCGCCGGACCGCAATCGCGGGTGTTGATCGAAAAATGGGGTAGATTGCACGCTGGGCGCAGTGCTCTCGGCGCACTCGCAACGGCAATTTTTCTCGCGGCGTCGATGTGATGACTTGGCATGTCCGCCGCGACACCGCTTTGGAGCCAAGGTGAAACCCAAAGCCATTTTAGAAACCTGTCTTTACGCTCATGACCTCGAAGCGGCGGAAGCATTTTATCGCGACGTGCTCGGGCTCGAACCGGTCACGAAAGCGCCAGGGCGGCACGTCTTCTACCGGTTGCGTGGTCAAATGCTGCTAATCTTTAATCCTGTCACCACGCAACAGCCGCAAGCGCCCGACGCCAAAATACCGATGCTGCCGCATGGCGCCGCCGGTCCAGGACACATATGCTTCCGCGCCACGGCTGACGAGATCCACGCTTGGCGAGCGCGGCTCGTTGCCAATGGCATCGCCATTGAAGCCGACTTTGAATGGCCGGGCGGCGGGCGCTCGATTTACTTCCGCGATCCCGCCGGCAACTGCCTCGAATTCGCGGAAAGCCGCATCTGGGGGATTTCGTGATCCAAAGACTGACACGCGGCACCAAGCTTGTTGTCGCCAGCCACAACAAGGGCAAGGTCTGGGAAATCAATCAGCTGATCGAGCCTTATGGTTTGAATGCTGTTTCAGCCGGCGAGCTTGGCCTTATTGAGCCTGAAGAAACCGAGCCGACATTCGAAGGCAACGCGAAGCTCAAAGCGCTGGTCGCGGCGACGGGCGCTGGCCTGCCAGCACTTGCAGATGATTCCGGTATTGAGGTCGCGTGTCTCGACGGCGCACCCGGCATCTATTCAGCACGCTGGGCGGGACCGGGCAAAGACTTCGGGCTGGCGATGAAGAAAGTCGCCGACGAAATCACGGCTCGCCGTGGCTGGACCAAATCTGGCCCGCGCGCCAACTTCATTTCTGTGTTGTGCCTCGGCTGGCCCGATGGCTCGGCGCAGATTTTCGAAGGCAAGGTTTTCGGGCATCTTGTATGGCCGCCGCGCGGAGGAAATGGATTTGGCTATGATCCGATATTCGTCGCCGATGGCGAAACCAAAACCTACGGCGAAATGGAACCGGCGCAAAAGTATGCGAACTCACATCGCACCCGCGCCTTCGCCGCGTTCAAAGCTGAATGTCTCGATCACATAATAGAAGAATTCGGGCCGACGCCTGCGCAAATCGCGGGCCGCGATCTCGCGGCTTTGAATGCAGCCGCCCACTCGCTTTCTACGCGTGAGGAGTTGGTTCAATTTATTGCCCGACTTCGCAGCGATCTTGACGTCAACGCAAGTGGCTGGGAAAATCCAACGCTCCCGCGCTATCTCGAAGCGATGCAGGCCTGGATCGCAGCGGTGAAGCCCGGCCCTGACAATGAGCCTAAATGGCGGACACTCGCCCATGTGCTGCTGGCGGCAAGTCTGTATGAGTGACGAAATCGACAAGCGCACTGCCCCCGGCTTCGGCGTTTACATTCATTGGCCGTTTTGCGCGCAGAAGTGTCCCTACTGCGATTTCAACAGTCATGTCCGTTTCGGCGGCTGGGACGAGCCGCGCTTTCTGGCTGCCTACCTTCGTGAACTCGATACGGTGGCAGGGATGATGATGTCTTCTCCCTCTCCCCATTCCTGCGCTCAATGGGGAGAGGGCGGGGGTGAGGGGCGGCAACACCCTCAGGAGCAAGCGGCTGCCACTCACCCTAACCCTCTCCCCACGCCAAGGGCAGTGGCGTGGGGAGAGGGAAAAGCACGCACCGTCTCCTCCATCTTCTTAGGTGGCGGCACGCCGTCTCTGATGAAGCCGCAAACCGTCGGCGCCATTCTTGAGCACATTGCCAAGCTCTGGTTGGTCGAAGCCAACGCCGAAATCACCCTTGAAGCCAATCCCGGCAGCGTTGAAGCCACGCGCTTTCGAGGATACCGCGATGCCGGCGTCAACCGGGTCTCGATGGGCTTGCAATCTTTGAGAGATGACGAGCTAAAAAAACTCGGCCGTATTCATACCGTCGCCGAGTCCAAGGCCGCGCTCGAAATTGCGCGAAAAACGTTTCAGCGCTTTTCATTCGATCTGATTTACGCCCGTCCCAAGCAAACACCGCAGGACTGGCGCGCCGAATTGGCGGAAGCGCTCGACCTCGCGGGCGATCACATCTCGCTGTATCAGTTGACGATCGAGCCCGACACGCCGTTCGCGGCACTGCACGCGGCCGGCAAGCTCGTCGTGCCGGACGCCGACGCCGCGCTGGAGCTGTATGAGGTCACACAGGAGCTGACGGCGGCGCACGGACTGTTGCCGTATGAAATTTCAAATCACGCGAAGCCGGGTGAGGAAAGCCGGCATAATCTGCTCTATTGGCGCTACGGCGAATACGCCGGCGTTGGTCCTGGTGCTCACGGACGGCTTCTCATCCCCTCTCCCCGTCCTTCACGGGGAGAGGGAGGAACTGACCGCACCGCCACCGTCACGGAGAAAAATCCCGAGGCGTGGGCCGCGGCCGTTGAACGTCAAGGTCATGGCCTCACCGAGGTGACGTCGCTAACGCGCGCGGAACAGGCCGACGAGATGCTTCTGATGGGTCTGCGTCTGCGCGAGGGCATCGATCTCGACAGGCTGGCGCGGCTGGGCGGCGTCGCACCGAGCGCTCACGAGCTTGCGGATCTCGAACACCTAGGCCTGATCGAGGTCTTGCGGACCTCGCGTCAGACGTCGCCGCAGGCTGGCTTTGGAAATTGGCGCGCCGATGAGTTGGAGCCGATTATACTGTGCGCGTCACCTGTCTCAACGACAAGTTCGTACGCCCCCACCCACATTCGCGCCACGCCACGCGGCCGATTTGTCCTCAACGCCGTTGTTGCCCGGCTGTCGAAAACCTTCGTAACCGCAGGCCCGGTTGAGTCTGAGCCTTCCGCGGGCCCCTTCTGACGTTATCGCGAGCGTGTCGCGACCACGGTAGCCGCGTTAATTTTGAGTCAAGCAATGGACAACCTTCGTCTGCCCCTCTATTCCCCCCACATGATCAGGCGGCTCTATGATTGGATGATGAGCATGGCGGGCGACGCGCGCGCGCCGTGGGCGCTGGCGTTCGTCTCATTCATCGAAAGCTCCGTCTTCCCAATCCCGCCGGACG
>JANLYX010000090.1:0-4956 GCA_031365865.1 Hyphomicrobium sp. | reverse complement strand
CAACGACGGCCCGGAGCGGCGGCAGCCTCAGTGACCCGAGCCACCTGCTGCCTTCTCTGAGAGTGTTGCACTACGTCCAGCGGCAGAGAGCGCAGCACTCATGCGATGTTCTGTCGTATATCAAAAACACGTTGTGATGCGTCTGCACGTATCGGTGCCCACGTGAAGAAGATTCCGATCGCAGCTGTGTGACGTTGGTCTTGATCGCGGGCCTCCAACAGGAACCCGGCATTCGGACCGCCGTAGACTCATCGCGCTGCTGCTCCAGCACGCCCAAAGCCATCCATTTCAATCCGCACACGGCTGGGACCCCAGTGGGACCCCGGAGCCTTATTCGCAGAAAAGCCGCCCGGAGGCGGCTTCTAATTTTTAAGCAATTTCAATGGCTTGATTTGGTTGCGGGGGCAGGATTTGAACCTACGACCTTCAGGTTATGAGCCTGTTCAATACTGGATTTGGCTGGATTGCGTTGGATATCACTGGTTCAAAAAATAATAGCAATAACAGTAATATGACGCTAATTTTTCGTCCAGTTCTGTCCTTTGCAGACTAGCTTCGTCCTACATTTTTCCGTACCATTTCCGTACCATTTTGCAAAAAGGTACGCAATCTATGCCAGCGCTGAACCTGACCGATGCCTTCATCAAGGGGGCCAAATGCCCGGCTGGGCGAAATCTCGTTGAGTTTCGGGATACCGACGTTCGCGGCCTTGAATTGCGGGTGTCGGCGAGGGGTGCAAAATCCTGGCGGCTTCACTATACGCGCCGAAGCGACGGCAAACGTCGCGTGGTGGGGCTTGGCTCTTATCCCACCATTAGCCTCAAAGCAGCGCGGACAAATGCAAAGGGACTCCAAAACGAGGTTCAAAGCGCCGAAATCCGCGCCGATCCGGCGGCCAAGGTCCAGGCAATCCGGCAAGCCGAAACATTCTCGGAGATATCGATGGGATGGTTCGAGCGACACGGCATCCCGAATAAGTCGCCGCGCAGCCTTCGCGATGATCGCTCGATGCTAGACCGGCATATCTTGCCCCGAATCGGCGCGATGAAGGCGATTGAGGTGACGAAGCGCGACGTTATCCGATTGCTCGATGCTGTCGCAGTTACGCCAGACGCGCGTGGACTGGACGACGGCGCTGGGCGGAAAATGACGCATCGGCCTAATCGGGTTTTTGAGTTGGTGCGGTCGATCTTCCGTTGGGCGGTTGGCCGCGATCTGTTGAAAGTCGATCCGACTTGGGGTCTTCAACCGCCGATCAAGAAAGAGGAAGAACGCGAACGCAATCTATCGGTTGAAGAGATCGCGCAATTCTGGGCGGCTCTCGACCGGACGCCGTTGGAAAAGCGCGTCGTTCGAGGCTTGCCACGCGGCGCGCGGGTTGTTGGATCGGCTGACGTGCCGCTGACACGAATGACAGCGCTGGCAATGAAGCTGTCGCTTGTTACCGGGCAGCGGATCAGCGAAGTCGCTGGTATTGAGTTGAAGGAAATAGACTTCAATCGGTCCGCACCGGTTTGGACGGTGCCGGGCAAGCGAACCAAGAACAACAAGCCCAACCGGGTGCCGCTGTCGCCATTGGCGCAATCGGTGATTGCCCAGGCGCTGGAATTGGCGGGTGCAAGCGATTGGCTGTTTCCGAGCCAAACCGGCAAGGGTCCGATCGGAGCCCACGCGGCGACCAAGGCGCTGGGCCGGGCGCGACATGCCATCGGACTTAAAGATTTCCGCATTCATGATTTGCGGCGGACGGCTGCCACTCGGATGGCCGAGCTTGGGTTCAGTCCGCACACGATTTCGTTGATCCTGAACCACGCGAGCGCCCGCAAGGGCAGCGTGACGAGCAAGGTCTACGTTCAATACAGCTATGACAAGGAAAAGCGCGAAGCCCTCGACGCTTGGAGTTCCTATCTAGGCAAGATCCTGCAGTCCTAAATTTCTGGCGGCATAATTTCCGCGCTATTGCATCCTCGAAGCGACGCTGTCAGGTTACGACGATGCAGCGGAAACATTATTCCATTTCAATGATTTCAACTTCGGGCCAGGAAAAGAACATGTGTGCGCGCCGCTCTTTGTCACGAAACCGAAGCCCTCGCTGGCTGTGCGCAAGCGGATTTGCGGCCCTATCTCAAGCATACACATTGCCACCCGCATATGGGCCCGAGCGGCGAAAAAGTCCTGTTCGATGATGAGAACGTCGTATCTCATACGTTTATCAAGTAGATAAGCTTCGCGAATGACATCGCGTGCCTCCGCGCTGCGGTTACTTGCGCCTGTTGGTGCTCATCTTCGCCTTTGCAGCCGCAGCTGACCCCAAGCCTTGACTACAGAGGCCTTGACGCGATCACGGATTGCACCGGCTTCGGCCAGATCGGCGGGGCGCCATGGTGATCGCGTCGCGCGCTGCCGCTACGGGAAAGCCGCCGCAGCTTGGTTAAAGCCTCGCTCAATGGAGCCCGCGCCGGGATCTTTCAGCGGGCTGCTGAAATTTGCGTTGAGCGCCACTTGCAGGCGCTGATAAGCGACTGGTTCACGACCTGATGCATATCCAGATATTGAAATGTGCCGCACCGTCCGATGAACGTCATGTTCGCGATTCCTGCGGCTAGCTCCTTGTAACGCTTGTAGGCAGCGTCGGCCTTTCCATCACCCAACCTCAATGGGAAGTGGCGTTCCAAATTGTTTTCGCGATAATCGCAGGGTTCCTCGACCATGCGCAGCACGTTTGGGCCTCGCCTGACGTGGTGACCGGGCAGATTGTGCCACCATATTTCGCGTATGAAGGGTCGTTCGTCTGTGTAGTCGATCGCGGCATGGCACGAAGCCGGCCCCGACACAACAGTGGTATGGAACCGGGTAGAGCGGTATGGCAGCTCGCCGAAAGAGAACGAGAAAAACTCGTCGATCGGCATGCTGTTGAAGCAATGCGCAAACGACCCGATCATGGAGCGATCGAAGCTGCGGCCAAGCTCGACCGCAATGCTTGGGTGATCAAGGATGCGCTCGAACAGCGCCGTATAGCCGTCCTTGGGCAGCGCCTGGAAGGCGTCGCCCGGGAAGTACCTGTTCTCGCCGTTACCGCGAACTTGAATGCGCCGGACCACGCTGGCAGGAATTTCGGTTAGGTCCAGCTGATACATCTTCCTCATGTAGGGGCGGAAGAAGAGGTTCGTAAGCCGCGGACCCATGAGAGCATAGAGTTGGTCCTCGGCACTCACGATCGGATCACGCGGTTCGCTCGCCGACTTGAGAAATGCCAAAAGATCTTCTGCGTTTGCCAGATCCACGCCGAAGACGGTGTTCACCGTATCAATGTTGATCGGCTGCGGGACATGCCGTCCATCGGGCAGGAGGGCCACAACGCGGTGCTCGTAGGGCAGCCAATCGGCAAACCGCGACAGCCATGTGACGACCTTGGTATTCGATGTGTGGAAGAAGTGGGGGCCATAACGATGCACGCGTACGCCGCATTCGTGCGTGTAGTCGTGACAATGGCCGGCTACGTGATCTTTCTTATCGATAACAAGGACGCGATATCCAGCGTCAGCCAATTCTCGCGCGTGCACAGCACCTGCGAATCCTGCCCCGACCACAAGTATAGTCATGACACCTGCTGCACGAAAATCGACAAGATAGCGTGAGTGGGTAATCCCCCCATTTTTAACGGGGCTCAATCGTAGAACTCACGCGGCGGTTTGCAGTTTCAGTTTCTGAGCGGGTGTGATGCCGCCGAGCCCCATGTTGGGGCGGTCGTTGTTGTAAGTCCAGAGCCATTGCGTGGCGTAGTCCTGCACCTCCTCGATCGTCGCGAACATGTATTGATCCAGCCATTCGTGCCGCACAGTCCGGTTGTAGCGTTCAACGCACGCGTTCTGCTGCGGCTTGCCCGGCTGGATGTGCTGGATCGTGATGCCACGATCTCCAGCCCAGCTGAGCAATTGTCCGCTGATGTACTCCGGCCCGTTGTCGACCCTGATCACATCTGGCGCGCCCCGCCATGCGATGATCCTCTCAAGCGAGCGTGTCACCCGCTCGGCCGGCAGTGAGAAGTCCACTTCAATGCCAAGCCCTTCGCGGTTGAAGTCATCGACGACGTTCAACAGCCGGAACGCCCGCATGTCTTCGAGCCGGTCGGCCATGAAGTCCATCGACCAGACCGTGTTCGGGTGATCCGGCACGCTGAGTTCTTCCGGCTTCTCGCGCTTGATACGCTTCTTCGGTTTGATCCGCATATTCAGCTCCAACTCGCGGTAGATCCGGTACACGCGCTTGTGGTTCCAGCCATAGCCCTTGACGTTGCGAAAATACAGAAAACACAGCCCAAAACCCCACGTCCGCCGCGCCGTCGTCAAGCCGACAAGCAGACCGGCAATGCGTTCGTTCTCAGCGTCGAGCTTCGGCTGGTAGCGATAACAGGTCTCACTCACGTTGAACGTCCGGCAAGCCAGCGCGACACTGATGCCCTTGCGCGTCACCGCTTCGGCGGCCATCTCCCGACGCTGGGATGGCCGGGGTATTTTTTTCCCAAGGCCTCCTTCAGTAATTCGTTTTGCATGCTGAGTTCGGCGTACATCTTCTTCAGCCGCCGGTTCTCGTCCTCGATCCCCTTCATCTCAGAGATCATCGAAGCGTCCATGCCGCTCGCTGAACCGGCTCTTCCTCATCAAAATCTCCTCGTCCTTCCAAGGCCGAGAAAATTCTACCTTCAAATCCCGTTAGTGGGAGGGGGGATTACCAGTGGAAGTCTGAAAAGCTAAGTGAGAGACTGGAAAATCAACTGCTCAAGCAGTACATGTTGGAAGCAAAATACGGCGTGTTTCTTGTCGTGAATCGTGCGGCCGACAAGGATGTGAAATCATGGAGAATTTGCGGAAAGCGGGTTGATTTCGCACCCTTGATTGACTGGCTCAAAGAGGAGGCGAGCCGCCTCGTGTCGACAAGTGCGTCGGCCGAAGCCAT
>JANLYX010000037.1:0-130174 GCA_031365865.1 Hyphomicrobium sp. | reverse complement strand
GCGCCACGCAATGGCTCTGGACATATAACAACGACCGCCCCAACATGGGGCTTGGCGGGATCACACCCGCTCAGAAATTGAAACTGCAAACCGCCGCGTGAGTTCTACGATTGAGCCCCGCTAAAAACGGGGGGATTACCCTTTCAGCCCCAGCAAGCCGGGCATTACCGGGGTTAAGTCGGGTTCGAACTCAAAGAACACTATCGTCTCGGCGATAGCGTGTGCCTCATTAATGGGCTTAAACATCCGCGCGTCTCTCAAAGTCCAATCGACGAAACAACATTAATCTGCACCCGTTAACTTTCTCGCAGAAGCATCTTGCCGTGAAGATAGGTTAGAGTCGCCGTTAAACTAGTCCGGAATCACGGTTTCACGCATCAACCTTTACATTCCCGTCTGCCGCTGACGGGGGGGTTAAGTTTCTGATTTTGTATAGAAAACGGCCAGAGTGATAGGACCTGAATCTCCGAATTCCACGTTATCAAGGCCGAAGATGAAACTCCGGCCAAGTTGGACCTAGGTCGTTTACTGCACCGGCGCGGATTCGGGCTTGTCAGGAAGCGGCGCTTTTGGCTTAACGACTTCCACGGCTTTGGCTTCGACCTTGGGTTTGATGCGGGCCGCCGATTTCACCAGTTTTTTGGGAGTCGCGTCTTTTTTGGTTGCGTCTGGTGCAGCCGCGGCGTCGGATTTGGGTATGTCCGGTTTCGAGTAACTTTCAGACTTTGCCGACGGCTCCCCTTTAGCGGCCGGCTCCGCCTTGGCAGCTTTGGCTTCGTCCTTCTTGGGCGCATCGGCCTTGTCGGCCGCTGGTTTCTCGATCGAACCCGTTGTCGTCGCTTTCGACTTGCTGCTGCTCGACGGTGTTACAGTCGCCGTTTCCGGTTTCGCGCCCGGCATGCCTGGCACGGGCGGGCCGTCCCAGCAGACGTTGGCATCGGCCTTGCAGGTGTGCTCGTCGAATAGGATGAAGTTCAAGAACAGTTCGCAGCTGACGTTCTTGGAGCCCGTCGTATACTTCTTGATGCCGTGCTCACCAGCCCATTTCGCAACGTACTTGTCGAGCAACCGCTTGGCATCTTTCGTCGGGCCATCTTTGCCGTAGTCGTTGACCGAAAACGCCAGCCGCGTGCAGGTCGCCGACGCTGGCATGGCTGTGACAAGCGCCGTTACGCACATGGCCGTTGAAGCCGAAAGAATGTGAAGTGTCTTGCGCATTGCAGATCTCCGCTTGCTTGGTGGAAAACCAAGTCCCCAGCCGACTTATAGACCGCTGGCCGCCCCCATGAACAGTACGCGAGTGTTGAAAACCGGGACGCGTGCCCCAAAAAACAAAGGGCGGAAAATTCCGCCCTTTTCCTCTTGCATATGCTCGAATCGAACCCTGTTCGATCTCTCGTTAGTTCATGTAAGGCGAATCACCGCCGTGCAGACCCATCCCTGAATCGAAGAAAAAGCCGTGATCAAACGGGCCAGCATTGGTCTGACGATCAAGATTGGGGTCGCGGTAAACCGAGGCGCCGCCGTACTTGGAGCGCGAGTCGCCGTAGGTGTTGACCGAGTCGGCATAGGTGTACGAGTAGCCGCCCCGGCGGGCGACGAAGCCCTTGACCTTGGGACCGCCGTGATAAATTCCGTGCCGGTGACCGGCCGACGCCGGAGCTGCAGCGGCTATAGTCAAACCACTGATAAACAATGTCAAAATTACCTGTTTCAGCATCGTCTCGGCCTCTCTCAAAATGCAGTCCATAGCTGTTGAAACAAAGCTTACTGAAAAACCTGAACACTTCCTTGAATTAATGCATCGCCGAGCGACATTTCAAGGCCACTTGTCACCTAACGATCACTCTGACGCTTTATTGCCGCGCAGGCTGCATGGTTTGCGCCCCAGGCTGGGCCAGAGCCTGTACACTGGCTGTGCAGTGGATTGCGTCGCTATGGGGGGTTGGGCGCCGATGACGGGACAACCGTCACTTCTCCCCGCCCAGAAAACATCGTGGAGGACGGCATGGATATCGTAACACTTCTCGTTCAGCTCATCAGTGGAGCGCTTGGCGGTAACGTTGCCGGCTCGCTTTTGAAAAATCTCTCTCTTGGAACGGTTGGCAACTCTCTCGCTGGCATCGTCGGCGGCGGACTTGGCGGCCAGATCTTGGGCTCGATGCTGCATCTGCCGACGGCAACGGTCGCTGGCGCCATCGATCCGATGGCGCTGATCACGCAAGTCGCGTCCGGCGGCGTCGGAGGCGGCGTTCTCATGGCCATCGTTGGCCTGATCCGCAACATGATGAACAAGTAAAATCGTTGTTGAGCCAAAACGACTAGGGCTCGCCGGTCAATTGATCAGCGAGCCCTTATTGTTGAGCAGCTATTCGCGCTTCACCATCGATTGGCGATTAAGCGCAGGCTTTGCGCTTGGCCACGCAATGGGGCAACGCATTGGCGGTGTCGCACTTCATATTGACATTACCCGAGGCTTTCCAATTGTGCGCCGCGATCGAGTTCTTGAGGGCTGCTTCAGCCATGAACTTGGCGGCATCCTCGGTGACCATCGTGGCTTCACCACCAGCCATGACGCACTTGCCGCCTTTGGCTTCAGCGGGGTCGGGTGTCATTGTCATCATGGCGCCAATGGCCATGCCAGCAATATAACCGGCGCGTACAATGTAAGTTTTCATGGTCGTTTCTCCTCAGTTAAAAATAGCCCACTGACCGTTGTGACAACGGGTGAGAGGGCATGCTCAATCCCTGTCAAACTCAGACTTTGCAAATCTTCGTTCGCCCATGGCAGGAATACCCGAGTCCCGAGCCTTTGGCACATTTGTATTTCACCGGCGCGACTTTGTAGCCAGGCGTGGTGCCTGTCGCCATGAAGGATAACCAGGCGCTCCAATCGGTCGCCTTTAATAGACCCTCGTAAACCTGAAATTTCGCAAGGCTTTGAGAATAGCCCGTGCCGTCTGCGGATCGCATGGCGCACGCGCGTTTTGCGGCGCCGGCCGGCAGCGAAAACTGCGCTGTGACGATCGCCAACGTCACAATAAGTATCGGCCCCGAGGAATTTTTGAATCTGAACACGCTCTGACCTCACGCCGCAATTCTAAATTGGCTTTCGCCAGCATGCAGCGCCCGCACGGATTCTGCATCAGCCAAATGTCAAAAGCCGGTCGCTCAACCCTACTTTGCTGAAGCACGTTGCCGCGCAACAACGCCCGGATGGGCCTACGCCGCGTAGGTGGCAGATGGAATCACGAAGAACATGTGCGATCAGTCAGCTTGCTGGAGCTCAACGGCCTTTGGACCCTTGCCGCGCTTGTCCGGCTCCGTTTCGAATGAAATGCGCATGCCTTCGTTCAGAATGCCGATGCCAGATCGCTCAACGGCCGTGACGTGCACAAACACGTCGTTGCCGCCGTTGTCTGGCTTAATGAAACCATAGCCCTTTTGCGTGTTGTAGAATTTGACGGTGCCGATCTGGCGCATGCGAAGTCTCCCGGACCAGTCCCAAACCGGTTGCGAAAGGGCGCTAAAGCGTCGGCCCCTGCTACAAACGTTTAGGGGCGGGTCGGGGATCCTCGCCGATCGTTGCGATGGTCCGCTGCACAATCATTTCAGTGTCAACTTTTCAGTGTCATCTTTTCAGTTGTCAACTGATGGCGGCTATCGCAACGGGTAAAGCCAAGCCTCTACCCGCCGATGTGCGGCAAATTATCAAGGATATCCGCTCAAGGTGCAAGTTGATTTGGGCGGGCACGCAGAGAGTCACGTCGTATCGCGGGTCGCCGGTCTCAAGCCCCGCCAACATCTTCCCATTGGGTCATGCCGAACGAACTGCTGGCATCTTTGGCGAGCGTGGCGGAGAGGCATGGCATGAGGATATCGAGCTCCGATCGCAACCGGAACGGCGGATTTATGATTAGTACACCGCTGGCGGTCAGACCCAAATCCGGCGCCGGTTCGCAGATTTGAAAACGGACGTCGAGGGCTTTTACTGCTCCTGCCGCGCGTGTCCTGCCGATAAACCGGTCGGCAGCCCGCGCGTCCTTCAACGGATACCAGACGATGTAAACTCCCGAAGCGAAGCGCCGGATCGCTTCCTCGAGGCCCTCGGCCATGCAGTCGAACTCGTCGCTGCGCTCGAACGGCGGATCGATCAAAACTACGCCGCGCCGCTCTTTCGGCGGCAATAGGGATTTAACCGCCACCCAGGCGTCGAGGTTCAAAACCTTGCTGTCGCGAACCTTGTGGAACAGAGCTTTGAGTTCGACGAAGTCGTCTGGATGCAATTCGTTGGCGACGAGTTGATCATCGCGGCGCATCAACGAGCGGGCAATCAACGGACTGCCAGGATAGACACTCAAGGGTCCCGATCCATTGATGTCACGAACTGTGGCAAGATAGGGTTCAAGCAGGGCGGCAGCGGTTGCGGGCAACGTGGCCTGCATGAGCCGTCCGATCCCGTTTTGCCATTCGCCGGTCTTACCGGCTTCGATGCCGCCCAAATCATACCGGCCGGTGCCCGCATGAGTGTCAATGACGCGAAAAGGTTGAGGTTTGATTTTCAAATGTTCAATGACGCGCGCCAAAATGACGTGCTTAAGACAATCGGCAAAGTTGCCTGCGTGATAGGCGTGGCGATAATTCATGACGTCGCTGTTGGGGCCAGCGGGACGTTGGTGTCAAGCCGGATGAACAATCAGGCCTTCTTTTCCCAGCGCCCGGCGTCCGTCTGCTGCCAGTAGGCGATTGCGCAACCGGCCGCTTTGGCGGCTTTCCAGTGCTCGCGCGCGCGCGCAACCGCGTCGCTGTCGTGGCCGTCAAACATGAAAACGAGGCGCTCGGCCTGATCGAAACTTGCGGGTGCTGCGCCGTCGACCAGAAACCTTACGCCTGCCCCGTTGGGTGTTTCATCGCCGGTTGTCAGGAACACGGGCTGGTCCTCGGCGTGCCCAGTCTTGGCGGTTCCGTGGGCGAGAAAACTTTCGTCGCTGAAGGTCCACAGCGCCATATCGATGGCGTCCAGACGCTCACTGGAGCCGGCCTGAATGACGGCCCGCCAGCCGCGCTCTAAAGTTTTCTCGACCAGGCTCGGGAGGACCCGCTCCAGCGGCTGGCGCTCGAGATGGTAGAACATGACGTCGGCGCGTTTGGCGGTCATGTTTGTGACTCGCTTGGAGTTCGCAATGCCTCACGTCTCGAACTGCGAGAATTTTCCCGCTTACGCTCTTGCATCGCCAGGCTAAGTCACTATCTGTAGCCGTCCGGAACGGCGCCAGTTGACAGGCTGACGTCCGAGCGGGCGGTGAGCGGTGTGGCCTTCGATATGTTTGCCACGTCCGCTCCCGCCCGCTGCCAATTCCAAATATTATTTCTTCAGATATCTCGCCGGCACTTCGCCAGCGTCCACGAGGGCGCGAATGCAGCCTTTGGACAGGTTCTTGCGATTGCTTTCGAAGCAACGCTGGACTTGCGAACTGGCGGGATCGTACTGCGAACAGAAGGTATCGTAATCGCCTTCGCAAGACTTCCGCACTCTCTTGCCCGCCGCGTCGGCAGCCGTCAGAGACAGTGAAGCCATCATCGCCGCGAGACCCGCAACTTTCAACGCCGTGATAAACTTTGTCATACTCGTCCTCATTTGCTCTTTCGCATTTCAAAACCTTGCCGCATCGATTTAGCGGCTCGGCTCGGAAATTTCCAGCCATTGGATCATCCGCCGGCTCAGGACGCTGAACAGCTTGCTAAAAATGGCGTTAAGGCGGCTATTTCTTGGCGAACGGATTGTCGCCGCTGCGCAAATTGAAGCGGACCGGCACCCCCGGGAGATCGAAGGCTTGCCGGAGCGAATTGGTCAGGTATTTGACGTACGACTGCGGCAGGGCGTCGGCACGCTGGCAGAACGCCACAAAGGTCGGGGGCCGGGTTGACGGCTGGGTGACGTAGCGGATCTTGATGCTGCGCCCGGACGCTGCCGGCGGCGAGTGCCGCGATAAGGCTTCCTGGAGCCAACGATTAAGCTGGTTGGTCGGCACCCGCTTGTTCCAGGTCTCGTAGGTCTTGAGTATCGCATTCATCAGCCCATCGAGACCCTTCTCGCCCCGCGCCGAGATCGTGACCAAGGCGACGCCCGGTACTTGCGCTAAACTTTGCGCGACCGTCTCTTTGAGCTGGCGCAGCATCTTTTGTTTGTCTTCGACGAGATCCCACTTGTTGACGGCGATGACGAGGGCGCGTCCCTCCTCTGCCACCAGACCGCCGATTGTCAGATCCTGATGTTCGAACGGGCGTTCGGCATCGATCAAGAGCACGACGACTTCCGCGAACTTGATGGTGCGGATAGCGTCGCTCGCGGATAGCTTTTCGGCCACGTCGGTGATTTTGGCTTTGCGGCGCAGGCCAGCGGTATCGACAAGCCGGATCGGCTGGCCTTTATGGATGATATCGCTCGCCACGCTGTCGCGCGTCAGACCGGGCTCGGGTCCGGTGATCATGCGGTCTTCGCCAAGGAGCGCGTTGACGAGTGTGGATTTGCCGGCATTGGGGCGGCCGACGATGGCGACTCGAATGGGTTTCTTGCCGAGCTTTGGTTCGGCTGCAGCTTCATCGTCGTCGTAAAGGGCCTCATCCTTGGTCTTACGTTTGGTGGCCGGCAATTTGAGGCCGAGCGCCGCCGCGATATCGATAATCAAATCGCCGATGCCTTCGCCGTGCTCGGCCGAGATCGCCAATGGCGCGCCGAAGCCGATCGAGAAGGCGTCGTAATAGCCGTCGGTGCCTTTTTTGCCCTCGGCCTTGTTGGCAATCAGAATGACGGGTTTGCCCGAGGACCTGACGAGACGGGCAAAAGCCGTATCGGTTGGTGTGACCCCAGCACGCGCATCGACGACAAACAAAATGAGTGCGGCGTCGTCGATGGCTTTCTCGGTCTGCTTGCGCATGCGGTCGGCGATGGATCCGGGTGCTGCCTCTTCCAGTCCTGCGGTATCGAGGAGCGAAATGGTAATTCCACCAAGATCGGCGACACCCTCGCGGCGGTCGCGCGTCAAGCCGGGGATATTGGAGACCAGTGCCGCCCGGGTGTTCGTCAACCGGTTGTAGAGCGTCGATTTGCCGACGTTGGGCCGGCCGACAATGGCGACGAGGGGAAAATCAGACATAGACCAAGAGGCGCCCATAAACAGCGAGGGCCCCAAATGGGGCCACTCTCCAAGATCCGTCATTAGCTCAAATATCAGTTCAGTGCGATGAGTTTCGCGTCGTCCGTCAGCACGAACATGCGTCCTTGCGCCACGACCGGGGCGATATAAACGGCGGCTCCCAGCTCGGTTTGGCTCGAGACTTTGCCGGTAGCAGCATCAACGCCGACAAGTTTACCTTTATTCGACGCCAGCCAGAGCGACCCGCCGGCGAGCACTGGGCCAGACCAGGTCTTCGATTCCGGCAGTTGCGCCGTCCAGCGGACCTTGCCGTCGGTGCGCGCCAGGGCCATGAGCTGGCCGTGAGTATCAACGACGTAGACGGTGTCGCCGGCGACCCAGGGCGCCTGCGTGCCGGGCACATTGATCGACCACAGTCGTTCACCGGTTTTGGAATGCGATGCGATCATGCGGCCTGCATGTCCAACGGCGAATACAATGCCACCGTCGATCGCGGGCCGCGCCGCGTCACTCATGGACGAGATTTCAGAGGTCGAGCGGGTCCTGGCCAGATTTTCCGACCAGACAGGCGTCCCGTCCGAAATCTTGAAGGCTTGCAACTCACCCGATGGATAAGGGACGACGACGATCTCGCCATCGACCGCCGGACTGGTTGAAACCATGAGGCTCGCGGATTGCGATAAGCCCCGCGCCACCCAAAGCTCATTGCCGTCCGCTCCAGACAAACAGAAAACCTTGCCTTGAACCGTGGAAATGAACACCCGGTCTCCAGCAACCGTTGGCGCCGCGCGCAACGGCGCGCCAAGATTTTTTTCCCAGAGCTTCTTGCCGGAACTTGGATCAAGGGCTGCAGCGACGCCAAATCCGCTGGCGACGTAGAGCCGCCCGCCGTCTGCCGCAAGGCCGCCGCCATGTCCGCCAAAACCGGTTTCTTTATCTGGCGCCGTCCCGACCTGGAAAACTTTGCCACCCGACAAGGAGAAGCCGGTGACGACGCCCTCCGAATCGAGCGTGAAAATCTTGCCGTCGTAGACGACCGGGCTTGCCATGATGCGGCCAGCCTTCGACGATCCAGTGCCCGCGTCCTGCTGCCAGACGCGGTGTGGCGCACCCAATAGCGCCAGATGGCCCGGCGCATTATTGGCGTCGCCGCCGGGTTGGGTCCAAGTGTCGTTGCTCCGCTGCGGCGGCAAGGTAAAAGGCTTGTCGGCATCGGCAAGATTGTTGGCGATGCTTTCGGTCGTCTGCACGATCGCGATACGCCGGCCCGGCAAAGGCGTGGGCTTTTCCTTGAAGGGATTGAGGTCGCCGAGCTTTGGCAACGTCGGACCGTCGCTTGAGCAACCGCCAACGAGGCATGCCAACAGTCCCGCGAGCGCGAGCGCGCACCGCGTCCGTCCCACCCGTGCCGTCGTGCCCTCGCCCAAATCCGTCTCCTACTTCTTGTCCGGTGCCGCGTTTGTCTAAGGCTCGGCCTTCGTTTCTGGCTCCGCAACCGGCGCGGTCTTGACTTCGGCCGGCTTGACTTCGGCCGGTTTGGCTTCGACGGCTGGGGCCGCTTTCGCCAACTCAGCCTGCGCGATCCCAGCCATCACAATCTTGACCCGCTCTTGAATACCGCGCGCCGCATTCGGATCGATCAGCAGCGGCTCAAGATATTTGCGGGCCTCGTCGAACTTGCCGGCCTTGTATGCGGCGATACCCAACATCTCACGCGCACTGATTTTGAAGGGGCTGCTATCCCCAGATAGGGGCGTGAGCCGATTCTGCAGTTCGGTAAAGTCCGCGTCTCCCATTCTGACGGACGCGGCCTGCAGTTGTGCAAAGCTTTTCAACAGGTCGTCGGACGATGAATCATTGGCAAGGGCTTCGTAAGCGGCCAACGCCTCGGCCTTTTTTCCAGCCTTGAGATCGTCACCTGCAATGTGAAGTTTGGCGAGGGCGGCGTAACCTTTAGGTCCAGCCGCCGCGATGGCAGCAAACGCCTTACTGGCGTCGTCCGGCTTTTTGTCGGAGTCGAATTTGAGGGCGGTGGCGTATTCCGAACCGGCAGCCTCGGCGGCCGCGATCCGGCGCCCTTCCATGAATTTGTAACCCCAGACCGAAGCAACAATCAGGAATGCCGCGCCGAGGATGACACCGTTGTAGCGCTTCCAAAGCTTTTCGAGCTGGTCGCGGCGCAATTCGTCGTCGACTTCGCGTAGTAGGCTGTCACTGTCGTTGGTCATCAGACCGGCTCTCCCGCCTAGGCTCGTTTGTTGTCAGTCACCACGAAGGCGCCAATATGGAAATGCAGGCTCTGCGCAGCCCGGCATCAATAGCCGAGCCGGGCCTGAGAACAAGGGGCTGGATAGGTCGACACTGAACATTGCAAGGTAACTAGTCTCAAGTGCTTGGAGTTTTGGGCTTTTTCGAGGCTTTTCCAGCGCTTGCAGGAGTGCTGTCGTCTAGGCTGTGGGTTTTGACGGCATAAGTGTGCTCAGGCGCCGGAAAGGTCCGGGCCCTCACTTCCCCGGCGTAACTGGCGATGGCGCCCTCGATCGCTTGCCCAATCGCCGCGAATTGTTTGACAAATTTGGCGGTTTTCGGAGACAGGCCGAGCATATCCTCCATCACGAGGATCTGACCGTCGCAGGCTGGTGACGCGCCAATGCCAATGGTTGGTATTGCAATCGACTTGGTGATGCGTTCGGCCAAAGGCGCGGACATGGCTTCCAGAACCACTGCAAATGCCCCGGCCTCCGAGACCAGTCGGGCGTCGTTTTCGATGGCCGCCCACTCGTCTTGGTACAGGCCTTGAGTTTTGAACCCTCCGAGCACATTAACCGATTGGGGCGTCATACCGATATGCGCCATGACGGGAATGCCGCGCTCGACCAAAAAACGGATGGTTTCGGCCATACGCCGCCCGCCCTCGAGTTTGACGGCGCCGCAATCCGTCTCTTTCATGACCCGCGCGGCATTTCGAAAGGCAATCGAGGGGCTCTCTTCGTAGGTGCCAAAAGGCATGTCGACCACGACCAGCGCGCGTTTTGAACCGCGTACAACGGCTTTACCGTGCATGATCATGAGGTCGAGAGGCACCGGCACGGTCGTCTCGTAGCCGTGCATGACCATGCCCAGACTGTCGCCGACCAGCAGAAAATCGCAATATTTGTCCGCCATCGCCGCAGTATGGGCGTGATAGGAGGTCAGCGAGACAATCGGTTCGCCGCCTTTTTTGGCGGTAATGTCGGGCGCCATGAAGCGGCGGGATTGGACTTGTGGAGACATGGTGTGTACGGCCCACGGGACGATAATCGGCACTTCGAAAGCCTTGAATAGCACGCGGAAATGGCGTCTGCAGGACAGGCTTTCAACGCTCTCGCAGCAACTGCTGAGCTGGTAAACGCTTTCTCAGCCCCCGTGAACGCTCGACAAAACCATCCAAACCGTTGAATTGCCGCAACAACCCCGTCGAGAAGTCATGTGCTTGGCCGCAACCGGGATTGCGCCGGGCTGGCGAGGTCTTATAACCAGACCTTAGGTGGGTCCCGATAAATGTAAAGAGCATGGCCTGAGTTTGGTTTGCTTGCGGGTGGGTGTTTATCGTGCGTCGTAAAGACCAGCATCGTGAGTTCGCACTGCGGTCCGCATCGTTGACCGCGTGTTGCCTTGCCGTAGCCGTGGCGATGTCCTTTGCGGTGGACGCTGTTTCGACGCCGGCATTTGCCCGTCGCGCCACCGCGCAATCGGTCGCGCCGCAGCCGCGCTCGACCGGTCCCTTGTTGCTGTTGGTCTCGATTCGCAAACAGCGCTTGCGCGTTTTCGACAACAATGGCGAGATCACATCGACGCGCATTTCATCGGGGCAACCGGGCTTCGATACGCCAACGGGCGTATTCTCAATTTTGGAAAAGCACGTCACCCACCAAAGCAACATTTACGAAGGCGCGGAGATGCCCTTCATGCAGCGCATCACCTGGTCGGGAATCGCGCTGCATTCCGGAGTTGTGCCCGGCTACCGCGCCTCGCACGGATGCGTGCGCCTGCCGTGGGGTTTTGCAAAATCGCTGTTCGATCTGACGCGTGTTGGCAATCGTGTCGTGATCAGCGTCGACGAAACCGAGCCGATAGCCTTTGCGCATCCGTTCTTGTTCAAGCCGCTGCCCGTCGAGGTTCCACAAAGTCAGGGCCGCGTTATCAGCGTCGAAGACACGAAACTGGCGTCCAACGAGACGGATACGACCAGGACGGCGGATGTCCCAACTTTGATGACCGTCGCCGATACCACCGATCCGCAATCGGATATGGCACAGCCAGAACGGCCGCGCACCCGCGAAGAAGCAAAGCGCTTTATGGACGGCAAAATCGATGAACTCAAGAATGCGTTGAAGGCGGCCGAAGATGAGAAAAATGCCGCAGCCGCCAAAGTTAAAAACTCCGCTCGTATGATCGAGGAAGCCGGCCAACGCGTGAAAAACGCCCGGCTGATCGTCGGCAACTTCCGCCGCGTTGCCGACGCCATTGCCAAATCGCGTGACGACGCCGTGCGCGCCTACGAAGACTACGTCAAGTCATTGACCAATCCCGGCGCCTCGGTGGTCATCGCCAATGACGATCAGGAAGCGATGCTGGAAGAGCGTATCCTTGACTTGACGATCGAAGCCGACACGGCGCGGGAAGAGGCGGCGCGGCGGGAAGCCGATGTTGGTGATGTCGGCACCTGGGTTGCGGACGCGGAGAAAGAAAAAATTGCCGCTTACGACGACATTAAGACCGCCGAAGCCCGCATGCGCTCGATCGAAGTTGCGATCGCGACGACGCAGAAGGAATTGCAGCAAAAAGCCCGAACAGTCGCCATTTTCATCAGCTTGAAATCCCAGCACATTTATATCCGCCAAGGTTTTGAGCCCGTGATTGAAGCTCCCATCACGATCAAAGGATCGCCAGGTCAGATTGGAACGCACGTATTCACCGCCATGGATTATGCGCCGGGCGGCAACGATCTGACTTGGAAACTGGTCAGCGCTCAGACGCCCGGCACATTCGGTACCGATGCTGAAATTCCACGCAAAGGCAAAAAGCGCGACGCAGAAGCCGTGCCGCCAGGAAGCCCGGGCGCAAAAGCGGCGCGCGTTGCGCTTGACGCGATTTCAATCCCAGAAGAGATCCGCCAGACCATCACCGACCGCATTCGCCCCGGCGCCTCGATGATTATATCTGACCGCGAGCTTAGCGGCGAAACCGGTGACGGTACGGAATTCGTGCTGCTGACGCGCTAGAGTTTCTCGGCGCGGGACATGAAAAACTTCTTGGCCTCGTGATCAATACGGTTGTGCCGTCTTGCTAAGACGGCTACAGCCCGGCGCATGGCGAATTTCTTTCCCTCCGGCCTCGTCAACGACCCCAAACGCGGGCTCTTCGCCTTGTGTCTGGGGCAAGTGGTGTTGTGGACCGCCAGTGCCACGCTGAGCTACGATTGCCCGCCTTACGATATCGTCGAAAACCAGCTCTGGGGCGCGGAATGGGTTTTTGCTACCTATAAGCATCCCAATGTGCCCGGCCTGCTTCTGGAAATCAGCCGCCGCTTGACGGGCGCCATTGGCTGGCCGGCGTATCTGCTGTCGCAGCTTGCCGTCGCCACGACCTTTGTTTTCGTATTTGTCCTTGGCCGCGAACCTTTAGGCGAGCGCGGCGCGTTGGCGGGCGCACTATTGTTGCCCTTCAATTATTATTTCGGCTGGCATACGCCGGAATTCAATCACGACATTCTTCTCATGCCGATCTGGGCCGGTGTTGTTCTATCGCTTTGGCGGGCCGTCGAGACCGGGAAGACGATTTGGTGGATCGCGCTTGGCGCGGCGGCGGCTCTCAGCCTCTATGCGAAGTTGGCGGCGGCGGTTCTGCTTGTTGTTGCGGCGATCTGGATTTTATCTGACCGCAAAGCCCGGGGCGAACTCAAAACATTTGGGCCTTGGATTGCGTTGGCGGTGTTTCTCACAACCATAACGCCACTGGCTGCGTGGTTGCTGAGGTCCGAATTCGGCGCAATCGGTTATGCGGTCAATCGAGGCCATGAACATGGCAAGGGCCCGATTGCATTCCTGGCACTTCAAAGCGCCATCGCCGCCCCGGCGTTTTTCATCATGCGGATGCTGCAAAGGAGGCCGCCTGCCGGGGATGGTGAGACCGCGGTACCCGTCGGCATTTTCCACACGCGGTTCGCACGTTTTTTGTTTGCGATGACAGTAGGGCCACTTGTGTTATCGACGGGGCTCGCCGTTGCCAATCACACAGGCAATCGGTTGATGTGGGGCGTGCCGATGCTGAGCCTGACTGGGCTCCTCGCGGTTGCGATATTTTCGCCCCGCCTGGAGGCCGTCACATTGAAGCGCGTTTTGCAGGCCGCGGCCGCAATACTGATCGTGCTGCCCGCCGTCCACGCGGCAACGATTTATTTTTCGCCCATGCTGTCAAAATCCCTGCACCGGGAAAACTGGCCACATGCGCAGATCGCAAAGTTATTGCGCAAAGCCTACACGGATGACGCCGGCCGCCCGCCAACCATTGTCGCTGGCGAAATCGGCAATTGGTTATCAGGGCTGGTTGCCAATTCCGGCTCAGAGATGATCTCGGTCTACACAAATGCCGACCCCAAACTTTCACCGTGGATCACGCCGCAGCGGTTGGCGCGAGAAGGCGCGCTGGTGGTGTGGGAAGAGAAAGGCAGTGGCCCGCCCGACCGGCTCGCGGCTTTGGCCGGAACCTTGGAACGCCACACGATGTCGGTACCCGTGCCGCGCGCTGGCCGTGCGAGGCCTGCAATCGTAATCGGCTACGCCGTACTGCGGCCACAGCCGTAAAAATTTCTCAGGCCCCTTGGCGTGCCGGACGGGGCACGCCAGCTTCGCGTACTTTGAGCCCGCCGCCCACCGGCGCCATCAGATCTTTGCGGGCTTCAACAATGATAACTCCGGCAACCCCGATAGATAATTTCGCCAGCGAGCGCTCGACAGCGGGCGCCATTTTCAAAAGCAGCCGTTGCCTTAGCGGCGGAAAATACAGCGCCTCATCCCATTCGAGCGGCGTCAACAGCGCATCCATCAATTGCGTCTCTAGCTGACCGCGGCTAAACGGCAAGCCATGACCAAACGGCGTTGTGTCGATGCGCGACCACACACCCCGGCGATTGGGAACGATGAGGATCAGCCGTCCGTCTGGGGCCAACACCCGCCACATCTCCCGCAACACGCCGCCTGTGCGAGAGGCGCCTTCGAGGCAATGCACCGCCAGCAATCTATCGACCGAATTATCCGGCAGCGGCCAATGCTGCTCTTTGACCAGCACCGAATGACAGCGTGCTCCCTGCGGCCACACCAGCGCTCCCTGGCGCGCGGGCATCAAGCATCCCAGTCTCAGCGCCTCTGCGCGAAACGAGCCGAGGAAAGGTGTCGCAAACCCGGCGCCCATGATAGTGAGCCCGTCAACCTTCCTCCAACGCCGGCGTATCCGAAACGCCAACTGACGGCGAACGACCTGCCCCAGCGGTGTGCTGTAGAAATCCCGCAAACTGGCCGCATCAAGTTGCATCCGCGATTATCTGCTCCATGGGCGATTGCCGCACTCTCTTTACGCTATCTTGGCCTTTGAAAGAAGAAGCCGAACCCTGGTTAAGGTCCGGCTTCAGTTTGACATCGGTAAATGGCCGGGCAGATGCGCTGTTAACGTGCAATCGCGCGGGCAAGACTATGAATTTCATCGAGGCTTAGCATCGGTTTGGCGCGCAGTTGAGCGTCGAACATCGTCGGCTGCAGCGCGCCTTGCCGGCCAGACTTTATAGGCTGGATCTCGCCGGTGGCGGTATCGATTCTGACCTGCTCCACCACCACCGAACCGTCGGAATACAGGGCCTCGACTTTTAGAGTGATGAATTCCTGGTTCGGCTCGTGCTGGCCGATCAGCAGATCCTTACCGGCGCGATCGAGCCAATTTGGCAACGCAGTGCCATCAGCCTGCGTAATCCGGTAATCGACGATGCTCTTGTTACCTTCCTTGAGCGTATTCGAGATCTGCACGATCAGCGTGTTGTCGCGCACGATGCTCTCGATGATGACTTGCTCGCGGGATCCGAGGCCGCCGAGATTTCCCGGCACGTTATTGCGCAGCGAGAAGCCAGGCAGGCCCTTAAGGTCATAAACCTGGAACGACCGTTCAAAGCCAGCCGCACGCGCGATCTCGATGGCTCGCTCAGATCGGATGGTTTCAACGACGGCACCCTTTGCGGACAGCGTCGAAACACCGTTGAGAGATTTCGCCCCGTTTGCGGCGGCCAACACCGCGCCCTCGGCCGATAGGTGATTTGCGAGGCTGTTGAGTTGATCGATGTCAAATACGGCGTCAACGACCGCACCTTCTGCCGTCATCGGTTCATGATGGAAGTCATGCGCGGCCAGCTGATCGCCGCCTTGATGCTCGGGTCCGTGGAAGCCGAAGACCTCCGGCTTTTCATGATAAGCATCGTCCGCAACAGTGATCGTTACCGAGGCAATCGCTGTGCCGCCGTTTCCGTCACTGATGACATAGGTGATGGTGTCGGTTCCAACGAATCCCGGCCGCGGCGTGTATTTGATCGAGCCATCCGGCAAGATCTCAACGGTGCCGTTACCGGCCTTGGCGCGGGTGACGGTAAGCGGGTCGCCATCGGGATCGACTTCGTTTATCAGCACGTGAACCGTGACGGACTGACCGGTTTTTACCGAGACGGTATCGTTGCTGGCCATCGGCGCTGGATTGGAGATTGGCCAGATGAAAGTCTTCGTGACCACTGCGCCGTGACCATCATCGACGGTGAGTGTAACCTTGTACGGCCCGTGTTGCGACGCGTCTTTTGTCAACGTGCCTGTGACCAGGCCGGTGTTGGGGTCAATGTGCAGACCCGGCGGCAGGCCCTTGACGCTGAAGGTCAGCTTGTCGCCATCGACGTCGTGAGTGAATTTCGAAAGATCGAATACGACCACGCCGCTATCGACGGAGGCTGGCGGTTTGATTGCCGAGATCACCGGCGCATCGTTGACGGGTTTAATAGGGCCAAGCGACAGACTTCCGGTGCCCGAGCCGTTGCCATCTGTCACCGTGTAAGTCGCAACCGGAACAGGCCCATTGTAATTCGGCGCGGGGGTGAATGTATAACTGCCGTTGCCTTTGATAACGAGTTTTCCAACGCCTGGAATATCGGCTGTGTCGCCGGGATTGTAGATCGTCGCATCGCCAGATATCTTGAAACCGGTGACGCTCAAGGTGTCGCCTTCGGGATCGGTATCATTGCTCAACACGTTGCCGGACACCGCAGTATCCTCGGTCACGGCTTGGGTGTCGGGTTGGGCGACGGGGGGATCGTTGACTGGCGAGACGTTCATCACAAGAGTGGCGGTCGCCGTGCCGCCGTTGCCGTCCGACACGGTATAGGTGACAACTGGGACGGGGCCGTTGTAGTTGAGAGCCGGCGCAAAACTGTAGCTGCCGTCTGCTTTGAGCGTGAGCGTGCCAATCGTAGTGTTGGCGCTGTCTTTGATCGGCGTTGCGACGCCGAGTGTGATTGCATCTTGAATGCCATCGCCGTCAACATCGATGGTCGCGGCGGTCACTTTCAGGGTATCGCCTTCGACATCGGTATCGTTGGTGAGGACGTTGCCGGTCGCGGTATGATCTTCCAACACAGTCCGCTTGTCGATGATTGCAACGGGCGGATCATTGACTGCGGTGACAGGCCCAAGCGTCAGCGTGGCGGTGTCGGTGCCGCCCTTGCCGTCGGAGACCGTATAGGTCGCGACTGGAACGGTGCCGTTGTAGTTCAAGGCCGGCGTGAACGAGAACGAGCCATTGGCGTTGATGACGAGGTCGCCCTCGCTCAGATGCACGGTTGTCCCGGCAGCGTAGGTCGTGCCCTTGACGACGAACTGCGTTACCGACAGCGTATCGCCATCGACGTCACTATCGGGCGTGCCGCCTGTCAGAACGTTACCCGATGTTGCCGTATCTTCCGTAACTGCAACGGTATCATCGACGGCAACCGGCGCGTCGTTGACAGCTGAGATGGGCCCAAGTGTCAAGGTCCCCGTGTCAGAGCCACCAATTCCGTCCGTCACTGTGTACGTCACAACCGGCACCACGCCATTGTAGTTGAGCGCCGGCGAGAATGTGAATGAGCCATTGCTGCCGATGACCACGTTACCGACGCCGGTGATCGTCGCGGTGTCGCCGGGACTATAGACCGTGGCATCACCTGCGATCGTGAAGCTGCTAACACTCAAGACGTCATGATCGATATCGGTATCGTTGGTCAGAATGTTGCCGGTCGCATCCGTGTCTTCGACCACGGTGGCGGTGTCGGTGACGGCAACGGGTGGATCGTTGACGGTCGTGACATTGATGGAAACAGTCTTGTTGACCGTGCCGCCGTTACCGTCCGATACGGTATAGGTGAAGCTGTCGGGTCCGTGATAATTGGGCACCGGCGTATAGGTATAGGTGCCATCGGCATTGACGGTGACACTGCCGTGCGTGGGATCAGAGCCTTTCGAGAACGACAAGATATCGCCATCCACGTCGCTTGCCGTCAGCGTGCCATTGAGGACGGTGTCTTCGGGCATAGCTGTCGAAACATCTGCGGCGACCGGCGCATCGTTGACCGGTTGGATGGTGAGAACCACCGTAGCTGAGGCGGTCGCGCCGTCTGCGTCTGTCACAATGTAGGTGAACGAGTCGCGTCCGTCCGTGGCGTTGTAGTTGGCATTGGGCGTGTACGTGAACGTGCCGTCCGCGTTCACAACGACGCTACCATGCGAAGGCCCGGTTGCGAGCGTGTATGTCAAGGCATCACCGTCGGGGTCGCTATCGTTAGCGGCAACGGAACCCGTGACAACCGTGTCTTCGATGCCATCGAAGCTGTCATTGCCGGCAGCCGGCGGCGGGTTGGTAACGGTATATGTGAAGGTCTGCGCGACGGCGGCGTTCTGGCTATCCTTGGCCGTGACGGTGATTGAATAGATACCGTCGGCGAGCGGGCCACCGCTTGAGGCATCTTTGTGCAACGTGCCGGTGATGGCGCCGGTACTCGGATCAATGATCAGGCCCGTTGGCAAACCGGTGGCGCTGAACGTCAAGGTGTCGCCGTCGGGGTCGGAAAATCCAGTCCCTGCCGCAATATTGACGGACGTCTGATCGACGCCGCTGGCATCGGGGATGGCCAGTGCCGCCGGAGCCGGGTTGGACACGGCCCACGCAAACGTCTGGCTGGTGACTTTGCCGCTTGGATCTGTCGCTGTGATCGTAACCGTGTAGGGGCCGTTGGCGGACGCCAAGTGATCGATCGTGCCGGTGATAAAACCAGTATCGGGATCAAGCGACAAACCTGGCGGTAGCGGGAAAGAGGGATCAACGGCGAACGACAGAGCGTCGTGATCAACGTCGCTGAAGTGCGATGCAACGTTAACGGCGATCACCGCGCTATCGGTGCTCGATTGCGCAGCGATCGTAGTCGAGACCGGCGCATCGTTCACGGGCGAGACCGGCCCAAGCTTCAGCATTGCCGTGCCGGTACCGCCGTCGTTGTCCGATAGCGTGTAAGTGACGACAGGAACGTTGCCATTATAGTTGAGTGCGGGCGTGAACGTATAGCTTCCGTTGGCCCCAATGGTGATCTGGCCTACACCGACAATTGTCGCGGTGTCGCCAGGACCATAGATCGTGGCGTCGCCCGCGATCTGGAATGCGCTGACAGAGAGCGTCGGATCGGCGTCGGGATCACTGTCGTTGCTCAGGACATTGCCGCTGACGGGCGTATCTTCAATGACTGCCGCGACATCGTCAATCGCGACCGGCGCGGGATTGCTGACGTTGATCGTGAACGTTGCGGGCGTAATGCCGCCGTGTCCGTCGTTGCCATTGATCGTAACGGAATAAACGCCGCCGTTGGTCTGCGACGCCGACTTGTCGATCGTGCCGCTGATCAATCCGGTATTGGGATCGATCGTCAAACCAAGTGGGAGCGGATGAGCCGAATCGACGGCGTAGGTCAGCGTATCGCCATCGACGTCTGTGAACGACGACGCCACATTCAACGTCAGCGGCGCGTTGTCGACCGCTGCGATATCCGAGATCGGCGCGACGGCGGGCGCGTCGTTTAAACCTATGACCGTGATTGTCAGAGTTGCGACCGACGTGCCGCCGTTGCCGTCCGACAAGGTATAGGTGACGGTGGTTTGCCGCGTTTCGCCGTTCTGCAGATCTTCAAAGGCGCCGTTTTGATCGAATGTGTATGAGCCATCTGCGTTGACGGTGAACAACCCGCCATTCGAACCGGCTGTCGCCTGCCCGGCCAACGCGGAGTCGCCGTTGATGGCGCCGACAACCTTGGGATCGAAGTCGGGATCGATATCGTTGGCGAGCACACCCGTTGCGGCGGCCGCGGTCGCGGTGACGCCTTCGGAAACGGTTTGATGGTCGTCGAATGCCGTCGGCTTGGGGTTATTGATGGTCCAGGTGAAAGTCTGGGAAACCGTTGCTCCCTCAGAATCCGTCGCCGTCAGAACGACCGTGTAGGGTCCGGACTGCGAGGCCGATGGATCAATCGTGCCGGAAATTTCGCCCGTTGCGGGGTTGATACTGAGACCCGCTGGCAGTCCTGCAACCGAGAAAGTCAGCGTGTCGCCGTCGGGCGTATCGATGTCGTGGAAGAACGGCGCCAGATTGATGCTGACGGCATCGCTATCGTTGTTCGTCATGTTGGTGAGTGGGTCGGCAGCCGGCGCATCGTTCTGCGGGATGACGTTGATCGTCAACGTCGCGGTATCCGAGCCGCCATTGCCGTCCGAGGTCCGGTAGACAAGACTGGCGACACCATTCCAGTTGGGGTCCGGCGTGAAGATGAAGACCTGCGCGCCGAAGCTATCGGTGACAAGCTGGACGGTGCCGTTGGCAACGGCGACAGCGGGACCGCCGAGCGTGATAGCTTGGCCGTTGACCTCGGTAATGGTCAGCGGATCGTTGTCGGGATCGACGTCGTTGGTCAAGACCGACGCGATCACGGGGGTATCTTCAGGTGTCGTCACGACATCGTTGCCGGATGTCGGCGGAATGTTCAGGACTGTCCAGGTGAACGTGGTCGAAACGGTGCCGCCGTGCCCATCATCGGCGGTGACGGTGATGACATAGGGGCCGCCGGTTGAAGCGGACGAATCGAGTGTGCCGCTGAAGACGCCCGTTGCAGGATCAAAACTCAAACCCGGAGGTACGACATTCGCCGAAAACATCAGCGTGTCGCCTTCGATGTCACTGAAGGCCGGGCTGACGTCGATGATGACAGTCTGGTTGTCGTTGTCGATGAGGTTGCCGAAGCCCGTCGTCACGGGTGCGTCGTTGACGGGCGTAATCGTAACGGTGACTGTGGCGGTCGCGATGCCGCCATTGCCATCGCTGATCTGATAGACGATCGTGTCGGTGCCATTGAAGTCGAGCGCTGGCTTGTAGTCGATGGTACCGTCGGCTTTGATCGTGATCGTACCGTTACCGGCTGTTGCGCTGGTGACCACAAGGGGGTCATGATCGGGATCTCTGTCGTTGGTCAGAACGGCGATATTCTTGACGGTATCTTCCGCGGTGGTGGCCATGTCGTTGAGGGCGGTTGGGCCGGGGTTCGCAACAGTCCACGTGAACGAGGTTGAAACCGTGCCGCCTGGGTGGCCGTCGCTTGCGGCCACGACAACGCGGGCAATCAAATCGGTTGACAGCGCCGCTTGATCGATCGTGCGTACCACGCCCCGAACCGGCATTTTTGTATCGTCTTGTGCGGCAGCTTGGTTGCAACCAGGCCAAAACGGCGCGCCCCAGCTCATGAGAATCGCGAGGACCGGCAAAACGGATCGTAACATCGCGCCCAAATCGGCTCCTTACGTCGTCAGCTTATTTGGCAGAAGCCAGCATTCGCTTCGACCAACCGGCATTGAGATCTCCGCGCTCGAACCACAGTTGTTTCAGTGCCGTTGTCATCGCCTTCACGCTTTGCGTTCGATCAAGCTCCCAGGCATAGGGATCGAGCCCCATGGATGAGAATAGGTTGGCGTAGGCGTTTTGCAGTTGCGCATAGGCAATGTCATATTTTGCCTCGGCGACGAGTGTGTTCATTTCTTCACGGATCAACGTCTGCTTACTGATACGATCGGCGGCCGCTTCCGCGCGCATCTGGTCGAGAAGCCGGCGCTGCACGCCACGATATTCGCCCGCCGTTTTCAGCTCCTTCTTGGCGTGCATGAAACGGATTCGGGAGACATGAACCTGCGTCATCACTGCCATCGTCAATGCCAGGGAGCGCTCATGGAGCATATCTTCCTGACGGTCCACGACGTCAGTGCGCGCGCCATAGGCGAAGACCTTCATCAGGTTCCAGCTCGCCTTGGCGCCCCAGTTCACCCATTCCGAATTGAGCAAGAAGTCATTGGTATCGTAGTTGGAACCGGAATAGATTTGAATGCCGGGCAGCAACTCGAGCAACGCGGCATCGGCTTCGTGGAGGTTGATGCGCTTTTGATATTCAACTTCGCGCAGTTCGGGCCGGTTATAGACGGCCGTGGAAATCATGTCATCGAGGCCCGCCTTCAAAGTCAGAGTGCCTTCTTTTCGGTTTTCACTCGCAAGTCTGAATTTGACGCCGGGCTTCACGTTCATCAGCGCCGCCAGTTGCGCCTTAGCGGTATTGAGTTCGCGCTCGATCTCGCCGATCTTTTGTTTGATCTCTACGAGTTCGCGTTCATAGGTGAGAGCTGTAATGGGCGACGTTTGGCGGTCATTATAAAGTGCGCGCGTCTCTTCAAGCGCCTTCTTTGTCTCCCCTTCCAGGGACGTCAGCCTATTCATGAGACGTTCGGCGCTGATGGCGCGCCAGTAGGCGGAGCGGACGTCTTCAACAATGCGATGAATGACTTTGCGGCGGGTCTCTTCCTGAGCCAGCACCTTGTCCGCGGATTGCCGGGCGCGCACGTATGACAGGCCGAAATCTAGAATGTTCCAACTGAAGCCGATGTCACCGGCCCAATTCTTCTTTTCCTGGCTCGTCGATGAGCCGAAATTTGGGGTCAATGTCTGCAGGTTGAGACTGGAGCTGGCATTATAGTTGTCGCGACCCGCATATCCGCTATTGGCCACGACGTTGGGCAAGAGGCTGTAATGAGCGAGATTGAGCTCCGACAACCTAACGGCAGCTTCGGCTTCCTCGACCCGGTGGTCGAGGTTGTATTTCAAAGAACGAGCCATGGCTTCATAAAGCGAAACGGCGCTTGTGATTGGCTCTTGGTGCGCCGCAACATTGACAGTATTCGCTGTAGCGGCGGTCGTAAGTTCCGCGTCAGTCAAAGGTGTCGGAGATATCGCGCACCCGGACGCAGAAAATGCGCACGCAAGCACCACGGAAATTAGGGGCGTTCTACGCCACATGACTTGTCGCCTCGTTGCTGGATTGGATTGACCGAACGCAACAACGCGACACATTAAACAACTTAAGATTGTATAAAACAACTTAAAGGCGTGTCAACGCAAGTCACATGTCCAAGCTAACAGAGTTCGTTGTCTGTGTTTTCAACGCCCGGAGACATGTGTGTCTCTGGAAAGGCGATAATCCATCATCTTCAGAGCCCTAGGGCTGGCGGATCGTTCGAATTTACAGGGCAAACGTAAAGCCCAAATAAGCTCCGGTAGTTAGGCCGCAGGTTGTAAGTGGCGATTTTTGGATGGAGGCTTCGGCACAATTGACACAGTGCGAGGTGATGGCTCAAAGTAGGCTATGCCCTTACTCGACATCGTTCAATTTCCCTGTCTCAGCGACAATTATGGCGTCGTCATCCATGCTCCTGAAACCGGAGAGACGGCGTCAATCGATGCGCCTGATGCCGGTGCAATCCAAGCGGCATTGGATGCAAAGGGCTGGAAACTCGACCACATTTTCGTAACGCATCACCACGCTGACCACACCGGTGGCATCGCTACTCTGAAAGAACGTTACCATTGCAAAGTGACGGGCCCGGAGGGAGAAGCCGCGCGCATTGCCGGCCTCGACCAAACCGTGACGGAGAAATCGCCGCTGCGCTTCGGCGGCTTGAATGTTCGTGTGATCGAGACGCCGGGTCACACGCTTGGCCACATCAGCTATTTTGTTCCCGATGCGCGTGTTGCATTTACAGGAGACACACTGTTTGCGCTCGGGTGCGGGCGCCTTTTCGAGGGCGACGCCCAGATGATGTGGGCATCCCTGCAAAAGCTGATGACGCTTCCCGACGACACAACCGTTTATTGCGGACATGAATACACCCTCGCCAATGGCCGGTTCGCGTTATCGGTGGAGCCGGAAAATGCTGCCTTGAAAGCGCGGATGACTGAAATCGAAAGCTTACGCGCGGCGGGCAAACCAACGCTGCCGACCCAATTGGGACGCGAGAAAGCCACCAATCCGTTCCTGCGTGTCAACGAACCGGCGATTCGGATGCGCCTTGGCATGCAGGGCAAACCAGACTGGCAAGTCTTCGGGCAATTGCGCGAGCTCAAAAACAAAGCCTGATCGAATCACATGCAGCGCTTGCGCCACAGCGCAAATGCATTCCGCTCGCCTTCAAGATCATCCCCCACCCTCTCCCGCTTTGGCTGCGTGTCTCGAACGCCTTGCATCGTCGAGATATTCAGCTTCTCCCCAGGCGACGACAATCGACCGCTTGCTGGCGGGTAACGACTCGTAAAGAGTGAAGCCGAATCAAGTTCCGGCTAACGGGGGTTGCCGTCGATGCATCGCGAGTCCTCAGGACCCATCCTTACAACTGTGTTTGTCGATTACGACAACATCTACCTTTCGCTCAAACGCAAGAGCGACGAGGCCGCCAAGCGCTTTGCCAAGGACAGCGGCCACTGGCTGCAAGGCATACTTTCGGGCAGCCTGATCACCCCGACGACCGGTCTTTCGGCCGGCGGTGAGCGGCGCATCGTCATGAACCGCTGCTACGGCAATCCGATACCGCGCCGTAACGCTCACGACAATTCAACGGACATGAACTCGTTTCCGTTCATTCGCCACCACTTCCTGAAGTCTGGCTTCGAGGTCATCGACTGCCCGCCGCTGACGGCGCAGCTCAAGAATTCCGCCGATATCCGCATCGTCATGGATATTCGCGACATCATTAGCCACGAAACGCGGTTCGACGAATTCATCATCCTTTCGGGCGACGCCGATTTCACGCCGGTCCTGCACCGCTTGCGGGCACACGCCCGCCGCACGGTGGTGTTTGCGAATGATCACACCGCCCAGCCTTATACTGCGATCAGTGACGGCGAGATCCGCGAAAGCGATCTGATCGCGCATTTGCTGAATGGCCGTATCGAGAACGCCAGCACGCAGCGCGAGATTGCGGCGCCCCAGGCTGCGCCCGTCATCGACGTCGAGGCCGCACGCCGCGCCATCCTGACCGAGGTCGTCGGATTCGTGCGGACCGCGCCCCAAGCGATACCCCTTGAAACCTTGGCCGACCGGGCCGTGCGTCTCATTGGCCATGACAAAACCGTCGGCACATCTTGGGGCGGCTACGGCTCGTTCCGTGAGTTGCTGCTCGCTGGTCTGCCTGACGACATTCATTTGAGTGACACAGCGCCCTACACCGTCTTCGACGCCACCCGTCACATTTCACAATCCGGCTTGATCGCGCCCCAGCTCGCCGCGCCGGTCTCCGAACAGGCTGACAGCAGGCGCCAGGATTTGGGCCCGATAGAGAATGCGATGTCGCAGCACGCGTTCCAACCGGCGTCCGCGCCGCGTTTATCTCAAAACCAGTTTGCTCCGCACCCATCGGCACACCAGTCAATGTCGTCTGCACCGGCGCAAGCTGCGCCTGTAATGCCGCAGCGGCGAGTACCGGAACGTCCGCAGCAGCCAAGCCCGCAGAACGAACAGTTTGCAGCACGTCCGCAAGCGCCGCAACAATCGGCTCAGCAAATGTACGCTCCGCCCGCGCAAGCTCCCGAACCCCGCCGGGAAGCGCCACGCGCTCAAGTTCCGATTGTACCTCCGGCCCCGGTCCAGCGGACGGCTGATCAAGCGACACAAATTCAGCAGTCGATCGCCAAGATCCACGACGCCTGCCAGGCGCCGGCTTTGGCACCGAACGAATACCGCGTTCTGTTCGACGTCATGGCCCAGGAAATCACGAACAGCGGACTGCAAGGCGCTCAGACACTCGCCAACATCATGGGGCGCGCCCGGGAATTCGGTCTCGATTTGAAACGCGACGACTTGCGTTTCATCTTGGAAGTGGTGAGTGAAAGCGATCCTTGGTTCGAACAGGGCGCCTCTGCCAATTTGTTCGCGGGCCGTTTCAGAAACTTTGTCGTTGCGCGCTGCCGTACCCAGGGTCTTAGCCTGTCGGCGGACGAACTTGATTTGGTTGAAGCCTGGTTTTCGGCTCAGCCGGCGCAGCAAGCTAACGGATATGGCCGGGCGACGGCACCTGCCGCACCACAATTGCCCGCCCAAACAGCCGCCGCGCAACAGACAAGCTCACCTCAGACCCCTGGCCAAAACCCGGCTGGGGAACGGTGGTGGAGTTTGGAAGAAGGCCGCCAGTACATTGCCGAGCAACGCGCGCAAGGCAGTTACGGAGCCCCCGAGATGGCGGAGGAAGAATTCCCCCGCATCGTCCGGACACGGCTCAGAGGGTAATCGAGAGCTCGTCATAGACGCCATTACCAAAATGCCCTGGGTCGTTCCGGGGCATTTTTTTGAGTGCAAGCTGGCGACGGGGATTCTTCTAGCTCACGCTCACACTTCTGGGTTATGGCTCCCCGGCACCGATGTGAAGTGCTGCATATCCGCTGGCTCTATTGACGGAATTCAAGAGTGCAGAATAAAATTGCCTACACATTTGGTGGCTTACCACGCGCAACATTTTGCGTACCGCTCAGCCTCTGTGTCGTTACGGGGTTGATGTTTTGGCCTTTCACGAACGATGCACGCGCCGATCGCAGATCCTGTGCCGGATTTGAACAACGCTACGCCCAGACTAAATTGTCAGCCGGGTCGGTGGAACGCAATATATTGCTGTTCTCGGCGGCCGGGAAAAATTGTCTGCCCCTTGCTAAGCTCTTGCTTGATGACGGAGCCTCGCTCGAAGCCCGCGACAGACTTGGAAACATGCCGTTGGCGATAGCGGCGCGGTCGGGACACGAATCCATCGCGAACCTTTTCCTTGACCACAAGGCCCCGATCAATGCCCGGAATCTCGAAGGCTCGACGGCGCTGTTTCTTGCCGCAGAAGCGGAACGTACGGCCATCGCCAAAATTCTGGTCGAGCGGGGTGCAGATCCCAATCTTGAAGGGCGGACCGCCATTTCGCCCTTAGGCGCCGCTGCCTACAGCGGTAACCCGGAATTGGTGACGCTACTGTTAGCTCATGGCGCACAACCAAACCGCGTCGACGCCACTGGAAAAACGCCGATCATCTATGCCGCCGGACGCGGCTACACGCCGGTCGTCAGGCATTTGTTAGACGCGGGCGTCGACGTCAACTTAGCTTACGGAAATAACCTCACCGCTTTGATGTGGGCGGCCGGACATTCCGACGAAGCGGGCAGCACCGACGTTTTAGAGACGCTGAGCCTGCTCATCGCAAAGGGTGCCCATCTCGACGCCATAGACGATCGCGGCCGCACTGCCCTGATGACCAGCTGTGAACTCGGCCACACTTCCGCCGTCGCGGCACTCCTCAAAGCCGGTGCGAAGACCGGCATTACCGATAAGACGGGCAAACGTGCCATCGACCTTGCCGCCAACGATGAAATTCGCAACCTCCTGGAGCAGCACTGACCGGCTTATTGCGGCGAGCCCTGGATTTGGAGACCGGCAAGGTAAATCGAGAGAGCGGTCAGATCGTCCACCGAAGTTGCATTCATGAGATCCGACATGCCCGGATTATTGGCGCGCGTGCGGTCGCGGAATTGCGTGATCGTCTTGGCCAAATACTCGTGATTCTGCCCGGCGAGACGCGGCACCGTTCCATCACCTTGCCACTCGCTCAAGTGACATCCCGTGCACGCAACCGATGTGTTAGCATCAATGGCTTTTGCGGCGACTTCCTTAGGCGCTGACGGCTGCTGCAGATCTGGCCACGGCTTTTGCGTGAAGTAGGCAGCAAGAGCCTGGAAGTCGGCCTTCTCGAGATCGGCGACGACGGCTTGCATCTGTTCATTTTTGCGCGCTCCGGATTTGAAGTCGCGCATTTGCAGGTAGAGGTAGCCCTCGCGCTGACCCCAAATATTGGGAATGGTCTTATCGATTGGGACGCCTTTGTCACCGTGGCACGCGCCACACACCGCAGCCTTGTCGTCGATGGCTTTTGTGTCTTCCGCGTTCGCTGGCACCAGCAATAAGACCAACAAGGCTGCGGCGATGACGGGCGAAAATAAAAACACGGAGATTTGGCGCATTGCATAAATCCAATTGAGTACTTGATACGAAAAGAACGGAACCCGCGACTAGGTTCCGTTCTCGTCAGTTGCCTAGTTTTCGCCTGACGGCACCGTCAGGTCAATCGGTCGTGAACGCGATAATGTTGTTGCCGCGCTTCGAGTCGATCTGGGCATTTCCGCCAGCCGCAACGACGACATATTGCTTGCCGTCCGCAGTGTAGGATGACGGAGGTGCGTTGACGCCGGCGCCAGCCTGGAAACCCCAAAGCACTTTGCCGTCCTTGGCATCGTAGGCTTTAAACCAGCCGTTAGCTTCGCCGGTGAAGACGAGGCCGCCACCCGTTGCCATGATGCCGCCAATCATCGGCTGAGGTGTTTTCACCTGCCAGGCAATCTTGCCGGTGTTGTAGTTGACCGCCGTCACGTTACCCGATTGCTCTTCGCCCGGGATAACTTTGAAGGCGCCGCCCAACCACAATTTGCCACCTGGATAAGGCGAGCTTTCGACGTGATACGTCATCGGCTGATGCAGGTTGATGGCGTAAGTGAAGCCGAGTTCCGGGTTGACGGACATCGGTGACCACTCGACGCCACCGTTGGCGCCCGGCAGCATGCGTTTGCCTTCTTTGGTTGGCAGGACCCACATGTTTTCCTGCGGGACCATGGCATCCGAGAAGCGGATCAGGCTGCAGTCTTTACGGTTGTGAACGTAGACGTGGCCGGTTTTGCCGCCGTGAATGACGGCCGGAACGTCTTTGCCGTCCTTGTCTTTAGCAGTGACCAGGATCGGTGGGCTGATGGCGTCGAGATCCCAGACGTCATGAGCGATATACTGGAAGTGGCAGGCATATTTGCCGGTCTCGAGATCGAGCGACACGAGACTGTCGGTGTAGAGGTTGTCGCCGGGACGGATCGAACCGTCGAGGTCGGGTGATGGGTTGCCGACGACGAAGAAGATCCGGTTCATCGCCAGATCGACGGCTGGGTTCTGCCAGACGCCGCCACCGAGTGTTTTGTAAGGATCGCCACTCTTCGCGTAGGCAGCTTTCTCGGCTTCGATGTTGCGATGCATGTCGCGGCCCGTAGCGTCGTTTTTCGCCCATACGCCCGAAGAATTCTCGGGGATGGTGTCGAATTGCCAGAGCTGCTTGCCGGTTTTGGCATCGAAGGCTTTCACGAAACCGCGGATGCCGTATTCGCCGCCGTTGGTGCCGACGAGAACCTTGCCGTTGACGACCGTCGGAGCCATGGTTTCGCTGTAGCCTTTTTCAGGCTCGCCAACGTCAGACTGCCAGAGCTGGCTGCCGGTCTTGGCATCAAGGGCGACGAGCTTGGCGTCGAGGGTCGCCAGGAAGACCTTATCGTCGGCCACCGCCACACCGCGGTTATTCGGTCCGCAGCAGTAGGTCGTGACGGCCCCCAACTTATGTTTGTAGTGCCAGTACATTTCGCCGGTCTTGGCGTTCAAGGCGTAGACGTGGCTGAAAGAGGTGGTGACATACATCACGCCGTTGACGATGATCGGCGAGGTCTCCATGGATTCTTTGACATCGGTCTGGAAGATCCAAGCCACGTGCATCTTGGCAACGTTGCCGGTGTTGATCTGCTTGGCCGGGTGATATCGCGTCTGATCGTAATTGCCGTTGGTGTGTAGGAAGTTGTTGGCGTCTTTGCCGGCACCCGTCAACATGTCCTGGGTGACCGCGGTTGCTGGCGCCGCTTTGCCGGTGGTGGCAACATCTTGTTTGACTTCTTGCGCATGAGCCAAGCTCATTCCGCTACCCACAACTGCAATGGCGATCGCGGCTCTTAGACCGTGCCGATTGGGAAATGTACGCATAGGTTCGCTCCCGTGATTTAACAATCCACTTGAAATTGTTCTTGTTCTTTAGACGCACTTGGCAGGCAGCCCATTGGTGATCCTGTGGGACGCATATTGTCAATGCAAAATGGACTGCTGCGCGGCAACAAAAATCGCGGATGCGAGCGATAAACCCAAGGACCAGTACTTATGGCGGGTCCAACGATCAGCCCGCTCCGTCGCCACATCCGCTGCGAGGTGAACGATATAGGTGTCGTTGCCGTCGCCGCCGATGCAAAAAAACTGCAGTGGAGATGACCCACCGCAGTTGCGCATCTGAAACCAGCCGAAGGCTTGAGAGGTTACCCAGCCAAATACTGCCCGCCGTTGGCGGTCAGCGTCGAGCCGGTGATGAAGCCGGCATCGTCGGACGCGAGGAACACGACAGCGCGCGCGATTTCGCTCGGCTCGCCAAGACGCCCGACCGGAATTTGCGGCAGAATCGTCTTTTCCATAACGTCTTGCGGCACGGCCTTGACCATTTCGGTCGCGATGTAGCCCGGGCAAATGACGTTGACCGTAATACCCGCGCGGGCGCCTTCTTGGGCGAGCGCCTTGGTGAAGCCGATGTCGCCGGCTTTCGAGGCCGAGTAATTGACCTGGCCCATTTGGCCCTTCTGACCGTTGATCGACGAGATGTTGATGACGCGGCCGAACTTGCGCGCGCGCATGCCTTCCCACACCTGCCGGGTAACGTTGAACAGCCCATTCAAATTGGTGCCGATGACGTCGTCCCACTGCTGCTTGGTCATCTTGTGGAACATGGTGTCTTTGGTGATGCCCGCATTATTGACGAGCACGTCGATCGGACCGACATCTTTCTCGATCTGCTTCACGGCTTTTTCACTGGCTTCAAAGTTGCCGACATCGAATTTGTAAACCGGAATGCCGGTTTCAATCTGGAACTGCTGAGCGGCCGCGTCGTTACCCGCGTAGCTTGCAGCTACCCGGTATCCTGCGCTCTTCAATGCGATCGAGATCGCGTGTCCGATACCGCGCGTACCTCCTGTAACAAGGGCAACTCGTGCCATGTCTGTCTCCCTGAAATTTTTTTGAGTTTGGATGATGCGTGGACGTGTTGCTTGGCCGCGTGGCACCCGAAAAACCGGTGGCCACGCGGAAGGTTCTTCAGGTTAGTCGCGGGCAACGCAAAGCGCTACGCCCATGCCGCCGCCGATGCACAGTGTGGCAAGGCCCTTCTTGGCATCGCGGCGCTTCATTTCAAAGAGCAGCGTATTGAGAACCCGGGCGCCAGACGCGCCGATAGGATGGCCGATGGCAATCGCGCCGCCGTTGACATTGACCTTGCTGGTATCCCAGCCGATGCCCTTGTTGACGGCAATCGCTTGTGCGGCAAAAGCTTCGTTGGCTTCGATCAGATCGAGATCGCCGTGCGTCCAACCGGCCTTCTCGAGAGCTTTTTTCGAAGCTGAGATTGGCCCCGTGCCCATGATCGAGGGATCAACGCCGGTCGTTGCCCACGACACGATGCGCGCGAGCGGTGTGATGCCGCGCTTCTTGGCTTCAGCCAAAGTCATCAGCACGACGACCGCTGCGCCGTCGTTAATACCCGAAGCATTTGCGGCGGTGACGGTGCCCTCTTTGGGATCGAAAGCCGGGCGCAACTTGGAGATGCCTTCTAACGTCGTGCCATCCTTGATGTATTCGTCGGTATCGACGATCGTGTCGCCCTTCTTGCCTTTGATGGTAACGGGGGCGATCTCGTCCTTGAATTTGCCGGCCTTGCGCGCGGCTTCGGCTTTGTTCTGCGAGGCGACGGCGAACTTATCCTGCTCTTCGCGGGTGATCTGCCATTGCCGCGCAACGTTCTCAGCCGTCGAGCCCATGTGATAATTGTTGAAAGCATCCCACAGGCCGTCTTTGACCATTGTGTCGACGAGCTTGAAATCGCCCATCTTGGTGCCGTCGCGCATGTGGCCAGCGTGGTTTGATTGACTCATGCTTTCCTGACCGCCGGCAACGACGATCGTCGCGCTGCCGGACTGGATCTGTTGCATCCCCAGCGCCACGGCGCGGAGCCCCGAACCACAGATCTGGTTAATGCTCCAGGCTGGCGCATCCACCGGAATACCGGCCCCAACGGACGCCTGACGCGCAGGCCCTTGACCTTGGCCGGCGGTCAGTACCTGGCCGAGGATGACTTCCGACACATCGCCGGGCTTGACGTTGGCTCGTTCCAACGCAGCTTTGATCGCGACCTCGCCAAGCTTGTGGGCCGGAAGGCTGGCGAGCGTACCATTGAATGAACCGACGGGCGTTCTGGCTGCACTGGCAATGACAATCGTCGTAGCATCCTGGCTCATAAAGGCCTCTCCTGGGCTTTGTTGTTGGTTGTTGCGTGAATAGGTCCATGCCAGCCGCGCCATCAACTGGCAATAGGGCTGACGCTGAAACATGGAAATACTTTGCCGTGCAGCTTGATTTAGAGCAATTGCGACGTGTTGCCTAACCCTAACGGTGGGCGTTAAGGGCCGCCTTCGCCTACCGCCAAAAACGGCTAGCGGTGGCCCCGCCGGGTGTGGTACGCTGCCGCAGTGCAACAAGACGATCCGTGCCGCGCCAGATCAGAACCCGGCCGCAGCCCCCCACGAGTGAAAACCTCAAGCAAGAGATGACCTCAGCGATGCTGAATACCGCAGAATCACCGCTTCCCAAAAAAGAAGCCGTCGTCATAAAGAAGTATGCCAATCGGCGGCTCTATAACACCGAGACCAGCACATATGTGACTCTCGAAGACCTCGCCAAGATGGTCCGGTCGGACCGCGACTTCGTGGTCTACGATGCCAAGAATGGTGACGATCTGACCCACGCGGTGCTGACCCAGATTATCGTCGAGCAAGAGGGCCGGGAAGGTGCGCAAACCCTTCTGCCCATTCCGTTCCTTCGCCAGTTGATCAGATTTTACGATGACAGCATCGCCCGCATGGTGCCAAGCTATCTTCAATTCAGCCTTGAGCATCTGGTCAAAGAGCAATCGCGGTTCCGCGAACAGCTCGCGACCGCATTCACAAATCCGACGGCAGCTTTTGAATTTTATCAAAGTCAGGCCCGCCAGAACATGGCGATGTTCGAGCAGGCCATGTCGATGTGGTCGTCATTCGGTGCGGCCGCAGCCGGCAAGAAGAACGCAGCCGATGCCGCCGCCGCAAACGATCCCGCAAAAGCTGCCAAGCCGGAAGCGGCGCCACGCGACGACCTCGGCGATCTCAAAGCCCAGCTCGCGGCCATGCAGCAAAAAATCGAAAAGCTATCGCAAACCCGCTCTTAAGAATTGCGCGCCGGCGTCACCTCAGGCTTCGCCGAAACGTTCGGCGTCGAACGGAAGCCCGTAGTAAAAACCTTGCAGATACGTGATGCCGGCCTTTACGAGGTGATCGACCGATTGTTTGTCGCCCACCCACTCGGCAACGGTTTCCATGCCGAACGTGTTTGCGAGATCGATCATGGTTTTGATAAAGATCTGATCGCTCGAATCATTTGCTAAATTCTTGACGAAAGCGCCGTCGATCTTGACCATATCGACATTGAGGAGCTTGAGGTTCTTGAACGATGTGTAGCCGGCGCCAAAATCGTCGATCGCAACGCGGCAGCCCAGTTCTTTGAGCGTATCAACGAAGTTGATCGACTGATCCAGATCCTGAATAGCGGCCGTTTCGGTGATTTCGATAATCATGCGGCTGGTAAGATCGTTGCGGCCCGCCGTTAAGCGCTGCAGCGTCACCAGCCATTCGTGATCCGAGCACGTCAATCCGGAAACGTTGACCGATAGCACCAGATCCTTGTGGCGCTTCAAAAGGGCGACCGACAGTTCAAGGGTGCGGCGATCAATCAGCCGCGATAGGCCAAGCTGCTCGGCGACGGGAATGAATTCGCCGGCCGAGATTAGGCTGCCATCCGGCTTTTGCATCCGCAGCAGGGCTTCATAGATTTCAGGCTTGCCAGACTTGGCGCCAATCATCGGCTGCAGCACCAGCCGCATGCGGTGTTCGTCGAGCGCTTCGATGACTTCGTCGGCAATGGTGATCGAGCGTTTGCGCGACGTTTCGGCACCGGACGACGCTTCGTAGGTCATAAAACAATCGAAGCGTTTAGTCTTGGCCCGATCGAGTGCTTGCAACGCAAAGTTTAAGGCCTGCTGAACCGTATTAGCTTGATCGGGGAGAATGACGCCCCCAATCGATAGTGTCGCCGACAATTGGCACGCCGAGGTTTTAATAGTCGTATCGCGAACGCCCTTCATGAAGCGCTCAGCGGCGATGCGCATGGCGCCAGGCCCGCACTCATTCAAAATGATGCCGAACTTGTTCGAGGAATAGCGGCCGACGATATCGCCGCCGCGCAATTTGTCTTTGATCTTGCGAGCTGCAGCCGAAATGACCTCGTCGCCAACGTCGAACCCGAACGTCTCGTTAATGACGGCCAGATTGTTGACCCCCGCGACCAGAAAGGCGCTTGGCTGACTGGCCGTGCCAGCGCGCTGCAGACATGCTGATAGCGCTTCGGTTAAACGAATGCGATTGAGCTGGCCTGTCAGCTCGTCGTGGTCGCTGCGGTATAAGAGCCGCTGTTCTTCCCAGTACCGGTCGTTGATGACCCGTAGCACGCCGCGTGCCCGCACCGGCTTACCAGAGGGTCCAGGCCACCAGCGGCCATGATCTTCAATCCAAATGGCTTTTTCGCTACGGCGTCCAGCTGGCAAAAACCGGTACTGGACACGGTAGGGCACACCGCGCACGTGTTCCCCGGTTTGCGGGTCGCTGAAAGCTTCGACGCGGCGGTTGAGGTGTTCCGGCGCGATCAGAAACTGGAAGTTCGCACCCGTCGCCGTCGCTGCATCGTCAGCTACGCCGAGAATTTGAGATGCATTGCTCTCCCATTCCATCCGATCCGTGACGAGGTCCCAAATATAGGCTGTTTCTTCAATCGCGGACATGATGCCAACGAGATCGAGACCTTCAGACTCGGTCAACGGATCGGTGATGATGCGGCCGCGCACGATAGGTTGATCGGTGGACGGGCCGTCTGTTTTCAGCGGTCCGAGGATTGTGGACGAAGCAGCCACCGGTCGACCTCAATCTGAGCTGCAGGCGAGAGCGATCTCAACCCGAGCAGAAAAATCTCGTGTCAGCGTATGTCAAGAAGCTAGAGCGAAAGTCCTAACAACACCTAAAGCGCCATCCCGAACCGGCATGATCGGATGCGAAAACGGCCGGGAAAATCCCCGGCCGTCCTCAAAAAGTCGGATGTTGTAAAAGGTTTATTGATTGTTACCGATATTGAGGTCGCGCTTAGCCACCCGGATACCGATGGTGTAGCCGCCAACGACGTCGATCAATGTCGCCGCCATGATGACGAAAAACACCGACGTCGCCGCTTGCGGAACGGTCAAAAATTCGATGCCGCAGGCGATGAAAACCAGCATCGACAAGCCGTGATCAATCAAGCTCGAGGACGTCGAGTAGGTGGATTTTACAATCTCGATAAACAGCAGGATCAGGGTGACAAGGATCAGCAGGTCGGCAATTTTAAATGTCCAAATGCCGCCGCTGAGAAGTTTCATATTAAATAGCGTGCTATCGAGCGCTTCGGTGCCATGGCCCAAGAGGACGACGATGTTATAGAGGATAAACGCAATCACAATGAGCGGGATGGCTCTAATCGACATGCAGGGTCTCCTCTTGGGCGTTTGCCCGATTCAATCTAGTGTCTCGATCTGGTGTCTCGATACCCATCTGGGCAGCCGCGTCCTTGTGCCATGCGTACCATCTTTTGCCAAGCCAACGTGGCTGATGGATGGCGCAAAAACGCGCGGACCCCGGAATGCCCGGGGCCCGCTCAATATTCAAATCGTCAGAATGTGGTCTTAGACGTCTGCCTTAGGAGGCAGAATCTGACGGCCACGATACTTGCCCGATTTCAGATCGATATGGTGCGGACGGCGGCGCTCGCCACTCTCTTTGTCCTCGACGTAGGTCGGGGCGGTCAGAGCATCGTGCGAGCGGCGCTGGCCCCTCTTCATGGGCGACATTTTACTGCGTGGAACAGCCATCTTCTTAGCTCCAAAATTCAAAAACCCAAGCTGCCCGTTGAACTTGGCGGTTTCCGCGCTATTAGCGGGTCCAGGTTGTAAAGGTCTTGGAAACTGGTTGACGCGGCAGCTGGCCATTGGCCGAGCGTAGCGTCGATTGCGGCCTTATACGCAAGAACCAGGAAAAGCGCCAGTCCCCCAATTTTGGGGCTGGAAATGCCAAAATCAGGCGTTAGCGGCCCAAAACGCACTGACTGGCGCTTTTTGGCGCGGTGTGCATTCGGGAGAGAATATCGCCGGCCAGCCGCTGAGTCCGAGGGCCCGGATCGCCGGCATCGCGCAGAATAGGGTTGGGCAGCGCTACCGCCAGCTGCGCTGCCTCGCGCTCGTTCAAACGTGCGGCCGGCTTGTTGAAATGGTAACGCGACGCTGCTTCGACCCCGTAGATGCCGGGCCCCCACTCCGCGATGTTCAGATAGATTTCCATGATTCGGCGCTTCGGCCAGAGCGCCTCAATGACAAACGTTAGAGGAATTTCGATGGCTTTGCGCACGTAGCTCTTGGACGACCACAGGAAAAGGTTTTTGGTGACCTGCATCGAAATCGTGCTGGCACCACGCGGCATGCCATCACCTGCGCGTTCGATGGCGTTTTGCATTTCGTCGAAATCGACGCCCCAATGCTCGCAAAATCGGCCGTCCTCCGACAACAAAACGGCCCTGACAACATTCGGCGATATCGCTTCGATCGGCTTCCATGTCTGCTCGACATCCTGACCAGTGACGCGCTCATACAGCATGAGCGTCGACACCGGCGGAGCGACAAAGCGGTAGATCACCACCAATGTCAGGACGACAGCCAGCCATCCTGCCATCGCTAAAAGAGCCACGCGGCCAAGTTTTCTGGCTAAGGCCGGGTAGCTCGTTTTGATTTCTGTTGCCGCAGGATGCGGATCAATTTCGAGTTGAAGCGGGACTGGCCTGTCCGTCGACGGCCATCGCAACGGTGGCGTTGGATGGCTCGTCGCCGGTGAAACCGGCTGGGGGACCGCCGGTGAAACCGGACGGGTGATCGCCGGTGAAACCGGACGGGCCATTGCGGCGACGTCGAACGTCTGCTGCTGACTTTGACCCCGAGACGGCACACGTTCGGGACGTTGCGGCAATGGAGGCGCGCCCGGCCGCGTTCTGACGGTCTCGGGGTCAACCACAACATCGATATTGTCGTCGGAGCGATCCATGCTTTGATAATGTCTGGCTTTGCTATTGGGACTTGAGATTGCCGTACGATCAGATATGGCCCTCGGCGATACTTACAAACAATGGCCATGGTGAGGGCCGCCACCGATAATTCGCCGCAGAGGTAACACTGGGATGCTATTTCCGACAAAACTGGAGTCCTATGCCGGGCTGGTGTCAAAGCGGCTTCACGACATCCTGGCCATTCTCGAGACGCCAGCTGTTCCGACGCGGCTTGGTCAGGCTATGCGTCGCGCCGTTCTGGACGGTGGAAAACGCTTCCGGCCGTTTCTTGTCATTGAAAGCGCTGGCGTCTTTGGCGTCGCGCCAGAAAAGGCCGTTGACGCGGCGGCGGCGATCGAACTCATCCATTGCTATTCGCTCGTCCATGACGACTTGCCGCAGATGGACAACGACATGCTGCGGCGCGGACGACCCACGGTTTGGGCGGCGTATGACGAATGGACGGCGATTTTGGCTGGCGACGCGCTGCAATCTCTGGCCTTCGAGGTTCTTAGCCGCAATGCGCACACTGATCCTGCTGTCCGGATCGAACTGGTGACGGCGCTGGCCCAGGCAGCCGGCGCGGCCGGCATGGCAGGTGGTCAGGCGCTCGATCTCGAAGCCGAAAAGCTAGCTACCGCATCTCGGCCGGACCTCGCGCATATCTTACATCTGCAAAATCTGAAGACCGGTCGCCTGATTGAGGTTGCCACTGCGGCCGGCGGTATTCTTGGCCGCGCCAACGAGAACGAACGAGCGGCATTGCAAAGCTACAGTGGGCGTCTTGGCATCGCCTTTCAAATCAGCGACGACCTGCTTGATGCCGAAGGCCACGCTGAGCGCGTGGGCAAAGCCACCGGCAAGGACGCAGCGGCCGGCAAAGCCACGCTCGTATCTCTAATGGGCATTGAAGCGGCGCGCGCGCACTTGGACCAAGTCGTTAACGAGGCTATCGCGGCCCTGGAACCGTTTGGGTCGAAAGCTGAAGCACTCGCCGATGCCGCGCGCTTCATGGGCCGACGCGGCAATTAATTACTCTGCTGCAGATTGGTCTTGGCCGGCGCTGCCAAAACGCTTTTCAATATATCCTTCGACGATCTGTTTGAACTCGTTCGTGATGTTGGCACCCCGTAGCGTCATGGCTTTCTTGCCGTCGATGAAGACCGGGGCTGCCGGTTGCTCACCGGTCCCTGGCAACGAAATGCCAACGTCGGCATGCTTGCTTTCGCCAGGGCCGTTCACGATGCAGCCCATGACCGCGAAATTCAACGTTTCAACGCCGGGATAACGTGCCTTCCAATCCGGCATGCGGTCGCGGATCATGTTCTGAACGTCGCGCGCGAGCTCTTGGAACACGGTTGAGGTCGTGCGTCCGCAACCGGGACAGGCGGCGACCACAGGCACAAACGATCTAAGCCCCATGGTTTGCAATAATTCCTGCGCGGTCCGCACTTCGACGGTGCGATCGCCGCCGGGCTCTGGTGTCAATGAAAAGCGGATGGTGTCGCCAATGCCTTGCTGCAGCAAAATACCGATCGCGGCCGACGATGCGACGATGCCTTTCGAGCCCATGCCGGCTTCGGTCAGACCGAGGTGCAAGGCATAGCTGCACTTCTCAGCCAGCATCCGATAGACTGCGACCAGATCTTGGACAGAGGAAACCTTGCCCGAGATGATGATGCGGTCGGCACCGAGACCCATTTCCTCGGCGCGTTTTGCCGACAGCAGGCCGGACTGCACCATGGCATCGTGCATGACGGCGCGCGCTGACTTGGGTGCGGTAGATTTAGCATTCTCGTCCATGAGATGCGTCAACAGCTCGCCGTCGAGCGAACCCCAATTAACACCGATGCGAACTGCCTTGCCGTACTTGAGCGCTGTCTCGACGATGGCTCCGAATTGCTTGTCCTTTTTATCCTTGAAGCCGACGTTACCGGGATTGATGCGATACTTATCCAGGGCTCTCGCGCAATCGGGATGTTCAGCTAAGAGCTTGTGGCCGATATAATGAAAATCCCCGATCAGGGGAACTGTGCAGCCCTGCTTCAGCAAGCGGCTCTTGATTTCGGGCACCGCCTTGGCCGCCTCGTCGCGGTCGACGGTGATGCGGACGAGTTCGGATCCAGCGCGCGCGAGATCGGCCACTTGCTTGACGGTTCCAGCAATGTCGGCCGTGTCGGTGTTGGTCATGGATTGCACGACCACCGGGGCTCCGCCGCCGACTTGTACGCCGCCGACGTCAACCGCAGTTGTCTGGTGACGCGTGCTCGAAACGGCTAAATCTCGTGCAGACATTTGAGGTCCTCGAATAATCGGGTCATCTTACCGCTTCATCCAGCCTGCCGCCAGCAGAGAGAGCGCCGCAAACGATGTCATGGCCAGCACAATGCTGGGGCCGCCGGGCGTATCGAAATTTAAGGATAACCCGATCCCGGCAATGGCGCTCAAAGCCGCAATGGCGGCAGCAATAACCGCCATTCGCTCAGGCGTTGCGGCGAGCGGCCGGGCGGCGACCGCCGGCACGATCAGGAACGCCATGACCAGCAGAATGCCGACGATCTTCATCGCGACCGCAATCACAACCGCCAGCATTATGTCGAAGGCGCCGCGAGCCACCCGCGGATCGATGCCTTCCGCCGTCGCCAAGTCCTCATGTAGCGACAGTCGCACCAGCGGCCGCCAAAGCCAGACCGTCAATGCCAGGACGATCGTACCGCCACCAAAAACCCAAGCGAGGTCGTTGGCCGTGACCGCGAACACATCGCCGAACAAATACGACATGAGATCGATGGACGGACCTTTGAGAACGGCGATCGCGATGACGCCCAGCGCCAAAGCTGCGTGGTGCATCAGGCCGAGAACAGAATCGAGCGCCAGTAGTTTTTGCCGTCCGAACGCGATCAACAGTAAAGCGGCTGCAACCGCCGCAGCGATCACTGATAGCGTGAGGTTGAGCTTTAATGCCAACCCGAGCGCCACGCCGAGCAAGCTTGCCTGGGCCAGCGTTTCGCCGACGTAGGCCATCCGCCGCCAAACCACGATGCAGCCGAGCGGCGCCGCCACGATGGCGAGCCCGATGGCAGCCGCGAGCGCACGCGCGACAAAAGGTTCAAGGCCCGCCAATCAGGCCTCCTTGGTGTCGTGAAGTGCGCTTGAAAGGTCCTGGCCAAGCGCGCCGGAGAGATCGTGGCGGTGATCGTGTTGGTGATGATAAACGGCGAGGGCTTTGGCAGCTTCAAGGCCGAACATTCGAACATACTCGCTGCTTTGGGCGACTGCTTCCGGACGTCCGGAACAGCAGATATGGCCGTTCAAGCACAGCACCCGGTCGGCGCGCGCCATGACGACGTGCAGGTCGTGCGAGACCAGAAGAACGCCGAGGTTGCGGCTATCCTTCAAGCGTCCGATCAAGTCGTAAAGATCGGCCTCGCCGGCATAATCGACAGCACTTGCGGGTTCATCCAGGACCAGCAGATTCGGATTTCGCAGCAGCGCTCTCGCGATCAGAACCCGTTGTGTTTCGCCGCCGGACAGCGAGGCAAGTTGTTGATCGCTGGTACGCGCGGCGCCGACTTCTCTGAGGGTCGTTTCGACTCCGTCACGCGTCGCACCAACGCCAAGCGTCAAAAACCGGTTGACGGTCATCGGCATGGCGCGATCTATCTCGAAACGTTGCGGCACATAACCGATCCTGGTCGTGGGCGGCCTTATAATGCTGCCCTTGTCAGGTTGCTCAATACCGAGAAGCATTTTCACGAGGGTCGATTTGCCAGCCCCGTTGGGGCCGATCAAGGTCACGATCTCGCCCGCCCTGATATCGACATCGACATTCGAAATCAGATCGCGGCCATTGCGGCGTAGATAAAGGCCGCGTGCCGAAACAAGAGCTGGCTGCTCGGCGGCCGCACGGTGCTCGGCTCCGCACGCCTTTCCATCGGTGTGGTGGCTGGTGTGATGAGAGTGATCATGCGTCAAGAAAATATTCGCCTTCTCAGAGCGGCAAAGCCCGCATCAGTCTTTGTGTTTGTTCTGGCAGTCGTGACAAGTGCCGGTGATTTCGACAAATCGGACCCGCGGCTCGAAACCGGCGGCGCGCACCGTTGCGTCTATGGTCGCGAAAATATCTTCCCCATCGGTCTCCGAGACGTGACCGCAAACTTCGCAGCTCATGAACATGGGCCTGCGGCCCATGCGTGGCTGATGCAAGTGCCGGCAGGCAAAATAGGCGTTTTTGCTCTCGAGGCGATGGACGACACCGGCTTCGAGAAGGGCGTCAAGCGCCCGGTAAACAGAGATGGGCGCCAGACGCGTGCCCTTTTTGGCCAGACGGTCGAGAATTTCGTAGGCGCCGACGCTCGCCTGAGTCGAGGCGATTTCCTCGTAGACTTTGCGGCGCAGGTCCGTGAAGCGTATATTTTTTTCGGCAAAAATCTGTGTGGTGCGTTCGATCGAGGTTTTCAGCCGCTCTTTTGAGCGGTGCTCCTCAGTGGTCGTTGGTGCCATGCAGTCCTCATCATGACCTCGCGATCGCCCTCAATAGGCGCCAGGCCGGGTAGGTAATGTATATGTTATAACACGTACTTACGGAATATCACGCCCGCCTGGTGGGCGACCAATCAAAAGTTTTTACATGAAACCGACATGTTCTTGGTCGCCAGCACGATCTGTTGCATCGCAATATTCGACAGCGTGAAGCAAAGCTAATCACCAATCCTTAAATGCGGCCCTTGAACTTTCAAATATTGCGACAATTTCATGGGCCTAAGCCGTATTTGTCTTATTGTTGCCCCCAATCGGCCAGGTCATTGGCCCAATATATCGCCTGAAGTTGAACGCCGGAAACGAGGATCTCAAAGGGTAGCGGAATGGATGTTGTCGGCATCGTCAACGGCTTAGGGGAAAACGTCCGCCCACTCGGCATGGCCCTCTTCGTATTTTTCGCCCTAGCGTTGGTTTTGCGCTCGCGGGTTGCCAAACGTCTGTTTGCGACGCTCGAAGAAACCATGTTTTCGAACTGGCAGCTGGCTCTTCTCGGCTCAACCGGTATCGTCCTGTCGCTGGCGTCGGGATACACGACCTGGGACGGCATGCGCAATTTCACCGGCGAAGGCCTGCTCTCCGGCATGATTACGTTTGGCATCCAGGGCGTGATGTTGATCGTGGCATGGTTGATCGGCGAAAGCTTCGCCACCGGAATGAATACGCAAAGCCGGAAAGCCCCCTCGACGCTCGTCAATCCCGCCGTGCAGACGTGGCTTGGCGCCGGTATCGGCCTGTTGGTGTTCATCGCCGGTCTGACGCTGTTGTTGCAGTGGACGGGTCAAGCCGACGTCCGGCAAGCCAGCACGGACGATCTGTCGTGGTCGCGAGCCGGCGACAAGATGCTGATCTTCGCCTTTGGGATGCTGATGGTGGCGCTGTTCGCACTCTACGCGGCAAGCGACCTCATCCGCCCTTACATCCAGGGCTTCCGCGTCATCGTTCGCAACTCCGTGCTGTGGGTGATGTTTCTCGCCTGCATGGCGACCAGCGTTTTCTTCTCGTTCGACAGCTTGTTTACGTCGATCTTCCCGCAGTCGGAACGTGTCCGCGCCGCCGAATTGCGCGCCCAGAACCAGGTCTCCGGCGTGATCGCCGACATCACGCAAGCCATCGGCGAGCGCCGCTCTATGGAGGCCGACACGCTGTTCAAGAGCGAGCCGTGGACCGCCTATGAGGCTCAGCTCAATGGCATTGGCAAAGTTGCAGCGGCGTCCGAAGGCGCGATTGAGCGCTACGTCAACACGCAAATCGAAAGCCGCCGCCGGGCCGTCAAAGAACAGCAAGAGCGGATGGCGTCGGCGCAATCGGGTCAAGCCGGTATTCAGGGCCGCAAGATTTCGCTGCAGGAAGAAAAATCCCGGCTCTCGACCCAGCGCCCGGAGTTAGCCAGCGAGTATGCCGCCAAAAAGGGCGAGCTTGAAACCAAAGCCAAGGATATCGACGCCAAGCGTGTCGAAGCGCTCGCCGAGGACAAAGGCGTCGAAGGCACCGGCAAGGAAGGTCGCGGCCCGGTTTATCGCCAGCGCATGGCCGAGCTCGGCTTGCTTCAGAACACTTACAAGATTGCCGACGAGCGCATGAAGGATTCGCAGAAGCGTCTGGCGGCCGTTGAAGTCCGCATGGCGGCGATCGACCGCGAACTGGCGACCATCGACGGCGACCTCGCAAAACTCAAAGGCGAAGCCGAAACGGCAGAGCAGCGCATCAAGCTGGCACAAGATACGGCAAAGGATGACAGTGGGCCGAAACTCGACCCGACGCGCCTGCTGCCGGCGTTCGAGCGCGGCATCGCCGACTTCCGTCAGGAGCCGAACACCGAACGCTTGGGGAAGGTGCAGGCGATGTGCGGCGACATCACGATGGCGCTGAATGCAGCGCCTGAGACCAAAAGCCAGCTCAAGGGCCTCGACTGCGATCCCAAATCGACAGCCGACGCCGCCGCCAGCTTGTTCGCGCTTGAAGCCGGAACGAAAGTGTTTGAATCGACCTGCGTCGGCGGCGATAAGTTGAATGCCAACAACTCCGCCGACGCGCTGTTTGGGTTCGCGCGCCGTTGTCTCGCGGACAGTGGTCTTCCGAGCAAAGACACGGATGCTCTGCGCACCAAGATCAACGGCATCGAATTGGCCCGCGACGACAAGGCCCACCGCTTCGTCGTCACCTGGAACGCTTTCAAGGACGGTAATCGCCTGGCTTATCTGGCCTTGGCCATTGCAACCGCCATCGATTTGCTGGTCTTCATGTCGGGCCTGTTCGGCGCCAACGCGGTGCGTTCGCCGCTGTCCGACGTGCCAACTTACAAGTCGCGCTCGGCGTCGCAGCTCGAAGCGACGATCAACGCAGCCCTTGGACCGCACGCTTACGAGACGGCGTGGCTGACGCTAAATGCTTTGAAGCCGATGACCTACAGCGATGGCTTCACTGCGCTTGCGGATTTGAGCTTGCTCGACAGAACCACCGCTGACCGCGTCCGCATGGTCTTGACGGCTGGCGCGGACATCGGCGCGGTTGAAACGGCGAGCGTCAATCCGGAACGCTACCGCGTCCGCAGCGAATTGCGCGAATATCTCTCGGTGGTCTGCGACCGCCATATCCGGACCGATGCGTCGGCCAAGGAAAAGGCCCAGTTAACGAAGATCATCGGCGCGGCGCTTGAGCCATTCCAGCGCGAGCACGCCGATCTCGTACTCCACACGCTGGAACCCATCCGCGAGACGGAAGGATTTACCTCGACCGTCACCCTTTCGGAGGTTACCGACACCTACGACTCGCGCGTCGTGCGCCGTGTCTTGAATGCCGGCTCAACGCTTGGCGCTGTTGCGCCTGACAAGCAGATCGGCGACCGCTATTGCATCCGTCCTAATCTTTATGAAACGCTGCTAAACATCCGCGCCACGTCGCCGGAAAATGCCAACTACGACTACGAGCGCCAGCGCTTTTTTGCAAACCAGGCAGGACCCGCCATCGACGGCGGACCATTGCGCGAACAGCGGCCGGAGATCAGCCCGCAGCATCGGCGCGCCGAATTGGAAAGGCCGCAGCCCGCTTTCCCGCGGCAAGTACCCTTGCCGGTCGCAGAACGCCAACAGCTTGAACAGTATTATCGCAGCGAACTGTTATCGGCGCTTAGGTTGACTAGCGACATCGTCGATCGCCGGCTCTTGTCCGAGAGTGCCAAGCACGCGATGCTCGAAGCCTGGAAAGCTCTCGATGGGCAGGGCAAGAAAAATCTCCTACTGGGAACGCTGTTGAGGGCCTTCCAGACCGAGCAGGAGAACCGGCTCGCAACGGTCTATTCGACTTTGCTCGATGAAATAGACGGCGATGATCGCAAGCGCGCGATCCTGGACGCGGTCGATACCAAGATCCGCGATGATGTCTGTTATTACATGTTGTTTCCGGAAACCGAGCTGGTGCATCACCTGATCGAAGAGCTGGAACGCGCCGCCCAGTCGGACGACGGCTTGAAATCGGGCGAGCAGCAGCTCAAGGATCAGCTGGTGTATGTCCACGAAGGCCTCGGCAAACTCAATCTTGCCAACGCCTCCTCCTGGGACGAAATCCGTCAGCGTCTGGCAATGAAGTTCAATCGCGATATGCCAAATTTTCTCAACAAACCAGTGCCGCGCGACGACGACAACGACGATGGCGGCGGTGCTTAAGCGCCTCAAAGCCGCAGTAAAGAATCGAACGTCATGGCCGCGTCGCAAAGTGCCATCACCTCGGCTATGACGTGGCGGTATCCCCAGGGGCCGTCGGCATGCAATGCCTTTTTACGGAGCTCCAATACTAAAACTCAAATGCATCACTTCGAAATTTTTCAATGTCGCCGTTGAGAACAACACGCTCGCGCCATAATTTTTCAAATTTCCGCCCAACGATGAGCCTCGTTTGGTCAAAGCGCCGGTCTAATCCTAGGTCAATTGAAACTCGTGCTTTGGAGACCGGCATGACCATCTCGCCTCCCACAGTCGCGCCGCTGAGCGTTTCACGCTATTTGGGCATTCCGCTGCTTGCCGCCATCTCGTTAGCTATTAGCCTGGCGCTACTGCCGATGGAACCAGCTGGCGCCAACGGTGCTCAAGCTGAGACAGGCGTGGCCGCCAACGACGAGGCCACCTGAAGCCAACTGAACGTCCCACATCGCGCCCATCTCTTGGAGCCGGATGCAAACTGCATTCCGGCTCGCTCTGTTATCAGGGCTTGAAGGCGACGACAGTCTGGCGCTGCTCGCCAAGTCCTTCGATCCGTAACGTCATGACGTCGCCGGCTTGCAGATATTCCGGTGGCTTTTTTGCCGAGCCGACGCCGGGCGGCGTGCCGGTGGTTATGATGTCGCCCGGCTCCAGAACCATGAACTCCGTGACGTAAGCCAAGAGCTCCGGAATTTTGAAAATCATCGTCGCTGTCGAGCCGGTTTGCTTGTTAGCGCCGTTGACGTCGAGCGTCATCGCCAAATTTTGCGGGTCTTGGATCTCGTCCGGCGTCACCAGCCACGGGCCCAAGGGCCCGAACGTTTCCGCCGACTTACCCTTGACCCATTGACCGTTGCGCTTGGTCTGGAAGCGGCGCTCCGAGACGTCATTGCAGATCATGTAGCCGGCAATATATTTGAGCGCCTCGGCTTTTTCCACGTAGCGGGCCCGGCTGCCGATGACGAAAGCGATCTCGCACTCCCAGTCCATCCGATCGGAATTCTTCGGGTACATGACATCGTCATAGGGCCCGCAAATCGCGCTCGCAGCTTTGTTAAACAGAATTGGTTCGGTTGGAATGTCCTGCCCTGTCTCGCGTGCGTGATCGGCGTAGTTGAGACCGATCGCGATGAACGTCCGCGTGCCAGAAACCGGCGCGCCAATGCGTACGCCGTCCGGCGCCAAGGGCAAACTTGTCGGATCGATTTTGCGGATTTTGTCGAGCGCAGCCGGGCTCAAATGCGCGCCGGTGAAATCTGGAATGTGGCCCGGGAGTTCGCGGATTTTGCCGGCGGCATCGACGATGCCAGGTTTTTCAGCGCCCAACGCGCCAAATCGAACGAGTTTCATAGGTTGGCCTTGCGGAAGCGGAAGAATGGCAAAGGCCTAAGCTGGTGCTCGTTACGGGTCAAGGGGGCTGGCCGGCCACGGAATGCGTGGCAAGCTGCGTCTGGTGGGTTCGACTCTCCTTCGCCAGTTTTCGTGCGACCTGGATCAACCATTCTCGGGCCTAATATTCCGGCAGTAGGCGGGCCGCGGGCCGTCAAGATCGGATTCCGGCAACAGGCACTCCGGCGGCGCCGCCGGGCCTTCAGGGGGCGCGGGATGTCCGTCGGTCCTGAATTGGAAAAGGAAGTACGGGGGCAAGCAGGCGCCGCGGTTCGTTTCTAGCGTCTCTTTCGTCGACACGCAGACATAGTCATCACGACACGGCTTTAAGACGCTGCAGGTTCGAAGTGTCGAAGCGTGGGTAAATTTATTCGACGACAAGCAAGATTTGAAACTGGTCTTTTCATCGCCGAGCAGGGCAACACAATCACCAAAGGCGTTGTCGCGGTATTTCTGACCGGGAAATCTGGTGGCGCCCTCCTCGGTGCCGCACGTCGTATTCGGATCGTCGTCGTCAGGACATCCGCGCTGGCGTTTCATGCCGCCGAAGAAGCCGCCAAACTGATAGCCGTGAATTCCAGTTTCGCTATTGGTCGAGTTTCTGTCGCCCGGAATCGGGTTTAAGCATTGTCCGGGCCGCGCGTCGCGCCCATTCATCAAGTCGGTCTTGGCGCAATAGGCGTCCCGATACGTGTAGGCGCCGTCATCGGTCCTGCGATTGGCCCGCGAGTCTTCAAACGTCATTTCGCCGAAGATGAAGGGATCGCCGAATTTCAAGTCGCGCCTATTGGTGGTGTTGACGCAAACGCCATGATGGGGCTCGGCGCGGGATTCGTGAATTGGCTGGCATTTGAGTTTGCCCCCGCACGTCCACGACTTGAAGCTTGAGTCTGCACCCGCCTCGCCGTTCGTGAGCGTGTAGCAATTCGAGCCCCAGCCATTGCGAACGCTGTCGAAATCGACCGGAAAATAGTGGTTGTTGCCCCGTATGGCTTCGCTTGGCCGCATGGAAAAACCGCGGCCGTAGTCGGGCTGCTTGCCCTCGGCCAAGGCTTTGACAACTTCGCGGCGGCGCGGCAGATCGCCGTAAAAGTGCGGCGATCCCGCAACGAAAATAGCGTTTTGGGGAAGTTCGCGAATAGCGGCTTTGCGGTCGGCGCCCATAAAATGAAAGCCTCCGATGGCGCGCGATTGGTGGCATCCGGTGCAGGTGATATCCGTCAAGCGCTGTTGGAGCGCCAATCCGCTCTCGATGTTTCGAAGTTTGCCATCGGGATCAAGCCGCGCGGCGGCATCTTTCAATTCGTTGAACTTGCGCTCGGCTTCTGCGTCCGAGATCAGGCCGAGAAACGGCCGGTTGGTCGCGCGTGCTGTGCCTCCGGGCGCGGAGGTGATGGCGCGATAAGCGAGATACTCTTCTGGAATGGTTATCGTGCCTTCAGCGAGTTCGTAGAGATGTTGGGGTGTAAAAAGCCACCGTTTGAAGGCCTGCAATTTTCCAGGATTTCTCAAGAGTTCGTTACGGTCGATCTGGTTCTCAAGCCGCTTACGATCAAAGGTGCGCGTGCCGGGGTTCCAGTTGAAGATATTGAGAAGGTATTCGGCATTGCCGCCGAAGCCTTTCGAGACGGTCGTCGGCAGTCGCATGACCTGGATGTTTGTCTCCATCCTGTCAATTTGCGAAGGTTCGATAGAAGCAAGCGCACCCGCCGGCCTCAAGAGGCTAAGTGCCAAGTCCTTTCCGGAGAGACCGGACTCTCCGGCCGCCAGCCATCGTTTGGCGACGTCCTGGCATTGCTGATCGTCGTCACCCGGAATGCCGCCGGCATTCTTGGCACGCAAGACGAGGTTGATGGACACGGGCAGGCGCGATTCTGTGTCGACCTTGCCCTTTCGGTAGATGGCGCCCTTATCGTTCATTTCGACGCCGGCGGCCGTCACTTTATACGCCAGCCGGTAGAGCAGGCGGATTTCGCCGCAGGTCGCAGGCGCGCGGAAGCGGCGGTCCATGCGGTTGATGACGCCTACGAGATTGAAGCGAGCGGCGCGCGAGTCCAAATAGTTGCGCTCAAACTTCCGGTGCAGCGGGGTCGTTCCCGTGCCGATGTCACCCTCATCGATGCCTTTCAAAATGGGCGAGCGTGCAAGGTAACTTCGCTGATAGTCCAGGAACTCCGCCCGCACCACATTGCGTAACGCGGCGATGGGCGCCAGCCCGGCGAGTTCGGCGTTATTCAGGACTTTCGTTTCAGAGCCCCGCTTCCAGTCTTTGGAGAGAAGGGCATTCAAGGCAAAACCGTGCGCCTCAAGGTACTCCATTGTGGCACTGTCGGTAATGGCGACGCCCGCTGTGATATCGCGGGCCAAGACGGGGAGGCCGCCAACGATCAAGGCCGCGAGCACAAGCGAAAAACGGAATAAAAACATACACTATCCCCCTTCAAAATTGCCGTCCGGGAGCCCGTCAAAATTTGCAGGCCTATAGTAAGACCACTGAATTGCAAATGACAAGGGTTCAAAGGACGGAAGCGATTCTTCTCGGCTGCTCACTTGGTGCTGCGACCCGATAAGGCGCGGTCGCATGCCATCGCGACGCCCTTCTCAACGATATCCGCCACCTGATTGCGTCCGGGCCCGCTTCCGTGCTTTCTCCCCATGATGCACCCACCCGCCGCCCCACCCCAACAGACATCGTGCTGCTCGGCGGCGGGCATGCGCATGTGTTCCACGTGGTTGGCAAACACGGATCTGCCGCGCGATGCCGATGGCTTTCTTGCCGTCGGGCCAACATTGCAGCTCCTGGACGACGACGCTATTTTGCGGTCGGCGATTGCGCCACGGTCCTTGACCACCCACGACCGCGCGTTCCTGGATAAATTCAACGTCCTGGCTTCACGTGCGGACGGCACAACCCGCAGGTGAGCTCAGTCGCCGACCTGTTCCGACATCACTTCTTCGCATTCCGCGCCAAGGCGTCCGATGAGAGCCATGAGGTCGCCGCGTAACGCCAAAATTTCCATTTCAGACATATCGAGACGGCAAGCCACGAAACGGCGAGCATCGAGGGCCACATCCTGCAGCTCAAGTCCCTTAGGGGTGAGCCAAACTCGAACCTCGCGCTCGTCGGTGGTGCCGCGTTCGCGTTGAACAATCTCCATTCCTTCGAGTCTTTTGAGCAGGGGCGTTAGCGTGCCGCTGTCGAGCATCAGGCGGCGGCCGATTTGCGAGATCGTAATGCCGTCTTTTTCCCACAATACGATCAGAACCAGATACTGCGGGTAGGTCAGACCCATTGGCCCGAGTTTCTCGCGGTACGTTTTAGCGATAGCGCGTGTCGCGGCATAGAGCGCAAAGCAAAGCTGATTGTCCAATCTCAGCAGTTCTGCTCCGGCCAAGTCCGGCGCTGTTTTTTTCTCGGATTTTTTCACTTGAAGCCGCCCTTGTTCTCCCAAGCATGTCCAGGTCTGCGACCGCCTGCGGGGCTCCGCCAGCGGATGATAATTTCCATCAAGTTCACTTTAAGACTAAGGCATAAGCGGTTCAGCCGTCTACATGAGGGGCCAAAATGCGCCATGATGGTTAGAGGATCAATTGTCGCGGTGCGATGCAAGCCGCGTTGGATCGCGGCGGACCCCGGCGATTTCCGCAGTTACCTATGGTTGGGCAAAACGAGGCAATGGCGGAGGGAGTGGGATTCGAACCCACGAGACCCTTACGAGCCTACACGCGTTCCAGGCGAGCGCCTTCAACCACTCGGCCATCCCTCCGCAATATGCCGGGAACGAGCGGCGCACTATACTGATTGACGGCGGCTGCGCAACTTGCGCTTTAGACCCTTGACGTTGCAGCCCAAAAGGCCTCAAACGTGCCGGTATTGGCCTGCAGTGGATAGGGTATGACGAGCCAACGGCTTTTGAAGGTTCTGGCGTTCTTGTCGCTGCTCGCGACTATCGCGGCCGTGCTGCTATGGCGGCAGACGGGCGTTGCGCCTTCGCCCTGGCTCGTCCGGTTCTCAATCGCAACGTTTGCCGCGGCACTTCTTGTTGGTTTGATTGGCGACGACACCCGCCCGCGCATCATGCTGCGGTTCCTGGCGGCGCTACTTGCCTTGATCGCCGTGATAGCCTTTGCCGCCGATTTTAGCCATTACGGCGCCGCCCACCCAGGCTTCTCGGCGACATCACTCATGACGCGGTGGAACGAACTCGCACCGTCGCTTTTGGCCGCCACCAAAGCGGCCGTTATGCATTCGGCGCCTTTGGTGTGGGAACCGTTGCTCACCACGGTGCTCGAATTGCCAGCGTTCATGATATTCGGGGCGCTTGCCGCACTCATGGGGTTTGCCGGCCGGCCGCGCCGGGAAATTCGCATTTTCGTGAATTAGCCGCTGCGGAGGGCCTGTCACTAACCGCAGGCGGACAAGGACAGCGAGCCGGGTAGCTTGCCAACTCTTCATGTTCAGGTCTGTAATGGAGGGAGAGGGCTTAGCGTAAACGGGGCATAGTCTTCGTGACGCGCGAGTAGGAGGTCCATCATGTTTTTATCGAAGCGCGAGCCAGCGATGCCGACAGCAGAGACCGCGCTTCAAGGGCGTCCTGAGCCGATCAAGACGGCGAACGAACATTACATTTTCAACCGGCCGCTTTTGCCACCGTACCCTCAAGGCCTACAGCAGGCCGTATTCGCGCTCGGCTGCTTTTGGGGCGCGGAGCGGCTGTTTTGGCAGCTTGGTGACGGCATTTTTACGACCGCCGTCGGGTATGCTGGCGGCTTCACGCCAAACGCAACATATGAAGAGGTTTGCACCGGTCACACTGGCCATACCGAAGTTGTGCTTGTCGTATTCGATCCTGCAAAAATCAGCTATCAGACGTTGCTCAAGACCTTTTGGGAAAGTCATGATCCCACGCAAGGCAACCGGCAAGGCAATGACACCGGCACCCAGTATCGCAGCGCAATCTATACCTACAGCGAAGCTCAGCAAAAGGCTGCCGAAGCGTCGCGCGGAATGTACGAAACGGCGCTAACATCACAAGGCTTCAATCCCATCACAACGGAGATCAAGCCGTCGCCGCCGTTTTATTTTGCTGAAGCCTACCACCAGCAATATCTCGCCAAGAACCCGGCTGGGGATTGCGGCATCGGCGGGACTGGCGTGACCTGTCCGCGCCCGCACATCGGCAAGCGGCGGCGGAATAGTGCAACGCAGTTATCCGTCCCAGTGATCGGTTTATTTGTGGGCGTGGCGGATGGAGCGGGGCTGCAAGACGATGTGGCGGCCAACGCCAGTCGCGGCAGTACGGGCTGCAGCGTGGCCTGGCGGGCGCACCTCAGCCGGTGCCGCGATACCGTCGGGCCCACTTTCCAACACGGCACGGCAATCGGTTGGCAATTGCGCCATCGTAATCTGAGGCGGCGGGGCCGCTGGCTTTGCACCGGGAACAGGCGGTAACGATGGCCGCGGAGGTGCCGCGAGGCGCGCCAGCCATTCGTCGACCTCTTTGCCGCAACCGTCGTCACCGGGGGGCGGCTTTTGCGGCTGACAACCCGGCGATCCAGGCGGGCACGAGATGCGAATGTGGAAGTGGTAATAGTGGCCTTGGATGGGACGCACTTTGGTCAACCAACGGCGATCGCCATCGGCCGCCTTGCAAAGCGCCTTCTTGATGGCGGGATGCACCAGCACGCGTTCAACCTCAGAGTATGAGGCGGCACGTTTGATCAGTTTGACTTGGTCGGCAGTGAACACCTTCGGATCGACAGCAAGTTCGGTTTTATCAAGCATTGAGGTGGCGGCAATATTTTCACGCTCTTGATTGGAGAGGCGCCGATTTGGCATCGCGGTCAACCAGACGTCGGCATCAAGTCCAACTTGATGACTGGCGTGACCCGTCAGCATCGGCCCGCCGCGCGGCTGGGAAATGTCGCCCACGAGCAGCCCTGGCCAGCCGTCGATCTTTTGGGACTCGGTCGCGAACTTTTCAACCAATGAAATAAGCCGCGGGTGCCCCCAATTGCGATTGCGTGAAAGCCGCATCGCTTGCCAAGCCGGGCCATCGACAGGCAGCGCGACGGCACCTGCGATGCAACCGCGCGCATAAGAACCGATCGATCGTGTTGCCAAGGGCGAGGGCGACTTGACAGCGCCAAATAATTTCTTTGCTGCGATTGCGGGCGGCTGTCCCACAGCCGGCTGTTCATCATATCCGCCTTCTAAACCTTCGTTCAGCGGCGCTTGCGGCATGACGGGTCCAAACGACGCTACAGCGGGTGGCATCGCGAGAGCAGCCATGACAGCGGGCGCGATGGCTTCAACGGCAATCGGCATTTCAACTTCGACAGCGTTGGGGTCTGGTGGCGTCAGTGTTCCACGCGCCGCAGACCCTGGCGCGACGCCAACGGGTGTCGCGTTGGGGTGTTCGACCGGTGCGAGCGCCAGTGCCTGCGACGGGTCCCCTGCTTCGGATTTGGCAAAAGATAAGTCACCGCCACTTGGGACAAAGCCGGGGACGGCGGCCTCGACGACCACCGGATTTTTGGCCCTATGCGATAACATCGGCGCAATAAGCCGGCTCGCGAGCGGGACAACCTCTTCCGGACGTGCGGCTACGCCACCAGCCAATATCAATCCAGTAATCAAAAAAAAGCTTCGGACCCGCATGGCGGCTCCCCGTTTTGCCAAACCAAATCATATCCTACTTCAGTCTCAGGCCAAAATGCGGCTCAAAATCCGGTTGGCATGCCCGAGCGAGACTGAGACAGGGCGCCCAACGCAATAAATGCTAACGAAGCGCTGAAACACAAGTCTCCGGTTGCAATCATCATGGAGATAGCGGATTTCCGTAGTCTATTGAAATATTGGATGAAATGATGATTGTAATGTTGGAAAATGGCGACCAACTAGGGCCTTTCCGGGTGCTCTTGGGTCATGGCGCGGGAGCGGCTATGACCAGTCCTTTTCTCGAACAGATGACCACTCTGCTCGCCGAACGAGGCCTGGCGGTTACACGTTTTGAATTTTCTTACATGGCCGCACGCCGAAGCGGTGGGCCAAAACGCCCTCCCCCACGTGCGGAAAATCTGATGCCTGAATTCCTTGCAGCCATCGCTCAAGTCAAAAACGCCATGCCCAAAGCCCAAAAACTCTTCGTCGGTGGCAAGTCTCTTGGAGGGCGGGTCGCCAGCATGATTGCGGACGAAGTGTACACCCGGGGTGAGATCGCCGGCCTCATCTGTCTCGGCTACCCGTTCCACGCCCCAACACAACCCGGCAAGATGCGCACAGCTCATCTCGAAAAACTCACCTGTCCAGCGCTGATTGTACAGGGCGATCGCGATCCGTTCGGAAACCGGTCAGAGATCGAGGCCGTAACCTTGTCGCCGGCAATTCAATTGCATTGGCTCGGTGACGGCGACCACGATTTCGGTCCGCGCGGCGCCTCTGGCTTTACCCGTAAAGGTAACCTGACCTCGGCTGCGGATGCCGTGGCGCAATTCGTGGCGGCTCCAATTGCGTCACGTTGACGGAGGGGAGTGCCAACCCTAGAGTGAGATCGTTTTTGATGAACGCGTCTAAACGTCCGTCAAAAACGTGAATCGCACTCTAAAACCATAATGTAGAGCGTGATTCACGTTTGAGATTAATCGCGGTGCGATTCAATCTCAAACGATCATGCCCTAGGGTGCAACCACCGCCTCGCGCGCAGTGCGACCCCACGCCACTTTTTCCATCCAATCAAAGATGCCAGATGACCGCTAAAGCCATTGATCCTGCCCTTTTTGCCGCCACCTCTGAAACCAAGGCCTGGCCCTTTGAAGAGGCACGCCGGTTGCTGCAGCGTCTCGAGCGCTTGCCGGATGGCAAAGACAAAACCGTCATTTTTGAAACCGGATATGGTCCGTCCGGCCTGCCGCACGTCGGCACGTTTGGAGAAGTCGCGCGCACCAGCATGGTTCGCCATGCCTTTGAAGTTTTAACAGAGGGAAAGCGTAAAACCCGCCTGATCTGTTTCTCCGACGACATGGATGGCCTGCGCAAAGTTCCGACCAACGTTCCCAATCAGGAGATGCTGGCCGCTCACTTGAACAAACCACTTTCAGCCGTCCCCGACCCTTTCTCGAACGAATATCCGAGTTTCGCCGCCCACAACAATGCACGCCTGCGCAAATTTCTGGATACCTTCGGCTTTGAGTACGAATTTTTCTCGGCCACCGAATGCTACAAGTCTGGCCAGATGGACGCGACGCTGCTCAAAATGCTCGCCGCCTACGACAAAGTCATGGACATCATCTTGCCGACGCTTGGACCTGATCGGCAAGCCACGTACTCGCCTTTCCTGCCGGTTTGTCCGCGCACGGGGCAGGTGCTGCAGGTCCCGATGGTGGCACGCAATGCGGCCAAGGGCACCATCACCTATGTCGATCCTGATACAAGTGAGCTGGTTGAAACGCCCGTCACCGGTGGTCACGTCAAGTGCCAGTGGAAAGCCGACTGGGCGATGCGCTGGACGGCGCTCGGCGTCGACTACGAAATGGCGGGCAAAGATCTCATTGACAGCGTCACTCTGTCTTCCAAAATCTGCCGGGCGCTCGGTGCAACTCCGCCTGAAGGCTTCAACTACGAGCTGTTCCTCGACGACAAGGGACAGAAGATTTCAAAATCCAAAGGCAACGGCCTGACCATCGAAGATTGGCTGAAATACGCCTCTCCCGAAAGTCTGTCGCTCTATATGTTTCAGAAGCCGAAAACTGCCAAACGCTTGCACTTCGACGTCATCCCTCGCGCCGTTGACGAATACCTTCAGTTTGTCTCCGCCTATCAATCTCAGGACGCCAAAGGCAAGCTCGATAATCCGGTCTGGCATGTTCATTCCGGCGCACCGCCGGCTGGCGATCTGCCGATTACGTTCGCGCTACTTCTAAATCTCGTTTCAGCCTCGAATGCTCACGACAAAAGCGTTTTGTGGGGCTTTATCCGCCGCATAGCACCCGATGCGACGCCGGCCAAATTACCGCTGCTCGATCAACTCGCCGGCTACGCGGTCGCTTTCTACGATGACTTCGTTAAGCCGGACAAAAATTTCCGGATGCCGGTGCCTGAAGAACGCGCCGCCCTTGCCGCACTCGACAAAGCTCTTGCGGACATCGATCCCAGCGCCAGTGCGGAAGAGCTTCAAACCGCCGTCTTTGAAGCCGGCAAGTCGAACGGCTACGCTAAGGAAAATCTGCGCTCTTGGTTCCAGGCCATTTACGAGGTTCTCCTCGGCTCGAGTCAGGGGCCGCGGTTTGGGTCGTTCATCGCGCTTTACGGCATCGCGGAAACACGGGCGCTCATCGCCAAAGGCCTGTCGGGCGCGCTCATTAAAACATAAACTATCGCATCGGTGCTTTTGTGACAGCAGGGCCAGGGCTAACATTCGGCTTATCCAGGGCAAGCACAACATTTGTGCGCGCGCCCGGCTTTCCGGCCGATAAATCAACACGCCACATCTTTTGTACGAGCGCCAAGAGCCCCTCTTCGCGCGCTTCTATATCGGAACGACGCCATTCAACGGCGCTGAGAACGTCGCGCGTGATGGCGAGCAAGGGGCCTTTTGGGTCGGGTTGTGCGTAGACATCCTTCTTGGTCCCGAAGGCGGCGTTGCGAGCCTTGTCATTTTGTTTTGGCGTGATCAGCACCAAATTTCCGATACTCTCAGTACAAGCGCTACGATCGTCGCCGGCAGCATACCACCGGCGCCATTCGCTTGTCGCAGATGGGTTTTGCGGCAGGACGTGCTCGATCGTATAGGCTTCCGGATTGAGATCCGAAATTTTGCCATCGATCTCATCGCTCAACCGCAGCAGCAGAAGTTTGCAGGCTTTCGGGTTGCGGCCATGCAAATCTTTGAGGTGGAAGGCGATGTTGCGAATCTCGTCACGCGAAAATTGGAAGACGGGGTGGTCGGCAGGCAGCGCTCCCTCGGTTCGCAACGCTTGAACGACGTTTCCAAACCGGCGCACACGTTTGCCCGTACCCAAGCAAAGCAACCGGAGTAAGTGGGCCAGTCGATCGATTTGGATCAGGTGGCGGGTTGCACCCTCGACGTCATCTTGCCAATCGCGAAGTGCCATCATGGCCGCTGGCGCCCAATCGCCATCCGGCATTCTATTCAAGTATGTCAGATAGCGGCCCATCTCCGGCGGCAACGCGCCAATCTCCCGCCTGATCACGGCATAAGAACCAGCGAGCGGCAGAAAGACTTTGTTCAAGAATTTTTCAGCGCCGCCCTGTTCCTTCACAACCGCGCGCACACCCGACACAACCTGCGGACGGGTTTGACCATAGATAGACCTCACGTGCGAGAAGAACGTATCGAAGTCGTCGCCAAGCCTATCGCTGGCGCTTTCCCAAGACGCGCCCGCCCAAGCAATCTTGTCGTTCGGAAGTTGACTGAGGACATCGGCTTTCAAGATGTCATTGCGTTGAAGTTTTTTGCCCCGTTCGTTCAAGCGCACAAACGAGCGGTAGGCCCCGTCAATGTCGTTGCTGACGATCGTCACCATGTGGCAACGGTCAGAGATATACGCGAACAGACGCGCCCGGTCGGCGGCCGGCATATCGCGCAACTGAACTACGAAATCATCTCTAACGTAGCTCAGCATCGTTTCGGACGATTGCTGCTGATATTCGCTATCCGGTGTTTCTAAAGTTCCGCCAGGCTGTAAAACATAGCGTTCGAAATAGCCCCGGTCACGGCTTGCCAAGTGCAGACGAAAGCGCGTTTTGCGAAAGAACCGCGATCCTAGTTGGGCCGTGATCATGGTCTGCACGCGCTTGGCCAGCGCTGTCTTGTCGTCGCTGTCTAGATCCCGCAGAACCGCAAACAGGGTCATGATGGTAACCAGGCGCTGCTGCCCGTCGACGATGTCGAATTCGCGTATCGACATTTTCGGACTGAGCTTGACGGTCTCGTTGCCGGGCGCGTCCATCAAGAGAATGGTACTGAGAAAGTAACTTTTATCTGGTTCCTTGCCAGGTTCAATACCGGCCGCGTCGATCAAATCTTCCAAGAGTTGCCCGGCTTCATCGCGGCCCCAAGAATAGGGACGCTGATAAAGGGGAACGTTCAATAAGAACGGCCCTGAAAAAATATCGGCGACAGAAAGAGAGGCGGTGGGAAGCACGGATCAAACCCAAGATGCTCGATTGACGCAACGGGCCGCACGACGGCGGCCCCTCTGCAAGATACTACCATCTGGCTCGCAATGCGAATTGGGAATAATGTCTAATCCAATTTGGAAAGACAGATTTCCTCAGCTGACCTAGACTGGCTTTGCTTGCCGCGCATTTGGACGACCTACACATCCAACAAAAAAATCGTGTTCATTGAACAGGCCTCAGAGCGGATCGGCAAAGTGGATATAGCGATCGTATGCAAAATCGTGCCGTTGGATCAATGGCTGTTGGCATGTCATTCAGGTGCCTTTACCGGCTCAGACGACGATGTACGCGACGGCTTCATTCATTTGTCCGCTCCTTCGCAAGTGGATGGGACGCTTGAGAAATATTTCCCCGCCCGCGACGATCTACTGCTGGTTGCGTTTAAAAGTTCAGACCTTGGTCCGAATTTAAAATGGGAAACGTCACGTGCCGGTCCTCTGTTCCCGCATTTGTATGAACCCTTGCAACCAAGGCTCGCACTCTGGCAGAAGCAGTTGACTCGCGGTCGGGACGGCAAAGTCATCGTCGAAAAGGCATGGTTTTAATGTTGACAGCGCTCTACCAGCATCTTGCGCGTCCGGCGTTGTTTGTTCTTGATCCGGAAGATGCCCACGAGTTGTCGCTGAAAGCCTTGGAAAATGGCATCTATCCGAGGGCATCTTGCAGCAGCGACGCGTGCTTAAAGCAACGTTTTTTTGGATTGGATTTCCCAAATCCGATCGGCATTGCTGCTGGTTACGACAAGGATGGACGGGTTCCCGATGCCATCTTGGCCATGGGTTGCGGTTTCGCGGAAATCGGCACGGTAACGCCTAAGCCGCAGGCCGGAAATCCAAAGCCGCGCGTGTTCCGCCTGGTCGCCGACCGTGGCCTCATCAACAGGCTCGGATTCAACAACGCCGGTCATTCGACGGTCTTGGCACGGCTACAAGCGCGCGGACAACGCGGCGGTGTTGTCGCTGTCAACATCGGCGCGAACAAAGATAGCGCCGACCGCACCGCTGATTATGTTTCGGGACTGCGAACGTTCAACGCCGTCGCCAGCTATTTCACCGTCAACATATCATCGCCCAACACGCCGGGATTGCGCGATTTGCAAGCACCCGCAGCTCTCGATGAGTTGTTGACGCGTCTCATATCGGCGCGGGCCGGTCTCGTTGCCGAAGGTGGAGCGCACCGCGCCATCGTCATCAAAATTGCTCCCGACATTCCGGACGACGATATTGCCGCAATTTGCGAGCGTCTGGTTGCGCACAAGGTCGATGGGATCGCGGTTTCCAATACCACGTTGGCGCGCACCGGCTTAAACGAACCCGCACGGCGGGAAGCCGGTGGATTGTCTGGCCGGCCTATGTTTACGCGATCAACGGTCATGTTGGCGAAAGTGTATGAGGCTACCGCCGGAAAAATCCCGTTGATTGGTATTGGAGGCATCGACAGCCCAGCCGCGGCTCTTGCAAAAATCGAGGCGGGCGCCAGCCTTTTGCAGCTCTATACCGGGCTCATCTATGAGGGTCCAGGTTTGATCGGCCGCATTAACGCCAGCCTCGCGGAAACTTTAAGGGCCATGCCGGGTGCGGATCTGGCCGCGATCCGGGGCCGCAAGGCGGATGAGTGGGCAAGACGCTCTCTAGATTGAACGCCTCTTCGACAGGGCTCGCTGACCCCGTTTCAGGTCTTGGTATCGCCAGCCCTGAGCAAGCGAACGATCAACCATATCGGCAGCACCACCATGGCGCCAAGCACCAGATATTCGATCAGCCACTCGAACGCGCCAAACCCGAGGTCGTAGACGTAGCGGGCGAAGTGATCGAGGGACATGAATAAATTATGCGGCGTGATCCCGAAGATCGATAGTAGAACGCCAACCACGATCGACAGTATCGCCAGCCGCACAGCGACTGAGAGGGGACGTCCGCCCAAAAACCCACGCAGATCCATAACTCATTCTCCCCTCGGCCTCGGCTTGGTCCGCCGCTGGTAGCACAGTCATGGCGCCGCGGCGAGTTTGAATGCATTTGTAAACGATAGCCCCTCGAATCAGGCATCACTTCATCGTCGAAATATGGGTGCGGTGCCAGGAGACGTATGATGGCGAGTTTGAGACCGGAACGACTGGGCCTCGAGGATTTTGCCGATCAGCCGATAGATATTTGCGGCAAATCGTTCCGCGCGCATTTTTCGGGAGCTTTGTATTGGCCATCTCAAAACGCGTTGATCATCGCCGGCGTGGCACTCGGTGAACCCTCTTCACTGCGCGCCGGCGGTTCGGGGTTTCCGCTTCGCTCGACGGCCGAGACCTTGAGAGCCTTAGCGCTTGCAATCGACACCTACGACGCTGCCACCGTGATCTCTCTTGGCGATGGTGCGCCGGAGGGCGGGACTGCCGGCGCCATGTCCACCAGTGAGCGCGAAACCTTGGCGATCATCCAAGAGGACCGCGAATGGATCTGGGTCGCGCCACACGCCGGCGGCGAACTGTGCAAGCGTCTGGGCGGCGCTCAGCTGCCAGAACTGACGATTGAAGGGATCCGTATTTGCCATCGACCGCGCCGAGGTGACATGACGCACGAAGTTGCAGGATTCCTTAACCCCGCCGCGCGTCTCGTCATGCACGGCACGGCCATCCGCCGTCCATGCTTCGTTGGCAACGGCCGCCGCCTGATCATGCCGTCATTTGGCAGCGCGGCAGGTGGCCTGAATATCCTAGACGCAGCCTTTGAACCAATCTTTGGCACGGACGGCATGACGGTTTGGATGATCGGACAGGACGGCGTCTATCCGGTCGCTGCCCGGTCGCTGCGTGAAGACGGCGCGGCCGCTAATGCCCAGGCCGGCGGAACGTAAACGCCGCAGCCAAACCAGCTGCTGCCGCCAATAGCACTGTCGAAATACCGTAAAGCACCGGTCGCTTATTGGCACTGTCGTACAAGAAGCGTTCGAGGCCGGCGCGCTCGAGTGTGACCTCACTCTTATATTGGCTCAAAATCTGGCCTTCGCGGAACAAGTACACCCGCGTCGTCAAGGGTCCGACGGGCACGTTCGGCGGCAGCGAGATCGTCGCGCGAAACAGACTCCGGCCAATGAACGCGACGCCTTGATCCTTCGTGACATAGAGCCGGTCGCGCTGTTTCAAACGAATGGCAGCGTTGCGGAATTCGCTGGCCTCTTTGACGCCCGCCGGCGCAAACCGCGTGCCTGACCCTGAGGGCACCAGCCGGACATGAGCAAAACCAATCTCAAGCTTGTCCAGGGTGGCGCGATCCGCGATTTCTTCAATGGGCCGGGTCGAAGCTATGGCGTAGTAACTGGGAAACGATGCAAAACGAATTTCACGGGTATTGATCCACAGACCAAGGCCTGCAAAATTTGATTTGCGGCGCACGTTCTGCGGCACCTGCGTGCCTTCGACGGCAACGACAACGTCGTACGTTCCTGCTTCAGCACTTGATTGCCGGCTATTTTCGACGGTGCCGAAAATCAAAATCTCGGTGCCGGTAAAATCCGAGGTGATGGCGACGCTTCGCGACGAGACGTCAGCTTCGACCGTCTCTTTGCCGGATTGGCTCGCCGCCGGCATCGCAAGTGCCGACATAACGAAAGCCGCGAGACAAAATGTTGACCGTTGCAACATCACTTTGCCCCACTGACGGTACCAAACGAAAACAATTCGTCAGGGGCCGATACCAGATCGAAGGCGAGCCGGATACAGACGATGAGAATCAAGCCGGCGAGTAACAACCGCAATTGCTCGCCCTTCAGGCGCTGGCCTGAAACCGTGCCGAATTGCGCGCCGACAACCCCGCCAATCATCAACAAAGCGGCCAGCACGACATCGACGCTCTTGTTTTGCACAGAGTGCAAAATGGTCGTGAAAGCGGCCACGAAGACGATTTGAAATAACGAGGTGCCGATGACGACGGAGGTGGACATGCGCAGCAAATAGATCATGGCCGGGATGATCACGAAACCGCCGCCAATGCCCATGACCGCCGCCATAAAGCCGACGAACATGCCTATCATGGCGGGAGGAATGGCGCTGATATAAAGTTTAGAGCGGTGAAAGCGCATCTTGAACGGCAGACCGTCGACCCAACTGTGCTGGCCGGGTTTGCGGGACGAAACCGCGATACCGGCGCTGGCCTTGCGATAGGTGCTTAAACTCTCCACCATCATCAGGGCACCAATGACACCCAGAAACGTCACGTAGCTGAGCGAAATCACCAGCTCGAAAAGACCGGCTTTGCGCAACAGCCGCACGGATTCGACACCGATGCTGCTGCCGATCAGGCCGCCTGCCAGCATGACAACGCCCATTTTGACGTCGACGTTATTGCGCCGGTATTGCGCCACCGCGCCGGATACGGACGTCGCCACCACATTGGCGGTGCCGGTGCCGACCGCGACAACTGGAGGTATGCCGAGAAAAATCAGCAGCGGCGTCAACAGGAAGCCGCCGCCAACGCCGAACAGGCCGGACAAAAATCCAATCGCGGCGCCAAGGCCCAAATAGACGAAAATATTGACCGACATTTCGGCAATCGGCAGGTAGACGTGCATTGCTTGGCCCGCTTGACGACATGGGCGCCGGCCGTCTCCGATCTTATCGATCCGGCGCGCCTCTATCGGACAACAAATGACACCTGAGCACAAGCCTGCTTCTTAAGCCCGTGTCAAAGCCAAAAAAGTCGAAGCGGGCCGCCGGGGAAGGACGGCCCGCTTCTCAATCGAAAAGCACTAAGCTGTTAGCCGTTGGCGCCGTTCGCGGTGTTCTTTTTCCAGGCTTCGCCGGCGGTGCGCGCGTCATTCGCCATCGGATCGGTCGATTTGGTCCGGAAGCCCGCGATCAAAGCTTCGGCCTGATTGAGGTCTTCAACCGTCAATTTTCCCTTGAGGATGTCGCGCCTGCGCACCGCTTCCTTGTCGCCGGCACGAGCCGAGAGCGACAGCCACTTGTAGGCTTGCTTCAGATCTTGTGGGACACCGAGGCCATTCTCATGCAAGACCGCGAGATTGAATTGGCTATCCGACAAGCCGCGCTCGGCGGCGTCAGTGAACCATTTGGCGGCGGCAGGGTAATCCGGCGCCGTTTTATTCTGGTTGGCGCTGAGAACAGCCAGATTGTGCATGGCTTTGACGTTGCCTTGTTCGGCAGCGCGTTTATACCAGTCCTGGGCGCGGGCTGGATCGGCCTTCACGCCGAGGCCTCGCTCGTACAGCGTGCCCAAGCGATATTGCGATTGCACGAAACCACGCGACGCCGAGCGTTGATACCATTTCGCCGCTTCCTTGAAATTCTGGTCGGTGCCTTTACCTTCGGCGAGGCGTGCGCCAACTTCAAATTCGGCCGACGGATCGCCATTGGCTGCGGCTAGGCGCAAGGACAACGGTCCAACGCTTGCGGGCGGCAGGTCGAGGGGGGACGACGTCGTCACGCCATTTCTACCACCTTGCGGGCTGGCGGACAGACCGTCAAAACTCGGCATCAGCGCCGCTGGCGTCGCTTGTTGGGTTGGATTTTGAGCCGCGGCCTGTCCGAGCTTTCCCGACATCGTGGCCATGGCGTGCTGACGTTTCGCGCGTTGCATTTCATCTGTCGACATCGTTCTTTCCGAATCGACCGTGACGCCCATCAGAGGAACGGTGGTCGACTCGAGAGCAACGTCGCCCGCTTCGGGCGAAACGATTTCTCCCCGAGTTTCGCCGTCCTTCTTGGCGCCTTCAGGCTGGGTTTCCGCCGGTGTGGCCGCACCACTGCCCTCAGTAACTGGCGACTTGCCGTCGCTACCTTGAGCCGCAGGCGAGGCCGAATTTGCTTCTTTGCTCGAGGCGGCGTCGCCCGACTTTGCGGCTTTGTTAGCACCTGGTGCAGGTAGTGGCTTGAGCGTCGAGACGGGAGTATCGGTGGCGAACGGATTGACCAGATAAAGTCCGCCAGCCAGCAGTGCGGCGATGGCAACGACCATTACGCGCGGCGACATTGCGGTCGCACTTTTGGCTTTATCTTTGTCTTTTGCGGCTGCGGCTTTGCCAGCTGCGGCGCTGGCTGCCTTCGACGCAGCCGGCTTGTCGGTGCCCTCTGGCTTTTTGATGACGATTTCAGCCGCCGGGCTTTGACCGGTGTTTTCGGCCGCAAGCCGCATCTTGGCGCGGCGCGCGTCAGCGATAAAGTCCTGGCGAATGCGTTCTGGCGCTTGAGCTGCTTCGCGCGTTTGGGAGGCTGCTTCATTGAGATGTGCTGGGCCATTGGCTGCGAAATTGTCGGCCCTAGGCTCCTCGTTGGCCGACTGTGCAAACGGCGAGATCGTACGCGATGTTGCAACCGCAGCAACCGCCGCATCGAGCGTTTCGCCGCCATCGTGCGTGTTCGAACGCCGCATGTCGGATTCAAAGCGCGGTTGCTCGCGCAGATAGTCCTGCGGCACTGTTCGACCGAGCGCATGCTGATGTTGCGCCAATTCCATGGCGTCAACGCGATCCAGCAACCTGATCATGGCCTGCTGAAGCGTATCGAGCAGCGCGTTGGTGTTTTCCTCACCCTGCCGGTTGTCCGACATCAGGCGCTGAAGCATGCCGCGAACTTCGTCGAGGCCTTGCCCGGGTTGAACGCGCGGCTGTATTTCGGCAAAATGGGCGGCGGCTTCGTGGACTGCGGCCTTCGCAACCGCATGAACGTCGATCGCGGCCGGCGCTTCGGCGCCGTCTGCCACAACAGCGGCCCGGCTATCGTCTACGGTTGCGGCATGGTGGACGTCAGCCAGTTTGCTGGCGATGCCAGCAAGCTGATCTTCGATCACTTCCAGGCGCGTCAATTGCTGATGCGCCGACTCAAGGTGATTGGAAAGCTCGGTCATGTGAGCTTCGATCAGTCGAATGCCTTCGACATCGCCACGCGTTGCCACACCTTCAAGCGCTGAATTAAATTGGCGTTCGAATTGATCGAGTCGCTGGCCAAGTGCAAAGAACGACTGGTCGTGGTGGATGTCCTTGATCTGGGCGTCGATGTGGCTGGAAATCTCGCTGAAGCGGGCTTCGAGCCACGAGCGATCGGTTCCTGACATTGGTGATTGCCCGCCAACACTTTGAGGCGCCGACGCCGCAGCTGCGACCACTGGCGCGAACGTGGCGGTTTGATTGGCGGCCGTCTCGTGTGCGGCATTGAGGGGGATGAAGCTGGCTTCGCCCGAATCGTAGATGCCCGCAAGTGCGTCCGCTGCATCATGATCCCAGGGATTGGCAACGTTGCCAGGAAGCGACTCGATGACGTCGAACGTGTCGATGCCGCCTTGAGCGCGGTTGGCTTCCTCTTCGCGGCGTCGCGCCGCCTGAGCGGTGGGGTCGGTTACGGACCGAAGTGCCATAGGCGGCTCGGCGGGCTTCGTCTGCGGCCAAGATTGCGCCGGCGTTGGCGTTGTCGCGGACATATCGCCATACGAGGGCGTTACGGCCACATGATTTTCGACGCCGCCATCACTGACTTCGGCAACACGTGCCGCAAGTTCGGACATGCCGGCTTCAACGCGCTCGAACGCCGCCGAAAATTGGCTCGGCACACGTGCGCGCAGCGATTGCGCCTCACGACCCATATTGGCCAGCTTGTCTTGCATCTGCCGCAGGGTGTCGGAGTGCCGGCGATCGGCTTCCGAGAGCTGATCGACAATGGAATGAAGCAAGCCCTTCAGGTCGCTTGCCTGGCAAGCCGAGACTTGATCGTGAGCTTTCTCGCCCCTGATCGCATCGACCTCTTGGCGAAGCTGCTCATTCCAATCTGTTTTTGCCATTTTATGTCCCCGACGCCCGTGGGCTCCGCGACGGTCAGGCCTAACAACCATTTCGACCCGATACGTGGGCAGGGTTGCGCAGCTACGCGTCCCAAACCCGCATCCGTCGATGCAGTTCTCAGCCGGACGCGGCACAATTTAAGCTCTCGATGTGAAGGTCTCAGCCGCCAGTAAACGTAGAGTTAAGACTTGTTCCGGAAATTATCGGACATGTTTTTTATATTATATTTCAATATCTTATAATATTCGTCGGAAGCTAGCGTCGGCCCGGCTCACGGGCCCGCCAAGTCGAAAATCAGATTGTGATTCGCGCCGCTTAAGGGCCCCGAGGTTCGCCACAGTCGCAGCCTATGACGGTCACGAGCTCTATTCTGTACACTGGAGGGCCCTTCGAATGATACGCCTGATCGTAGCTGCGATGATAAGTTGCATGGCCCTCGCGCCTGGCGCTTACGCGGACACGCCCGACGACGCAAAGGGGCGTTTCGCACTCTCACCCGTTGAAGGCGGATTTTTGCGTCTCGATAAGGAGACCGGCGCCGTCTCGCATTGCGCGCTCAAAGGCCAGCAGTGGCAATGCGAACCCGTCGATGAGCGCGCCCATCCGGCCGGGGACAGGCCCGCCAGATTGGAAGCCGAAAACAAGGCTCTCAAAGACCGCGTCAAGGCTCTTGAAGAGAGCTTGGAAACCGGCAAACCGCCTTTGAGCGAGAGCACGCCCATTCCGCCCGGAAAGATGCAGCTTCCCAGCGAAGAGGATGTCGACAAGGCGCTTGATTACGCCGAGCGGCTGTTCAAGAAATTTCGCGATCGCATCCAGCGCATTGAAAAACCGGATCCGCCGTCTGACGGCAAAAAATCGGGCGCCTTGTGACAATGCGTTTATGACGGCCGAAAATGCCTACGAGCGCACGTTCGCCTTGAGCTGGAGCCGGCGCATCTCACGGTCGTAAATGATTTCGCCGCCCGGCACGCGAATGTCACGCACGACCTCGAGATCATGGCGGCTGGTTTCCCGGACAAACGAGCTCACCAACATCGCGATCGCGGTTGCAACAGGAAGGCCGAGAATGCCGGCGATGGCGCTCGGAATGGGCAGCGCTCCAGACTCGCTGGCAAATATAGCCAAGGCCGCGGTTCCAAAGCCCGCCAACATGCCCGTGAGCGCCCCCGTCTTGGTCAGCCGTTTCCACCACACCGACAGTCCCAGAACCGGAAACAGGCTGGCCCCCGTTAAGGCGAACGCCCACAGGACGAGGCGAAGCGGATCTGTCGGCGCGAGCAGTGTCAGTGTGCCACCGCACGTCACCGCGATGACAACAAAGCAACGCGCCAGCCAAACCCGGTTTCTATTTGCCTCTTCGTTCCAAGACAAACCTTGCACGACGTCTTCGCTCAATATTGCGGCTAGCGAGACCGACGTGGCGCTAGCCCCAAGCATGGCTGCGCCTATCATGCCCGTCATCAAGAAGTATCCAAAGACGTGTGGCAGCCCGGCAGCGATTGGCAGCGCGAACAAAACGCCGTCACGGTCGAAGCGGAGACTGTCAAATGTAAATCCGCTCGCGTTCTGATCGAAACTTGCCAGCCCAGCACCGACGACCTCGGTCAGCCACACAGGCAAGGCGCCGATGCGTTCGCTCATCACCAGTTCCAATACATATTCGCGCATAAAGACTGCGACCGACGTCACGGTCAGCATCGTCAGACCGAAAAAGACCGTTGCCCAACCCAACGATTTGCGCGCTTCATAAACGCCCGGCGTTGCCGCAACGCGCGGCAGCAGCCACGGCGCCGAGGCGACGCCGGCCGCGATCATCAAGCCGCCAATCGTAAATCCAACGGTGCCGATGGCTCCAAATGGCGAGGTATATGGCTTGGCCAACGCGTGAAGCCCTTCACCCGGTAAATCGAATTGCAGCGGCCACGCCGCTAGAAGTTGTAATCCCTGGTTGACTTCGTTGCGCACCAGATTGCGCACCAGCGGTCCGTGCGTGAGCTGCGGCACGGGCAGGCTGGTGACGATCACGGCCACCGTCGCCGCGACGATGCACAACGCCAAGAGCGTCGCGATAGCCTGCGCCACACCGCACCATGTGAACCCGCGTTTGCCACCTGGCGCCACCGCCAGCGCAACCGCACCAGCGAGAATTAGCACCAACGCCGAGTGGGAAAATCCCGTGAGCCGGACCGCGACTGACGCGCCGAGCCCAAGTTCCGCTGATAAGACGAGAAGGGTTGGTACCGCTGCGACCATGGCGGCCGCAAGTCTCAGGCCCTTGCTTTCGAAACGGCGGCCAAGATAACTTGGAACCGTGTAGGCACCGAACTTCCGGTAAAATGGCGCCAGCATCATCGCCATGAACACGAATCCGGCCAGGCCTCCGATCATCAAGACAAGCGCGTCAAAACCTATGAAGAAAAACGCGCCCGTTCCCGCCACAAGAAATGTCGAGCCCATCGCGCACATTGCCAAAATTAGACCGGTGTAACCGGCTGGGACGCGCCGGCCAGCCGCAAAATATCCGAGAGGTTCTTGCGTTGCGACCGAACCTCCGATGACCGCGTAAAGAATTAGCGGCCCTGCAAAAAGAGCCAGCCTCAGGATGCGATCGGATAACGCCAGTTGTTCCGAAATCAGCGTCAGCAAGAAAAGCGCAGCAAACAGCGACGCGAAAATACCGAAGTATGTGCCAAGGCGCGGATTGACCATTCGCCCGCGCGCTGAAAATGACATGATCGTGCCTCTTGACGGTTATGAAACACAACTGCGCCGTCAGGTGTCCTCGTGCGCGCCATGCCAATGATCGATGGCGTTTTGCCGGTTAACGTAACTCGCGACCGTAACGAGCGCGATCACGAAGAAGCCATGCGCGGCCAGAAAGTAGCCAAGGGGAAAACCGAGAAAGCGGCTGCGATTCAACTCTTCCGCGTAGAGGGGCAACACGATCATCACGGCGAGAAACGGCAAGAAGCTGGCCAGCATTTGCCATTTCGTGTGCCGCCAGTACGGTTTACGTTCTTTGCGTTCAATCATCCGACCCTCGAGAAGCGGGTTAACTATGATCTGAGCCCCTATACCGGCATCGTGGCACGAGTATGCGCAAGCCGTGCTGTCAATGTCCAACGGGAACAACAGTATTCCGTAATCGGCTAGATAGCTCTTGCAACGGAAACAACTTAAATTCGTGGCCGAATCGCTGGGTTACGCAGAGCGGTTCAATCGCAAGCAAGACATCCGATTATCACCACAAAATGGGCCGGGCCAGGCTGACCAACATCAGACGGCTCATTCGCGGCTTCCGAGTACGTAATGGCTGGCTTGGACGAACAACGGGGAAGGACCCACTATGAGCATGCTTCAGGAATTTAAAGAGTTTGCCATGAAAGGCAACGTTCTCGATCTCGCCGTCGGCGTGATCATGGGGGCGGCCTTTGCGCCTATCATCTCGACGCTTGTCGACAATATCGTCATGCCGCCCATCGGCTTCCTAATGGCTGGCATCGATTTCTCGACTTTAGCCATTGGCATTCCCGTGCCGAAGGGCGATCCCATTCTGATCAAGTACGGTCTGTTCCTCAATGCCATCATTAAATTCCTGATCACTGCGGCGGCGATCTTCCTGCTGGTTCGCGCCGCGAACTCGATGAAGAAGCCAGCCGCTGCCGCTGCAGCCCCGCCGCCCCCGTCGGAAGTGTATCTGAAAGAAATTCGCGATCTTCTTGCGAAGCGCTAGTAAAAAACCGACCTAACGCGAAACCCCAGGCCCTGTGCCTGGGGTTTTTGTTTTTGCTGGCCGTCAAGCCGCTTCAGTCGACGCGTTTAACGACTTCTGAATATCGCTGAGTGTCGCCTTGGTCATAGATTTATGGATTTCCGAGACCACACGATCTTGCACTTCCTTGTGGAGCAATGGGCGAATACGCCCCAATGTCCGCGGATCCGCGATCAGGGCCAGGGAATCAAAACCTCCAGCGTGCACACGGCGATAAAGTTCGTGAGCCAGTTGTTTGGCAAAAGTTGCTTCGTCGGTGTCCTGATCAGAGGATTCAGGCGGGCGGTGTCCGGAGGGTCCGTCGTCTTCTAAGTGGCTTGGCTTAAAGTCACCGTCCGGCACTAAGGCGATTTCGAAATCCTTGCCGGAGTTTCGAAAGAACCGGGCCCCAACACCGTCAGCCACGACAATGAAGGCATTGTGGGGAATCCGTTTTGTGGACATTTTTGACCCTCTTGCTCAATGGACGGGGGTGTAGATTGTAACCGTCGTGCGGAACGATAACAGGCCACAACTTATTAAGTCTTGGAATGCCCTGCGGTTCCACGCATTTCAAACTTTGCAGCTCGCCGGCTGACGATAGTGATGCGCCCCGAGCTTTGCGTGCCTCAAAGCCTATGTTATGAGGGCTCGATAAGGCGGGCGTAGTTCAATGGTAGAACGGCAGCTTCCCAAGCTGCATACGAGGGTTCGATTCCCTTCGCCCGCTCCATCCGCCTCCGCCAAGGCTTCGGCCGGAGCAAGCGGCGCTAAGAATTCGGTGCAGGAGGCGGATAGCGAAGGCGGAGATTTCCCGCGACCTCAATCTGACGCTACAACCGGGGCCTCATCCTTGGCGATGACCAACCCGACATGCTCGGTCTTCGCCCAATAGTGTGGCCGCTTCACGAGATCGACGAGGGCGCGATAGGCGGCAATTGAAATCGCAAGCCAATACAGCGGCAAAAATAACGCCGACCACGAAAATCGTCCATGTCCACGCCGCCTCGCCGCCAATATGGCTAAAACAATGGCGCTGGCATAACTCGCGGCCAAATTAAACCAGCACAGCCACCACACCACGACGGCGCAAGTCCCTCGGGGCTGAATGAAAAGATCGCCGGTGCAAGCCCCGGCGATCACAACGATGTAAAACAAAGGATGCACCAGCGCGGCCAAGACCATGCCGCCCATGAGGACTTGGAATCCGAGAAACCGCCACGCCCCAAGATCGCGCCAAAGGGCGCGCGGCGAACGCATGTGAACGAGATAGGTCTGCATCCAGCCCTTGAGCCAGCGCGTGCGCTGGTCGAGCCATGAACGGGCATTGCCTGGCGCTTCCTCCCACGTCGTCGATGGCAAAACCTCGACCCGCTTGTGGGCGCGCGCGAGACGGATGCCGAGGTCGGCATCTTCCGTGACATTGAAGGGGTCCCACGCGCCCGCTTGCTCGAGCGCCGCCCGGCGGAAGTGATTTGAGGTTCCTCCCAACGGCAACGGCAGACCGAGGCGCACAAGTGCCGGGAGAATGCAGTCGAAAAGTGCTGTGTATTCGAGTGCGAAGAGCCGGGTGATGGCATTTTTGCCGGCGTTGTAGATGTTGAGGTGGGCTTGCACGCACGCCAGATCGCTGCCACCGGCTTCAAAGGCATGAACAGCACGGCGCAACTGATTGGACTCGGGGATGTCCTCAGCGTCGAACACAGCAATCAGTTCGCCGCTGCTGAACGACAGCGCATAGTTCAATGCACGCGGTTTGGTTTGCGGCGCGCCCTTGGGAACAATGATAATGTGCATGTTGTCAGCCATGCCAGAAGACTCGAGAGCATTGCGCGTAGCATGGTCATCTGCTTCCGTTACAAACAAGATCTCGAGCTTGTCTTGAGGATAATCCAGCGCCGCTAACGCCCGAACCAGAACGTCCGCGACCGCGGTTTCGTCGTACAGAGCGACCAACACGCTGTAAGCCGGTAGCGATTGCGGAACGGCAAGCGGCGGCCCGGCTTCGAATGATGCCGGGCTGTGCCAAGCCAGCTCCCAAATGGCCAACAATCGAACGAGCACGATTAGAAAGAATGGCAGAGCAAACAGCGCTTGCAAGGCCAGCCACGTAAAGTGCGCACTCAGGAAAAATAGAATGGGAATGAGGACAGCCGTCACGGCTAGACCTTGCCGCTGCCAACGGGCGAGTGGCGAGGACGCGGAAGATTCGGGATTAGAACGGCGCAAACCATTGATTGCGTGATCGAGCCAGAATTGTTGCAGCTGCGCCGTTTGTGGCCAAGTCTCGGCCGGCGTCTTCCACGACGTCCGCGAAAAATCCGTACCACCCCGCTGGTCCGGCACCATAGCAGCCCCCACGCACTACTGCTTAAAGCCTGCACGGCTTTGCGCCACACTATAGCCCGAAGACCCGCATTGAGTTACCGGTAGGGCCAAGTTTTTTATCGAAGGGGGCCCGGACGGGGTATTGTTGAGGATGCTGAAATTCCGCGCTGATACCGCTCATCACAAACGCTGTCGCCGCCCGGCGCTGATTGTGCTGACAATTCTGCTTGCTCAAGGCGCAGCCGTTGCGGAACCCAAGATCGAAGCACCCGCTGCTTCCGCCCGCGCGCCCATTGCCGACACGAACGCCCCAGCGCCCAAGCGAGTCATTGTACGTTTTCTAACAGACAGCGACTTTCCGCCCTTCAACTTTTACGACGAGGACGGCATTCTGGTCGGCTTCAATATCGATCTTGCACGCGCCATTTGCCTTGAACTCAACACCTCGTGCGACATCAAGGCCAGACCGTGGGACGAGCTTTTTATTGGCCTCAAATCCGGCGAAGCCGACGCCGTCATCGCCGCACACAAAGTGACGGCGAAGGCCATCGCCGACGTAGCTTTCACGGACCGCTATTTCCACACACCCGGACGCTTCGCGGGCCGCAAGGAAGCGCCGGAGACCGACATCTCGCCAGCGGGGCTCGATGGCAAACGCATCGCCGTCGCCAAGGGCACAGCGCACGAGGCCTACCTCAAGACCTTTTTTCGCGACAGTCCTCTCTCGCTTTTCGAGAATGCCGATCTCGCGCGCGAAGCGTTGGCATCCGGAAAAGTCGATTACGTATTCGACGACGGCATTTCACTGGCGTTCTGGCTGAACGGTACGCTGTCGCGGCAATGCTGCGAAATGCGTGGCGGGCCATTTTTGGAGCCGAAGTTTTTTGGCGACGGTCTCGCAATCGCGGTTCCCAGAAACGACCCGGAAATCAAATCGCTGATTAACGACGCTTTGAAAAGGGTGCGGGCTTCGGGCCGGTTCGAAGAGCTGGTTCAGCGATATTTTCCCGTGCGCATTTACTGATATCAAGGATTGTGCCTGTGCCGTGGCGTCTGGACGCAGTATAATGACGGTTGGCGTTAAACAGCTACGGCCAGCATCGAGCGTTATGCACCCTGCCCAACGATATCTGGCGATTGTTCGCAACGCTTGCCTGGCCGCCGCGCTGGCGATGGCCGCAATGTCGTGTATTGCCGCCGCGCAATCGATTGATGAGACACCGAAGTTGGCTGTGCCAGCCGAGCTTGCAGATGCGCACGCTGGCGATGCCGCACCCGAAAATCAAGATACGGCAACATCGCCACCGAAATTCTTGTCCCACAACGAGCTGCTCGCCTCCGACAGCGAACGTTTAGCGCGCATCGGGCGGCACATCATCGTCGGCTATGAAAGTTATGACGCCTTGCAGCTGCTGGTCGAGAAGCAAGCCATTGCCGGCGTTTTCGTGACCGCTCACAACGTACGGGGACAGTCGGTTGCGACCATCAAAAACAAAATAAGCCAGCTGCAGGAGATTCGAAAGTCGCAAAGTCTGCCGCCGCTGATCATCGCCGCCGACCAGGAAGGCGGGCAGGTCTCGCGGCTATCGCCTCCGCTCAGCCGTCTGCCGAGCCTCGCGCAAGTTCTGCGCGGCGCTAAAGACGACGCAACGCGCCAAAAGGTTGTCGAAAATTATGCGGCCGCCCAAGCCAGCGACTTGAAAAAGATCGGCGTGACGTTGAATTTCGCACCCGTGGTCGATCTCAATCTCGATACCGGAGACCGTGACGATGGCGCGACCAAACTCCGCTACAGGGCCATCGCCGCCGACCCGTATCTCGTCGCCAAGGTTGCAGACTGGTACTGCGGCGTGTTCCTAAAAAACGGCCTGATGTGCACATTAAAGCACTTTCCGGGGCTCGGCCGGGTCAAACGCGACACCCATGTCGTCAGCGGAGAAGTTACGGCGAGCGAGGGCATGCTTGAACTCAACGATTGGGTGCCGTTCCGCCGCGTCATGAGCAAGCCGAACGTCGCAACGATGCTCGGTCACGTGCGCGTCGGCGTCCTCGACAACGATACGCCGGCCTCGTTTTCCAGCGCCATCATAGGTACGCTCATCCGCGGCCAATGGAATTACGAAGGCTTGCTGATTACAGACGACTTCAGCATGGGCGCGATTACCAACGGCAAGGAAGGCATCGGCAACGCTGCCGTCAAATCTCTCAAGGCCGGCGCCGACCTCATCCTCGTATCGTTCAACGAGAAGCACCTCGACAGTATTTTGAATGCGCTGTTGCAAGCCGATGCCGGCGGGTCGCTCGACGTTAAATTGCTCGACGACAGCCAAAGCCGGATCCTGCGCGCATTGCAGCAGACCCGGGATGCTGCCGGCGATTAGCTAGGCTTATTGCGCGCTGCGGGTGTAAATGGGCTCGGCCTTTTGCCCGACATGCTTGAGCGCACGGAACGCCGCATTGACGTTCTTGGTCATGGCATCGATATAGCTTTTGACTTCGCGGGGTAATTCGATGCTGGCGAAGCGGTCAGGGTGATAGATCTTGGTCAGACGATGATAGGCGTCCTTGATGTCGTCGAACGACGCGCCCTTTTCGAGTCCGAGGATGCGATAAGGATCGAAGTTGCGCGCATCCGGAACGCTCAAATGCATAGCATTGGGCTTACCCGGCGAAACGACCTTCAAACTTTTTATTTGCGCTTTCGGAATGAACGCGCCTTCGCCATCAAAGCCATCGACATAGAGGAAGCCATCGGGACTTTCGAGCAACTTGTGGACGCCCTTGCCGGGGCCAAGAACAGTCCGCCCCGCGACCACGGTCCCATCGGCGAGCAAAACTTCGACCGCGATCTGGGTTTCGGCTTTGTTGTCGACGGGATTGCGCTCGAACATGACGTGACGGGCTCGCTCTGGTGAATTCGCATCCCATGACGGAAACGGTAGACTTCCGGCCCCGTTATCACCCGCAACCCGCAAACCTTTCGTTAAGATACGGCCGGACCTGCCGCAATTTCGCTTTTAACGGGTACGGACCAACAATCTCGCCACATTCAGAGAAACTCTCATGCCGTCTACGGTGGAAAAGCCTGGGCCTAGTGCTGGCCTCCGGTGGCTCTGAAGTGACATAATCTTTGGCATAGACTGAATGGATTCGCGGCCCTCCCCCAATGCCGCTTCCCTGCTGAGGCTGACCTATGGCACCGCAACGCCCGCCGGCAACGCCGTCGCTGACCAATTACCGGCCCATCAACGAACGCGCTGGCCAGCCTCCGCGCAAAGGTCCGACGCCGCCAACAAGTGCGGGTGGAACTCGTGCGCCCAAACCGCGGCGCGGCTTCGGCATCGTGCGCGGCCTGCTCTATCTCGGATTGTTTGTGATCGCCATTGCCGGCGCGGGCGCGGCTTATCTTGTTCTCAATCCGCCGAGCGATCTCATTCGTCAACAGCTGGCGACACAGGTCAAAGCCAAGACCGGCCGCGATCTGGTCATCGCCGGGCCGACATCTTTCAGCGTTTACCCCTCGCTCAGCGTGTCGATGAAAGGCGTTTCGTTATCGGCGCCACCTGGAATGGCTGGTCCGCCGCTTATCACAATGGCGTCGCTCGACGTCGCCGTGAAAGCGATGCCGCTGCTCAAAGGCGAGGTCGGCGTCAAGCAACTCGTGCTGAGAAAACCGGTCATCGATTTGCGCATCGGCAAGGACGGCCAGAAGAGCTGGAATTTCGCGCAAGCCGCCGAGCCCGTGCGCTACGCACAAAATGATGCCCCAGCTGGCACTGCCACCGATGCGCCCGATGCCGCCCAGTCGCAAGCCGAACCCGGGGTCAGCGCGCCGTCCAAACTCGCCCGTGTCAAAGACCTGCAGCTTGAAGACGTGCACATGGAAGATGGCACACTACGCTTCACCGACGAGCGGACCGGCAAATCGCAAGAGGTTGATGCCCTCAACGTCAAGCTGTCGTTGAAGTCGTTGACCAGCCCCTTGTCGGCGAACGGCGATTTGTCATGGCAGGGCGAAAAGATCGCCTTCGACGGCAAGCTGACCAACGCCAAGACGATGATGGAGGACAAGCCGGCCAAGCTGGCGTTCAACGCCACATCTCAGCACATCAACGCCAGTTACGACGGCACGCTGCTGATGAAGGACGGCGCTGATCTCGACGGCAAGATCACGGCCACCTCGCCGTCGCTCAAGGCTCTCGCCAAATGGCTTGGCAGCAAGCTGCCGCCCGTTTCAGGCTTCGGGCCGCTGTCGATCGCCGGTCAGTTGCGCTCGGCCGGCACAACCACGAGCCTGACCGGCGCTACGCTCGGCCTTGACGGCGCCACGGCCACAGGCTCGGCAAACGTAACAACGAGCGGGGTGCGTCCCGTCATACAGGCCAATCTCAAAATTTCGGAACTCGACCTCAACAAGTACATGACCGGCGCCGCCGCGGCTGCCGCGAGCGAAGAGTCTGCCGCCAAAGCGCCGCCGCCCGCCCCGGCCGCGACCAAACCGGCTGCCGGAGCTCAGCCCAAAGCCGGCGACGCCATCGAAGAACTGTTGAACGACAAGCCCGGCCCCAAGGTCCACGGCTTTACACAACGCACCGGCTGGTCGAGCGAACCGATCAACCTGACGCTGCTCGGCGTCGCCGACGCGGATGCCAAGCTGCAAATCGGCAAGCTGACATTCCAGGACATCAAGGTCGGTCAAACGGCGCTCAACGTCGCCCTCAAGAACAGGGTCATGAAGACCACGTTCGAGGACATCCAGCTGTACGAGGGCCACGGCAAGGGCTTCATGACGGTCGATGGCACCGGCAAAGCCGCCAACATCGGCGCCAACTTCGCGCTCGACGGCATCTCGGCGCTGCCATTCCTCAAAGACGCCGCCGACATGGACTGGCTCGAAGGCTCAACCAAGCTCGGGCTCCAGCTCTCAGCCCAAGGCGGCAGTCAGCTGCAATTGGTCGAGACCTTGAACGGCAAGGCTGACTTCGCCTTCGCCAATGGCGCCATCGTCGGTTTCAATGTCCCGGGCGCGATCAGGGGCATCAGCCAGGGCAAGTTCTCAGGACTCAAGAAAGCGCCTGCAGAGAAAACCGACTTCAGCGAACTGGCCGCCAGCTTCAACATCAGCAACGGCATTGCCCAGAACCAGGATTTGCGGTTAACCAGTCCGTTGCTGCGCGTAACCGGCGCAGGCGCGGTACAGATGCCGGGGCGGACGGTCGACTACACGGTCAGGCCCAAGATCGTCGCCAGCCTCGAAGGCCAGCAGGGCGCCGCCAACGCCACGGGCATCGAGATCCCGGTCCGAATCAGCGGCCCGTGGGACAAATTGAACTACGAACCCGACCTCAAGGGCATCCTCGCCGATCCCAACAAGGCGCTCGAAGCCGCCAAAGAGATTGGCAAGCAGTTCAAGGGCAAGAACGCCGGCCAGATCGTCGACCAATTGCTTGGCAAGAAAAATCCCGACGGCACCACCAGCCCGACGACCGGCAGCACCAAAGCCAAAGATCTGCTGAACAAGTTTCTAAAACCGCAATGAATTGCAGCGTTTATGCGCACTGGACTGGCACGCGCGATTGACGCGCGCGGTGCGTCGTTTTGTTCAGGCCGCATTCAGCTCAAGCTCGCGTCAGGCACGCTTGCAGGCCTGCGTCTGAACACACTGTTAAATCGCGGTAAACTCACGCACAAAAAAAATTGCCCCAAGCCCAAAAAAATTCTTGCGTAGGGGGGGCATAGGCCTCATATGCACATTTCTCGTCTGTCCACCTGCCAACATGGTCGAGGTTTTCCAGAACCAATGAGGTAAGGAGCGGGCGAGTCAAAACTGTCTACTGGTTGGGGAGGGTCACATGGCCTTTAATGACACCCTCTTCCAATTGGGGATGGACTTGACTCGTTCAAGCACCGCCCAAAAGGAAGATCACTTTGTTGCCGAGTCCGATGAGGCTCCCGTTGTCCGCAAGGTCAAAAGCCAAGATCGGGACACAAGTAGGTTCGCCGGACACCACCTGATTATCGATTTGCACGGCGCGGAGCGTCTTGACGACATCAAGTTCGTCGAGCGCACCTTGAAGCAGGTCTCGGCCGCGGCCGAGGGCAAGCTTGAGCGCGTGCACATCCATCGGGCTGGTCATGGCGGTATCACTGGCCTCGCCGTGCTTGCGGAAGGGCATATCTCGGTCCAGACACGACCCGACACCGGCTTTGCCGCGTTCGACGTGTTGATGGCCGGCAATGCCAAGCCGCAACGCTGTGTGGAAGACCTGCGGGAAGCCTTCTCGGCCCGCGACGTCTCGGTCAAGCATGTTGCGCGCGGTGAAGCCGCGAACAACGTCCAGGCTTTGAATCCGGCTGCAAGCGCGTTGCGCTCAGCCGTCAAGACGATGAAGCCGAGCCGCAAGGCACGCGCTGCTTAGCAGGACGGTTGGGGCGGTTTGCCCCAACAATCCGGCCAGACACAAAAATCAATCGCCCGGAGGCACATGCTTCCGGGCGGTTTTTGTTTTTGGGGTCCTTCTCCCCTTGGAGAGAAGGTGGTCCGGTCGATGCGGAGCATCGCTCCGCGATGACGGATCGGATGAGGGGGCAGTTTCAAGCCGACCGTATAAAAGTGACCGCCCCCTCACCCCAACCCTCTCCCAAGGGAGAGGGGGAAGAAACCGCCCGGAGGCCGATGCTTCTGGGCGATTTTTGTTTGGGGGGGCCACCGCCAATGACCCTGAACAAGAACTTCGCCGCAAGATCAGACAAAGGGTTTCTGCCATTTCTTCCGAATTTCATGTAGTCATTGTGCTGAAGTTTGTCTCTATGAGCGGAAGTGGGGTCAAGGATGGGCGACGAAAGCGACATCATACCAAAGCTTGGCCAGCTCAGCCAATTGGAGCTCCGCTCGGTATGGAAGAAGGAAGATAAAGTTTTCACGCCTTGGCTAGCCAAACAAGAAAACCTGAATCTACTTGCAGACGAGCTTGGACTTCCGCCCCTCGAAGAGCACCAGCGTGAAGTCAACGTGGGACGTTACTGGGCAGATCTGGTCTGCAAAATAACCGGAACCGACGACTATGTCTTAATCGAAAACCAGATTGAGCCTTCAGACCATAAGCATCTCGGACAGATCCTCACGTACGTGGTCGGCCTTGACTCCGACGATATGAAAATAAAGCACGTAGTGTGGGTAGCCGCCGAATTCAGCGATGAGCACCTTGCAGCAATCACTTGGCTCAACGAGCATCTTCGCGGGAAAATCTCTGTCTTTGCCGCAAGCATCCAAGCATGGCGGATAGATAAGTCCGAGCCAGCAGCTAAGTTTCAGCTTCGCGCACGCCCGAATGACTGGGCTGAATCAATTCGAGGTGTCGGAACCCGGGCGCCGGCTCAGGGCATCGACATCAATCGCGAGGAGTATTGGGCTGCGTTCGCGGAGTCGCTACGCAATCGTGGTACGCCCCTCAAAATCAGAGAGGTCGCCCCCCGGATCGGCTTCTATACATTCACTATCGACGCCTCAAAGGGCGCTTACATATACGTATATAGATCTGTGAGTGATAGAGTCATTGGCGCTTATCTCAGTTTAGCGCTTGCCCCTGGCGTAGTCAGGCGCGTTTACGAACGCTTGCTAGCTGAGCGTGAGTCCATCGAGCGTGAATTTGGCGGACCTATAGATTGGAGAGAATTGGAGACCAACAAAAACTATCGCGCCCAGATTCAGTATGTCGAAGGAAATGCTCTAGACCGGGCTGATTGGGAACGACAGCATGCTTGGTTAGCCGATCAAGCCGAGAAATTCTATCGAGTGTTCAAGCCTCGAATCGACGCAATGCCTAGCAAGGCTACACTTCTGGAAGAGGCGGCGGGTAGCCCCGACTAGCAGAGCTTTAAACTCTGCCTATTCGCACATTGGACGCTACATTCGCTTCCCCTCCGGTATAACTTCGGTTATACTACTTCCATGAAAACCGCCATCTCCATTCCCGACAAGTTGTTCGCCGCCGCCGAGCGCGAGGCCAAGCGGCGCGGCGTCTCGCGCAGCAAGTTCTATCAGGAAGCGCTGGAAGAGCTGATGAAGGCGCGCAAGTCTCACGCCGTGACGGATGCCTTGAACCGGTCGTTTACAGCATCTCCGGAACCAGACGATCCCATGATGGGCAGGCTGACCAAGGCAACAATGACGCGCGTGGAGTGGTCGAATGAAAAGGGGCGAGATCTGGTGGGCGGACGTGGGGGAACCAAGCGGATCAGAGCCAGGGTTTCGAAGGCCAGCCGTCATCGTGTCGGCAAATGACTTCAACGTCACGGCGATTAGGACGGTCATCGTCGTTTTTCTGACGACCAACGTGGCGCGTGCCCGCGACCCGGGAAATTTGTGGCTGACCAGCCGTCAAACTGGTTTGCCTTCCGGCTCGGTTCTCAATGTGACGCAACTCGCGACCGCCGACAAACGTCTGTTGGCCGACAAGATCGGCCGCTTGCCGGACGCTCTCATGACTCAAGTCGATGCCGGACTTCGGCTGGTACTTGGGCCTTAGAATCCAACGTACGTCATTCCCGCGCCGGTCGCGGAACGCGAGCGGAAGAACGGCGGGAACCCAGTCAAGCGTCCGCACGTGGCGTTCGTCCGCAGGCACATTGCGGCAACGCAGTTGATCCCGAACCACTCGTTGCGCTGAACGTTGTCTGGATCCCGTTCGCTACACCGCGCATACGATGCGCGGCAACGGGATGACGTTGGGTTTAAATATGCCCCTCCGACGCCTCGGCGGTGGCTTTGACGGCTTCCTTGCGGCGCGCTCCGGGTTTGCCGAGCAGACTTGCGCCGGCGTTTGGCTCGAGCGTCGCGAACATCAGCGCCGACAACGCCGACACGAACGCGATCAACAAAAACACCGGCGGGAAATGCGCGGTCGCGGTCGCCTCGCCGCCGTCGATCCGCATCATGACTTCGAGGCCGAGCGCCGCGATCGAGACGCCGACGGCGCCGGACAACTCCTGGCCGACGGACGCAAAGCTGGTGGCGCGGCTCAACTGCTCGGGCGGGACATCGGCGTAGGCAACGGTGTTGATGGAGGTGAACTGTAACGACCGCGACAGACCGCCGACGAAGAAGATCGACGCGATCAGCAGCGGTGGCGTCGCGGCCGTGAACAATGCCGGCAGAGTTGCAAAGGCGGCGGCGATAAGGGCATTAAAAATCAGCACGCGCCGGTAGCCCCAGCGCCGCAGTATCGCCGCCGCCTGGGTCTTCATGAACATGGCGCCAAAGCCTGTCGCGAAGGTCATCAATCCCGATTGCAAGGCGTTCAATCCAAAGCCCAATTGAAACAACAACGGCAGCAGAAACGGCATGGCGCCGATGCCGATGCGAAACAGAAAGCCGCCAATCAGGCCGGCGCGGAAGGTCGGAATTCTCAGTAAGCGCAGATCGATCAACGGCGCTGTGTCACGCAGCGCGTGGCCGACATAAAGTGCGATCAGCGCAGCGCCGCCCAGCGACAAAAACCAAACTACCGATGACGGCACCAGATCGAGGCCGAGCAAAGTTGCGCCGGTCAGGAACATCGACAGCCCGGGTCCGAGCAACAGAAAGCCTTTGAGATCGAAACTCTCCGGCGAACTCTCGCGAACGTCGGGAATGAAACGGGTCACCAGAAACATGCCCATAATCGCGACTGGAATGTTGATCCAGAAAATCCACCGCCAATCGAAATAGGTCGAGATGGCGCCGCCGAGCAGCGGGCCGATGACCGGTCCAACGAGTGCGGGAATGGTCAGCCACGCGATCGAGCTGATCATCTCTTCGCGCGGGATTGTGCGGAGCACCAGCAGCCGTCCGACCGGCAGCATCATCGCGCCGCCCGCCCCTTGCAGGACCCGCGCGAGGACGAGCGAGACCAGTCCTTGCGACAGCGCGCAGGCGATTGAACCCAGCGCAAAAACCGCCATTGCGGCGCGGAATACGGTCTTGGCGCCGAAGCGGTCAGCCACCCATCCGGACGCTGGAATGAAAACGGCGAGGGCCAGAAGATAGGTCGTCAGCGCGAGCTTCAAATGGATGGGGTTGAGACCGAGATCGCGGGCGATGACCGGCAGCGATGTCGACAACACCGTCGCGTCCAGGTTGGCCATGAACAGGGCGGTGGCGACGATGAGGGGAATGGTATTGCGGCGGAGACGATGAAGCATTGCAAACTTATATCACGGACAGAACTGTCGCGGTCGCGAGCTCGCTCGGCTGGATTGACACAGTCCCGCGCTCGCGTTGCGACGCCTGAGTTGGTTCAATGGCAGGCTTGGCGGAGCTTGGATGTATTGAGCCAAAGAACTCAACTTCCTTCCCCCGCGCCACCGCCGCCACCGCCGGTCGTACTCCCTGAAGCTTGACTGAGGTTGCGGGCTGGCCGAGTCAAAACGGTCGCGGCCGCAGGCTGGTAAGCTGGTGCGGGCACTGCCGGCGGCTCGAGGCCGCGCAAGCCACGCTTCTTTTCGCCGATCCCGGTTTCGATGACCATATCGACGGGGCCGCCGGTCATGATCAAATGTTCGACATCGTCGCGGCGGATCAGCACCAGTTGACGCCGGCTGTCGAGACGCGTTTGTTCGACGACGTCGAGGCGCGGTTCAGGGCGCGGCTTGAACAAAATGGCCGACGGCGTCGTGCCCGCGACGTAAGCCCGAACCATCACAAGCACGAAAAATCCAACTGCCGCCACTAGCCCCAGAATCGCCGCCCACGTCAAAATGCTCCACATACCGCCTCCTCGCAGCCCCATATCCGGAGCTACCCCCATTTGAATTTATAACACGGACCCGCAATTTGTTCTCGAGTTGTGCCCGCACCGCACACTCAGTCCAACTTCTATAGCGCGGAATTCATGGCATTTTAACCCTAATGATCGAAGTGTTGCGAGGATCACTTATTTTGCCCCGAAGCGGCACGTCATTGAGTTGTGTATGAGTAACGAAGTCATGGCCTTGAGCGCAGTGTCCGTCTCGCAGAATCAGATAGCTTCCCCGGCTATGGCAGATCGCGAGGCGCTGAAGGTCGAGGCGGCGGCGCTCGATCCACTGACGGCAGCGGACGGGTTCGGGGGCTTCCTCTCTACAATTTTTGTCGTGACAGCCGCCGGCGCGGTTGTCTTCGGCTTGGTCACGAGTGGCTCGGGCGAGCCGCTGTTTTTGACCTTGCTCGCCGTCCTCGCCATGCTTGGGCTGTTTCTACTGTTTGGCATTGCGGCCGGCCATATTCGCATCGGCGCGCGCATGCCCAAGGGCGATCTTCTCAAGGCCGCTTTTGATACGGCGGAAGAGCCTGTCATGGTGACCGCGCGCGACGCGACGGTCTTGTATTGCAATCCCGTGCATGACGGAGTCTTTGGGCGCTCGGAAGGCGGTCCGCTGGTGGCCCTTGAAGCCGCCTTCGGCAATGATCCGGTCGCCGCGCAAGCCTTGTTCCGGCTGATGCGCGCGGCTGAACGCGGTGAAGCCCGGCGTGAAGATGTCGCTCTCAAAGCCTCACCCCAAAGTCCGCGCCGGCCGGCTTGGCTGCGCGTCTCGGTTCGGCCGTTCTCAGGGCCTCTCGATCGCGCCTCAAATTCCGAGGCCATGTCCCTCGTACTGTGGAAGTTTAGCGACATTACGGACGACAAGACCCGCGAAGCTCAGAAGATCGGCGCCCTCGAGGCCTCTCTCGCCGCCTTTGATTCCATGCCAGCGGGATTTCTGTCGATCGCAGCCAACGGCACCGTTATTCACGCCAACGCGACATTCGAAGATTGGCTAGGCCTAGCCCGCGGCGCCACCGCCCAGCGCGCCGCCAAGCTTTCGGATCTGACCGGTGAAGATGGCGCCCGCCTGCTCTCGGAGCTGGCATTGGATCCGGACGGCGAACGCCGCGTCAGCGATCTCGACTTGACGCGCGAAGACGGCCGCGTCGTGCCGCTGACACTTTACGCCGAACCGGCCGGGCGCTCCGGGCTTTCGGGTTTCACGGTCACCGCCATCAACCGCGCCAACAAGGGGCTGACCGCGCGCGGCAGCGGCGAAACCAGTTTTTCCCATTTCTTCCAATCCGCGCCATTCGGAATCGCGACGCTGGACGGCGACAGCCGCATCACCAGCGCCAACACCGCCTTCCGTCGCATGATGCTCGACGGCCGCGCGCCAAACGACGTTCGCGCCGACCTGGCGTTGTGTCTCAATGCCGAGCCTGACGAACGCAACCTGATCGAAGCTGGTTTGGCTCAGGTCTTGTCGGGCCGCGGCAATGTCGCGCCCGTCGAAATCACCGGCGGTGAGCAGAAGCAATTCGTGCGCCGCGTTTATATGAACCCGCTCGCCGCCGCCGCCAACGGCGAAGCCGCCGCGCTTTACGTCATCGACGCCACCGAACAAAAGGCTCTGGAAGCTCGCGTCACGCAAGCCCAGAAGATGGAAGCTGTCGGCAATCTGGCGGGCGGCATCGCCCACGACTTCAACAACGTTCTGACCGCCATCATCGGCTTCTCGGACTTGCTGCTGCAAACCCATCGCCCGAGCGATCCGGCATACAAGGACATCAAGAATATACAATCGGCCGCCAACCGCGCCGCCGGGCTTGTCGCCAATCTGCTCGGATTTTCCCGCAAGCAGACGCAGCAGGTGGCGGTTCTAAACATCGATGAAGTCATTGCCGAGCACATGCCGACGCTGAAGATCACGGTCAGCGAAAAGATCGATCTGCGCATACATTCCGAGCGTGATCTTTGGTATGTGCGCGCTGACAAGAGTCAGATTTTCAATATCGTGCTCAACCTCGTGCGCAACGCCAAGGACGCGATGCCAGCGGGCGGTAAGCTCAACATTCGCACCCGCAACGTCAGCGAGCGGGAATCGCAGAAGATGACGCACGCCGGTTTCATTCCCGGCGAATACGTGCTCGTCGAAGTGTCCGATACCGGCACCGGCATGAGCGCGGAGGTCATGGCCAAGATTTTCGAACCGTTCTTCACGACCAAGGGCATCGGCAAAGGCACTGGCCTTGGCTTGGCTTCGGTTTACGGCATCGTCAAGCAGTCGGGCGGCTTCATCATGCCCGAAAGCGAAATCGGCAAGGGCACGACGTTCAAGGTCTATCTGCCGCGCCATATGCCGGAGCAAGCCGACGTCGACGCCGCCCACGCCAAGGCCGCCGTCAAACGCGACATGAAGGCCGCCGATCTGACCGGCACAGGGCGCGTACTCTTGGTCGAGGACGAAGTCGAGGTTCGCCAGTTCGCCGTCCGGGCGCTGAAGCGCCAGGGCTATCAAGTCTTGGAAGCCGCCGACGGCGTCGAAGCCTTGGCCATCATGGCGGCTAACGAGGGCACGGTCGATATCGTGGTGTCCGACGTGGTCATGCCCGAGATGGACGGCCCGACGCTGTTCAAGGAATTGCGCCGCCGCAATCCGGCGATCAAAGTCATCTTCGTCTCGGGCTACCCGAACGAAGCTTTCCGCGAGAGCCTCGGCTCGGATGACTTCGCGTTCTTGCCAAAGCCCTTCTCGCTGCCGCAGCTGGCGCAGAAGGTGAAGGAAGAACTGGCGAAGTAGTGGTAAGGGCTGCGTATGGCGCGACGCCGATCGGTTCTCAATCAACCTATCCGCATAAACAGCTGTCATCCTCGGGCTTGACCAGGCTTGACCCGAGGATCCATGATGTCACGAGCCGCGCGCATCGTGGATTCCTCTGGATGGCCGGGGCGAGCCCGGCCATGACGTAGTCTGCATAGCCGCTTTATGGCGCGCTCACATTCGCCGCTTGTCGCACAGCAGCCAGCCGAGCAACCTGTCGCCGGTGCGGGTGACGGCGCGGCCGACATCGTCGGCAACTTTAACGACATCGCGGCCGGCGCGGTCGAGGCCGAGGCAGTCGCGGGCTTGCGAGGTCGCGGGAATTGCGACCAGGGCGGCAAGTGTGATCGTGGAGATAAGGGAAGTACGCTTGTTCATGATGCAACCTCCTCAAAGTCGTTCGCGAGGAATCCGCGAGACGGGATAACCTGAATCTAACGCCGCATGGGGTCACAAGTCAGCGTTTGCATGCGGATGTGGTTAGCGAATAGTTGCGGGGCGGGACATGGCGCGTGGTTAAAGATTGCAATGGGGCGGCGAAGTCTTCGTCCGCTAAAGGCTGACGAGGTGATCCTTGCTGGCACCGCGCACGGCGGCAAGCGGAATGCCCTTGTCGAACGATACCAGCCGGCCGCCATTTTTGACCGCAAGAGCTAGTAAGTACACGTCCGTGATTTGGCTATGGCTGATGAGCCGGCTGTGATCGAAGATTTTCTTGTCCGCAATGGAGATATCTTCGGGCCAGAAAGCGTGGCTTTCTTCCGCCGCGCCCGCGATCAAGCTGTTGAGAATTTCGCCGATGGGGCGCGGCCGCGAATAGCCCGGCTGTGACATGATCCGGACGAGTCCGTTCTGCGAAATTGGGCACGTCGCCCAGCCATAACGCGTATTGCTCGCCCACCACTCGCGGATGCCCCGGTGATGAACGTGCCCTTGATCGAAGACCGCGAGCAGCGCGTTGACATCGAAGAGTGCGCGCATCTCTAGTCCCGCTTCAACTCGCCGGCATCTTCGAGATCGGACTCTTCCAACAGACGTGCGACCAACTCAGGGGTGACGACCTCGCCGCGAGAAGGCCAGCATGGGATGCCATCGACGATTTCGAGCTTGGTGACGTCGAAGGGCTCATCAGAGCTGGTCAAGGCCTTGCGGGCAAGCTCCGACAAGACCTGACCAGCCGTCTTTTTCTCGGCCGCTGCCAAGGACTTAGCGACTGCCAGGACGTCGTCATCTATGTCGAGGGTGGTGCGCATGCATCAGATGCTAGTGCATCTGATGCGGAGACGCAAGGGCGCAGCAAACTCCCCTTGCAGTCAACAGCGTGGAGGCTAGCGGCCAACATGTGTGGTTGCGCCTTGCGGGCTGAGAGCGCGAACGCATGCACGTTTTCAAACGCCGCAAACATCGTGGCACCCGATTGATGACATTGTACGCGTTACTCCGATCACACATCTTAAACGCCTGGGTTGTGGCACTCTAGTCATATTGTTTAAATATGGGGGTGGTGCCATGCGTATGAATTCCAAACTTGTTGCATCGTCATCGTGTCTGTTTTGCGCTGGATGCGCACTACCCGTGCCGCTGCCGTCTGAGCAGACCGTCTCAATTCCAGCCATTATTAAAAAGGTCGAGTGCGAGATCAATGACGTGACGGTTGCCTATCTCGCAAAATCACATGCTGTTGGAAAAACCGATTACGACTGGCTGCAAAAATTTGCTGCCGGTATTTCGCTGATTATGGATCTGAACGAAGAAGGCGGACCGAATGCTGGCTACGCATTCGACAATCCTATTGTTGCAGGACTGGTCAAAGTAACCCTCGGCGTGACGGCGAATGAAAAAGCCCATCGTATCGCCGATGTGGATGTAAAATTCAAAATTCCAGATCTTCTTGCGGCCAAACTCCCGTGTGCGAAGTGGGACGGGGCGCAGGAAGGATATTTTTTCACCAACGATACGGGCGTCTCCGAATGGATGACGCACATTCTCGATTCCTTCGCCAGCCTAGACACCGAACCGGAGAAATTCAGCCATTCACTAGACTTCACTCTGAACGGGTCCTTTGAAGGAAAATCCGCATGGACATTCATACGTCAGCTGAGGTCCGTCGGGCTGAAGCTCTCGAAATCTAATCAGTACACCCTGAAAGTGGCATTCGCGCGAATTCCACCAAAGGGGAACCAAATCGTCGACATTGGCAATTTGAACGAACTTGCCCGCATAATAGGCAAGCCCGCAACTGGAGATGGGAAGCAGGCAAAACCCTCCCCGCGCTATCATTACAATTACCGGCCAACGCCGCCGATACAGCATACGCCCGGCAAGCTGCCACCCGTCGATCCGCTTACGCGCCAACTCCTAGATCAGCAGCTGTTAAATCTCGAATTGCGGTCCGTGCTTCCGAATAGATGAATTAGTGGCTTTTCCTCAAGTCGTAAGGGCGGCTGCGCCTCACCCCGTTTCGATATCCGTCACAATGTGTGGGTTCAGGGGCAGTCTCCCCCCTCCCCCATTGAGTCCAGAATGGGGAGAGGGGATTTTCATAACGGAATATTGTCGTGCTTCTTCCAGGGGTTTTCGAGCGTCTTGTTGCGCAGCATGTTCAAGGCCCGGGCGATGCGCCGCCGCGTGCCGTGGGGCAAGATCACTTCGTCGATATAGCCGCGCTCGGCGGCGACGAACGGATTGGCAAAGCGCTTCTGATATTCGTCGATGCGGACTTTGATTTTTTCAGGGTCCGCTAACTCCGAGCGATAGAGTATTTCGGCCGCGCCCTTGGCGCCCATGACGGCGATCTCGGCTGTCGGCCAGGCGTAGTTGACGTCGCCGCGAATGTGCTTTGAACTCATGACGTCGTAAGCGCCGCCGTAGGCCTTGCGGGTGATGACGGTGATCTTCGGCACGGTGGCTTCGGCGAACGCGAACAGCAATTTGGCGCCGTGCTTGATCAGGCCGCCGTATTCCTGCGCGGTGCCCGGCAAAAATCCCGGCACGTCGACGAATGTCAAAATCGGGATCTCGAAGCAATCGCAGAAGCGCACGAAACGCGCGGCCTTGCGCGACGCATCGCTGTCGAGCACGCCGGCCAGCACCATCGGCTGGTTGGCGACGATGCCGACGGTGCGGCCTTCGATGCGCGCGAAGCCGGTCAAGATGTTGCGCGCATAAGCCTCCTGGATTTCGAAGAAGTCGGCTTCATCCACCAGTTTGTGGATCAGCTCCTTCATGTCGTAGGGCTTGTTGGGGTTGTCGGGGATCAAGGTGTCGAGGGAAAAATCCTCGCGGTCGGTGCTGTCTTGAGTGGGGAGCGACGGCACGCCCGACTTGTTGTTGGACGGAAGAAAATCCATCAGGCGGCGCATTTGCAAAAGCGCTTCGACGTCGTCGCGGTAAGACCCGTCTGCCACCGACGACTTGGAGGTGTGGACGCGCGCGCCGCCGAGCTCTTCCGCCGTCACGGTTTCATTCGTCACAGTCTTCACCACGTCCGGGCCGGTGACGAACATGTAGCTGGTGTCTTTGACCATGAAGATGAAGTCGGTCATGGCCGGCGAATAAACGTCGCCGCCCGCGCACGGGCCCATGATGACCGAGATCTGCGGCACAACGCCCGAAGACAAAACGTTGCGCTGGAAAACCTCGCCATAGCCGCCGAGCGCATCGACGCCCTCTTGAATGCGCGCGCCGCCGGCGTCGAACAGGCCGACGATGGGGGCGCGGTTCTTCAAGGCCATGTCTTGGATCTTGGTGATCTTGCGGGCGTGCGTTTCCGACAGCGAACCGCCCATGACGGTGAAGTCCTTGGCGAAGACGTAGACGACGCGGCCGTTGACGGTGCCCCAGCCGGTGACGACGCCGTCGCCCGGCACTTTGGTTTTCTCCATGCCGAACTCGGTGCAGCGGTGCTCGACGTACATGTCGAACTCTTCAAACGAGTTCTCGTCCATCAACAGCTCGATGCGTTCGCGCGCGGTCAGCTTGCCCTTGGCGTGCTGAGCGTCGATGCGGACCTGGCCGCCGCCGAGGCGGGCATTGTCGCGGCGTTTGGCGAGCTCGTCGATGATGTCTTTCATGGGGGGCGTCCTGGGTCTGGGGCCTTAAGTCTGATGCCGGTGAAGGAGGAAGCGTCTGATAGCACGCACGGCGGGCGGCGCAAGGGATTGTGGCCGGGGGCGTTAAGTATTGGCGGAACGGCGAAATCTTTGGTCGTTCGAGCCCTCACCAAGCTCATGTGCCTGCGTATTTGAGATGCCGGGCTCGCGCTGCCGTTTAGGAGTTTCTCCAAAATTAGTCAGACGTCAGTCGCGTTCACAATGACGGCGCATACGGACTATGATGGAGTGTGTGCGGAGCAAGCTCAACGCGCGGCTGGCCCGGAAACTGCAGCGCCGAAACATTCGCGCGCATTGAGGAGCTTGTCATGACGAATTTCGTATTCACGCCGGGTCTCCAGGGATCAGTACCGGGCGGCAGCAGCCAGCTGAGCAACGTTACGTTTGGCCACGCTTGGGATGCGACAGACGGCGATACCGTTCTGGTCCTCCAAAATGCCTTCCTTATTGGAGCGGGCGCATTGTCGATTGGGCTATTTGCACGAGGTTCAAACATCAATAATCTTGGAATCGTCTCCGGCGCCGAATTTGGGATTGAAGTATCTCAAACTTTAAGCAACTCCAAAGCCAACATCATCAACGGTGCCAGCGGCACTATTTCGGGCGGAACAAGCGGCATATGGGGGGTTTTTTTGGGCAACAACGAATTGCTGACAATTGAAAATCACGGCACCATAAATGCAACAGGCGCAGGAACAAATGATTCTGGCGATGGAATCAAATTCACTGGAGGCGGCCTCACAAAAATTATCAACACCGGCACGATCTCGGGCGTGAACGGGGGCTTTGCCATTTCCGGGCCAGCTAATACTGTAGGTGTATTACCGGGAGACCTTGACCTCACAAATTCCGGTGCGCTGATCGGCGGCATCGCGGGCCTTTACAACAATTTTAATTTGACGAGCACGGGTGGCACGATCGCCGGGAGCGTCGACATCGCTACCGTCTTCAATGGGTCCACCGTCTCGCTGTCGAATACCCACATTACCGGCCATATATCGCTCATAAATGGTTCATCGTTCGGCGGAGCCACAATTGATATCAATGCCGGCACCATCGTTGATGGATTTGTCGGTACGAGTGATCTTGCCATTAGCGACCGCGTCACGATGACGGGCGGCTTGGTCAAAGGCTCAATCGGAACCCAAGGCGGCGACGACATCATCATCATATCCGGAGGTCAGGTGGGATTCGTCGATGCCGGCAACGGCAACGATACCGTATCGACCGTCGGCGGAACGGTAATTGAGTCCACTGACCTCGGCGCGGGCAACGACACCTTCACCGGCGGCGACGCCATCGATAAGGTCATCGGCAATTTGGGAGACGATACGGCCGACCTCGGCGGCGGCAACGATAGTTTTCTTGCCACCTTTGCATCGGTTGGTACTGACGGAAACGACGACATCAATGGTGGCGCCGGGATCGACACTTATGACGCCAATCAATCTTCCGCCGCCGTCACGGTCGACATCGATAACGATTTCGCCGCTGGTGCAGGCATCGGCATCGACCACATTTTGAATTTTGAAAACGCCAACGGCTCGGCCTTCGCCGATACCCTACTTGGCGATGCCAATGCCAACGAATTCCACGGCAACGCGGGTGCCGACATCATCAAGGGTTTTGCGGGCAACGACAAGATCTATGGCGACGCCGGCGCCGACGTCATCACCGGCGGCGCAGGTAAAGACATCTGCTACGGCGGCGCCGATGCCGATACTTTTGTTTTCAAAACGCTCGCCGACAGCACTGTCGCGCTGACCGGCCGCGATTATTTGCTCGACTTTACGCATCTTTCCGACAAGATCGATCTCTCGGCCATCGATGCCAACGCGGGCCTCGCCGGCAACCAAGCTTTCAGCTTTATTGGCCTTGGCGCTTTCACCGGCGTCGCGGGACAATTGCATCTGTTCGCCAATGCCGCTGGTTTTACGGTGCTCTCGGGCGATGTCGACGGCGATACGGTCATGGACTTCGCCATCAACATCAAAGGCACGGGGCTTGGCCTGACAGGAGCCGATTTTATTCTCTGAGCGCTGACACAACGATCCGGAACACGAAAGGCGGTGGTTTCGCGCCACCGCCTTTTTTTCGGCATCCAGAGTCATTTCCAATCACATCGAATCACGGCGGGCGCCCTTTTCCCTTGGGAGAAGGTGGTCCGCCGATGCGAATAATCGCTTCGCGATGACGGACCGGATGATGTGCTTAGCTCGCCAACCACATCACGCCAGATCGACGCCCCTCACCCGCCCTATCGGGCACCCTCTCCCTCAAGGGAGAGGGAGTTCTCCAAGAACCGCGCCGTCAGCGAGAAAATTCAGAACATCATGGGTCATCGGTGATTGAAATTGCGGACGGTTGACGTGTGCAAGTCATTCGGCTCAACGCGCCAAGATCGCGTTCTCAAGGCCCGGATGCTGCAGGAAGTAAAGCGCCAGGGCGGCAGCGAGAATAGCGCTGAGGAGCATACTCACAATGACGTGCCGGTTAAACTTGGCTCTCTCGGCCGGCGGCAAAACAGCCAACCGGCGGCGCAAGATTTTCGCGGCCACGAAGACACACACGATTGCGGCCGCGGCCTTGAAAGCATCAAGCCACATCGCGGTCGGACTTTTTGTTCGCGGCCTCAACTACGGCCAAGCGGGCACGCATATCGGCCGCCGGGAGTTCAACCGGACCGGCGCCGGGAATGGGTTCGAGCGAGATCAAGTGGCCACGCTCGACGACCCAGGGCAGGGTCGATTCTTTGAAGTCCTTGATTGGATCGGCGATGACGCGTTTTCCGCCAAGCCGGCGGAGTGCCCGGTCGGCTTCGGCGCGTGTCGGATAAACTTGCACGATTTGGATTTCCACGCCGCGCCGGGTGACGGCTTGCAACTGCGGACCATTCTCGGCCCCAACCAAAAATACCTCGCCCTTGTCGCTGCACACCGAGAGAAACGTGTGCACGGCTTCCGACTTTAGACGCAGCAGCAGATCGGCGGGCTCGACCTCGGCTTCGACGGGATCGGCGACCCAATCGACGCCGACGATGCCCTTGCCGCTTTGAAGCCCGGGAAGAATTTCCGCCGCGAAGACCTGCAGCGGGATTTCCTGCAGGTTATCGACACCGGCAAGCGCCTTGGCCCAGCGCTTGGCTTCTATCGCGCTCGACCAAAACAGCTGAACGGTGCGCGCCGGCAAGCGGTTCGACGGCACGCAGGCGCTTTCTTCGTCCGCCAGCGTCAGCACGCGCCATTCCTTGACGCAGCGGCGCACGAAGCGGTCGCGTTGCGCGAGTTCGGGAATGCGGGGGCTGTGCTGCATTTTTCTCGGGCTCGAATCGAAAACGAATCGCGCAAGTATACCCCGAGTGGCTATTCGATTCGATGACTTGAATGGACCGGCGTGGCATAAGCGCTGCGATACTTCACGCGGCGAGGACCTTGATGCCCGATATCGCAACCATCATCGAAGGCGGAGCGGCCAACCCGTGGCTGTATTTGCCAGCCGCCGTTATGCTCGGGGCGCTGCATGCGCTCGAGCCCGGGCATTCCAAGTCTCTGATGGCGGCGTTCATCGTCGCGATCCGTGGCACCAATGCGCAAGCCGTGCTGCTCGGCGTTTCGGCGGCCATCGGGCACACCATTATTGTTTTCGGGCTGGCGCTGCTCGGGTTGTATCTCGGCGACAAGCTGATCGTTGAGAAGGCCGAGCCGTGGCTGATCCTCATTACCGGCATTCTGATCATGGTCTTGGCGGCGCGCTTGCTCGGACTGATCCGTAAACAAGTGGCGGCGCATCACCACCACGATGATCACGAACATGACCACAACGGCCATAACCATGACCATGACCATTCTCACGCACATGAAAGTCTCGACGACCACGATGTGGCGCACGCCCGCAGCATCGAAACGCAGTTCGCAGGCCGCAGCAATATCAGCGCCGGCGAGATCGCTTGGTTTGGTTTTACCGGCGGCCTGATGCCCTGCCCTGCGGCCATCGCGGTTTTGCTCATCTGCTTACAATTGAAAAAGCTATCGCTCGGTATCGCCATGGTGGCGGCGTTCAGCGTGGGCTTGGCGATAACGCTTGTTGCAGTTGGCGTTGCGGCGGCCTGGGGATCGCGCCACGCAGCCAAATCGTTTTCGGGTTTTGAGAAATGGGCCGAGCGCCTGCCTTATATTTCGGGCGGGCTGGTGATGTTGCTTGGGCTCTTCATAACTTTGCGCGGCCTCATGGCAATCGGCGTTTTTGGCGGCGTGTAAGTTTTCACTGCGCGGATTTAGGGACGCTGCCCGGCGCGCCGGTAGGTTTCAGCATATCGAGCATGCGGCTGGCGGCCTCGAAGTCAAACTTGCGCCGCCGCCGCCGGTCGGCCGCTTCCTCGTCCGGCCCCCACATCGCGATCTGATAATCTTCATCGATATGAGCTGCGGCCCAGGTGGCGTCCGCAGAAATGGCGTCTCGCGCGTGCGCTACCGCCAGAATTGCCGAGCCGGTCAGCGTCGTGATGACGTGCAAGCCGGTCAACCGAAACGGTTCATGCGGTTCGAGCGCGCCGGCGATGCGCTGCACGGCGATGCGCGGCTGCTCAATAGGCACGACGCCTTTAGTGACGACGAATTTAGCGCCAAGCGCTTGCTCGGCCCAGGCCAAAACCGGGTCCCAGGCGGCGGCCTGTTTGGCGTTGAGCTTTTCTTCTTCGGCCGAGCGGTAACACAAGAGATCGCTGGTCGCGAAGGCGACGATATCGCCGGCGACATCCTCCTGCGCGTCGCTGACCGCATCGATGGCGGTGTTGGCGAAGCGCGTCAGCGGCATGGTCCAGGGTTCGATGTTTTCACCCTGCGCTTGCCACTCGGCGGCGATTGTCTCGGCGAGCGGACGCGTCGGCAGCAGCAGCGCGCGCTTCTTCGGTGTCTTGACGACGCGGCCGTCGAGCAGAATTTGAAAGAACGCGCCGTCGCCGACCGTCGCTTGTTTGTAGAAGCGCTTGATCAACGGCTTCTGCGTGGTGTCGGTAATCGGTCCCTTAGGCGCGCCGCTCGGCTTGTGGCCGTTGGAGTGGTTGTCGTTCGACGTCATGAGCGGGTGTCCTTGTCGAGAAGCTGCGCCAGCGCGCCCGGTAACGCTTCGTAAGTGTCGACGATGAGATGGGCGCCCGCTTCATCGAGTTCCGCGCGCGCGTGATAGCCCCAAGTGACGCCGACGGCGTGACTGCCGGCGGCGCGCGCCATCTCGATGTCATAGGTGGTGTCGCCGATCATGACGGTGCGGCTCTTACTGGCTCCGGTTTCGGCCATCGCGCGCAACAGCATCGATGGGTGCGGCTTGGACGGGTGATCGTCGGCGGTTTGAATGGTGGCAAAATGTTTCTGCCAGCCCTCGCGCGTCAGCAGGCGCTCGACGCCGCGTAGAGATTTTCCGGTCGCGATGCCAAGCACAACATCGTCGCGCCCGGCGAGAGCGGTGATGACGTCGCGCGCACCGGGAAACAAAACCTCGTGCTCGGAGGGATCCTGGTCCATATCGCGGAAGGCACTTTTATAATGCTCGGCCAGTTGAAAGCGGATTTCGTAATCTTGGTCGGGCGCTAATACCGAGAAGGCTTCGGGCAACGACAAGCCGACGACCGCGAGTGTGGCGGCGCGCGTTGGCGGCGGGAGCTTGAGCGATGCAAAGGCGTGCTCCATCGACAGCACAATTCCGGATTGGCTATCGACGATCGTGCCATCGCAATCGAAGATGATGAGGTTCATTCCTGCACTCATTCCTCGCGGGCGCCGAACATATCGGCATCAAAGCCGAGGACCTCCCACGTCCGCTTCATATGCTCGGGCAGCGGCGCGGTGACATCGATCTTGGCGCCGGTTTTCGGGTGCGGAATGATCAAGCGGCGCGCGTGCAAGTGCAGCTTCACCTCGATGTTTTCGGCGGGCATGTTCTGATCGCCCTCGTACTTGTTGTCGCCGACAATCGGGTGGCCGATCATGTGCATGTGGGCGCGCAACTGATGTTGACGGCCGGTCACCGGTTTTAAAGACACCCAGGCGGCTTTGCGGGCGACCTGATCGATGACCGAATAATGCGTGGTCGCATGCATGGCTTGCTCTTGCTCGCCGGGGCGGGCTTTGCGAACGCGATCGCCATCGGGACCGGCGGCTTTGACGAGCGCGGCTTCGATCTTGCCTTGCGGGGGTTTGGGCACGCCCTTGACGAGCGCCCAATAGGTTTTCGCGGCTGAGCGCGTTTGAAACGTACGGCCGAGTTTCGCCGCCGCGTCACGGGTTTTGGCGACGAGCAGAATGCCGGTGGTGTCGCGGTCGATGCGATGAACGAGGCGCGGGCGTTCGCCGCCGAAACGGTCGGCCATGTTTTCGAGCATGCCGTCGATATGTTTCTTGGTGCCGGTGCCGCCTTGCACCGCGAGGCCAAACGGCTTGTTGAGCACGAGCACGTGCTCGTCCTCGTAGATGATCATTTTTTCGATGAGATCGCGGTCGCCCTTCGAGACGCCGAGCGGCGCCTTCAGACCGATGCCGGATTTTTTCGGCTGGCGTACAATGGCGGGCACGCGGATTTCCATGCCCGTTTCCAAACGGTCGTTGGCTTGCGCGCGTTTGGAATTGACCCGCACTTGCCCCGAGCGCAGCAGCTTTTGCAGATAGCCGTAACCGACTTCGGGGAAGTGCACGCGGAACCAGCGGTCGAGCCGCATCTCGCCTTCGGCCTCGCCGACGCGAATGGTTTCAACTTTTGGACTACCGGCGGAGCCGGTGCTGAGATTTTTGGCGGCCGCAATTTTTTCGCTCATACCAGCACCGTGCGGGCGACCCAGAGTCCAGCGAGCAAGGCCATGAACGCCAACAGCACGGAGCCGAACACGTAAAACAAAAACTTCGGTCCCAAGACGCCGTCGTGACTAACGAGGGTGAACATGTCGAGCGAGAACGCCGAGAAGGTCGTGAAGCCGCCGAGGATTCCGGTTGTCAAAAATGTCCGCCACTCCGGCGCACCGCCGAGGCGCTGGCCGATGACGACGACAAGCAAGCCCATCAGAAATCCGCCAACGACGTTGACCGTCATCGTCGCCCACGGAAACACCGGCATGCCAGCGGCGACATCGGCGCCGGAAAGGTTGCGCACGAAGGCCTGGTTGACGAGGTATCGGGCCCCGGCACCGATGGCGCCGCCAGCGGAGGCGAGAAGAAGCAGTTTCATTTTCCGGCCTTTTAGGATTTCAAGGCGCAGCTATAGCGCCCTCGGGCGGCGGGGGGAAGCGCGGCGGCACAGCTAGCGCCCTACTCCCCATGTCCAAATTTCCGGGGACGTGATCCCGGATCTGAGGCCGGGAAAGCGGGTGGAAATATCTTCGCCCAAAATGGCGAGCGGTAACCCAAGGAGAGCGCCAGGCGTTAACCATCGAAAAAACTGAGCGTCTCCATAACATATTGATTTACATCAAATATGTTCGGTCCTGAAAAGTTATCCCCCTCGCTCTGGGCAGGCGCATACTGGAGTTAGGTTGCATTTTGTCGAGGATCAGGACCGCGAGACGATGTTTGGTGCAGTGGCAGGTTTGATGGCAATCTTGGTGATTGTAGCTGGTGTTGCGGCCGTGACGGCGCGTGATGTCTTGAGGCCTGTCCGGCAATTTTTTGCAATGGCCGCATCGCACAGCAAAACGCGCAGACAGCCTGAGCCGTCTGCGCATCTTGAATTCAACTCAAGCCAAGTCTGGAGCAACCAAGTCTGGCTATTCGTCAGCTTACTTCTTGGCCGGGTCGGCGGGCTTGGCGGCTTCAGCCGGCTTTGCGGCGGGAGCTGCAGCCGGAGCGGCGGCAGCGGCGGGCTTAGCCTCCATGGCGGCAGCGCCGACCTTCTCGCCAACGCACTTTTTCATGTGAGCGTCGAGCGCGGCGCCAGCAAGCTTCTTGGCTTTCGAGTCCAAGTCGCACGCATCCTTGGCGTCTTTTTCGCACTTGGTCATGAAGCTGGACATGGCGGCGCCAGCCAGCTTCTTCTCAGTGGCCATGGCCGTGCACGAAACATCGGCTGCAAATGCGTTACCGGTGAAGGCAACAAAAGCAGCGGCGGCAAAAACGTATTTCATCGGTCGTCTCCTCCATTGCGTACTTTGGGCGCGAACCGGAATAACCGGTCCACGGCGGCGGTACGGAAGCGCCGCTTTCATCAAGGTTTTGTGACTATTTGTGGTCTTTTGGCTGAATATCTGTTTATTTTGGCGAGCATATGCCAGCGCCAAAACGCCGCCTGCCCTGACATCCGGTGGGACGTCAGGGCAGGCGTTATTTAGTCGTCAAGCAGCGGCGTCAGCTGCCGAGCTGATTGCCGATCGGCAAGGCCCGGATGCGTTTGCCCGTCGCCGCGTAGACCGCGTTGACGATGGCCGGCGCGACCGGCGGCAGGCCGGGTTCGCCGACGCCTCCCAAGGGCGCGTCGTAGCCGGTCGAGGGCACGAGATGGATGTGAACCTCCTTGGGCGCACTGTCCATGCGGGCCAGCTCGTAGGTGTCGAAGTTGGTCTGCTGCACCACGCCGTCCTTGAACGAGATGTTGCTCAGCATCGCAATGCCGACACCTTGGACAACGGCGCCTTCCAACTGCGAACGAATGCGCTCGGGGTTGATGTGGGCGCCGCAGTCGATGGCGAGATCGACGCGCGGGATCTTGATCGAGCCGTCCTTGCTAACCTCGACTTGCGCAACAGCCGCCGTGTACGTGACGAAGGCGCGGTGCGCGGCGATGCCAAGACCGCTGCCGGCCGGCATTTTACGTCCCCAGTTGGCTTCTTTCGCGACCGTCTCGATGACCTTTTTCAGGCGTGCCGTGTTGACCTGATAGAGATCGGGATTTTCGTTGTAGTTCCACCACGGCTCGGCGGTCTTGGGCACGAACTTGCGATCCGAGCCAATCAGCTCGAGCAGCACGTCCTTGGGATCGCGACCGGTTGCGGCGGCGATTTCCGACACGAACGATTGGATCGCGAAGGCGTGCGGCAGGTTGGTGACCGAGCGGAACCAGCCGATGCGGGTGTGAGCGGTGGCTTCGCCGTTCTCCCAGCGCATGTCGGGGATTTCGAATGGATTGTCGACCAGACCCATGCCCATTTCGAGCGTGCTCTCGTTCTTCGAATCCTTGACGAAGAGCGAGAACAGCGTCGGCGCGACGCTGCGATGTTTCCAGGCAATGACCTTGCCCTTGTCGTCGAGGCCGGCTTCGAGGTGTTCGACGGCGGTGGTGTTGAGGTAGCCGTTGATCAGGTCGTCCTCGCGCGTCCACATCAGCTTGACCGGTTTGCCGCCCATTTCCTTCGACAGCAGCGCCGCTTCGATCGCGAAGTCGGGCTTCGACTTGCGCCCGAAACCGCCACCGAGCAATGTGACGTTGATGGTGACATCGGTGATGGGGATACCGAGGCGCTTGGAAACGCGGTCCTTGGCGGCCTGCGGACTCTGCACCGAAGTCCACACTTCGCATTTGCCGCCGTCGATCTTGGCGACCGCGCACGGCGGCTCCATCGAGACATGCGACACGTGCGGAATGTAGTAATCGGCCTCGATGACCTTGGCGGCCTTTTTCAAAGCCGCGTCGACATCGCCCTGCTCCCGCACGACCTTGCCGGGCTTGCGGGCGGCTTCTTCCATGCCCTTGCGATAGGTGGCGGTGGTGTAGACGGCATTGGCGCCGTTATCCCAAGTGATGTTGAGTTTTTCCCGGCCCTTAATGGCGGCCCAAGTGTTGGTGGCAATGACGCCGATGCCGCCGAGATTCTGGAATTCGGTCGGCGCGGCGGGGCCGGCAAGTTCGACGACTTTCAAAACGCCCGGAACTTTCAAGGCTTCGGCGGCGTCGAATTTCGTGACCTTGCCGAGATACACCGGCGGGCGGGCGATGACGGCGTAGAGCATGCCATCCATGCGCACGTCGAGACCATAGATGGCCTTGCCGGTGGTGATGTCCATGTTATCGACGAGGCCGATGTTGCCCTTGCCGATGTAACGGAACTTGGCCGGATCCTTCAGCTTGATAGCGTCGCCCGTTGGCGCGGGCAAGGCGGCGGCGGCTTTGGCGAGGGCGCCGTAACCCATCTTCTTGCCGCTCGGCTTATGGACGACTTCGTGATTGACGGCCTCGCATTCGGCGACCGGCACGCCCATGGCGGCGGCGGCGGCGGCTTCAAGCATGCCACGAGCCCCAGCGCCGATGCGGCGCATGGCCATGAAGTGATGGCGCATACTGCGCGAGCCGTCGGTGTCCTGGTTGCCGACGACGGTTTCGTCGCCCTTGGCTTGCACGACCTTGACCTTCGCCCAGTCGGCTTCAAGCTCGTCGGCGACGACCATCGGCAGCGAAGTGCGCACGCCCTGGCCCATTTCCGAGCGGTGGCAAAGCACGCTGACCGTGCCGTCTTCCGAGATCGACACGAAGATCTTCGGGTCGTCGCGCAAGCCGTTGGCCATGCTGTCGCCGGCGTATTTCGGCGCGTCTTCCGCACCAACTTTCGGCATGTCGATGGCGAGGACGAACGCGCCGGCGCCAAGACCGAGCATGACGGCGCGGCGGCTGACATTGGAGATTGCCGGCAGGGCGGCGGGGGTATCTTTGGGACGATCGAAAATCATTGTGCGCCTCCCTTGGTGTTGGCGGCAGCTTGCTTGATGGCGGCGCGAATGCGCGGATACGTGCCACAGCGGCAGAGATTGCCACTCATCAAGGCGTCGATGTCTTCATCCGTCGGCTTTGGCTTTTCCTTGAGCAGAGCGGCCGCGTTCATGATCTGGCCGGCCTGGCAGTAGCCACATTGCGCGACATTGAGTTCGCGCCACGCCACTTGCAGGGGGTGATTGCCATCGGCCGAGAGGCCCTCAATGGTCGTGATGGATTTGCCGGCGGCATCGCCAAGCGTGGTCTGGCAGGCGCGCACTGCGCCGCCGTCGAGGTGAACGGTGCACGCGCCGCACGCGGCAATACCACAGCCGTATTTGGTTCCGGTGGCGCCGGCGATATCGCGCAGGTACCAGAGCAGCGGCATTTGCGGGTCGCCGTCAAAGCTTGCGTCTTTGCCATTGATTTTGAGCTTGATCATTCAGTCCTCCCGGCAGTTTTGAAAGGCAAGGTGCTTTTGGTGTGAAGCGGCGAGTGGGTGCGTAGGGCAGCAAAGATCGCTTGACGTGGCGCGGCGGAGCATCGAGCTGATAGCGCGAAACGATCCAAAGAAAATGGCTTAATCCGGCTCCGAGTATTGCCCGTGTCCAGCGGGCATGTTACGCCCGCTTGCGCGGCAGGGGAAGAAAAATACTTCGAAGTTTTCGCGGCGGCATGAAAAATTTATCGCCGCTTTTGCATCGCACGCGCCGCCCGTTTCTTGCGCACGTCACAAAAGGCTGCTTCCGCCCGATACGGAAGAACTAGTCCGGATGGTGGTGTAGGGAGGTGTGGTGGTGGTGTTCATGACCCACATGCCCGCAGACGCACTCTCACCACCCGCGTTCCCGGACGGAGCTTGGAGCGTAGCCGACAAGCGTAGATCCGGGATCTTTACCGCCCGCGGTTTGAGTTCATCTGAAGCTCGGAAAGATCCCGGATCTTCGATGCGCGTGCCGCGCCTCTGCGTCCGGGAACGCGGGTGGTGGGGGCACGTTGCTCCGCCTCTTTGTCCGGGAACGCGGGTGAGGGGACGTTGCTTCGCCTCTGCGTCCGGGAACGCGGGTGGTCGGGACGTCGCAAATGGTTTGACAGATTGAACCGTCTGGAGGCGAGCACTGAATTTTGATATGGACGGTGAATGCTCGGCCAGCTTCGCAAAAACTTTTTCGTCTATATCACCGCCAGCAAACCGCGCGGTGTGATCTACGTGGGTATGACGAGCGATCTGCCGAAACGTGCAATCGAACACCGCGAGAGATTGCGCGACGGGTTCACCACAAAGTATTGGGCCGGGCGGCTCGTCTACTATGAAAGCCACGAGAGCGGAGTGGCCGCTGCAAAACGCGAACGTCTTCTCAAGCGCTGGCGGCGAGATTGGAAAATTGAACTCGTTGAGGCCAACAACCCGACCTGGCGTGATCTCTTCAGTGAAATTCTCGTTGAATTTGGGTTTGAGCCTTAAGCCGGCCTTCAATCTCGAGACCAGCGCAAGTCTCTCCTACCCGCGTTCCGGACGAATCTTGGAGCGAAGCCGACAAGCGCAGATCCGGGAACTTTACCGTCGCGATTTGAGCACACCGGTGGTTGGGAAAGATCCCAGCTCTGTGATGCGCTCATCGCGCATCTGCGGCCGGGAACGCGGGTGAGAGAGTGTGCGCCGCTCTCTCCGCTGCTTTCCCGGGCGAGTTGAGATCCCCACCGCCGGATCCGCTCGCCTTCAGCGAGCGGTCCCACAAGGGGACTTCCCAAGCGGTCGCGCGGGGATGACGTTCGTTGTCTATTTCTCGTTTCTTTCGCGGCGGAGTTTGGCCCAGTAGTCGAGGCGCTTTTTGAGTTCGCGTTCGAAGCCGCGCTCGACCGGATCGTAATACCGCGGGCGCTTCTTGAAATCGTCGGGGAAATAGTTCTGCCCTGAGAAGGCGTCGGGCTGATCGTGATCGTAGAGATAGTCCGAGCCGTAGCCTTCGTCTTCCATGAGCTTGGTCGGGGCATTGAGAATGGTTTTGGGCGGGGCCAGCGAGCCAAACTCTTTGGCGGCGCGCATGGCGGCTTTATAGGCGACGTAGTTGGCATTCGATTTGGGTGCGGTCGCGAGATAGACGACGGCCTGGGCCAAAGCCAACTCGCCCTCGGGACTGCCGAGAAAGTCGAAGGCGTCCTTGGCGGCGCTGCACACCACCAGCGCTTGCGGATCGGCGAGGCCGATGTCCTCAACCGCCATGCGCACCAGACGGCGCGCTAGGAACAAACGGTCTTCGCCGCCGTCGAGCATGCGGCAGAAGTAATAAAGCGCGGCATCGGGATCGGACCCGCGCACGCTCTTATGTAAAGCCGAGATCAGGTTGTAATGGCCCTCGCGCGATTTGTCGTAAATCGGCGCGCGGCGCTGAACCAGTTTGACGAGGCCGTCGCGGTTCAACGGCTGGGCTTTGTCGGAGATGGCTGAAAAGACGTCCTCCGCGAGATTGATCATGGCGCGGCCATCGCCGTCGGCCATAGTCTTCAAGGCTTCGCGGCCGTCGGCATCGAGCGGCAATTTGCGGCCCATCTCGGCTTCGGTGCGCGCAATGATTGAGTCGAGCGCGGCATCGTCGAGACGGTTCAAGGTCAGCACGTTGGCGCGTGACAGCAGAGCGGCGTTGAGCTCGAACGACGGGTTCTCGGTGGTGGCGCCGACGAGCGTGATCGTGCCGTCTTCCATGTGCGGCAGGAAGCTGTCTTGCTGCGAGCGGTTGAAGCGATGGATTTCATCGATGAACAGCAGCGTGCCCTTGCCCTGCTCGCGCAGAACTTTGGCGCGGTCAAAGGCTTTGCGCAGTTCGGCGACGCCGGAAAAAATCGCTGACAGCTGTTCGAAGGCGAGCTTGGTTTCACCCGCCAACAGTCGCGCGATCGTGGTTTTGCCGGAGCCGGGCGGGCCCCACAGGATCAGGCTTGGAACGCGGCCAGAGCCGAGCATGCGCGTCAGTGTGCCCTCGGGTCCGACGATGTGATCCTGGCCGACGACCTCCGCCAGCGTTTTCGGACGCAGACGATCCGCCAGCGGACGCGGCGCGCCTTTCTCCAGTCCGGCGGCTTCGAAGAGATTTGTCATGGGGGAGTTATAGGGGGTGGAGGGCGGATAGGGCAAATACGCCAGTGATCCCTTCACCCCATTAGTGCACTCAAACGAGAGGGGCCCGGTGGCTAAGATTGCATTCAAAAATTCATGTGCGAGGCGGCTGGAAGGCCCTAGCACGACGGGAAAGCCAATCATAAAACCCAGATACCGAGTTTGTAGATTGAACTTTCATTTCCGCTTCAAATACCTTTCGCAATGGACGGCCATCGAGGCAGTGCTTATGTAGAAGTTCGTGCTTCATTTTTACAGCCTTCTCGTGATCCGATGCATATCCGCCCTCGAGCGCATCGGTGATTTCCGCAGCTTTGACAGCATCCACCCAGACTTCGCGCAGGTGTGCAGTGACTTTTTCGTCAAAAAGAAAGTGGGACCGGTTCCAAGCGTCTACTATTAGCCCAAGCTGGTCTATATCGGGACGGCCGTTTCGAATCCACAGGCCAACAAATTTTTCGGCGTCTCGATAGACCTCAAATCGTTGATCAAATATTGTGGCTCGCGCGGCTTGCTCTGCTGCACGCCAAGAAAGCGCTGCAACAAGGGCCGAAACGATACTGATGATCAGCGCTAAACTATTGATGTCCATTTCGGTATTCTAATATCGAACAATCCCGCGTCGACTGCAGATTGAACACTATCAACAAGAGAACGGTGAATTCCTTAAACCTTGCTCCATAAGGCGCAGCTCATTCTAACTAGCGCATGAACGTAAAGAGCTTTTGGAGCGCGGCCGGCGTGGCGAGGATTTTTTGGCCGCCGCTTTTGAAGGGAGCTCCGCTTTGGACGATCCCAGATCGAGATCGGCGGGCCACATCGGCGGACCGTGTTCGATGAAGATATGAAGTTGGGGCAGAATCTCCGCAAGTTTGGGCCGGAAGGCCGGATCGCGCTCCAGGCAGGCAAACAAAAGATTTTCCAGCTCTTGCGGCAGATTTTTCCGGAATTTTCTAGGCGCGATGACATCGTTACTCAGCTGCGGGAATGGATCGGCCGGAGTGTCGCGGCCGAACGGGACCTCGCCGGTCAGCATTTCATAGATCGTCACTGCCAAACTGAAGACGTCGGCACTGGTTCCAACAGCTGCCATCCGGCATTCTTCAGGCGCCATGTAGACATTTGTGCCGACGGAGACGGACGGCCGCTCGGCATCCATGCGGCGTGCCGAGCCAAAATCGAACAGGGTGGGACGGCCATCGACGCCGACAATAATGTTGTCGGGCTTGACGTCCATATGAAGGAAACCCCGATCATGGATATGGATGAGTGCCGCTCCAACATAAATGGCGAGGCGCATCGAATTTGATACCGACAATCTGAGCTGCCGGGCGCTGTCGATCGCGGAGCTGAGCTGCGTACCTTCGATGAACGGCATCAAAAGGTGGACATGATTTGCAATGCCGAGACCGCGCACCACATTTGGATGCGCGAAGTTGCCAATGGTCTCGGCCTCGACTTTGGCGCTGTGTGCCGACCGCATGACCTTGCACGCCATCGGACACCAATTGCGGTGGCTCCAGACCAAATAGACGGGTTCGGCGCTGCCGCCGTCGATAACGGCCAGGACGGTTAGATCGTCTGTCAAACGTGCGCCGATTTTTGCGAGCTTGGCTCCGGATCGCTTTTTCATTCGGCGGCTTCCCTGTGCACGAGTTGGGTCGCGAACAAGTCCCGGCACCGTGAATTTGGTTTGGCGAGGAGTTCCGCCGGCCGGCCTGCTTCGACGATGCAGCCATTGTCGATGACGAGGACACGGTCGGCGCGCCGCACGGTCGATAACCGGTGCGCCACGATCAACAGTGTGCGCTGGCCAGCGAGTGCGTCGAGGGCATCCTGAATGAGCTCTTCGGTCTGGCTATCGACGCCGGCCGTGGCTTCATCGAGGACAAGTATCTGGCCCCCATGAGCAATAGCGCGGGCGACACCGATGCGCTGGCGCTGGCCGCCGGAGAGACGCGATCCGCGCGTGCCGACCGGCGTCGCCAAGCCGCCTTTGGCATCGGCAAAGGTATCGACGGAGGCGGCCTTGGCTGCGTTAGCGACTTCGGTGGCGGTCGCCTGCGGTGCGCCGTAGCGAATATTTTTCTCGATCGAGCCATTGAGGATCTGGGCATCTTGGAATACCGGCGAGACGGCGCGATGCAGGGCCTCGAATGACAGCGCCTTAACGTCGATACTGTCGATCAGGACAGCGCCGCTGTTGCAATCGTATTGCCGCAGCAGCAGACGCACGAGCGAGGATTTTCCGCTTCCGCTGGCGCCGACCAGGGCAACAGTCTCTCCGGAGTCAATTGCGAGAGAAAGCCCGCGCAGAACTTCGGTGGCGCCGGGATATGAAAAATATACGTCGCGGAATTCCACCCGGCCTTGCGGTGAAGCGATGTTGCGTGCGTTGGACATTTCGGTCACAAGGCTCGGGCGATCCATCAGGGCCGCGACGCGCTGCGCTCCGGCGGCGGCATGCTGGAACCGCCCGGCCGATTTGGACAAAGCGCGCACCGGCGCGAACAGGGAATGCGCGGTGGCGATGAAGGCAACGAGCGCACCGACGGTCATCACGCCGTGGCTGATGAGATAGGTTCCGAGGCCAAAGACGCACAACCCCGCAAGGCCGATGACAGCTTCGACAAGAGCCGACTGCCGGGCCTGTAAGATAAGCGCCGTCACTTCGAGGCGGCGGACCTTGCCGCAGCGAATCCGAAAGGCTGCGATCTCATGGGCCAGCGCATTGAAGGCGTGGACGATTTGCGAGGCGTCGAGACGTTCTTCCGCGAGCGTCATCCATTGCGATTCGGCGCGGCGCGCGAGATGGGAAGACTTGTGAATGTGTCCGGCCAAAAGCGAGACGAGAACGGCGACAATTGGCAGTGCCGTCAGGGCCACCAATGCCAATTGCCAGCTCAAAAAGAACAGAAAACATATGTAGACCACCGCCGCTGCGCCATCGGCAAGTACCGCCAGAGGACCGGTAAAAATGAGATATTCGGTTCGCGTGGCATCGCCCTGCAGGCGGCTCAGAACGTCACCGGTGGCGTGGCCCTCGAGAGACCCCGGCGACAGCGACAGGACGTGCGCGTACATATCGGCGCGCAGTGCAAGATTTATGGAGTTTAGGACGTTGGATTCGACGCGCAGCATGGCGTAGTCGATGGCGATCTTGGCGACTGCGGCTGTGATGTAGATGGCCGCAATGCCAGCCAACAAATTCAGCTTGCCGGCAACCAGCACATCATCGACGAGGCTTTTGAAGGACCACAGCAGCAACGTGGTCACGAGCGGCGCGGCGAGCACGAGGGCGGCCGCCGAGATTGCACCACGGCGTTGCGCAAGCACGTAGGGTAAAAATCGCAACGCCAGCGACTTTAGCGAGCGCATCTGAGAAACACCGGCGTTCATCGATTTGCCACCCCGGATATGCTTATGGCGCGGCCTCTAGCGAGGTCGCGCCATAAGCGGGACGAATGGTCCGCTTATGGGTGGCCCGGGCCATGAGTCCGGCCACGGGTCCGGCGCGAGATGGTCGGCTTTTTCACGATGGGTAAACCAGCAACTTTCATAGCGTTTCTCCACTCATGTTTGGTTCGCCAACCCCTGGATGGTGGCCCGCTACAGCAGGGCTAGATCGAGGGGTTGAGTTCGTCACCACCATCGGCGACAAGCCGAACATGCCAAAGGCTTGCTGATAACAACCCGACAGTTGTTGTCAGTTAATTGTCATGAAACGTTCATGAAACGACTGAGCATTGAAAAAGAAGAGTTTTTTTCAATAAAAAAATCTTCAGTTTGCGATTAATCCGGAGCGTGAGCTTTAGATTATTGCGTGCGTCGCAAACCTGCCTCGCTCACAACGTCAGCGAAAGCCGGTGAAGATCCGGTTCTTGACGCAGTAGTTTTTGTGGTGGAGGTAGAAGCAGCCCTGGCCGTCGGAGTAATCGTCGCTGCCGAAGGGATCGCCCTTGTAGGATGAAAATCCGAAACCGTATCCGACAGCAGGGCCGCGACGCCAGTACCCAAGACCGGGCTTGCCACCATAGTGGACTTTCTCGGCGTGGGCGTGCGGCGGCGTATAGGCGGCGGTGTCGTAGACGATCTTGAAGTGGGCGCCATTGTGGTGGCCATGACTGTTGTGCGCATGATGGCGATGACTGCCGCGATGTTTGGAACCGTTCAAGTCGGCTGCCAAGGCAGAGCCGGTCATCAGGGCTGATGCAACCGCAAGCGCGATCGTGATTTTGAACATGGGACCTCCTGGCACGACCTGCGACAATTGAATTGAGGCCGTGGCTGCCAACCGCCTCATCCTGCCGTTAGTTCCTTATAAGTCCATTGACAGGTATTGGATTGGTTAGTTTTACTCGGAAGACATCCAAACCGCCCTGAGGCACACAACCGGGGCGCGCCAAGTTTGCGATGCTGGCGGAACGGCTGTATGACAGCGCGTTCAGCCCACTGGATCCCAGCCATGATCGCTTACCGCCCCGACATCGATGGCCTGCGCGCCTTGGCGATTGCCCAGGTCGTTTTGTATCATGGCAAGTTTGGAGTGTTGCCTGGCGGTTTTGCCGGAGTCGACGTTTTCTTCGTCATATCCGGATATTTGATTGCCTCCATCATCCTTTCCGAAATCGCGACCGGCACGTTCTCGATCGCGCGGTTCTATGAACGGCGCGTCCGCCGCATCGTCCCGGCGCTGGTGACGGTCGTCGCAGGCACGCTCGTCGCCGGCGCCTTCATCGACGATCTGCCGTGGGACTATGCCAGGCTCGCGGCCTCGGCCAAGGCCACGCTGGCGTTTTATTCGAACTTCTATTTCGCAGGAAGGACCGGCTATTTCGTGCCGGTGAGCGAAGTGCAGCCTCTTTTGCATACCTGGTCGCTAAGCGTCGAAGAGCAATTCTATGCCGTTGCGCCGTTGGTACTGACGCTGCTGGTTCGCACAGGAGAAAGCTGGAAGCGGATCGCAATTGCCGTTGCGATCGGCCTCTCGCTCTATGCCTCGGTCAGAGGCATTGCGCGCGCCGATATCAAGAGCTTCTTCTGGCCGCACGCTCGGGCCTTCGAATTGTTGATCGGCGTCGCTGTGGCGGCCGGTCTCGTTCCGGGACCCTGGAGCAAAGCGCAAAAAGACTTGGGCGCAGCGGTGGGTCTGGCGTTGGTTGTAATTGCGGCGGTGTGGTTCTCGAGCGCGACGCCATTTCCAGGTTTCGCGGCGCTCGTTCCCTGTCTTGGGGCGGCGCTCATAATTCACGGCGGCAGCGAAACGCGGGTCGCGCGCATGTTGGCAGCACGGCCGCTGGTTGGCCTCGGCAAGATCTCGTATTCGCTCTATCTCTGGCATTGGCCGGTGTTCGTGTTCGCGGGACAACTGTTTGGCTCCGCGATGAATATCGGGCAGCGCGCTGCCCTCGTCGCGGTGTCGCTGGCGCTGGCGACGCTCAGTTACATATTTATCGAACAACCTTTCAGGCGGACGACGCCGGTGTTGACGCGAACTCGCGTCTTCCAGGCGGCTTTTGGCGCAATCGCGATTTGTGGTTTGTTTGCGCAAGGCATCATTGCGAGCCGGGGCTGGCCGGACCGGTTGCCCGTCGAGGCCGCAGCTTTTGCCAAAGCCAATGTCACCGAACTGGATATCGACAAGCTTTGTGCCGAGAAACCGTGGTCGTTCGGGTTCAGAGTTGGGACGTGCGAAATCGGCTCGCGGGCTGCGGTCGAACCGAGTTTCGTCATCTGGGGAGATAGTCACGCCCGCGCCTTGGCGACCGCCGTGTCGGCGGCGGCAAATGCCCGAGGCCTCAAAGGCTATTATCTGTCACGCAGTGCCTGCGTCCCGCTTTTCGGATTTTATGACAGTCCGGCATCCGCATCGACGCCCAGCGCCCGCCTTCACAAATGCCTGCAGTCTACGGAAAGTATGAAAAAGTTGCTCGACGGCCACCCATTAATCCGGCATGTCGTCATGACGGCGCGTTGGGGCATCTATGCCGGTGAGCAGCAGGACAAAACTTCTGAGAACAATGACGGCGACACCCAGCACTTTGCAGCGATCCTGAAACAAACCGTCGAATCATTGCGGCAGGGTGGCCGTACCGTCGAGGTCATCGGCCCGCTTCCTGAACTGCCGTTCGATATTCCGGCCGCCATGCTGGCAGCCAAGCTCAAACATGAGCCCGCGCTATTTCCGGTTGCCTTCAGCGATTTCAAGGAAAAGAATTACCGCGTGTTGTCTGCCCTCGCCGAAATCGGCAAGATTCCACTCGTGCACGTCCTCTATCCGCATGAGATTTTTTGCAACGATAAGGTCTGCGCAACCGGCGACAAAGAGCACGCCTATTTCGTCGACGGCGATCACTTGAGCCCGTCCGGCGTCGACCGCATCTCGGGCCTCATCGAACGCGCCTTCGATGATCAGACAGCGGGTACTGCCTCGGACGACACTGCCAGCGCTGGCGTCAGGCGTTGAGACTGCGAGTTATGCGGCTTTTGGCAGGACGCGACGCGGATCTAGCGCCTCCTGCTCGGCGTCTTGAGGCGCACCCCAGAACTGCTCAAGCGTTGGGCCGTGTCCGACACGCTGATCGCGACGCAGGAAGCACCAGACCTCATGAAGCCAGACGCGCCGGCCGATGCGGGCATACCAGCGCATGCCGTGACTGGAAACCGGATCAGTGTTGAAGTAAGTCCGCATCAATGCCTTTGGCCGGGTCTGGATCAGCACTTCAATGAGCTTGACCCAGACAAACGACCGCCAGGCCGGGACATGGCGGTTGGCGAGGACTTGATGCTTATAGTCCCAGCGCCGCTGATCGAGTTGGATGATCGGGCGGTCCTTGTCATCGCGGAAAAACGGCGTCCAGCGGTGCGGCGTGACGTAGAGTGTGATGATCTGGTCGGCATCATAGATCAAGAGTTGGCGGAAGATGCGCCAATAATCGACATCGCGTTCTTCGTTGAAGCCGAACACGCACGACATCAGCGACAGCATACCGTGTTGGCGCAGCAGTTGAATTGCCTCGCGATCGGTCTTGGCGGTGCTGCCTTTCTTGACCTTATCAAGGGTTGCGGCGTCGGTGTGCTCCATGCCGATGAGAAAGCGCTCGAAGCCGGCTTGCCGGTAGAGGTGGAGAATTTCGGCGTCGCGAACGATGTCGTCGGCGCGCAAGGTCGCGATCATCGTCACTTTGACGTTTTCAGCGATGATGGCCTCAAGCAATTGGCGCCAGACCTTCTTCGACGTCGTCGGGTTTTCGTCGGCCCACGAAATCATGGTGACGCCGTGCTCGCGATAAAGGCGGCCGATTTCCGCCGCAACTTTTTTCGGATCGCGGTGGCGCCACCTGGTCCAGAATCCGCGCTGGCCGCAATAGCTGCACAGATGTGGGCAACCACGCGAAAACTGGATGACGACGCCGCGTTTTCCACCGTAATAGCTGTACTTCGCGTGGTCGATGAGCTCCCAAGCGACACGGTAGTCATCCAAGTTCTGGATCATCGGCGCGGGCGGCGTTGCGTGTGGTGCGCCGGCTTTGCGAAAAGCGATGCCGCGAATCGCATCGAGCACGAGGCCGTCCGCCAGCGCCCGCATCAAACGGCGCGCCGTCTCCTCGCCTTCGCCGCGCACGATTGCGAAAACTTCAGGGCATTCGTTGAGGCACTCCTTCCAATGGTAGGTTGGATAAATGCCGCCGTAGATGACCGGCACATGAGGCAGAAATGTTTTCAAGCGCGGCAGGATTTCCCGGACCGCCGGATGGGCCGAAGTCGAGCCGTTATGGCCGATCAGAATGGTCTCTGGACCACGCCGGATGGCTTCGTCCACGATGACATCCAAGCTCAAATTATCGACATCGCCGTCGAGCAGCGAGACGTCGTGACCATCGTCGATCAGCGGTCCGGCGATGGCGAGAAGGCCGAGCGGTGGCAACATTTCGCCCGGCATCCGGGATCCGATGGACTGGTGCGGCGGGTTGATGATGAGAATACGCATGAACGGCTTGGCTCCCTCAATTCGCGCTGAACAAACGGCGCGAGCTCAGGCGCCGCGCGAACGCCAGACATGCGTTGATTTCGTCAGGCGGAGACGCCGCAATCAGGGCTTGGACGAAGAGCGTCGCGCGGGGGTCGCGAGGGTTTTCGTCGTGGCGTTTGGGTCGGGAGGCCCGAGGCAAGCGGGGCCCAAATCCCAAATTTCCAAAATTGCCGGCGGCTGATCGCGGCGTCATCGTCGTCCTCCTTTCTCAAGTGAACCCATCCCTGCCTGCAGTCTTGACCGTCTTGAAGCTGCGGCGCACCCGGCCTTTTCAGGCTTTTCCGGCGCAAAACCGCTCATCGACGCCTTGCGGGCGCCTCTGTTGTGCGGAAATGTGAGGCCGATCCAATTCGATAGGGACCGCCATGCCGAGCACCAAGCCTGCCCACCTGACAAGCGAAGACAGTCAGGCGCTCTCGAAGCGCTTGCGCGAGGAATTGGCGCGCCGGCGAATGACCCGGCAGGGCCTCGCGGACGCCGCCAAGATCAGCATCTCGACGCTTGAAAAAGTCTTGGCCGGGCGACGCGGCTTTACGCTGGCGACGATCGTTCGTCTCGAGGAAGGTCTCGGCGTCAAGCTTCGGGAGCAGCCTGGCGCGAAGGCTAACGGCGTCGCAGGGTTGAACGGCACGGCGCCCGATGAGCTTGGCAATTACAGCCGGCCCGCGGTGGCCTGGCTCGAAGGCGCGTACCTCACCATCAGGCCGTCATTTGGCGATTCCAGCGGGCTCTACGCTTATCGCACCGACATAGCCTGGGACGACGGAACTGCCCGGCTGGTGTTCACGGAAGCCGAGAGGATCGACCGCGATTATGTGCAGTTTGGCAGCGTCGCGGTGCCTCATCAATCCGGGCACATCTACCTCGTCACCAACCGGCACGGCCAGCACCGCATGATCGTGGTGGCGCGCCCGACCATCAAGGGCGAGATGCATGGCCTGCTGACGACGCTGAGATCGGGGCAAGGCGCGCATCTCTCGCCGGTCGCGGCGCCGATTGTTTTGAAGTTATTGAAGGGTGGCGAAAAGGCCAGCTTCGGGCGGATTGCGAGATCGCATCCGGCGTTTGCAAGTTACAGCGCGCTGCTGAAAAAAACCTTGGACGAAAACTTCGCGGCGTTCCTGCCGGGGTAAAAGGTTGTCATCCCGGACGGAGAAATCGCAGTTAAGCGATTTTGGTGATCCGGGACCCAGCGATGCGAAACGACAGTCAAAAGGCTGGGTCCCGGCTCTGCGCGAGAGCGCGTCGCGCCGTCGCTCCGGCCGGGATGACAAGAAAAGCTAAGCCCTGACCGCGACTTTGACGGTTTGGGGCTGGCCCGAGGTTGCGCCGGCGAGATCGGCGACCATGACGTCGAAATTCGCGGTCGAGGATTCCGTACCGTCGTGGGCAAACAAAACGCGGCCGCTTTCAAGATCGGATTGAGTAAAGTTGATCACCGGTGTTGCGGGTGCAGCCGTCAGGGCGACAAAGCCGTTGCGGGTATTCGAGACCGTGAACTTTAGATCGACCGCCTTATCGTCGGGATCGAGGGCGTTGAGATCGTCAAGCGTGATGCGCACCGAACGGCCCTTGTTGACGGCGATGTCGAGATCGCCGCCGAGCGAGGGCGGAACGTTGCGAACTTTGGCGGTGAGATCGGCGCCCTCTTCCATGGCAAGGCGGCCATATTTAACGTTGCCGCTAACGACGCCGCTGGCGCGAATGGTGATGAGCTGCTTGACGCGGACGTCGCCCTGCATCGTGCCTTGAATCTCTGCGGTGTCAGCGTTGACCTTGCCGTAAAGACGGCCGCCGGGATGGACGATGAGGCTCTCGGCCGCGGCCTCGCCTTCGACGTAGCCGAAGACTTCCATGCGCTTGCAGTTCTTGATTTGACCTTTAAGGACCGTGTCTTCGCTGATGATCAGAACGCCACGATTGTCACTCACGTGCCCACCCCCATGAAACCCAGCGCTCATTCCCTCGCCGCTTACCGTTCTGGCGTGCAAATGTGTCAGCTTGTCGGCTGCTGGCGGCGGCCGATAAGCCAGGGCATCACGGCGAAAAGAACGAACATGGCAAGAGAAATCGCCCCGTCCATGGTCGAGAAGTGAGCGAGCCACTGTTGAGCATCCAAGCCCCTCAACGGCATAGCGAATGCGAGTTCGGCAAGCATGAGACAGCCAAACCCGATGAGGCCGGTGCCAAGCAGCCGCAACGGCGTCAAGGGCGGGGCTAGACGGCGAATGATCCAGCTGGCCGCAAAATACGTGACTGCAAGCATGGCTGGCGTCTCGATCAAAATACTGACGGTTGAGCCGAAGTTTGGGACAAGCAAAAGCTCTCTCAGCGTCCCAAACAAGAATCCAGCCGAATACGTGACCGCAAAATAGAGCACACCGGCTGGCAAAGGGCCCATCGCCATTATCCCGGTACCTGTAATTGCAGCACCCGGTCGCCGCGTTTGACCGCGATCTGCCAGAGCCGCTGGCGGGTGGCGACGGCACTCTCCAGCTCCGCGACGTTGTTGATCTTGGTTTGGCCGACGGTCAAGACAATGTCGCCGGGCTGGAAGGCCAGGCGTTGCGCGATCGAGCCATTGCGAACGGAGAGAATGGCAACGCCCTCGGTTTCATCAAGACCAAGCTCGTCCGCCATTCCAGGCAAAATATTCGAGACCCGGGCACCGTCGAGCGGATGGTTGCCGGATAAGTTTCTGACGTCGTCCTTGCCACCGGTCGGCGGGGCTTGCAGCGCCACGGTCACATCGACCGGCTTGCCTTTGCGGATGACGGAAAACTTCGCCGTCTGGCCGACGCCCTTGGTGGTCAGCCGGTAGTAGACGGCGCGGGCGTCGGTCACTTCGACGCCGTCGATGGAGGTGACGACATCGCCCGGTTCAATTCCAGCGGTCGCGGCAGGTCCTTTATCGGAGACCCGCGTCACGACGGCGCCAGCGATGCGCGCCAGCCCCAAGCCCTCGGCGATGTCGCGGGTCACGGCTTCGAGTTTGGCGCCAAGCCAGGGCCTCTCGACCTTCCGGCCCAAGGCTGCACTCTCGGCATAGACTCTGACGAGGTTTGACGGAATGGCGAAGCCGATGCCGACCGAGCCGCCGGTCTTGGAGAAGATCATCGTATTGATGCCGACGATCTTACCCGCCATGTTGACGAGCGCGCCGCCCGAGTTGCCGGGATTGATGGCGGCGTCGGTCTGAATGAAAACCTGACTGTCCGATTGCCCGACTTCCGAGCGCGCCAAGGCCGAGACAATGCCGCTGGTGACGGTTTGGCCGACGCCAAACGGATTGCCGATGGCGAGCACGAGATCACCGACCTCGAGGCTGTCGCTGTCTTCGAATTCGAGCGTCGGAAATTTGCCGTCGCCGCCTTCGATCTTCAAGACCGCGATGTCGAACTTGTCGTCCTGGGCAACGACCTTGGCGTCGAATTCGCGCTTATCCGCCAGCGCGACGCGAATTTCGGTTTGGCCGCTGGCTTTGATGACGTGGGTGTTGGTGACGATAATGCCGGCTGAATTGATGATGACGCCCGAGCCCAAGGAACTCATCACCCGCTCGGACGGCTGCCCGAAATTCTCGCCGAAGAAGCGGCGGAACCACGGATCGTCGGCGAACGGGGAATTAAAGGTCTGCACCCTTGAGCGGACGTAAACGTTGACGACAGCGGGCGCGGCCTTGCGCACAATCGGCGCGTAGGAGAATAGTGCCGCCTCGCGCGTTGGCGGTGGAACTTTGGTTTCAGCGAACGAGAATGGCACTCTGGCATCCGGCGAAAACCAGGATGCGGCCGTGAGACCTCCAGCGACCGCCAATCCAACGAGACAAAAGTTGAGGCGGGTGCTTGGCGAACGCGTCATGGCTGGGCGCTCCGGGCGTTGATGGACGAAAAGCTCGTTGCCGTACTTAGGGCGAGTTTGGCCGGGGCTCAAGTGGCTAGATCAAGCCTAACGCCCGCAGCGAGCGGATGGCATCGCGGATGGCGGTCTCGCCGTCGCGCAGCTTCAGGCCCAAGACCGCCTGGACCTTGGCGTTGCTGTAGCGCTTGTGCAATCCCAACTCCGGCAGAATCGTGCGCATGCGCTTGTCCACGAGCGCCAGCGCCCGCACGGCGCGATCCGGCAGCTGAAATTTTGGCACCTTGGATTTGAGATCCGGACATTCCCGCGCCAACGCTTGGCCAAGTTCAAAAAGGCCGGTGTCGTCGCGGGCGACGATAAAGCGTTCGCCGGCAGCGCGCGGGTTTGACAGCGCCTCGACATGGGCTGCCGCGACATCGCGAACATCGCACACCGGAAAGCGGATGCGGGGCGCGGCCGGATAAATCCCGCGCGCCATCAAGCGGTAGAGTTCGTGCGAAGTCGAAAGATCGGCATCGAGCGCCGGGCCTTGGACAAAGCCGGGATTGATAACGGCGAGCTCGGGAGCGTTCGGCTTGGATTTGACAAACGCCCAGGCGGTTTTTTCGGCGATGGTTTTGGATTTGATGTAAGGCGTCAACTCGATGCGGGTTTCGTCGCTGAAATCGAGTTCCGTATAAACGTGGTCACTGCCCTCGCCGCTATAGAACACCGCAACCGTCGAGGACGTCAGCACCACACGCCTGACGCCGGCCTTGAGGGCCGCATCGAGAACGCGGACTGTTCCGTCACGGGCGGGACGAATGACGTCATCGGGATTCGACGGTTGTTGAATAGGAAATGGCGAGGCCGTGTGGAGGACAAATTCGCAGCCGTTCGCGGCTTCGTTCCAGCCGGCGTCCGACAACAGATCGGCTTCGACGAACGACAATCCTGAAGCATCCGCACCGGCCTGTGTGACGGCGCGGCGCACGTCCTCGGCTTTTGAAAGCGAGCGCACGGTGCAACGGAGCGCATAGCCGCGCTGCAATGCTTCGATGGCGATATGCTTGGCGATGAAGCCGGATGCGCCGGTCAAGAGTACGAGCGGTTTGGTCATGGCGGCGGCCTTGCTGTGAGTGTCGCTGCGCTAACTGGCACAGCAATCGCTTGCCGTCTTTTCCCGAGGGAACAGCGCACTGAGAGTTGGTCACGGATGGCGAGCCGTCAACGCCAAAAAGCCGTGCTGACCGCCGATGAAAAATCGGGTAATATTTCAACCGGAAGATGGGCCGTGCGCAGCTTTCTGGCCCGTGCCCGACCTACTCTAAGAGCCTACCAAGTTAGAGGCATTGAATGATCGCCGATCCCGACTACCTTGATGACCACGCCGCAATCCTGTTTTGGCTACCTCACACTGATACGTTGCTGCCCGAGGGCTTTGTCGTTGATCTGGACACCTCAGAGCCTCCGCACCCGAACGTTCGGCACTGGTGGACTTTACGAGATGCATTGGTGTTTGCAATCGAAACTGGCCTCCAAGAAGCTAAAGGCAAACTCCCTTGGATCAAAGTCGGAAGTCGCGTCTTGAATCCAAAAGCAGTCAGCACTGAGTATCGAAGGATTGTCGAGATGAAAAATATTCAAGCGGCTCGAAAGGGATAAGCAAAGCCACCATTTCGGGCTAGGGCTTTTTAGAGGGGTAAAGAATGGATGCAAATCAACCCTCGATCGACGCAGCGTGGCATGAACGGTGGCACGTTGCATTAGATATGAACCGCGACGGTACCGTTACGATTTCAGATATTTGGGCTTGGGTTCCCTGGTTGTACTATGCGCCCGGAGATCTCGTCTTACTTTCAACGATCACTTATCTTCCAGAGGCAGCCAAATTTCTGGAGCTTGATACAACAATGCTGTCGGGCCGCCTATCAGGATCGCTATCTGCAATATTTTACCTGTTGTGGCTTGTTGGTGTTTATTCCGATCATCGCCGATAGCAGATCATAGGGTTGGCTTGACAATTTTTGGCTCGCGAGAGTGCCAACGAAAAACCCGGCGATTGGATCGCCGGGTTTTGAAATCGTGATGTGCGCGGTTCTAAGCGCTGGCGCCTTCGGACTTGAGGGCAGCCTCGTGACGGGCGCGGTCCTCGGCACCTTTGACGTTGACGTCGCGGTCGACGAGTTCGATGACGGCGCGGGGCGAATTATCGCCGTAGCGGAAACCAGCCTTCAGCACGCGGGTGTAACCGCCCATGCGGCTCTTGTAGCGAGGCGCCAGGACGTCGAACAATTTCTTGACCATGTCGTCGTCGCGCAGGCGGGCGGCGGCGAGGCGGCGCGAGTTCAAGTCGCCACGCTTGGCGAGCGTGATGTACTTGTCGACGACGCGCTTCAGGTCTTTGGCTTTTGGCAAGGTCGTGACGATCTGCTCGTGGCGGATCAGGGCGGCGGCCATGTTCGAGAACATCGCCTGGCGATGGCCGGGTTGGCGGCCAAAGCGGCGGCCGAGTTTTCCGTGTCTCATTTCTCTTCTTCCTTACATTGTGCGTTGGCGCCAAACCCATGTCTGGCACCGCGCTCGAAGCCTCCTTCTCTTAGAGAAGTGCCAAGTCTCGAGCTTGGCGTGGGAGGTTCTATGGCCTCACCTTGCGCCGGTAGAAAGGGATCATGGACTACGGACGAGGGACTAATTTTTCTAGTCCCCAGTCCCTAAAACCCAGTCCCTAGTACTGATCTTCAAATCGCTTCGCGAGTTCGTCGATGTTGTCGGGTGGCCAGTTCGGCACTTCCATGCCGAGATGGAGACCCATGGTCGCCAAAACTTCCTTGATCTCGTTCAAGCTCTTTCTGCCGAAGTTGGGTGTCCGCAACATCTCGGCTTCGGTCTTCTGAATGAGATCGCCGATGTAGACGATGTTGTCGTTCTTCAAGCAGTTGGCGGAGCGCACCGACAGTTCGAGCTCGTCGACCTTTTTGAGCAGCGCGGCATTGAACGCCAGCTCGGGGTGCGAGCGCTCTTCGACGGCCTTCTTCGGCTCCTCGAAGTTGATGAAGACGCCGAGCTGATCCTGCAGAATGCGCGCCGCCAAAGCGACGGCGTCCTCAGCGCGGACAGAACCGTCGGTTTCAACCGTCATCGTCAGCTTGTCGTAATCAAGGATCTGACCTTCGCGGGTGTTCTCAACCTTGTAGGAGACCTTCTTGACCGGCGAGTACAGGCTGTCGACCGGGATCAGGCCGATGGCCGCGTCTTCCGGACGGTTGCGGTCGGCGGCGACGTAGCCCTTGCCCATGTCGGCGGTGAATTCCATGCGAATGGAAGCGCCTTGGTCGAGATGGCAGATGACGTGCTCGGGGTTCAGGATCTCGTCGTCGGACGAGGCTTCAATATCGCCGGCCTTGACGGGGCCGGCGCCCTCTTTTTTCAAGACCATGCGCTTGACGCCGTCGGAATGCAGACGGAGCGCGATTTCCTTGATGTTGAGGATGATGTTGGTGACATCCTCGCGAACACCCGTGACGGATGAGAACTCGTGCAGCACGCCGTCGATTTGCACGGTCTTGATCGCCGCGCCTTGCAGCGACGACAGCAGGACACGGCGGAGCGCGTTGCCGAGCGTCATGCCGAAGCCGCGTTCCAGCGGTTCAGCGACCACGGTCGCGACGCGGGCGCGGTCACGGCCGGGCTGGATGTCGAGCTTCGACGGTTTAATAAGGTCTTGCCAGTTCTTTTGCAGAACGTTCACCACGGGGGGCCTCGTCTCGATTGTGGCGGCGGGCGAAGGTGCCAGCTCATGCCAAGGGGACAGCGACAGGGCAGTGCGCCGGAGCCAAACTCCGGCGCTTACATAAGTTATTAGACGCGACGGCGCTTGCGCGGGCGGCAGCCGTTGTGCGGGATCGGCGTGACATCGCGGATCGAGGTGATCTGCAGACCAACCGATTGCAAGGCTCTCAGCGCCGACTCACGGCCGGAACCCGGACCCGTAACTTCGACTTCCAGAACCTTCATACCGTGATCTTGCGCTTTCTTGCCGGCATCTTCAGCGGCCATCTGGGCGGCATAAGGGGTCGACTTGCGCGAACCCTTGAAGCCCTTGGTGCCCGACGACGACCAGGCAATGGTGTTGCCCTGCGCATCGGTGATGGTGATCATGGTATTGTTGAACGAGGCGTTGACGTGCGCGACGCCGGACGTGATGTTTTTCTTCTCGCGCTTTTTGACTTTGGCCTTACCGGCCGAGCCTGCTTCTTTTGCCATTTTTAATCCGTGCTCCTGGCCCGCCGCTCTGGGGGCAAAAAAATCATACCGTCGAGGGCGCGCTCATGCAGCGCGCACCGAATGTGTTGGAAGACGATTACTTCGTCGCTTTCTTCTTGCCGGCGATGGCGACGGCCTTGCCCTTGCGGGTGCGGGCGTTGGTGTGGGTGCGCTGACCGCGAACCGGCAGGCCCTTGCGGTGACGCAGGCCCCGGTAGCAACCAAGGTCCATCAAGCGCTTGATGTTCATCTGCACTTCACGGCGAAGATCGCCCTCGACCGTGTGGTCGCGGTCGATGGTTTCGCGGATCTGCAGCACTTCGGCATCGGTCAGCTGGCTGACGCGGCGCTCGGCCGGAATCTTGACCTTCTCGCAAATTTGCTTCGCGAATTTCGGACCGATGCCGTGGATGTACTGAAGCGCGATGACGACGCGCTTGGCCGTTGGGATGTTGACGCCTGCGATGCGGGCCACGTTGGTCTCCTGCCGAAGCTCTTTGAATTCGTTTTGTTGTCGTATTCGTCTGTCTAGATCACCACTCCGGCGAGGACGCTTGTCCCCGTTTCTTTGCAGCGTCGCAAAAGCGCAACGACCACAGCCCAAAGCTTTCGCCCCGGTCCGGATCGTTAAGAGCCTTGCCGTAGAAATTTCGTGTGTTGTAACGCGGCCTCATGGCCCCGTCAATCAGCACCGTCCATTTCTTAACGTCAGTGACAACCTGTCAAGATCTGATCGATCTGACTGGTTACCTCTGCAATCGGGGTCATGCCATCGACCGATTTCAGCAACTCATGGGCGAAATAATAGCCCGTGAGCGGTGCCGTTTCCCGGTAGTAGGCCATCAGGCGCGTCCGCAGCGCCTCGGCGTTGTCGTCAGCCCGAACCGTGCCTCCGGCTGCCAGCGTTTCGCGGGCGCGGGTTTCGATGCGGTTGACGAGAATACCGTCGTCGACCTTGAGTTCGATGACGTGATCGAGATTAAGACCCTTGGTTTTCAGAAGCTTATCGAGCGCCGCCGCCTGTTGCAGGGTGCGCGGGAAGCCATCGAGAATGAAGCCCTTGGTGCAGTCGGGCTCAGCAATCCTGTCGGCAATGATGCCTATAACGATGGCGTCGGAGACGAGGCCGCCTGCCGCCATGATTTCTTTGGCCTTGAGACCGATCGCGCTACCGGCTTTGACGGCTGAGCGGAGCATATCTCCGGTCGAAAGCTGGGGGATGCCGAGCCTGGCGGAAATGATCTGCGACTGTGTGCCCTTGCCCGCCCCGGGCGGTCCCAGCAAAATCAGCTTCATCGACGCCCCTTGGAGGTGGCGCCTTTGAGCTTGGCCTTCTTGATCAGGCCCTCATATTGTTGGGCGATCAGATGGCTTTGAATCTGCGAGACGGTGTCCATCGTTACCGAGACCGCGATGAGCAGCGAAGTGCCGCCAAAGTACAGCGGAATGGCGGCATACGAGGTCAGGATCTCAGGAAGCACGCAGACGGCGGCAAGATAAAGCGCACCGATAACGGTGATGCGGGTCAAGACGTAGTCGATGTACTCGGCGGTCTTTTCACCGGGACGAATGCCCGGCAGGAAGCCGCCGTACTTGCGCAGGTTGTCGGCGGTGTCCTTCGGATTGATGACGACGGCGGTGTAGAAAAAGGCGAAGAACAGAATCAGCAGCGCGTAGACCACCATATGGAGAGGCTGGCCGCTGCCCAAGGCAGCAACAGCGTTGTTCAACCACTCCGGCCCCTGGCCGGCCGTGAACTGCGCGATCGTGATCGGCAGCAGCAGCAGCGACGAAGCAAAGATCGGCGGGATGACGCCTGACGAATTCAATTTCAGCGGCAGATGCGAGCTGTCGCCCTGGGACATCCCGGGACCAACCTGCCGCTTTGGATATTGCACAAGCAAGCGCCGTTGCGCGCGCTCGAAGAAGACAATAGCCGCGACAACCGCGAGAGCCAAGACGATGAAGCCCATCAAAACGATGGTCGAGATGCTGCCGGTGCGCGCCAGCTCGAACAACTGGGCGATGGCCGGCAGCAGGTTTGCAACGATACCCGCGAAGATGATCAGCGAGGTGCCGTTGCCGACGCCGCGCTGTGTGATCTGCTCGCCGAGCCACATCAAGAAAAGCGTGCCGCCGACCAGCGTGAACACGGTCGTGACGCGGAAGAACAAGCCCGGATCGATGACGACATTGCCGGCTTGATTGTGCGATCCCTCAAGCCCAACCGAAATTCCGTAAGCCTGGAACGCGGCCAGCAAGACGGTCAGATAGCGGGTGTATTGATTGATCTGCTTGCGGCCGGCTTCACCCTCTTTCTTGAGGGCCTCCAGTTTCGGCGAAATCGAACTCATCAACTGCATGATGATCGAAGCCGAAATGTAGGGCATGATATTGAGCGCGAATATGGCCATGCGCTCGAGGGCGCCGCCACCCAGCGTATTGAACATGCCGAGGATGCCGCTGGCCTGGCTCTTGAACGAGGCGGCATAAGCAACGGGATTGATGCCCGGCATCGGAATGAACGTGCCGAGGCGATAGACGATGAGCGCGCCGAGCGTAAACATTAGTCGCTTTTTCAAATCCTCGGCTTTGGCGAAGGCGCCAAAGTTGAGATTTGCGGCAAGCTGCTCGGCAGCGGAAACCATCTTCTATCTCCTGACCAAACGCGCCAGCCGGGTATCGGCCAAATCGAAGTTGCAGATTGCAGCTGATGTGGCGCTGCCCCTGCCCTCGATCAACCCCCGCTGGCGGCGCGCGGGCCTTATTCCTCTGTCTTGGCGGCGACCGCTTTTTTGGGGGCGCTTGCGGCTGCCTTCTTGGCAACCGACTTGGCGCGTTTCGCGACGTCGGCAGCAAGAACCTTTTTCTCGATGACTTTCAGAGATCCGCCGGCCTTCTCGACCGTGGCCTTGGCTTTGGCGCTGGCGTGATTGACGGTGATCGAAACTTTGGTTTTCAGCTCGCCTTCGCCCAACAGACGTACGCCGTCTTTCTGGCGGCGCAGGACGCCGGCAGCGACGAGGGACGCGTTGTCGATCGGTTTCGACGCATCGACGCGCTTGTCGTCGATGGCCTTCTGCAACAGTCCGACATTGATCTCGTTGAATTTCTCAGGACGCCACTTGTTAAAGCCGCGCTTGGGCAAGCGGCGATGCAAGGGCATCTGGCCGCCTTCGAAACCGCCGATGGCGACGCCGGACCGCGCCGTCTGGCCTTTGCCGCCGCGACCACCCTGCTTGCCGACGCCCGAGCCAATGCCGCGGCCGATGCGGACGCGGAATTTGCGCGCGCCTGCTTTGTCTTTGATGCCGTTGAGCCGCATAGGGCCAAAGCTCCTTAAAAAGTATATTCTAAACTTACTTCTTCTCGTCGACGACGCGAACGAGATGTTGAACCTTCTTGAACATGCCGCGCGTTGCCGGCGTGTCCTCGACCGTCGAGCGGCGATGCAGCTTGTTGAGACCGAGGCCGACGAGCGTATCCGTCTGCCGCTGCGGACGGCGGTTGGCGCTGCGGATCTGCTCGAGCGTCATTGTTTTCTTTGCGGCCATATCATTTCCTCAAGCGCAAACTTTATAAACCTTAAGCCTCGGCGGTCGCGTCGACGACCGAACCATCACGGCGGCGCGACACGATGTCGGAGACTTTCTTGTTTCTGCGTGCCGCAACGGCGCGCGGGTTTTCCTGAGCCTTCAAAGCGTCGAACGTGGCGCGAACGACGTTGTAGGGATTGGTTGACCCAAGCGACTTGGCGACGACGTCGTGAACGCCCAGCATTTCAAAGACCGCGCGCATGGCGCCACCGGCGATGATGCCGGTACCAGCGGGCGCCGAGCGCAAGATGACCTTGCCCGAGCCGTGACGGCCGGCGGTGTCATGATGGAGGGTGCGGGCATCGCGCAACGGTACGCGCACGAGATTGCGCTTGGCCGCTTCCGTTGCCTTGCGGATCGCTTCCGGAACTTCGCGGGCCTTGCCGTGACCGAAGCCAACGCGGCCTTTCAAGTCGCCGACGACGACGAGCGCCGCGAACCCGAAGCGCTTACCGCCCTTGACCACCTTGGCCACGCGGTTGATGTGCACCAGCTTATCGGTGAACTCGCTATCGCGTTCTTCGCGGTCGCGTCCGCCGCGATCTCTTTGAGGTCCACGTGCCACGTTATCCGTCCTCTTCGGTTAGAATTTGAGACCGCCCTCACGGGCGGCATCGGCGAGCGCTTTAATACGCCCATGAAACAAAAATCCGCCGCGGTCGAACACGACTTCGGAAACACCGGCTTTGACGGCGCGCTCGGCGACGAGCTTACCGACCGCAGCGGCCGCAGCCTTGTCGGCGCCGGTCTTAAGCCCGCCTTTCAGCGTTTTTTCCATCGTCGAGGCGGCGGCGATCGTCGTGCCCTTCACATCGTCGATGACCTGCGCGTAGATGTGCGCGGATGAGCGATGCACCGAGAGCCGGGGACGGCCGCTCGAATTTGCGCGTAAGCTGCGGCGCACGCGGGCCTGACGCTTAGCAAAGAGTTGGTTGGTGTTGGCCATATCTGCCGTCCTTATTTCTTCTTGCCTTCCTTGCGGAAGATGTATTCGCCTTTGTAGCGCACACCCTTGCCCTGATAGGGTTCAGGCTTTCTCGAAGCGCGGATCACCGCGGCCATTTGACCAACCGCCTGCTTGTCGATGCCCGAGACATTGAGCTGATCGGATTTTGGACCCGCAACCTTGACTTCGACGCCGGCTGGAATCTTCAAAACCACATCATGGCTGTAGCCGACCGACAACGTCAGACTGTCCTTGCCCTTCATCGACGCCTTGAAGCCGACGCCGTGGATCTCGAGATCGTGCGAGTAGCCGTCGGTGACGCCCTTGATGAGGTTCGCGACTTGCGTGCGCGACATGCCCCACTTCGAACGCGACGGCTTATTGTCTTCGATCAACGAGATGACAACGCCTTCGGCCGTTTTCTCGACCTTGAGATCATCGGGAACCTTGAACGAAAGCTCGCCCTTTGGCCCCTTCATTTTCACCGTCTGCCCGGAGACTGTCGCCGTCACAGCCGACGGAACAGGGATGGGCTTTTTACCGATGCGCGACATGGATTATTCAAACCTCTTTAGAACCGGCCAGTTTAAACCGGCTAGGCCGGTTGAAGCGCTTTGTTAGAATATGCTGCAGATGATTTCGCCGCCGACGTTGGCTTCGCGCGCCTTGTTATCCGACATGACGCCCTTGGGCGTCGAGAGGATCGCAACGCCGAGGCCATTGGCAACGGTCGGAATATCCTTGACCGGCGAGTACACCCGGCGGCCCGGCTTTGAAATCCGCTCGATTTCGCGGATTGCAGGCTGGCCGTTGTAGTACTTGAGCTCGATCTCGAACTGCGGGTGCTCACCCTTCAGTTCGACGCGGGTATAGCCGCGAATGTAGCCTTCGTCGGTCAGAACGTCCAGAACCCGGGCCCGAAGGCTCGAAGCTGGCGTTGAAACTTTTGGCCGCCTGCGCATTTGCGCGTTGCGGATGCGGGTCAACATATCGCCCAACGGATCATTCATTGCCATCGTGCGCCCTCCTTACCAGCTCGCCTTGACCATGCCCGGGATTCGCCCCTGGCTTGCGAGTTCGCGCAACTGATTGCGGCACATTCTGAGTTTGCGGTAGTTGCCACGCGAGCGGCCGGTGATTTCGCACCGGTTGCGGACCCGAACCTTGGCGCCGTTGCGCGGCATCTCGGCCAGCTTGACGCGGGCTGCGAAGCGCTCTTCCGGCTTCTTGGTCAGGTCGTTGGCAATCGCTTTGAGACGCTTGCGCTTGGGCGCCTGCTGCTCCGCCATGCGGCGTCTACGATTGTTCTTTTCGATCGAACTGGTCTTTGCCATGTAATCTCCTCCAAAGGCCTTTCGGGTTACTTCTCTTGAAGTTTGCCGAGGTCCTCTAGCTGCGGAACGGGAAGTTGAAGGCTTTCAGTAATTCGCGGGCTTCGTCGTCGGTCTTTGCGTTGGTGCAAACGATGACGTCCATCCCAAGAACGTTGTCGACTTTGTCGTAGTCGATTTCCGGGAACACCAGATGCTCTTTGAGGCCGGTCGCGAAATTGCCGCGGCCGTCGAAGCTCTTGGGATTCAAACCGCGGAAGTCCTTGACGCGCGGCAGCGCGATGGTGACGAAACGGTCGAGGAATTCATACATCCGGTCGCCGCGCAGCGTGACCTTGGCTCCGATCGACATGCCTTCACGCAACTTGTAGACGGCGATAGCCTTGCGGGCCTTGGTAATAACCGGCTTTTGACCGGCGATGAGCGCCAGATCGCCGGCTGCGGTATCGACCTTCTTGCGGTCGTTGACGGCTTCGCCAACGCCCATGTTCAAGACGATCTTTTCAAGGCGAGGAATTTGCATGACGTTCTTGTATGCAAACTTCTTCTGCATGGCTTCGCGTACGACTTTTTCGTACAGCACCTTCATGCGCGGCTTGTAATCCTTGGGACGCGGCTTGGCTGGCGTCGCAACCGCCGGAGCCTTGCCTTTGTCGCCACCGGCCTTGGCGGCCTTCGGCGTCTTGGCCTTGGCATCGCCACCGGCCTGTTGGGGCTGGGCCTTGCCGCCCTTGGGAGCTTTGTCTTTCTCAGCCATGGCTTAATTCTTCTCCGGAATCTGCTCGCCCGAGCGCTTGGCGACGCGAACCTTCTTGCCGTCGGCCAGGATCTTGAAGCCGACGCGGGTCGGCTTGCCGTCCTTGGGGTCTTCGAGCGCGAGGTTGGAAATTTGGATCGGGCCTTCTTTCGAGATGATGCCGCCTTCCGCGGCAGCAGTCTGGCGCTGATGGCGGCGCACCATATTGATGCCGCGCACGAGCGCCCGGTTCTCTTTGGGCACGACTTCGATGACTTCGCCGCGCTTGCCTTTATCGCGGCCTGTCAACACGACGACGTTGTCGCCCTTTTTGATCTTAAGCGACGCCATTACAGCACCTCCGGCGCAAGGCTGACAATTTTCATGTGGTTCTTGCCGCGCAGCTCGCGGGTCACCGGCCCGAAAATACGGGTGCCGATCGGCTCGCCGTTGGCGTTGATCAAGACGGCCGCGTTGCGGTCGAAGCGGATCAGCGAACCGTCGGGACGGCGCACGCCCTTGGCGACGCGTACGATCACGGCCTTCATGACCTGGCCCTTCTTGACGCGGCCCTTCGGGATCGCTTCCTTGACCGATATCACGATGGTGTCGCCGACTGTCGCGTAGCGGCGCTTCGATCCGCCCAGCACCTTGATGCACTGGACGCGGCGCGCACCCGAGTTGTCGGCGACGTCGAGATTGCTCTCCACCTGGATCATCGCTTCTATCCTTCTTCTTCAGCCGCGTCGCAATGCGCGGGCATGGGCTTTAACATTGGAGCCCTAGGTGCTCCCGGGGTCTTGGGAAATTCCCAACGCGCCGGCGGCTCAAAGGACACTTTTTAATCGTCGTCTTAATTGTCGTCTTTAGTCGACTTCAATCGTCTTAACGTCACTCGCTACACGGGCCAATCAGCCCTTGTTCGCGAGCACAATCCAACGTTTGTTTCTCGAAATCGGGGCCGTCTCTTCGATCGAGACATTGTCGCCAATCTTGAAAACGTTCTTCTCGTCGTGTGCGTGATACTTCTTGGTACGGCGCACGGTCTTTTTGAACAGCGGGTGCGTGTAGCGGCGCTCAACCTGGACGACAATGGTCTTGTCGTTCTTGTCGGACACCACAACGCCCTGTAGCACGCGCTTCGGCATTTCGTTCTCCTTTACGCGCCCTTCTTGGCGCTGCCAGCGCGTTTGACGCGCGCCGATGTTTTCAAGCGTGCGATATCGCGGCGGATAAGCCGGATACGCGCGGTATTTTCTAGCTGGCCCGAAGCCCTCTGAAAGCGCAGGTTGAACTGCTCTTTCTTCAGCTTCACCAACTGGTCATCGAGCTGATCGAGCGACATGTCGCTGAACTCGCCTGCCATGTTTAGTCCTCACTCGTTCTTCTCGTGCCGAACCTTGGGATTAGCCAAGCCGCGTCACAACCCTTGTCTTGATCGGCAACTTGGCGGCGCCAAGCAGCAGAGCTTCTTTAGCGATCTGATGATTGATACCACCAAGCTCGAAAATGATGCGGCCCGGTTTGACGCGCGCCACCCACAATTCGGGCGAACCCTTGCCCGAGCCCATGCGGACTTCCGCCGGCTTCTTGGAAACCGGCACGTCCGGGAACACCCGTGTCCACATCCGGCCGGCGCGCTTGGTATGACGGGCGATCGCGCGGCGGGCCGCCTCGATCTGACGCGCCGTCAAGCGCTCGGGCTCCATCGCCTTCAAACCGACCTCGCCGAAATTCAGCGTGGTGCCGCCCTTGGCGACACCGTGGATACGGCCCTTGAAGGCTTTGCGGAACTTTGTCCGTTTGGGTTGCAACATGGTCTTCTAAGTCCTCGAAGTTCTCTTAAACCTTGGGTTCTTCGGTCACGATGTCGCCACCGCCGCCGCTCGATCCACCTGGACCGCCGCCGCCACCACCGCCGCGTCCACCACGGCCGCCCCGGCCACCGCGACGCTCACGGCGATCGCCACGATCACCTTCGTCACGGCGCGGACGCGGGCTGCCGCCCTCTTGCATCTCGGCGGCTTTCTTCTCGGAGCCCATCGGATCATGTTCCATGATCTCGCCCTTGAAGACCCAGACCTTGATGCCGATGATGCCGTAAGCGGTGACCGCACGGCCGTAGCCAAAATCAATGTCGGCGCGCAGCGTATGCAGCGGCACGCGACCTTCGCGGTACCATTCCGTACGGGCGATTTCAGCGCCGCCAAGCCGCCCGGCAACGTTGATACGAATACCGACGGCGCCCAAACGCAGAGCCGACTGAACCGACCGCTTCATCGCACGGCGGAACGCAACGCGGCGCTCGAGCTGCTGGGCGATGCTTTCGGCGATCAGCGTGGCGTCGATTTCCGGTTTGCGGATTTCGACGATGTTCAAGTGTACTTCCGACGACGTCAGGCGGGCGAGATCAGAACGGATGCGCTCGATCTTTTCGCCCTTCTTGCCGATCAGGATGCCCGGACGAGCGGTGTGAACGGTGACCCGGCACTTTTTGTGCGGACGCTCGATGACGACTTTCGAAATGCCGCCTTCGCGCTGATCCTTCATGATGTGATCGCGGATCGCGAAATCTTCGTGCAGCAAGCGGCCGTACTCGTGCGAGCGGGCAAACCAGCGGCTGTCCCACGTCCGGTTGATGCCAAGGCGAAGCCCGACGGGATTGACTTTTTGACCCATATTACTTGGCCTCCTTGGGCTGCGGCGCGGCCTTCGCCGTGGTCTTCGCTTTGCCGGCGGCCTTCTTAGGGGCTTCCTTCTCGGCTTCAACCTGCTTGACGACGACGGTCAGCTGCGAAAACGGCTTCATGATCGACGAACCACGGCCACGGCCGCGCGCATGGAAGCGCTTCAGCACCAGGTTCTTGCCGACATAGGCTTCCGAAACGATCAGGTCGTTGACGTCGAGACCGTGATTGTTCTCGGCGTTGGCGACCGCGCTCATGACGCATTTGCGAACATCGTTGGCGATGCGCTTCTGGCTGAATTCGAGTTCAGCGAGCGCAGTGTCGACCTTCTTGCCGCGGATCATCGTGGCAACCAGGTTGAGCTTTTGCGTCGAGATGCGCAGGCTCTTCAACACAGCTTGTGCTTCGACGTCGGAAAGGCGCCGCTCGTGACTTGGCTTGCCCATTTATTTCTTCACCGATTTCTTGTCGCCGCCATGGCCCTGGAAAAGCCGGGTGGGAGAAAATTCGCCGAACTTATGACCGATCATGTCTTCCGTGATCGCCACCGGCACATGCTTCTTGCCGTTGTGGACGCCGAATGTCAGGCCCACGAACTGCGGAAGAATGGTCGAGCGGCGGCTCCACGTTTTGATGATCTCGCTACGCCCTGACGAGCGGACCTTATCCGCCTTCTTCAGGAGGTAGCCGTCGATGAACGGACCTTTCCAGACTGAGCGTGTCAAAATGCGTCTCCTTGCGTGTCGCGCTTACTTGGATTTCTGACGAGCGCGAATGATGTATTTCGAGGTCTGCTTGTTCTTGCGAGTCTTGTAGCCCTTGGTCGGCTTGCCCCACGGCGTCGCCCAATGCTTACCGCCCTTGGTACGGCCACCGTTTGGATGGTCAACCGGGTTCATGGCGATCGAGCGGACGTGTGAGCGCCGGCCCAGCCAGCGGGTGCGGCCGGCCTTGCCGACGACGGCGTTCATGTGGTCGGGGTTCGAGACGGCGCCGACGGTCGCCATGCACTCGGCATGGACCTTGCGGGTTTCGCCCGAGTTCAACTTCAAGACGGCCCAGCCGCTGTCGCGGCCGACGAGCTGCACGAAGGCGCCGGCGGAGCGTGCGAATTGTCCGCCCTTGCCGGGCTTGGTCTCGACGTTGTGGACAATTGTGCCGACCGGCATCGACGCCAGTGGCATGGCATTGCCCGGCTTGACGTCGACCTTGGCGCCAGAGACGACGGTATCCCCAACGGCGAGGCGCTGCGGCGCCAGGATGTAGGCCAACTCGCCGTCCTCATACTTGATGAGGGCGATGAAAGCCGTGCGGTTGGGATCGTATTCGAGCCGCTCGACCTTGCCCGGATGGTCGAACTTGCGGCGCTTGAAATCGATGACCCGGTAAGCCTGCTTGTGACCGCCGCCGATGTGACGCGAGGTGATCCGCCCATCGCTGTTGCGGCCGCCGGTCTTGTTCAGACCTTCAACCAGCTTCTTGACCGGACCGCCCTTCCACAAGTGGCCGCGGTCCACGATCACGAGATGGCGGAGGCCGGGCGATGTCGGGCTGAATGTTTTTAACGCCATAGTCCCTTAACTCCTTAAAGACCCGTCGTCACGTCGATGGAATGTCCATCTTCGAGCGTGACGATGGCCCTCTTGGTATCGCTGAGCAGTGCGCGGATGCCGCGGAACGCCCTGAGCTTGCCCTTACGCACGACCGTGTTGACCGCTTTGACCTTGACCTTGAACAGGGCCTCGACCGCAGCTTTGATCTCAGGCTTGGTCGCCTTCGGGTTGACCTTGAAAA